>NZ_JBEYTB010000006.1:0-466435 GCF_040642915.1 Actinomadura sp. NPDC047616
GGGCGGTTGCCGGAGTACATGGTTCCGGCGGCGGTGCTGGAGCTGGAGTCGTTGCCGTTGACGGTGAACGGCAAGGTCGACCGCGCGGCGCTGCCTGCTCCGGACTTCGCGGGCCTGGCGGGCGGCAGAGCACCGGCCACTCCGGTGGAGGAGGTGCTGTGCGGTCTGTTCGCCGAAGTGCTCGGGCTCGACCGGGTCGGCGCGGACGACAACTTCTTCACCCTCGGCGGCGACTCGATCATGTCGATGCAGCTGGTGTCACGGGCGCGCCGCGCGGGGCTGGTGTTCACCGCCCGGCAGGTGTTCGAGCATCGCTCCCCGGCGGGGGTGGCGGCCGTGGCCGTCCCCGTAGCCGATGACGAAGGTGCCGCGAACGAGGTCGAGGCGACGGGACGGCTGCCGCTGCTGCCGGTGATGCGGGAGGCGATCGAACGGTCGAGCGGCGAGGCGTTCTACCAGTCGATGCTGCTGTCGGTCCCGGCCGGGCTCGACTTCGAGCGTCTTGCCCGCGCGGTCGGGACCGTCCTGGACCGCCATGACGTGCTGCGCGCCCGGCTCGACGGCACCGAGCTGGTCATTCCGGAACGCGAAGAGTCGGTGAACCCGCCGCTGCTTCGTGTGCCGGCTGCCGAGCCGGTGAACGAGCAACTCCGCGCGGCTGAGTCCCGGCTCGATCCGGCGGCCGGGGTGATGACCCAGCTCGTCTGGTTCGACGCGGGCCCCGACGCCGAAGGCACGCTTCTGTGGCTCGTCCATCACCTCGTGGTGGACGGCGTCTCGTGGCGGATTCTGTTGCCTGACCTCGCCGGCGCCTACGACGCGCCGGACGACGAGCTGGAACCGGTGCCGGTTCCGTTCAGGCGCTGGGCCCTCGAACTCGAAGCCCAGGCGACCGGCCCCGAACGCGTCGCTGAACTACCGGCCTGGAAGGCGGTGCTGGAAGGCCCCGACCCGCGGATCGGCAAGCGCCCGTTGGACCCGGCCCGCGACGTGGTGGCGCGGATGCGGCGGTTCGACGTGTCGGTGTCCTCCGAGGTGACCGAGGCGCTGCTCACCAGGGTTCCGGCGGCATTCCATGCGGGTGTGGACGATGTCCTGCTCGCCGGGCTGACGGCGGCTGTCGCCGACTGGCGGCGGCACAGCGGCGGCGTACTGATCGACGTCGAAGGCCACGGCCGCTCGTCGGAGACGCTCGACCTGTCGCGGACCGTCGGCTGGTTCACCGACGTCCATCCGGTCCGACTCGACCCCGGAACGATCGATCTCGCCGACGTGCGGGCCGGCGGCGCCGACGCGGGCCGGCTGCTCAAGCGGATCAAGGAACAACTGCGCGCGATCCCCTCCGACGGCCTCGGCTACGGACTGCTCCGCCACCTCAACCCGGACACCGCCGCCGAACTGGCGGCCCTGCCCACACCGCAGATCGCCTTCAACTACCTCGGCCGCTTCACCGCGACCGCCGACGCGCGGCAGCCCCGCCCGTGGCAGCCGCTCGGGGGACTGGACGGCGGAGTCGATCCCGGCATGGCCGCCACGCACACGCTGGAGATCTCGGGCGTCGTCCAGGACCTGGCGGACGGTCCCGTCCTCGCCCTGACCCTGTCCTGGCCGGAAGAACTGCTGGACGCCGAGGCGGTCGAGGAACTGGCCGGGACATGGGCGGCCATGCTGTCCGGACTGGTCGCGCACACCGACGGCGGCGACGCCGGAGGTCACACCCCGTCCGACTTCCCCCTGACGGATATCTCCCAGCACGAACTCGACGAATTCGAAATGACGGCGAAGAAGATGGCGCGGAAGGGGCCGAAGTGAGCGAGTCCATGTTGGAGGAAGTGTGGCCGCTGTCGCCCTTGCAGGAGGGGCTGCTGTTCCACGCCGTCTACGACGAGGACGCCCCGGACGTGTACGTCGGGCAGCGGGTGCTCGACCTTGACGGCCCCCTGGACACCGAGGTCCTCAGAAGGTCGTGGCAGGCGCTGCTCGACCGGCACGCGAGCCTGCGCGCCGGCTTCCGGCAGCGCGCCACGGGCGCGCCCGTCCAGGTGATCTTCCGGGGCGTGCGGGTTCCGTGGCGGGAGGTCGACCTGTCCGGCCGGGCGCCGGGCGCCGCGTCGGCGGAGGCCGTCCGCCTCGCCGCCGAGGAGCATCGCCGCCGCTTCGACCTCGCGGTCCCGCCCCTGCTCCGGCTGCTCCTGCTGAAACTGGCGCCGGAGCGGCACCGGCTGGTCATCACCACCCACCACATCGTCCTGGACGGCTGGTCCCTGCCGGTCCTGATGAACGAACTGTGGGCCGTCTACACCGCGGGAGGCGTCACCACCGGCCTGCCTCGGGCGACCTCCTACCGGGCATACCTCGCGTGGCTGGCCCGCCAGGACAAGGACCGCGCGCGGGCCGTCTGGCGCGAGGCTCTCGCCGGAGTCGAGGAGCCGACGCTCGTCGCCCCCGCGAGCGACGTCCCGGTGGCGCCGTCCAGCCTGACCGTCCAGGCGGGTGAACGACTCGCAGACGGTCTGCGCGACCTGGCCCGCGGTGTCGGGGTGACGCTGAACACGGTCGTGCAGGCGGGGTGGGCGTTGCTCGTCGGCAAGCTGACGGGGCGTCGTGACGTGGTGTTCGGCGCGACCGTCGCGGGCCGTCCACTGGATCTGCCCGGCGTGGAACAGATGCTCGGCCTGTTCATCAACACCGTCCCCGTGCGAGTGGCGCTGGAGCCTGGTGAGACGGTGGCGGCGCTGCTGGGGGGTGTGCAGGCGGAGCAGTCGGTGTTGCTCGACCACCAGTACCTGGGTCTGGCGGAGATCCAGCGGCTCGCGGGCTCCGGCGCCACCTTCGACACGCTGCTGGTGTTCGAGAACTACCCCATGGACCAGCAGGGCCCGCCGGACCTCGGCGGCCTGCGCTTCACCGGAGGCGACGTCCAGGAGACCACCCACTACCCGCTGTCGCTGGTGGTGGGGCCGGGGGACGGGCTCGAACTGAAGCTGGACTACCGCCCCGACGTGTTCGATGAGCCCTTGGCGCGGACGTTGGCCGAGCGGTTGGTGCGGCTGCTGGAGCAGATGGCGGCTGATCCCGGGCTGCTGGTGGGGCGTTTGGAGGCGTTGGGCGCTGACGAACGCAAGGTCGTGGTGTCGGGTTGGAACGACACCGCGCGTGGGGTGGCGTCGGCGTCGTTGGTGGAGTTGTTCGCCGACCAGGCGGCCCGGACGCCGGATGCGTTGGCAGTGGCGGACGAGCGGGTGCGTTGGTCCTATGCCGAGCTGGACGCGGCCAGTGATCGGGTGGCGGGGGAGTTGGCGGCACGTGGCGTCGGCCGGGGCGACCTGGTGGGGGTGGTGGTCGACCGCTCCGTCGAGCTGGAAGCGGTGCTGCTGGGCGTGCTGAAAGCGGGCGCCGGTTACGTGCCGGTCGACCCGGGCTATCCGGCGGCGCGAATCGAGTTCATGCTCGCCGACGCCCGTCCGGCCGTCGTCGTCTGCACGGACGCGACCCGCGACGCCGTGCCCGAGGGCTTCGACGTCTTCGTGGTGGACGCCCTGTCGGCTGCCAACACCCCGAAGCCTCCAGCGGTGCGACTTGGCGCGGACGACGTCGCGTATGTGATTTACACGTCGGGTTCGACGGGGCGTCCGAAGGGTGTGGCGGTCTCGCACGGGGCGATCGTGAATCGTCTGCTGTGGATGCAGGACCAGTACGGGCTGGCCGGCTCGGATCGGGTGCTGCAGAAGACGCCGTCGGGGTTCGATGTGTCGGTGTGGGAGTTCTTCTGGCCGCTCATCACGGGTGCCGGGTTGGTGATGGCGCGTCCGGGCGGTCACCAGGACCCGGCGTATCTGGTGGAGGTGATCGAGCGGGAGCAGATCACCACGGTGCATTTCGTGCCGTCGATGCTGGGTGCGTTCCTGCCTGAGGTGGCGCCGGGGCGGTGCGGGAGTCTGCGGCGGGTGGTGTGCAGCGGTGAGGCGCTGCCGGCCGAGCTGGTGGCCGAGTTCCACCGGCGGCTGCCGGTGGAGCTGCACAACCTGTACGGCCCGACAGAGACCGCCGTTGATGTGACGTTCCGGGCCTGCCCGCCCGACGAGGACGCGACCGTCATCCCGATCGGTCGTCCGGTGTGGAACACCCGGATGCTGGTACTCGATGACTTCCTGCAGCCGGTACCCGTCGGCGCCGCTGGAGAGCTGTACGTGGCCGGTGTGCAACTGGCCCGGGGTTATCTGGGGCGCCAAGGCTTGACCGCTGAGCGGTTCGTGGCCTGCCCGTTCGGCACCGGTGAGCGGATGTATCGAACCGGTGACCTGGCCCGATGGACCTCCGATGGTGAGCTGGAGTTCTTGGGCAGGGCCGATCACCAGGTGAAGATCCGCGGGTTCCGGATCGAGCTGGGCGAGATCGAGGCGGCGCTTGCCGCGCACGCGTCCGTGGGCCAGGTCGCGGTGGTGGTGCGCGAGGACCAGCCCGGCACCAAACGCCTCGTCGCCTACATCGTCCCGGCCGACGGTTCAGTCGACACCGGAGCGCTGCGAGAGCACGCGGCCGACCGGTTACCGGAGTACATGGTCCCGGCGGCGTTCGTGGTGCTGGAGGCGTTACCGACCACCCCGAACGGCAAGCTCGACCGGGCTGCCCTGCCCGCCCCGGACTTTGGTGGCCGGTCGGGCGGGCGTGGTCCGGCGAACGCGACCGAAGAGGTGTTGTGCGGCCTGTTCGCCGAAGTCCTCGGCCTCGACCAGGTGGGCGCGGAGCACTCCTTCTTCGAACTCGGCGGTGATTCCCTTCTCGCCATGCGGCTCGTCACTCGCCTGCGGGCGGTGTTCGAGGTCGAGGTCGGGATCAGGGCGTTGTTCGCCGAGCCCACGGTCGCCGGGGTCGCCAGGGCCGTCACCGCGAGCGCGAGCCAGGCCCGGCCGCCGTTGGAGGCCCGGCCCCGCCCGGACGTGGTGCCGCTGTCGTACGGGCAGCAGCGCATGTGGTTCCTCAACCGACTGGAGGAGGCCGGCGAGGGCGCGGCCTACACCCTGCCGCTGGTACTGCGGATCTCCGGCGAGCTGGACGTCGCCGCGCTGGAAGCGGCCCTCGCCGACGTCGCCGACCGGCACGAAAGCCTGCGCACGACCTTTCCTGAGATCGACGGGGAACCGCACCAGCGGGTGCTGACGGGTCGCGCCGGTCATCCCCGGCTGGAGGTCACCCGGCCCGACGAGGACGTTGACCGCAGTTTCGATCTCCGGAAGGACCTGCCCTGGCGGGCCCGGCTGGTGGAGCTGGGCCGGCACGAACACGTCCTGGAGATCGTGGCGCATCACATCGCCGTGGACGGCTGGTCGCTGGGGGTACTGGCACGTGATCTCGGTGTCGCGTACGCGGCTCGCCGGGAGGGGCGGGCGCCAGCCTGGGCGCCGCTGCCGGTCCAGTACGCCGACTACGCGGTGTGGCAACGCGAGGTGCTGGGCGATCCGGACGACCCGGACAGCGTGATCAGTGGCCAGCTCGGCTACTGGCGCGAAGCCCTGCGCGATCTGCCGGAGGAACTGACGCTCCCGACCGACCGGCCGAGGCCCGCCTCGCCGTCCTTCCGGGGCCGTTCCGTACCGGTGACCTTGGGACCGGATGCTCACGCGGGCCTGGTCCGGGTGGCGCAGCGGGGCGGCGCGACAGTGTTCATGGTGGTGCAGACGGCGCTGGCGGCGTTGCTGGCCCGGCTCGGGGCGGGCACCGACATCCCGCTCGGCACGCCTGTCGCGGGCCGGGGTGACGCCGCGCTGGACGGGCTGGCGGGGTTCTTCGTCAACACGCTGGTGTTGCGCACGGACGTGAGCGGGGATCCGTCGTTCCTGGAACTCCTGGCGCGCGTTCGCGAAACCGATCTGGCCGCCTATGCGCATCAGGATCTGCCCTTCGAACGGCTGGTGGACGAACTCAGTCCCACCCGGTCGCTGGATCGGCACCCGTTGTTCCAGGTGATGTTCACCCTCCAGAGCGCTACGGGCGACCGGCAGGGGCAGTGGGAGCTGCCGGGGCTCCGGGTGGAGCCGATGCCGCCCGGCGAGGAGGCCGAGACCGCCCGGTTCGACCTGTCGATCACCCTGTCGGAGCGCCGCGACGAGGACGGCGTCCCCGTGGGCATCGGCGGAGAGGTCCTCTACGCCACCGATCTGTTCGATACCGCGACCGCCCAGGCCCTGTCCGACCGCCTCGTCCGGGTCCTCGAACAGCTCGCCGCCGACCCGGAACTGCGCGTCAGCCAGGTCGAGGTTCTGGACGAGGCCGAGCGGCGTGCCGTGGTGGCGGACTGGAACGCCACGCAGGCGCCGGTCGCCGATGTCCTGATCCCCGAGCAGATCCGGGCGTGGGCGCAGCGCACGCCGGACGCGGTGGCGTTGCGGTGCGGTGATGCGGCGCTGACGTATGCCGAGCTTGAGGAGCGGTCGAACCGGCTGGCGCGGTATCTGCGGGATTCCGGGGTCGGCCGTGAGTCGGTCGTGGGTCTGTGCCTGCCGCGCGGGATCGATGTAGTGGTCGCCATGGTCGCCGTCTGGAAGGCGGGCGCCGCCTACGTGCCGCTCGACCCCGAATATCCCGGCGACCGGCTGGAGTTCATGCTCACCGACAGCGGCGCCTCCCTGCGGATCGACTCCCTCGATGACCTGATCGCCGAGCAGTCCGCCGAGCCGCTGGGGATCGAGGTGGACGCGGCGAGCTTGGCGTATGTCATCTACACGTCCGGCTCCACGGGTCGTCCCAAGGGTGTGATGGGGCACCACGGCGGCATGGTCAACCTGGTCGAATCGCTGAGGCCTGTGCTGGGCGCGGCACCAGGTAAGGCGATCCTGCAGTTCGCCTCGTTCAGCTTCGACGCCTCGGTGCTCGATATCGCTGTGGCGTTGTCGTCGGGGGCCACCCTCGTCATCGCGACCGCGCACGAGCGCGCCGAGTCGGCGGCGCTCACCCGAATGATCAATGAGCGGGGCGTTGATGCGGCGAGCATCGTGCCGTCCCTGCTGAGCGTGCTCGATCCGGCCCAGGTCGAGGGCGTGGATCGGTGGGTCTTGGGTGCCGAGCGGCTGTCGGCGGACCTGGCCGCGCGCTGGGCAGGCGGCGACCGGTTGTGGAACACCTATGGTCCGACGGAGACGACCGTCATGGCGACGGTCGGCATCGTCGATGCTCCGGGTACGCCACCGATCGGTCGTCCGATTGGCAACACCAAGGCGTTCGTGCTGGATGAGTTTCTCCAGCCGGTTCCGGCAGGGGTGACCGGCGAACTCTACGTCGCCGGCGCAGGCGTGACGCGCGGGTACGTCAACCGTCCGATGCTGACCGCTGAGCGGTTCGTGGCCTGCCCGTTCGCCGATGGGCGGATGTACCGCACCGGCGACCTGGCCCGCTGGACGAACGACGGCGAGCTGGAGTTCGTCGGGCGTGCCGACGAGCAGGTCAAGATTCGCGGGTTCCGCGTGGAGCCGGGCGAGGTCGAAGCCGTGCTGACGAAGCACGAGAGCATCGACCGCGCCGTGGTGACGGTGCACGACGGCCGCTTGGTCTCCTACGTCGTCCCGGCGAACGGTGCTGTGGACGCTGGCGCCTTACGTGAGCACCTGTCGGGAACCCTGCCCGAGTACATGGTTCCGGCCGCGTTCGTGCAGTTGGAGGCGCTGCCGCTGACCGTCAACGGCAAGCTCGACCGGGCGGCCCTCCCCGCGCCCGACTTCGCGGGTCGGTCGGTCAGCCGGGCGCCCGTCACCCAGACCGAGGAGATCCTCTGCGGCCTGTTCGCCGAGGTTCTCGGGTTGGAGCGGGTCGGAGCCGAAGACTCGTTCTTCGATCTGGGTGGGGACTCGCTGCTGGCCATGCGGCTGCTCGCCCGGATACGGGCGGTCTTCGACACCGAGATCGGCATCCGGGCCCTGTTCGCCGAACCGACCGTCGCGGCCGTGGCCAGGGCGGTCACGGAAGGCTCGGCCGTGGCCCGGCCGGCGTTGACTCCGCGCACTCGCCCGCACATCCTGCCGCTGTCCTACGGGCAGCAGCGCATGTGGTTCCTCAACCGGCTCGAAGAGGAAGGGTCCGGCGCCGCCTACAACGTGCCTCTGGCGCTGCGGCTCTCGGGGGAGCTGGACCCGGACGTCCTGGAGGCGGCCCTGGCGGACGTCGCCGACCGGCACGAGACCCTCCGCACCGTCTACCCGGAGACCGCGGCGCTGCCGCAGCAGAAGATCCTCACTGGTCCGGCCGCGCACCCGGCGCTGACCGTCACCCGCCTCACCGGGGCCGAGCAGTCCGAGCCGTCCGCGGTGATCGCCGAGGTGATCGGACGTGGCTTCGACGTCGGCGCCGAGCTGCCGTGGCGGGCCGAACTGCTCGTGCTCGGCGACGGGGAGTACATCCTCGTCGTGACCGCCCATCACATCGCGGTGGACGGCTGGTCGATGGGCGTCCTGGCCCGCGACCTGGGCGTCGCCTACGCCGCCCGGCTGGAAGGCCGGGAACCGGACTGGGAGCCGCTGCCCGTCCAGTACGCCGACTACGCGCTGTGGCAGCGGGATGTGCTCGGCGAGCTGGACGATCCGGACAGCGCGATCAGCTCCCAGCTCGGCTACTGGCGGGACGCGCTCGCCGGGCTGCCCGAAGAGCTGGCGCTGCCGACCGACCGGCCCCGCCCGCCCGTCCCGTCGTTCCGGGGAGCCGTGGTTCCCCTCGCGGTTCCGGCGGCCGCGCACGCCCGGCTGGTGGAGCTGGCGCAGCGCACCGGCTCGACGGTGTTCATGGTGGTGCAGTCGGCGCTGGCCGTCCTGCTCTCCCGGCTCGGCGCGGGCACCGACATCCCGGTGGGCACCACCGTGGCGGGGCGGGGTGACGCGGCGCTGGAAGACCTGGTGGGGTACTTCCTCAACACGCTGGTGCTGCGTACCGACGTCAGCGGGAACCCGACGTTCACCGAACTGGTCCGGCGCGTCCGGGAGACCGACCTGGCCGCCCTGGCCCACCAGGACGTGCCGTTCGAACGGCTCGTGGACGACCTCAGCCCGTCCCGCTCGCTGTCGCGTCACCCGCTGTTCCAGGTGACCCTGTCGATCGAGAACCTGCCGCCCGCCCGGTGGGAGCTGCCCGGGGTGAGCGTGCGGCCGGTGCGGCCGGACACCGAGGCCGCCCGGTTCGACCTGTCGGTCAGCCTCACCGAGAGCCGGGCCGCCGACGGGGCGCCGGCCGGGTTGCAGGGCGGGCTGCTGTACGCCACCGACCTGTTCGACGAGGCCACCGCCCGCCGGATCGCCGAACGGCTGGTCCGCGTGCTGGAACAGGTCGCCGCCGACCCGGACGTCGACGTGGCCGGCGTCGAGCTGCTGGACGACGCCGAGCGGCGGGCCACGCTCACCGACTGGAACAGCACCGCGCGGCCCGTCCCCGAGACGACGCTGCCGGAGATCATCAGCGGCTGGGCGGAGCGGACGCCCGACGCGGTCGCGCTGCGGTTCGGCGACGCCGCCCTCACCTACGCCGGGTTGGAGGAGCGGTCGAACCGGCTCGCCCGCCACCTGCTGGACGCCGGGATCGGCGGGGAGGCCGTGGTCGGCCTGCGCCTGCCGCGCGGGATCGACGCGGTGGTCGCGATGGTGGGGGTGTGGAAGGCGGGCGCGGCGTACGTTCCGCTCGACCCCGAATACCCCGCCGACCGGCTGGAGTTCATCCTCGCCGACAGCGGCGCGGCCCTGGTGATCGAGTCGCTGGACGAGCTGGTCGCGGGCCGGTCCGCGGAACCCGTCGGCACGCGGGCGCACCCGGACGGCCTGGCCTACGTCATCTACACGTCGGGCACGACGGGACGGCCGAAGGGCGTGCTGGCCCGGCACGGCGGGATGGTGAACCTCGCGGAGGCGTTCCGTCCCGTGCTGGGGGTGGCGCCCGGCGTGGCCATGCTGCAGTTCGCGTCGTTCAGCTTCGACGCGTCGGTGCTGGACGTGGCGGTGGCGCTGGCGTCGGGCGCGACGCTGGTGATCGCCTCGGACGAGGAGCGGGCCGACCCGGAGCTGCTGACCCGGATGGTGAACGAGCGGGGCGTCGGCGCGGTGAGCCTCGTTCCGTCCCTGGTGCGGGAGCTGGACCCGGACCGGTTCTGCGGCGTGGCCCGCTGGGTCGTGGGGTCCGAGCGGATGCCGGAGGAGCTGGCGCGGCGCTGGGGCCGGGGCGAGCGGCTGTGGAACGCCTACGGCCCGACCGAGATCACCGTCATCTGCACCACCGGACCCGTCGGGGAGGACGGCGGCGGCTGGGTCGGCGGGGTGCCGTCGATCGGGCGGCCGATCCTCAACACCCGGGTGTTCGTACTGGACGAGTACCTGCGGCCGGTGCCGCCGGGGGTGACCGGTGAGCTGTACGTGGCGGGCGCGGGACTGGCGCGCGGCTATCTGAACCGGCGCGGGCTGACGGCCGGACGGTTCGTGGCGTGCCCGTTCTGGCCGGGGCGGCGCATGTACCGGACCGGTGACCTCGCCGCATGGAGCCCCGACGGGCTGCTGGTGTTCGCGGGCCGCGCCGACGAGCAGGTGAAGATTCGCGGTTTCCGGATCGAGCCCGGCGAGGTCGAACACGTCCTGGCCGGGCACGACGCCGTGGAGCGGGTGGCGGTGGTCGCCCGGGACGACCGGCTCGTCGCCTACGTCGTCCCGGTCGCCGGCGGCTCGGTCGACACGGCCGCGCTCCAGGAGTTCGCGGCGGGCCTGCTGCCCGCCTACATGGTGCCGGGCGCGGTCGTCGAACTGGAGGCGCTGCCGCTGAACGCCAACGGCAAGCTGGACCGGGCCGCCCTGCCCGCCCCGGACTTCGCCGGCATGGTCGGCGGCCGCGCCCCCGCCACCCCGGCGGAGGAGACGCTGTGCGGGCTGTTCGCCGAGGTGCTCGGGCTGGAACAGGTCGGCGCGGACGACGGCTTCTTCACCCTGGGCGGCGACTCGATCCTGTCGATGCTCGTGGTGGCGGGCGCGCGCCGCGCCGGGCTGGCGATCACGGCGCGGCAGGTGTTCGAGCACCAGACCCCGGCGGGGCTGGCGGCGGTGGCGGTCCCCATCGAGGACGACGAGGACGGCGGCGTCGCGGCGACCGGCCCGGTCCCGTGGACGCCGGTGATCCACCTGGCCGCGGAACGGTCGGGGGATGCGGCCCTGACGGGCGGGTTCTACCAGTCGATGCTGCTGTCGGTGCCCGCCGGAGTGGACCACGACCGTCTCACCGGCGCGGTCCAGGCCGTGCTCGACCGGCACGAGCTGCTCAGCGCCCGGCTGGAGCCCGGCGAGCATCGGCTCGTGGTCCCCGAGCGGCCGGTCGCGGCCGCCGACGTGCTGCGCAGGCTGGAGGCCGGCGACGACCTGGAACGCGTCGTCGCCGAGCAGGCCCGCGAGGAGGCGTCGCGGCTGGACCCGGCGGCCGGGGTGATGACCCGGCTGGTGTGGTTCGACGCGGGCCCGGACGCGGACGGCCTGCTGCTGTGGCTGATCCACCATCTCGTGGTGGACGGGGTGTCCTGGCGGATCCTCCTGCCGGACCTCACCGCCGCCTACGAGGCGCCGGACGCGGAACTGGCGCCCGTGCCCGTCCCCTACCGGCAGTGGGCCCTGGACCTCGCCGAGCAGGCGACCGGCCCGGAGCGGACGGCCGAGCTGCCGGTCTGGAAGGCGATGCTGGACGGCCCCGACCCGCTGCTGGGCGCACGCCACCTCGACCCGTCCCGCGACCTGGTGAGCGCGATGCGCCGGGTGGACGCCTCCGTGCCCGCCGACGTCACCGACGCGCTGCTGACGCGGGTGCCCGCCGCGTTCCACGCGGGCGTCGACGACGTCCTGCTCGCGGCGCTGGCCGCCGCGCTCGTCGAGTGGCGGCGCGGCCACGGCGGCGGCACGGACGGCGGCGTGCTCATCGACGTCGAAGGCCACGGCCGCACGTCCGACACGCTGGACCTGTCGCGGACGGTCGGCTGGTTCACCAGCGTCCACCCCGTCCGCCTCGACCCCGGGACGCTGGACCTCGCGGACGTGCGGGCCGGCGGACCCGCCGTCGACCGCCTGGTGAAACGCGTCAAGGAACAGCTGCGCGCGGTGCCGTCCGACGGCCTCGGCTACGGGCTGCTGCGGCACCTCAACCCCGACACCGTCGCCGAGCTGGCGGCGCTGCCCGCGCCGCAGATCGCGTTCAACTACCTGGGGCGGTTCGCCGCGGCCGCCGACGACACGAACCGCCCGTGGCAGCCCGTCGGCCGCACCGGGCTGGGCGGCGGCGCCGATCCCCGCATGGCCGCCGGGCACGTGCTGGAGGTCTCCGGCGTCGTCCACGATCTGCCGGACGGCCCGGCCCTTGCCTTGACACTGGCCTGGCCCGAAGACTTGCTGCCCGAGGCGGCGGTCTCCGGTCTGGCCGCGGGGTGGGCGGCGATGCTGACGGGGCTGGCCGCGTACGCCGACCGCGCGGACGCGGGCGGCCACACCCCGTCCGACTTTCCGCTGGTGACGCTGGCGCAGGGCCAGATCGACGAGCTCGAATCCGAACTTGAAGGGGGCGCATGGTGACGCAGAGGCGAGTTGAGGACGTCTGGCCGCTGTCTCCGTTACAGGAGGGCCTGCTCTTCCACGCCCTCTTCGACGACGACGCCCTCGACGTCTATGTCGGCCAGGAGGTCGTCGACCTGGAAGGCCCCCTGGACGCCGCCGTGCTGCGCCGCTCGTGGGAGGCGCTGCTGGCCCGGCACGCGGGGCTGCGCGTGGGTTTCCGCCGCCCCGCCGGGGCCGAACAGCTCGTCCAGGTCGTGATGCGCAGCGTCGGCCTGCCGTGGCGCGAGGTCGACCTGTCCGGCCTGGACAGCGGCGCCGGCATGCAGGAGGCCGACCGGCTCGTCACCGAGGAGCGGCTGCGCAGGTTCGACCTGTCCGCCCCGCCGCTGTTCCGGCTGCTGCTGGTGAAGCTCGGACCCGGCCGCCACCGGCTGGTGATCACCCTGCACCACATCGTGCTGGACGGCTGGTCGCTGCCGATCCTGATGGGCGAGCTGTGGGCGGTCTACGGTGCGGGCGGCCGCGCCGGCGGCCTGCCGCCCGTCACCCCCTACCGCGAGTACCTGGCGTGGCTGGCCCGCCAGGACAAGGACCGGGCGCGCGCGGCGTGGGGCGCGGCGCTGGCGGGCCTGGACGAGCCGACGCTGGTCGCCCCCGCCGCGGGCAACGGCGTGCCGGTGCTGCCGGAGACCGTCGTCGCCCGGGCCGGGAGCCGCCTCACCGAGACGCTGCGCGAACTGGCCCGCGGCCGCGGCCTGACGCTGAACACCGTCACCCAGGCCGCCTGGGGGATCCTGCTGGGCGGCCTGGCCGGACGCGACGACGTGGTGTTCGGCGCGACCGTCGCGGGCCGTCCCGCCGAGATCCCCGGCGTGGAGCGCATGCTGGGACTGCTGCTCAACACCGTCCCCGTCCGGGTGCGTCTCGACCCGGCCCTGACCGTCGCCGACGTGCTCGCCCGCCTCCAGGAGCAGCAGTCCGCGCTGCTCGACCACCAGTACCTGGGCCTGGCCGAGATCCGGCGGGTCGCCGGGCCCGGCGCCGGCTTCGACACCCTCATGGCGTTCGAGAGCTACCCGGCCGGTGAGGGCCGCGCGCCCGACCTCGGCGGGCTGCGGCTCGCCATGACCGGCGGCCGGGACGCCGCCCACTACCCGCTGACCGTCGCCGTCGCCCCCGGCGACGACCTGGACTTCCGGATCAGCTACCGGCCCGACGTGTTCGCCGAACGGGACGTGCAGGCGCTCGCCGACCGGCTGGTGCGGATCCTCGGGCAGATCGCCGCCCACCCCGATCTTCCGCTCGGCAGGCTCGACCTGCTGGACCCCGCCGAACGCGACGCAGTCCTGGACACCTGGAACGACACGTCCGCCTCCGTCCCCGAGGCCACCGCGCCCGCCCTCATCCGGGCCCGCGCCGAGGCCGCCCCCGACGCCCTCGCCGTGCTGTGCGGGGAGGAGTCGCTGACCTACGCCGGGCTGGAGGAACGGTCGAACCGCCTGGCCCGGTACCTGCGCGACCGCGGCGCGGACGCCGAGACCGTCGTCGGGCTGTGCCTGCCGCGCGGCGTCGACCTGATCGTCGCGATGCTCGCGGTGTGGAAGGCGGGCGCGGCGTACGTGCCGCTCGACCCGGAGTACCCGGCGGACCGGCTCGGGTTCATGCTCGCCGACAGCGGCGCGTCCCTGCTGGTCACCACCGCCGGGACGGGCACGGACGTGCCCGCCGCCGGGGTCCGGCCCGTGCCGCTCGACGACCCCGGAGTGCGCGCGGCCGTGGCCGCCCGGTCCCCGGAACCGCCCGCGGCGGAGCCGCACCCGGCGGGCCTCGCCTACGTCATCTACACCTCCGGCTCCACCGGACGGCCCAAGGGCGTGATGGCCCAGCACGGCGGCCTGCGCAACCTGGCCGAGGCGTTACGTCCCGTGCTGGGCGCCGCGCCCGGCGTGACGGTCCTGCAGTTCGCGTCCTTCAGCTTCGACGCGTCCGTCCTGGACGTCGTGGTCACGCTGGCGTCCGGCGCGACCCTGGCGATCGCGACCGCCGGGGAACGCGCGGAACCGGCGGCCCTCACCCGCATGATGAACGAGCGGGGCGTCGGCGCCGCCAGCATCGTCCCGTCGCTGCTCGGCATGCTCGACCCGGCCGACCTCGGCGGCGTGGAACGCTGGGTGCTGGGCGCCGAACGGCTCCCCGCCGACCTGGCCGCCCGCTGGACCCGCGGCGAACGCCTGTGGAACACCTACGGGCCCACCGAGACCACGGTCATCGCCACCGCCGGGCCGGTCCACCCGCGGGGCCACGGCCGCGGATGGGCCGACGGCCTGCCCGCGATCGGCCGCCCCGTCGCCAACACCCGCGTGTACGTCCTCGACCGGTCCCTGCGGCCGGTGCCGCCCGGCGTCACCGGCGAGCTGTACCTGGCGGGCGCGGGCCTGACCCGCGGCTACCTCGGCCGCGCCGGGCTGACCGCGGAACGGTTCGTCGCCTGCCCGTTCGCCGCCGGCGAGCGGATGTACCGGACCGGCGACCTCGGCCGCTGGACGCCGGACGGCGAGCTGGCGTTCGTCGGCCGCGCCGACCAGCAGGTCAAGATCCGCGGCTTCCGGATCGAGCCCGGCGAGATCGAGCACGTCCTGGCCGGGCACGACGGCGTCGACCGGGTCGCGGTCGTGGCGCGCGAGGACCGCCCCGGCGACCGCCGCCTGGTCGCCTATGTCGTCCCGGCCGACGGCGCCGCGCTCGACGGCGCGGCGCTGCGCGAGTTCGCCGCGCGCCTGCTGCCCGAGCACATGGTGCCCTCCGCCGTGGTGCTCCTGGACGCGCTGCCGCTCACGGTGAACGGCAAGCTCGACCGCGCCGCGCTGCCCGCCCCCGACCTCGGCGGCGGCAGCGGGGGACGCGGCCCCGCCACCGTCACCGAGGAGGTCCTGTGCGGCCTGTTCACCGAGGTGCTGGGCGTGGCGCGGGTGGGCGCCGAGGACTCCTTCTTCGACCTCGGCGGCGACTCGCTGCTGGCGATGCGGCTGATCGCCCGGGTGCGGGCCGTCCTGGAGGCCGAGATCGGCATCCGGGACCTGTTCGCCGCGCCGTCCGTGGCGGGCCTGGCCCGCCTCATCGACGACCTCGGCGGCGAGGGCGTCCGCCCGGCGCTGACCGCCGGTCCCCGCCCCGAGACGCTGCCTTTGTCGTTCGGCCAGCAGCGGATGTGGTTCCTCAACCGGCTGGAGAAGTCGGGCGAGGGCGCCGGGTACAACGTGCCGATGGTGCTGAGCCTGTCCGGCGCGCTCGACACGGCGGCGCTGCGGGCGGCCGTCGCCGACGTCGCCGACCGGCACGAGAGCCTGCGGACGATCTTCCCCGAGACCGACGGCGCCCCCGGCCAGCGCATCCTCACCGCACACCCCGCCCTGGACGTCACCCCGGTGGACGCCGCCGACGTCGAAGCCGTGGTGCGCGAGGAGTCGGCCCGCGGCTTCGACGTCGAACGCGACCTGCCCTGGCGGGTCCGGCTGCTCCGCCTCGGCGCCGGCGAACACCTCCTGCTGGTCGTCGCCCACCACATCGCGGTGGACGGCTGGTCGATGGGCGTGCTCGCCCGCGACCTCGGCGCCGCCTACACCGCCAGGAAACGCGGCGAGGCGCCCGGCTGGGCGCCGCTGCCCGTCCAGTACGCCGACTACGCGCTGTGGCAGCGCCAGGTGCTCGGCGAACTCGACGACCCCGCCAGCGCGATCACCGCCCAGCTCGGCCACTGGCGCAAGGCCCTGGAGGGGCTGCCCGAGGAGCTGACACTGCCGGCGGACCGCCCCCGCCCCGCCACCCCGTCGTTCGCCGGCGGGTCGGTGCCGCTGCGCGTCCCGGCGGCGGCGCACGCCCGTCTCGTGCGGCTCGCCCAGCAGAAACGCGCGACGATGTTCATGGTCGTGCAGGCGTCGCTGGCCGCCCTGCTCGCCCGGCTCGGCGCGGGCACCGACATCCCGCTCGGCACCGCCGTGGCGGGCCGCGGCGACGCCGCCCTCGACGACCTCGCCGGATTCTTCGTCAACACCCTCGTGCTGCGCACCGACGTCGGCGGCGACCCCACGTTCGCCGACCTGGTCGCCCGCGTCCGCGAGGCCGACCTGGCCGCCTACGCCCACCAGGACCTGCCGTTCGAACGGCTCGTGGACGACCTCAGCCCGACCCGCTCGCTGTCCCGGCATCCGCTGTTCCAGGTCGCGATGAGCGTGCAGAGCATGCCGGAGCCCGACGCCGAGACCGGCGGCTGGGAGCAGTCCGGGCTGACGGTGCGGCAGGCGATGTCCCGCGCCGAAGCCGCCCGCTTCGACCTGTCCCTCAGCCTGTCCGAGCACCGCGACGCCGCGGGCGCCCCCGCCGGCATGGGCGGCGGCCTCCTCTACGCCGCCGACCTGTTCGACGAGACGACCGCGCGGACCCTCGCCGACCGGCTGGTGCGCGTGCTCGACCAGGTCGCCGCCGACCCCGGGCTGCGCGTCAGCCAGATCCAGGTGCTCGACCCGGCGGAACGGCACGTCCTGCTCGCCGAACGCAACGACACCGCCGCCGGGACGCCCGCGCCGACCCTGGTGGAACTGCTCGCCGCGCAGACCGCCCGCACTCCTGACGCGGTGGCCGTCGTCGGCGCCGGCCGCTCCTGGACCTACACCGACCTGGACCGGCACGCCGCCCGGATCGCCGCCGGCCTGGCCGCGCGCGGAGTCCGCCGCGGCGACCTGGTCGGCGTCGCGATGGAACGCTCACCCGACCTGCTCGCGGTCCTGCTCGGCATCCTCAGGTCCGGCGCCGCCTACGTGCCGGCGGACCCGTCGTGGCCCGCCGCCCGCACCCGCCACGTCCTCGCCGGACTCGACGTGGTCGTCGCCGACGGCGGGCTCGCCCGGCAGCTCGTCGCCGACGAGGTGATCGCCGCCGGGACGGTCGTCACCGTCGAGGACCTGCCGTCCGACGCGGCCCCGCCCGCCGTCGCCCTCGCACCGGCCGACCTCGCCTACGTCATGTACACGTCGGGGTCGACCGGCGTGCCGAAGGGCGTCACCGCCACCCACGGCGCGGTCGCCGCCCTCGCCACCGACCCGTGCTGGGGCCCCGGCGCCCGCGGCCGCGTCCTGCTGCACGCGCCGCACGCCTTCGACGCCTCCACCTTCGAGATCTGGGTTCCGCTCGCCCACGGCGGCGCCGTCGTCGTGGCACCGCCCGGCAAGGTGGACGCGGCGACGCTCACCCGCTTCGTCCGCGACCACGAGCTGACCGCCGTGCACCTGACCGCCGGCCTGTTCGGCGTGCTCGCCGAGGAATCCCCCGAAGCCCTCACCGGCGTCCAGGAGGTCCTGACCGGCGGCGACGTGGTCCCGCCCGGCGCCGCCGCGAAGATCATGGCGGCCTGCCCGGACGTCACCCTCCGGCACCTGTACGGGCCGACCGAGGTGACGCTGTGCGCCACCACCCACGAGGTCCTCTCCGACCCGCCCGCGGTGCTGCCGATCGGCCGCCCGCGCGGCAACACCCGCGTCTACGTGCTGGACGAGTTCCTCCAGCCCGTGCCCGACGGCGTCACCGGCGAACTGTACGTCGCGGGCGACGGCCTGGCCCGCGGCTATCTGGACCGGCCCACCCTCACCGCCGAACGGTTCACCGCCTGCCCGTTCGCCCCGGGCACCCGCATGTACCGCACCGGTGACCTCGCGCGCTGGCACGACGGCCGGCTGATGTTCGCAGGCCGCGCCGACGAGCAGGTGAAGATCCGCGGCTACCGGGTCGAGCCCGGCGAGATCGAGGCGCTGCTGGCCGCCTGCGACGACGTCGCGCGCGTCGCCGTCGTCGTCCGCGAGGACACCCGCGGCGACAAGCGCCTGGTCGCCTACGTCGTCCCCGCCGGCGACGACCGCGGCATCACCGCGCGGCTGCGCGACCTCGCCGCCGCCCGCCTGCCCGAGTACATGGTCCCGGCCGCGTTCACGGTGCTGGAGTCGCTGCCCCTGACGTCCAACGGCAAGCTCGACCGGCGCGCCCTGCCCGCACCGGACTTCGGCGGCCTCACCGGCGGACGCGCCCCGGCGACCCCCGTCGAGGAGCTGCTGTGCGGCCTGTACGCCGAGCTGCTCGGGCTGGACGAGGTCGGCGCGGACGACTCCTTCTTCGACCTCGGCGGCGACTCGCTGCTCGGCATGCGGCTGCTCGCCCGCATCCGCGCCGTCCTCGGCGCCGAGATCAGCATCGGCGACCTGTTCGCCGGCCCGTCCCCCGCCGACGTGGCCCGGCTGGTCGACACCACCGGCGGCACCGCCCGGCCCGCCCTGACGCCCCGGCCCCGGCCCGACGCGGTCCCGCTCTCCTACGGCCAGCAGCGCATGTGGTTCCTCAACCGGCTGGAGAAGGCGGGCGCCGGCGCGGGCTACAACGTCCCCCTGGCCGTCCGGCTGCGCGGCGAACTCGACACGGCGGCCCTGGAAGCGGCCCTCGCGGACGTCGCCGACCGGCACGAGACCCTCCGCACGATCTACCCCGACCAGGACGGCACCCCCCGCCAGGAGATCCTGACCGGCCCCGCCGGACACCCGCGCCTCACCGTCGGCAACCCCGGCGAGGATCTCGGCGACGTCCTGCGCGCCGAGGCGGTCCACCGCTTCGACGTCGCCCGCGACCTGCCCTGGCGGGTCCGGCTGGTGCCCCTCGGCGAGGACGAGCACGTGCTGAGCGTCGTCGCCCACCACATCGCCGTCGACGGCTGGTCCATGGGCGTCCTGCTGCGCGACCTCGCCGCCGCCTACACCGCGCGGCGCCAGGGCACCGCCCCCGCCTGGGCGCCGCCGCCCGTCCAGTACGCCGACTACGCGCTGTGGCAGCGCGAGGTGCTCGGCGAACTCGACGACCCCGCCAGCGCGATCAGTGCCCAGCTCCGCCATTGGCGCGAGGCGCTCGCCGGACTCCCCGAGGAACTGGCGCTGCCGGCGGACCGTCCCCGGCCGTCGATGCCCACGTTCCAGGGCGCGGCCGTGCCGGTGCACGTCCCCGCCGCCGTGCACGCCCGTCTCGTGCGGATCGCCCAGCAGAGCGGCGCGACCGTCTTCATGGTCGTCCAGGCCGGCCTGGCGGTGCTGCTGTCCCGGCTCGGCGCGGGCGACGACATCCCCCTCGGCACCGCCGTGGCGGGCCGCGGCGACGCCGCCCTCGACGACGTCACCGGCTTCTTCGTCAACACCCTGGTGCTGCGCACCGACGTCAGCGGAAACCCGTCGTTCGCCGACCTGGTCGCCCGCGTCCGCGAGGCCGACCTGGCCGCCTACGCCCACCAGGACATCCCGTTCGAACGGCTCGTGGACGACCTCAGCCCGTCCCGCTCCCTGTCCCGGCACCCGCTGTTCCAGGTCGAGTACACCCTGCAGAACCTGCCCCGCTGGCAGGAACGCACCGCCCTTCCCGGGCTGGCGTTCGAAGCGCTCCCGCCCGAGGACGGAACCCAGGCGGCACGCTTCGACCTGTCGGTGACGCTCGCCGAACACCGCGACGACGAGGGCACCCCGGGCGGCATCGGCGGCGTCATCCAGTACGCCACCGACCTGTTCGACGAACACACCGTCGCGGAAATGGCCGACCGTCTCGTCCGCGTCCTCGAACAGGTCGCCGCCGACCCGGCCGTCCGGGTGAACCGGGTGGAGGTCCTCGACTCCGCCGAACGCGACGTCGTGGTGTCGGGTTGGAACGACACCGGGCGTGGGGTGGCGTCGGGGTCGTTGGTGGGTTTGTTCGCTGAGCAGGTGGGGCGGACGCCGGGTGCGTTGGCGGTGGCGGATGAGCGGGTGCGTTGGTCGTATGCCGAGTTGGACGCGGCCAGTGATCGGGTGGCGGGGGAGTTGGTGGCGCGTGGTGTGGGTCGGGGTGACTTGGTGGGGGTGGTGGTCGACCGTTCTGTTGAGTTGGTGGCGGTGTTGGTGGGGGTGTTGAAGGCGGGTGCGGGTTATGTGCCGGTGGATTCGGGTTATCCGGCGGCGCGGATCGAGTTCATGCTCGCCGACGCCCGCCCGGCCGTCGTGGTGTGCGCGGAGGCGACCCGGGATGTCGTGCCCGAGGGCACTGACGTCCTCGTGGTGGACGACGGCCTGGTCGGCGGCGACGGTCCGACGCCCTCTGAGGTGCCGGTGGGCGGGGACGACGTCGCGTATGTGATTTACACGTCGGGTTCGACGGGGCGTCCGAAGGGTGTGGCGGTCTCGCACGGGGCGATTGTGAATCGTCTGTTGTGGATGCAGGACCAGTACGGGCTGGCCGGCTCGGATCGGGTGCTGCAGAAGACGCCGTCGGGGTTCGATGTGTCGGTGTGGGAGTTCTTCTGGCCCCTGATCACCGGTGCCGGTTTGGTGATGGCGCGTCCGGGGGGTCATCAGGATCCGGCGTATCTGGTGGAGGTGATCGAGCGGGAGCAGATCACCACGGTGCATTTCGTGCCGTCGATGCTGGGTGCGTTCCTGCCTGAGGTGGCGCCGGGGCGGTGCGGGAGTCTGCGGCGGGTGGTGTGCAGCGGTGAGGCGCTGCCGGCCGAGCTGGTGGCCGAGTTCCACCGGCGGCTGCCGGTGGAGCTGCACAACCTGTACGGCCCGACAGAGACCGCCGTTGATGTGACGTTCCGGGCCTGCCCGCCCGACGAGGACGCTTCGGTGATCCCGATCGGTCGTCCGGTGTGGAACACCCGCGCCTACGTCCTCGACTCGTCCCTGCGACCGGTCCCCGTGGGCGTCGCGGGGGAGTTGTATGTGGCCGGTGTGCAGTTGGCCCGGGGTTATCTGGGGCGCCATGGCTTGACGGCGGAGCGGTTCGTGGCGTGTCCGTTCGGGTCGGGTGAGCGGATGTATCGGACCGGTGACCTGGCCCGATGGTCCGCTGATGGTGAGCTGGTGTATCTGGGGCGGGTCGATGACCAGGTGAAGATCCGGGGGTTCCGGATCGAGCTGGGCGAGATCGAGGCGGCGCTTGCCGCGCACGCCTCCGTGGGCCAGGTCGCGGTGGTGGTGCGCGAGGATCAGCCCGGCACCAAGCGCCTCGTCGCCTACCTTGTTCCCGCCGAGGGTGCCGGGGTGGATGAGGCCGTGTTGCGGGAGTTCGCAGCCGAGCGGTTACCGGAGTACATGGTTCCGGCGGCGTTCGTGGTGTTGGAGGCGTTGCCGACCACGCCGAACGGGAAGCTGGACCGCGCTGCTTTGCCCGCCCCTGACTTTGGTGGTCGGTTGGGTGGGCGTGGTCCGGCGAACGCGACCGAAGAGGTGTTGTGCGGCCTGTTCGCCGAAGTCCTCGGCCTCGACCAAGTCGGCGCGGAGGACTCCTTCTTCGAACTCGGCGGTGACTCACTGCTGGCGATGCGGCTGATCGCCAGGATCCGGGCGGTGTTCGAGGTCGAGGTGGAGATCAGGGCGCTGTTCGCGACGCCGACCGTCGCGAGCGTCGCCCGGATCGTCTCGGCGGAGGGCCGGGGCACCACCCGCAGGGCGCTGACGGCCCGGCCCCGCCCGGACGTGGTGCCGCTGTCGTACGGGCAGCAGCGCATGTGGTTCCTCAACAGGCTCGAAGGAGAAGGGGTCGGCGCCGCCTACAACCTGCCGCTGGCCCTGCGCATCTCCGGCGAACTGGACGTGACCGCGCTGGAAACGGCCCTCGCGGATGTCGCCGACCGGCACGAAAGCCTGCGCACGATCTTCCCTGAGACGGGCGGCGTCCCACGCCAGCACATCCTGACGGGCCGCGCCGGTCACCCCCGGCTGAACGTCACGCCCGTCCAGGCGGCCGATGTGGACCGGGTGCTCGCCGAGGAGAGCGGGGCGGGCATCGACGTGGAGCGCGAACTGCCGTGGCGAGTCCGGTTGCTGGTTCTCGGGGACGATGAGCACATCCTGGTGATCACCGCGCATCACATCGCGGTGGACGGCTGGTCGCTCAGTGTTCTGGCCCGGGAGGTGGGCATCGCGTATGCCGCCCGGCTGGAGGGCTCGGCGCCGGACTGGGCGCCGCTGCCGGTCCAGTACGCCGACTACGCGCTGTGGCAGCGTGAGGTTCTCGGTGACCTGGACGATCCGGACAGCGTGATCAGTGGTCAGCTCGGCTACTGGCGTGAGGCTCTGCGTGACCTGCCGGAGGAGTTGGTCCTGCCGACGGACCGGCCGCGTCCCGCCGTCCCGTCGTTCGAGGGCGCGATGACGCCCATGGGCGTGTCCGCCGAGGTCCACGCGGGCCTGGCCGAGGTGGCGCAGCGGCAGGGCGCGAGCGTCTTCATGGTCGTGCAGGCCGCGCTGGCGGTGCTGCTGGCCCGGCTCGGGGCGGGCACCGACATCCCCCTCGGCACCGCGACGGCCGGCCGGGACGAGGCGGTGCTCGACGGCCTCGCCGGGTTCTTCGTCAACACCCTCGTGCTGCGCACCGATGTCGGCGGCGACCCGTCGTTCGCCGATCTGGTGAAGCGTGTCCGCGATGCCGACCTGGCGGCCTACGCCCACCAGGACCTGCCGTTCGAACGGCTGGTGGACGACCTCAACCCCGTCAGGTCGCTGTCGCGTCAGCCGCTGTTCCAGGTGATGTACTCGCTCCAGAGCGCCGCGGGCGACCGGCAGGGCCGGTGGGAACTGCCGGGGCTCCAGGTCGATCTGCTGCCGCCCCGCGAGGGTTCCGAGGCGGCCCGGTTCGATCTGTCGGTCAGCCTGTCGGAGCGGCGCGGCGAGGACGGTGCGCCGGCGGGAATCGGCGGCGGGATCCAGTACGCCACCGATCTGTTCGACGAGTCCACCGCTTGTTCCATCGCCGACCGCTTCGTGCGGGTGCTGGAGCAGGTCGCGGCCGACCCGGAGTTGAGGGTCAGCCAGATCGGGGTTCTGGAGGACGCCGAACGGCGCGCGGTGCTGGCGGACTGGAACGCCACCGCGCGGCCTGTCCCGGCGGTGACGGTGCCGGGCCTGGTCCAGGAGTGGGCGGAGCGCACGCCGGACGCGGTGGCGTTGCGGTGTGGCGCTGCGGCCCTGACGTATGCCGAGCTGGAGGAGCGGTCGAATCGGCTGGCCCGGTATCTGCTGGGCGCCGGGGTCGGTCGTGAGTCGGTAGTGGGTCTGTGCCTGCCGCGTGGTGTGGACGCTGTGGTGGCGATGGTCGGGGTTTGGAAGGCGGGTGCGGCTTACGTGCCGCTCGACCCGGAGTATCCGGCTGACCGGCTGGAGTTCATGCTGGCTGACAGTGGCGCGTCCCTGCGGATCGACTCGCTCGATGACCTGATCGCCGAGCAGTCCGCCGAGCCGTTGGGTATCGAGGTGGACGCGGCGGCCCTGGCGTATGTCATCTACACGTCCGGCTCCACGGGCCGTCCCAAGGGCGTGATGGGCCACCACGGCGGCATGGTCAACCTGGTGGAGTCCCTTCGTCCTGTGCTGGGTGCGGCGCCGGGTAAGGCGATCTTGCAGTTTGCGTCGTTCAGCTTCGACGCGTCGGTGCTGGATGTTGCGGTGGCCTTGTCGTCGGGTGCGACGCTCGCCATCGCCACTGCGCAGGAGCGCGCGGAACCGGCGGCGCTTACCCGGATGTTGAACGAGCAGGCGGTCAGTGCGGCGAGCATCGTGCCGTCGCTGCTGAGCGTGCTCGACCCGGCCCAGGTGGAGAGCGTGGATCGCTGGGTGCTGGGCGCCGAGCGGCTGTCGGCGGACTTGGCCGCACGCTGGGCAGGCGGAGACCGGCTGTGGAACACCTACGGCCCCACCGAGACGACCGTCATGGCCACAGTCGGCGTCGTGGACGGCCCGGGGACGCCGCCGATCGGCAGCCCGATCGGCAACACCAGCGTGTTCGTACTGGACGAGTTCCTGCAGCCGGTGCCGGTGGGAGTGACCGGCGAACTCTATGTCGCCGGCGCAGGCGTGACGCGCGGGTACGTCAACCGCCCCACCATGACCGCCGAACGGTTCGTGGCCTGCCCCTTCGCCGACGGGCGGATGTACCGGACCGGTGACCTGGTCCGCTGGGCGCCTGAAGGCGTGTTGGAGTTCGTCGGACGGGCCGACGAGCAAGTCAAGATTCGCGGATTCCGCGTGGAACCGGGCGAGGTCGAAGCCGTCCTGTCCGGGCACGAGAGCGTCGACCGCGCGGTGGTGCTGGTTCGGGATGACCGTCTCGTCGCCTACGTCGTCCCGGCGGACGGCGCCGTGGACGCCGCCGTTCTCCGTGAGCATCTGTCGGTGAGCCTGCCCGAGTACATGGTCCCGGCCGCGTTCGTGCAGTTGGAGGCGCTGCCGCTGACGGTCAACGGCAAGCTCGATCGGGCCGCGCTGCCCGCCCCTGACTTCGCGGGCCGGTCGGCGAGCCGGGGACCGGCCACCCAGACCGAGGAGATCGTGTGCGGTCTGTTCGCCGAGATCCTCGGGTTGGAGCGGGTCGGGGCGGAGGACTCGTTCTTCGAACTGGGCGGGGACTCGCTGCTGGCCATGCGGCTGCTCGCCCGCGTGCGGGCGGTCTTCGAGGCCGAGATCGGCATCCGGACGCTCTTCGCCGACCCCACCGTCGCCGGAGTCGCCAAGGCCGTCGTGGCGGGCACGGACCAGGCCCGTCCGCAACTGACGGCCCGCCCCCGCCCGGACAGGCTGCCGCTGTCGTACGGGCAGCAGCGCATGTGGTTCCTCAACCGGCTCGAAGGGGAGGGCTCCGGCGCCGCCTACAACGTCCCGCTGACGCTGCGGCTCTCCGGCGCCCTGGACGTGACGGTGTTGGAGGCCGCGCTCGCAGATGTCGCGGAACGCCACGAGACCCTGCGCACGATCTTCCCCGAGGTCGATGGCGCGCCCTCCCAGCGCATCCTGACCGGCGAGGCGGGACGTCCCCCGCTGACGATCAGCCAGGTCCCCGAGGCGGAACTCGCCGAGCTTGTCGAAGCCGAGGTGGCCCGGGGATTCGACGTCGGCACGGAGCCGCCGTGGCGGGTTCGGCTGGTGATCCTCGATGAGGACGAACACGCCCTGGTGGTCACCGCGCATCACATCGCGGTGGACGGCTGGTCGGTCGGCGTCCTGGCCCGCGACCTGGGCGTCGCCTACGCCGCCCGGCTGGAGGGCACGGAGCCGGACTGGGCGCCGCTGCCGGTCCAGTACGCCGACTACGCGCTGTGGCAGCGCGAGGTTCTCGGTGAACTGGACGATCCGGACAGCGTGATCAGTGACCAGCTCGACTACTGGCGTGAGGCTCTGCGCGATCTGCCGGAGGAACTGGTCCTGCCGACGGACCGGCCGCGTCCCGCCGTCCCCTCGTTCAGGGGCGCGTCCGTGCCGGTCGGGATCTCCGCCGAAGCCCACGGTCGGCTGGTGGAACTCGCCCAGCACAGCGGTTCGACGGTGTTCATGGTGGTGCAGGCAGGGCTCGCGGTGCTGCTGTCCCGGCTCGGCGCCGGAAGCGACATCCCGCTCGGCACCGTCACCGCCGGCCGGGGGGACACCGACCTCGACGGCCTCGTCGGGTTCTTCGTCAACACGCTGGTGCTGCGAACCGACGTCAGCGGCAACCCCTCGTTCGCCGACCTCGTGGAGCGTGTCCGCGAGACCGACCTGGCCGCCTACGCCCACCAGGACGTCCCGTTCGAACGGCTGGTGGACGAACTCAACCCCGTCAGGTCGCTGTCCCGCCAGCCGCTGTTCCAGGTTTCGTACGCCCTGCAGAGCGTGCCCGTCGCGCAGGGCCGGTGGGACCTGCCCGGCCTGCAGGTCGAGCCGATGCCGCCCGGCGACGAGGCCGAGACCGCCCGGTTCGACCTGTCGATCAGCCTCGCCGAGCACCGCGGCCGCGAAGGGGAGCCCGCCGGCATCGTCGGCGCGATCCAGTACGCCACCGACCTGTTCGACGAGCCCACCGCTGAGGCGTTGGCAACCCGGCTGCAGCGGGTTCTCGAACAGGTGGCGTTCGACCCCGGCCTCAAGGTCGGCCAGATCGAGGTTCTGGACGACGACGAACGGCACACGGCGCTGGCGGACTGGAACGCCACCGCGCGTTCCGTCCCGGCGGTGACGCTGCCGGGCCTGGTCCAGGAGTGGGCGGAGCGCACGCCGGACGCGGTGGCGTTGCGGTGCGGCGACGCCGCCCTGACCTACGCCGAACTGGAGGAGCGGTCGAACCGGCTGGCCCGGTATCTGCTGGGCGCCGGGGTCGGTCGTGAGTCGGTAGTGGGTCTGTGCCTGCCGCGTGGTGTGGACGCTGTGGTGGCGATGGTCGGGGTTTGGAAGGCGGGTGCGGCCTATGTGCCGCTCGACCCGGAGTATCCGGCTGACCGGCTGGAGTTCATGCTGGCTGACAGTGGCGCGTCCCTGCGGATCGACTCGCTCGATGACCTGATCGCCGAGCAGTCCGCCGAGCCGTTGGGTATCGAGGTGGACGCGGCGAGCTTGGCGTATGTCATCTACACGTCCGGATCCACGGGTCGTCCCAAGGGTGTGATGGGCCACCACGGCGGCATGGTCAACCTGGTCGAGTCCTTGCGCCCGGTCCTGGGTGCGGCACCAGGTAAGGCGATCCTGCAGTTCGCCTCGTTCAGCTTCGACGCCTCAGTGCTGGATGTTGCGGTGGCGTTGTCGTCGGGGGCGACGTTGGTGATCGCCACGCCGCAGGAGCGCGCGGAACCGGCGGCGCTCACTCGAATGCTCAACGCGCAGGGTGTTGACGCGGCGAGCATCGTGCCGTCCCTGCTGAGCGTGCTCGATCCGGCCCAGGTCGAAAGCGTGGATCGCTGGGTGCTGGGTGCCGAGCGGTTGTCGGCGGACCTGGCGGCCCGGTGGGCAGGCGGGGATCGGCTGTGGAACACCTACGGCCCGACCGAGACGACCGTCATGGCGACGGTCGGCGTGGTGGACCGCCCCGGAACACCGCCCATCGGCCGCCCAATCGGCAACACGCAAGCGTTCGTCCTGGACGAATTCCTCCAGCCTGTCCCGGCCGGAGTGACCGGCGAACTCTACGTCGCCGGCGCAGGTGTGACGCGCGGGTACGTCAACCGTCCGACGCTGACCGCTGAGCGGTTCGTGGCCTGCCCGTTCGCCGCCGGGCGGATGTATCGCACTGGTGACCTGGCCCGTTGGACGGACGACGGGGAGTTGGAGTTCGTCGGCCGGGCCGACGAGCAGGTGAAGATTCGCGGGTTCCGTGTGGAGCCGGGTGAGGTCGAAGCCGTGCTGGCGAAGCACGAGAGCGTCGACCGGGCAGTGGTGCTGGTCCGCGATGAACGCCTGGTCTCCTACGTCGTCCCATCAAACGGTGCCGTGGACGCCACCGTTCTCCGCGAGCATCTGTCGGTGAGCCTGCCCGAGTACATGGTCCCGGCGGCGTTCGTGCAGTTGGAGGCGCTTCCCCTCACCGTCAACGGCAAGCTCGACCGGGCGGCCCTCCCCGCGCTCGACTTCGCGGGCCGGTCGGTCAGCCGGGCACCCGCCACCCAGACCGAGGAGATCCTCTGCGGCCTGTTCGCCGAGCTAGTGGGGCTGGAGCGCGTCGGAGCCGAAGACACGTTCTTTGAACTGGGCGGGGACTCGCTGCTGGCCATGCGGCTGCTCGCCCGGGTGCGAGCGGTGTTCGGCGTGGAAATCGGGATCAGGGCGTTGTTCGCCGAACCCACGGTCGCCGGCGTCGCGAAGGCTGTCACGGCGGGCACGGACCAGGGCCGTCCACCGCTGACGGCCCGGCCCCGCCCGGAAAGGCTGCCTCTGTCGTACGGGCAGCAGCGCATGTGGTTCCTCAACCGGCTGGAAGAGGAGGGCTCCGGCGCCGCCTACAACCTGCCGCTCACTCTTGAGCTCTCCGGAGACCTGGACGTGGACGCCCTGGGGGCCGCGCTCACCGACCTCGCCGAGCGGCACGAAACCCTCCGCACGATCTTCCCCCAGATCGACGGCACGCCCTACCAGCAGATACTCACCGTCGCAGAGGCCGGTTCACCGCTGGAAGTGATCCAGGTGGAGGACGACGAGTTCGACCAGATCCTCGCCATTCAGGTCACCCAGGGATTCGACATCGAGCGGGAGGTCCCCTGGCGGGTTCGGCTGCTCGATCGCGGCGACGGCCGCTATGTGCTGGTCATCGTGGCGCACCACATCGCGGTGGACGGCTGGACCATGGGCCTGCTCGCACGTGACCTGCGCGCTGCCTACACGGCGCGGCGCCAGGGCGGCGCACCCGAGTGGGCCGCCCAACCCGTCCAGTACGCCGACTACGCGTTGTGGCAGCGGGAGGTGCTGGGCGACCCGGACGATCCGGACAGTGTGATCAGTGGTCAGCTCGGCTACTGGCGTGAGGCTCTGCGTGACCTGCCGGAGGAACTGGTTCTACCGACGGACCGGCCGCGTCCCGCCGTCCCCTCGTTCAGGGGCGCGTCCGTGCCGGTCGGGATCTCCGCCGAGGCACATGGCCGACTGGTCGAGTATGCCCAGCGCAGCGGGTCCACCGTGTTCATGGTGGCCCAGGCCGCCTTGGCGGTGCTGCTGTCGCGGCTCGGCGCCGGCACCGACATTCCCCTCGGCACCGCGATCGCCGGACGCGGGGATGTGGCGCTCGACGACGTCGCCGGATTCTTCGCCAACACCCTCGTGCTGCGCACCGACGTCGGCGGCGACCCCTCGTTCGCCGACCTGGTGAAGCGCGTCCGCGACACCGACCTGGCCGCCTACGGTCACCAGGACATCCCGTTCGAACGGCTCGTGGACGACATCAACCCTGCCAGGTCGCTGTCCCGCCAGCCGCTGTTCCAGGTGATGTTCGCCCTCCAGAACCTGCCCCAGGTCCGCGGTGGCTGGGACCTGCCCGGCCTACAGGTCGAGCCGTTACCACCGCAGGACGTCACCGAGGTCGCCCGGTTCGACCTGTCGGTCAGCCTGACGGAGCATCGGGACGAGAACGGCGCGCCGATGGGGATCGGCGGCGGGATCCAGTACGCCACCGATCTGTTCGATGAGTCCACCGCTCAGGCCCTTGCCGACCGTTTCGCACGGGTGCTGGAGCAAGTCGCGGCCGACCCGGAACTGCGCGTCAGCCAGGTCGAGGTTCTGGACGAGGCCGAGCGGCGTGCCGTGGTGGCGGACTGGAACGCCACGCGGGCGCCGGTCGCCGATGTCCTGATCCCCGAGCAGATCCGGGCGTGGGCGCAGCGCACACCGGACGCGGTGGCGTTGCGGTGCGGTGACGCGGCCCTGACCTATGCCGAGCTGGAGGAGCGGTCGAACCGGCTGGCGCGGTATCTGCGGGATTCCGGGGTCGGCCGTGAGTCGGTCGTGGGTCTGTGCCTGCCGCGCGGGATCGACGCTGTGGTCGCCATGGTCGCCGTCTGGAAGGCGGGCGCCGCCTACGTGCCGCTCGACCCCGAATATCCCGGCGACCGGCTGGAGTTCATGCTCACCGACAGCGGCGCCTCCCTGCGGATCGACTCCCTCGATGACCTGATCGCCGAGCAGTCCGCCGAGCCGCTGGGGATCGAGGTGGACGCGGCGGGCTTGGCGTATGTCATCTACACGTCCGGCTCCACGGGTCGTCCCAAGGGTGTGATGGGGCACCACGGCGGCATGGTCAACCTGGTCGAATCGCTGAGGCCTGTGCTGGGCGCGGCACCAGGTAAGGCGATCCTGCAGTTCGCCTCGTTTAGCTTCGACGCCTCGGTGCTCGATATCGCTGTGGCGTTGTCGTCGGGGGCCACCCTCGTCATCGCGACCGCGCACGAGCGCGCCGAGTCGGCGGCGCTCACCCGAATGATCAATGAGCGGGGCGTTGATGCGGCGAGCATCGTGCCGTCCCTGCTGAGCGTGCTCGATCCGGCCCAGGTCGAGGGCGTGGATCGGTGGGTCTTGGGTGCCGAGCGGTTGTCGGCGGACCTGGCCGCGCGCTGGGCAGGCGGCGACCGGTTGTGGAACACCTATGGTCCGACGGAGACGACCGTCATGGCGACGGTCGGCATCGTCGATGCTCCGGGTACGCCACCGATCGGTCGTCCGATTGGCAACACCAAGGCGTTCGTGCTGGATGAGTTTCTCCAGCCGGTTCCGGCAGGGGTGACCGGCGAACTGTACGTCGCCGGCGCAGGCGTGACGCGCGGGTATGTCAACCGTCCGATGCTGACCGCTGAGCGGTTCGTGGCCTGCCCGTTCGCCGATGGGCGGATGTACCGCACCGGCGACCTGGCCCGCTGGACGAACGATGGCGAGCTGGAGTTCGTCGGGCGTGCCGACGAGCAGGTCAAGATTCGCGGGTTCCGCGTGGAGCCGGGCGAGGTCGAAGCCGTGCTGACGAAGCACGAGAGCATCGACCGCGCCGTGGTGACGGTGCACGACGGCCGCTTGGTCTCCTACGTCGTCCCGGCGAACGGTGCTGTGGACGCTGGCGCCTTACGTGAGCACCTGTCGGGAACCCTGCCCGAGTACATGGTTCCGGCCGCGTTCGTGCAGTTGGAGGCGCTGCCGCTGACCGTCAACGGCAAGCTCGACCGGGCAGCCCTCCCCGCGCCCGACTTCGCGGGTCGGTCGGTCAGCCGGGCGCCCGTCACCCAGACCGAGGAGATCCTCTGCGGCCTGTTCGCCGAGGTTCTCGGGTTGGAGCGGGTCGGAGCCGAAGACTCGTTCTTCGAGCTGGGCGGAGATTCGCTGCTGGCGATGCGGCTGCTCGCCCGGATACGGGCGGTCTTCGACACCGAGATCGGCATCCGGGCCCTGTTCGCCGAACCCACCGCCGCGGCCGTCGCCAGGGCGGTCAGCGCGGCCGGGCCGGGCGGTGTCCGACCGGCGCTCACGTCCCGGCCACGGCCGCAGGTGCTGCCACTGTCCTATGGGCAGCAGCGCATGTGGTTCCTGAACCGGCTGGAAGAGGCCGGCGCGGGCGCCGGTTACGTCCTGCCGATGGCGCTGCGCCTTTCGGGTCGGCTGGACCCGGCCGTCCTGGAAGCGGCCCTGGGCGACCTCGCCGACCGGCACGAGACTCTCCGCACCATCTACCCCGAGACCGGCGGGACCCCCGTCCAGCGGATCCTGACCGGACCGGCCGGACGCCCGCCGCTGGTCGTCACCGAGGTCACGCAGGACGAGCTGGGCGAGGTGCTGGCGGCCGAGGCCGGCCGGGGCTTCGACGTCGGCAGGGAGCTGCCCTGGCGGATCCGGCTGATGGCGCTGGGAGACGACGAGTACCTGCTCCTGATCGTCGCCCATCACATCGCGGTGGACGGCTGGTCGATGGGCGTCCTGGCCCGCGACCTGGGTGTCGCCTACGCCGCCCGGCTGGAAGGCCGGGAACCGGACTGGAACCCGCTGCCCGTCCAGTACGCCGACTACGCGCTGTGGCAGCGCGAGGTTCTCGGCGACCTGGACGATCCGGGCAGCATGATCAGCTCCCAGCTCGGCTACTGGCGGGACGCGCTCGCAGGACTGCCCGAAGAGCTCGCGCTGCCCACCGACCGGCCGCGTCCCGCCGTCCCGTCGTTCGAGGGCGCGTCCGTGCCCCTCCGGCTCGACCCGGAGGTCCACGCCGGCCTCCTGGAGGTCGCCCGGCACGGCGGCGCGACCGTCTTCATGGTCGCGCAGGCCGCGCTGGCCGCCCTGCTCGCCCGGCTCGGCGCCGGTACCGACATCCCGTTCGGCACCGCCATCGCGGGACGGGGCGAGGCCGCACTGGAGGACCTGGCCGGGTTCTTCGTCAACACCCTCGTGCTGCGCACCGACGTCAGCGGCGACCCCACGTTCGGTGAGCTGCTCGACCGGGTCCGCGAGGCCGACCTGGCCGCCTACGCCCACCAGGATGTGCCGTTCGAACGGCTCGTGGACGACCTCAGCTCGTCCCGCTCGCTGTCCCGGCACCCGCTGTTCCAGGTGATGCTCGCCGTCCAGAACACTCCGCGCGCCGAGGGCGAGTGGGAGCTGCCGGGCCTGAGCGTGCAGCCGATGCCGCCGCTGGAGGGCACGGAGGCGGCCAGGTTCGACCTGTCGGTCACGCTGGTCGAACAGCGCGACCCCGACGGCGCGCCCGCCGGGATCGGGGGCGACATCCAGTACGCCACCGATCTGTTCGACGAGCCCACCGTCCGCCGGATCGCCGAACGGCTGGTCCACGTGCTGGCACAGGTCGCCGCCGACGCCGACACCCGCGTCAGCCGGATCGAGATCCTCGGCGAGGGGGAGCGCGACGCGCTGCTCACCGGCTGGAACGACACGGCCGCGGCGCTCCCCGAAACCACGATCCCCGACCGGATCCAGGAGTGGGCGGAACGCACGCCGGACGCCGACGCGCTGCGGTGCGGTGACGCCGCCCTGACCTACGCCGAACTGGAAGAACGGTCGAACCGGCTGGCCCGATACCTCCAAAACGCCGGAGTCGGCCCAGAGTCGATCGTGGGCCTGTGCCTGCCGCGCGGGATCGACGCTGTGGTGGCGATGGTCGGGGTTTGGAAGGCGGGCGCGGCTTACGTTCCGCTCGACCCCGAATATCCGGCTGACCGGCTGGAGTTCATGCTGGCCGACAGTGGCGCGACCCTACGGATCGACTCGCTCGATGACCTGATCACCGACCAGTCCGCCGAGCCGTTGGGTATCCAGGTGGACGCGGCGAGCCTGGCGTACGTCATCTACACCTCCGGCTCCACGGGGCGTCCCAAGGGCGTGATGGGCCACCACGGCGGCATGGTCAACCTGGTGGAGTCCTTGCGCCCGGTCCTGGGCGCGGCTCCGGGTAAGGCGATCCTGCAGTTCGCCTCGTTCAGCTTCGACGCGTCCGTCCTGGACATCGCGGTGGCGCTGTCGTCCGGTGCGACGCTGGTGATCGCCACGCCGCAGGAGCGAGCGGAACCGGCGGCGCTCACCCGAATGCTCAACGAGCAGGAGGTCAGTGCGGCGAGCATCGTGCCGTCGCTGCTGAGCGTGCTCGACCCGACCCAGGTCCAGGGCGTGAACCGGTGGGTGCTGGGTGCCGAGCGGCTGTCAGCCGAGCTGGCGGCCCGGTGGGCAAGCGACGACAGGCTGTGGAACACCTACGGCCCCACCGAGACGACCGTCATGGCCACAGTCGGCGTGGTGGACAGTCCCGGAACACCGCCCATCGGCCGCCCAATCGGCAACACGCAAATGTTCGTCCTGGATGAGTTCCTCCAGCCTGTCCCGGCTGGAGTGACCGGCGAACTGTACGTCGCCGGCGCAGGCGTCACACGCGGATACGTCAACCGCCCCAGCCTCACCGCCGAACGGTTCGTGGCCTGCCCGTTCACCACCGGACGCATGTACCGCACCGGCGACCTGGCCCGCTGGACGAACGACGGCGAGCTGGAGTTCGTCGGACGAGCCGACGAGCAGGTCAAGATCCGTGGATTCCGCGTGGAGCCGGGCGAGATCGAAGCCGTCCTGTCCGGTCACCGGAGCGTCGACCGGGTGGCGGTCGTCGCCCGTGAGGACCGGCCCGGGGACAGGCGCCTGGTCGCCTACGTCGTGCCCGCGACCAGCGGCACCGACGCCGCCGACCTGCGCGAGCACCTGGCGGCGGTCCTGCCCGACTACATGGTCCCGTCCGCGTTCCTGATGCTGGAGGCGCTGCCGCTGACGGTCAACGGCAAGCTCGACCGGGCCGCACTGCCCGCCCCCGGCGCCGTCGGCGCCGCCTCCGGTCGCGAGCCGGAGACGGCGGTGGAGGAGGTGCTGTGCGGCCTGTTCGCCGAGGTGCTCGGGCTGCCAAGGGTCGGCGCGGATGTCAGCTTCTTCGATCTCGGCGGTGACTCGCTGCTGGCCATGAAGCTCATCGCGCAGATCCGCGGCAGGCTCGACACGGAACTGAGCGTCCAGACGCTGTTCCTCACCCCGACCGTCGAGGCCCTGGCCGCGGCGCTGAACGAGGGGGGAGAGTCCTACGACTTCGACCCGGTGCTGCCGTTGCGGGCGGCCGAAGGCGACGAGCGGCCGGTGTTCTGCGTCCACGCGGGGCACGGGCTGAGCTGGTGCTACACCGAGCTCATCCGCCACCTGCCCGGCCGGTATCCGGTGTACGGGCTGCAGGCCCGCGGCCTGGACGGCGAGGAGCCGCTGCCGGAGACCGTGGAGGAGATGGCGGCGGACTACTTCCAGCGGATGCGGGCCATCCAGCCCGAAGGGCCGTACCGGGTGCTCGGCTGGTCGTTCGGCGGCCTGGTCGCGCACGCCCTCGCCACCCACATCCAGGAGTGCGGCGAGCAGGTGGAACTACTGGCGATCCTGGACTCCTACCCCTTCCAGGTGGTGGACCGCCGGGACGAGCTCCCCGGCACGGCCGAACCCGGCGAACAGGCCGGGGAGCAGGCCGGGGAGCAGGCCGGGGAACCGGTGACGGAGTGGTTCGACAACCGTCCGGAGCGGGACGCCGAGGAGGGGGCCGACGAGACGCTCGCGGCGATCGACCGGATCGACGCCAACAACGAGGCCCTGATGAAGGGGTTCACCCCGGCGGTCTTCCACGGCGACCTGCTGCTGTTCGTCGCGGCTCTCGATCGTCCGGAGTTCTCCCCGGCCGAGCAGGCCCCGGAGATCTGGACGCCGTACGTCCGGGGCGGCGTGGTGAGCCACCGGGTCGAGTCGGCTCACCGCGACATGGTCAAACCCCGGTCGATGGCCGAGGTCGGCCGGGTGGTGTCCGACTGGCTGGAGGCCTGATGGGGCGGCGGGAAGGTCACCGTGATGGCCAGCCCGCCCTCCGGGCGGGGCACGGCGTCGAGCGCGGCGCCGTGCGCCGTCACGATCGCCTGCACGATGGACAGGCCGAGCCCGAGGCCGCCGTCGCCGCGGCCGCCGCCCCGGCCGGTGCGTTCGGTGCGGTTGAGGCGCTGGAACGGCTGGAACAGCCGTTCCATGTCGCCGTCGGCGACGACCGGACCGGTGTTGGTCACGGACAGCACGGCCTGCCCGGCGCGGTACGCCACGGCGACGTCCACCATGCCGCCCGGGACGTTGTAGCGCAGCGCGTTGTCGACGAGGTTGACCGCGAGGCGTTCGACCAGGTCGGCCTTGCCCGCCGCCCGCGCCGGCGCCAGCCGCGCGCTCAGCCGGACGCCGCGGCTCTCGGCGTCGGCGTGCCGGGAGGCCACCACCTGCCGTACCACCTCGGCCAGGTCGAAGGGTTTGCGGACGTCCAGCCCGGCCTGGCCCCTGGCGAGGGTGAGCAGGGCGGCGATCAGCCGTTCCTGCTGCTCGCCGGAGACGAGCACCCGCTCGTGGGCGGCGCGCAAGGACTCGACCGTGGCGTCGGGATCCGACAGCGCGACCTGGACGATGACCCGCTGCCGGGCCAGCGGGGTGCGCAGCTCGTGCGAGGCGTTGGCGATGAACCGGCGCTGCGCCTGGAACGCCGACTCCAGCCGGGCCAGCAGGTCGTCGATGGTGTCGCCGAGTTCCTTCAGCTCGTCGACCGGGCCCTCCAGGGCGAGCCGTTCGTGCAGGTTGTTCGCCGAGATCTCGCGGGCGGTCGTGGTGATGGTGCGGACCCGGCGCAGCACTCGGCCCGCGACGATCCAGCCGAGCAGGATCGACAGGAAGGCCATGATGCACAGCGCGACGCCGGACTGCACGAGCAGCTCGCGCAGCTGGTCGGCGCGCTGCTGCTCGGCCTGCGCCTCCAGCAGCCGGGACTGCTCCATCAGCTGCTCCTGGGTGAGGCCCCGGGCGCTCACCACCACGTTCCCCGGTCCGGGTTCGAGGTGCTTGCCCTCGACCCTGGTGCTCGCGCCGCCCGGCGCGGTGTAGGTGTACCCGTGGTCGGTGGCGTTGCTGACCAGCACGTACGTGATGCCGAGCAGCGCCGCGCCGGAGAGCAGGAACAGCACCCCGTAGAGCAGCGTCAGCCGTAGCCGGACGGTCTGCCGGGGCAGCCGGAACTTTCCGGGCAGGCGAAGCGGCACGCGCATCATCGGTCCCTTCGGGGCGGCGGTCATGACCACATTTCCAGATCAAGGGTTTCCGTCTGGTTTCACCGTACATCGCCGCAATTGGCCGGGCGGTCCGGTGATACCCCCGCGAAACCGTGATTCCCATAGAACAGTGTCGAAGCAAGGTCCGTGCGAAGGAGAACGAAAATGCGCAAGAATGCCGGTGTCGTGATCGCCGCGGTGGCGGCCCTGCCGCTGTTCCTGGCGGCCTGCGGCGGCGGGGACGATTCCTCCGGAAGCGCCGCGCCGTCCAAGCCGGGCACGCAGGGCACCACGCCCGCCACGCCGGGCGGCCAGATGGTGACGCAGACCAACCAGCCGTCCGGGCCGCCGCAGAAGCCGGCGGGCAAGATCGACCGGGCGAAGGTGCTCGAGTACGCCAAGTGCATGCGCGCCAACGGCCTGAAGAACTTCCCCGACCCGGACGCGGCGGGCGCTCTTCAGATGAACGGCGACCTGGTCGACCCGGCCTCGCCGGAATTCCAGAAGGCGCAGCAGAAGTGCGGCAGCCTCATGCCCGGCGGCGGCGCCCCGACCTCGATCTCGACCCGCGGTCCGGAGAGCGGATCCTGACGGTCCGGCCGGGACGATACGGGCCCGAAACCATTACCCCGGTACCAATGTCTCAGGCAATCCCTCCAGAAGGAAATGAAATGAAGCAACGTCACGGCGGGTCCGCCGTCAAGGTGGCGGGCGGCCTGCTGCTCCTGCTGATGTTCACCGGGGCCTGTTCCGGCGACTCCGAGGGGCCCGGCGTCGCCAACGTGGGCACGCAGAGCAGCGCCTCCTCCGGAAACGGCGGCAAGGCGGGATCGGGCGACCCGGTCGCCTACGCCAAGTGCATGCGCTCGCACGGGCTGCCGAACTTCCCCGACCCCGACGCCAACGGCGCCATCCGCATCACCGGCGGTCCGGGCAACGAGCTGAGCCCCGACTCCGCCCAGTTCAAGGCGGCGCAGCAGGCGTGCAAGGCCTACCAGCCCACGGCGGGCGCCGGCGCCCCGAAGACCGACCGCAACGCCGCCGTCGAGTACGCCAAGTGCATGCGCGAGCAGGGCGTCACCAAGTTCCCCGACCCCGACCCGCAGGGCGGGATCAAGCTCAACGCCAACGAGGTCGACCAGAACTCGCCGCAGTTCAAGAAGGCGGCGGACGCCTGCGCCAAGCACCAGCCGGGCGGGCCCGGCGCCAACAGGTCCACCACCGGGAACGGAAATGCGGGAGGATGACGTGAGCACCACGCAGCCCGTGCACAGCGCACCTTCCGGCGACTCCGAGCCCACCCCCGGGCGCACCGCCGGCCTGGCCGCCGACCCGGCCGGGCAGGCCACCGAACCCCGGCTGAAGCCGCGTCGTCCGCGCCGCCGGCGCCGCCGCATCGTGGCCGCCGGTGCCGCGGTCGCCGTCGTGGGGGCGGCGGGGATCGGCTACGCGGTCTCCACGTCCGGCTCGTCCGGCGAGAAGAACAAGAACTGGACCAACACCTCGCCGACCGCGTTGGCCGCGGTCACCCAGGGCCGCCTGTCGTCGCGCATCCCGGTCAGCGGCACGCTCGGCTACGCCGGCAGCTACAAGATCGTCAACAAGGCGAGCGGCACCTTCACCAAGCTGCCCAGGGTCGGCCAGACGATCAAGTCGGGCCAGGTCATGTACCGGGTGGACGGCAAGCCGGTCATCTTCCTCAAGGGCGGCACGCCGGTCTACCGTGACCTCAAGCGCGGCCTCAAGGGCGCCGACGTGCGGGCGCTCAACACCGCGCTGGTCGCCCTCGGCTACGCCGACCGCAGCGACCTCAACCCCAAGTCCACGTACTACGGCTGGGCAACCGAGGACGCCGTCGAGGAGCTCCAGGACAAGCTGGGGCTCGACGAGACCGGCGAGGTCGGCACCGACCTGGTCGTGTTCCTGCCCCGCGACCAGCTGCGGGTCACCGAGGTCAGCGCCACCAACGGCACCAAGGCCGGCAGCGACATGACCGTGTTCTCCGCCAGCTCCACCGACCGGCAGATCTCGGTCGACCTGGAGGCCAGCAACCAGGGCCAGGTCAAGCCCGGCGACAAGGTGACCATCACGCTGCCCAACCTCAAGACCACCCAGGGCGTCGTGACGGCCGTGGGCGCCGTCGCCAAGAAGTCCGACGAGGGCACGCTCACCGTCGGTGTCACGATCCGGCCGCTCGACAAGAAGGCGACCGGCACCCTCGACAAGGCACCGGTGCAGGTCTCCATCGTCACCGAGACCGAGAACAGCGTCCTGTCGGTGCCGGTGAACTCGCTGCTGGCCCTCGCGGGCGGCGGCTACGCCGTCGAGGTCGTCGGCACCGGTGGCGCGCGCACCCTGGTGCCCGTCACCCTCGGGATCTTCGACAACGAGGCGGGCAAGGTCGCGGTCACCGGCAACGGCCTGACCGCCGGGCAGAAAGTCGTGGTGCCCGCGTCATGACCGGTGACTTCGCGGCGCCGGGAACCGCCGTGGCGCTCCAGGAGGGCCGCGGCGGCCTCCCGGTCCTCCAACTGGACGAGGTGAGCAAGGTCTACCCGGGTGAGTCGCCGGTGCTCGCGCTCGACCAGGTCAGTTTCACCGTCCGGCAGGGCGAGCTGCTGGCGATCGTCGGGCCGTCCGGGTCGGGCAAGTCGACCCTGCTGCACCTGATGGGCACCCTCGACCGTCCCACCACCGGCACGATCCGGCTGCTCGGCGAGGACGTGGCCGAGCTCAGCGACGGAGAGCTCGCCGGACTGCGGGCCACCACCATCGGGTTCGTGTTCCAGCAGTTCTTCCTCGCCGAGTACTCCTCGGTGCTGGAGAACGTCGCCGACGGGCTGCTCTACGCGGGCGTGCCGCGCGGCAAGCGGCGCGCCCTGGCCGCCGAGGCGCTGGAACGGGTGGGCCTGTCGCACCGCGCGTCGTTCAAGCCCGGCAAGCTGTCGGGCGGCGAGCGCCAGCGCGTGGCCATCGCGCGGGCCCTCGTCGGCCGCCCGGCGATCCTGCTGGCCGACGAGCCCACCGGCAACCTCGACAGCAACACCGGCAACGACATCTTCCAGCTGCTCAAGGACCTGCACGCCGAGGGCGCCACCATCGCGATCATCACGCACGACCGCGATCTGGCGAACCGGCTGCCGCGCCGCATCGAGGTCCTCGACGGCCACATCATCGCCGACACCACCGAGGAAGGGCGGCTGTCATGAGCGTCGCCGCGCCAATGCGGATGCAGCCCGCCGACCTCACCAGGACGGCCAGCGTCGGACTGCGCACCAGGAAGCTGCGCGCCGCGCTGTCGGCGCTCGGCATCGCGATCGGCGTGGCGTCGATCGTGGCCGTCCTGGGGCTGTCGGCGTCCTCCCAGGCGGGCCTGCTCGCGCAGATCGACCAGCTCGGCACCAACCTGCTGACCGTCACCAACGGCAAGGACCTGGCGGGCGAGGAGACCAAGCTGCCCAAGGAGGCGCCCGGGATGATCCGCCGGATCGGTCCCGTGCAGCAGGTGCAGTACACCGGCGTCATCGACGCCAAGGTGTACCGCAGCCCGCTGATCCCGAAGGTGAACACCAACGCGATCACGGTGGCCGCCACCAGCCTGGGCCTGCCGGACGCGGTCCGCACCTCGGTCGCCCAGGGCCGCTTCCTCAACGCGGCCACGGCCGAGCAGGCCGTCGCCGTGCTCGGCTCCACCGCCGCCAAGCGGCTCGGCATCGACCGCATCAACCAGGGGCAGCGGATCTCGGTGGGCGGCGAGTGGTTCTACATCGCCGGCATCCTGAAGTCCGCGACGCTGGCACCGGAGGTCGACTCCTCGATCCTCATCGGGTTCCCCGCGGCGCAGCGGTTCCTCGGCTTCGACGGCCACCCGTCCACCATCTACGTCCGCTCCGCCACCGACCAGGTGGAGAACGTCCACGGGGTGCTGGCCGCCACGGCGAACCCGCAGAACCCGACCCAGGTCGAGGTCAGCCGCCCGTCGGCCGCGCTGGTCGCCAGGGCGGCGGCCAAGTCCGCGCTGAACGGGCTGTTCCTGGCCCTCGGCGCGGTGGGACTGCTGGTCGGCGGTGTCGGCGTCGCCAACACGATGATCATCTCGGTGCTGGAGCGCCGCTCCGAGATCGGGCTGCGCCGGGCGCTCGGCGCCACCCGGGGCCATATCCGGACCCAGTTCCTGTCGGAGGCGATCCTGCTGACCATGCTCGGCGGTGTCATCGGCGTGGTCGCCGGGGCGGCGGCGGTCGCGGTCTACGCCGTCGTCCAGGACTGGGAGATCGTCATCCCGCCGCTGGCCTGGGGCGGCGGCCTGGGGGCGGCGGTGGCGATCGGGGCGGTGGCGGGCCTGCTCCCGGCGATCCGGGCGGCCCGGATGTCCCCGACGGAGGCGCTGCGCACGGTGTGACCACCCCGCTCCTGGACGCTTCCCGAGCATGCACCGCCCCGCGATACTGAGGCGGAAGTGCGCGGAGATCACGTCTCCGAAAGGGAGCGGAAATGAGATCAGTAAAAATGCGGCGGCCGTTCTTGGCGACGGCCGCCGCATTGGTCACGGGGGGCGTCACCGTCCTTTCGGGCCCGGCCGGCGCGCTGGCGGCCCCCGCCGACGTGCAGAGCCTGGACGGCAGCGGCAACAACCTGAGACACCCCCGCTGGGGCGTCGCGGGCTCGAACTATTCGCGGCTGGCTCCCGCCCGGTACGGCGACGGCCTCAACGCGATGTGGAACGGGCCGAACAGCCGTTACGTCTCCAACCGGTTATTCAGCGACCAGGGCCGCGACGCCGACGGCAGGCTCAACTCCGTGAACATCTTCTCGGAGAACCAGGTCTCCCAATGGGGCTGGGTCTGGGGCCAGTTCATCGACCACACCATCGGCCTGGCCCTGGGACGGCAACAAGGCGACCCGCATGGCGAGAAGGCGAACATCCCCCTCAATCCCGAGGACCCGCTGGAGAACATGAAGTTCCCCGCCGAGGTCCCGTTCACCCGCTCCGCGCCCGCCACCGGCACCGGTGTCACCTCACCGCGCCAGCAGGTCAACACGGCGAGTTCCTACATCGACGCGTTCAACGTGTACGGGGGGACCAAACAGCGGCTCGACTGGATGCGTGAGGGCACCGTCGACGGCGATCCCGCCAACAACGACGCGAGGCTGCTGCTGCCGGACGGCTTCCTGCCGCGCCGCGACGCCAGGGGCGACGCCGCGAACGCCCCGGCGATGGAACTGGGCGGCAGGCTCCTGTCCGACCCCGCGAGCGCCGTCGTGGCGGGCGACATGCGGGCCAACGAGAACATCCTGATCACCGCGGTGCAGACCCTTTTCGCGCGCGAGCACAACCGGATCGTGGGGCTGCTGCCGAAGTCGATGCCGGCCGAGCAGAAGTTCCAGATCGCCCGCCGCGTCGTCATCGCGGAGATGCAGTACATCACCTACAACGAGTTCCTCCCCGCCATGGGCGTCCGCCTGGCCCCCTACACCGGGTACGACCCGCGGATCGACGCCACCCTCAGCACCGAGTTCGCCACCGTCGGGTTCCGCGTGCACAGCATGATCCACGGTGACGTCGTCCTGGAGACCGACGTGAGCCGCTACAGCCAGGCCGACCTCGACGCGTTCCGCGACGAGGGGCTCATGCCGACCCCGAGCGCCGACGGCAAGAGGATCACGCTGACCGTCGTGCTCAACCGGGCGATGCACAACCCCGCGCTGATGAAGCGGCTCCAGCTCGGCCCGATGCTGCAGGGGATCGGCGGCAAGCCGCAGTACCGCAACGACGAGCTGGTCGAGGAGCTGGTCCGCAACGTGGTGTGCGCCGACCCGCCCACCTGCGTGTCCGACCTCGCCGCCACCGACCTGTCCCGGTCCCGCGACCACGGCATCCCCGGCTACAACCAGCTGCGCAAGGCCTACGGGCTGGCGCCGAAGACGTCGTTCAAGGCGATCACCGGCGAGTCCTCCGACGCGTTCCCCGCCGATCCGAAGCTCACCCCCGGCGACGAGATCAACGATCCCGACAGCATCGACTTCACCCGCCTGACCAACCTGTTCGGCACCGACCTGGACATGCGGGAGGAGGCGGCGCTGACCGACCCGGTCGCCTTCACCCGCCGCACCCCGCTGGCCGCGCGCATGAAGGCCGTCTACGGTTCGGTCGACAACGTCGAGGCGTACTCGGGCATGCTCGCCGAACCGCACGCTCCCGGACAGGAGCTCGGCGAGCTGGAGAAGGCGATCTGGACCAAGGAGTTCCAGCGGCTGCGCGACGGCGACCGGTTCTTCTACGGCAACCAGACCCGCACGCTGGCCGCCATCAAGAAGGCCTACGGCATCGACTTCCGCAAGAACCTCGGCGACCTCATCGCCGACAACACCGACCTGGAGCGGTCCGAGCTGCCCGGCAACGTCTTCTACGTCGGCGGCCAGATCCCGCCCGAACGCTGCCACGCCGCCTACCGGGTCACCGGGCAGGAGGGCACCGGCTCCGGCACCTTCACCGCCCGAGTGAAGATCACCAACACCGGGCGGCGCCCCATCGGCGAATGGGCGCTGCGCTTCCGCTACCTGAACGGGCAGAAGGTCACGGGGGCGCGGGGCGGCACCGCCGCGCAGAAGGGCACCGACGTCACCGTCACCGGCATCACCGGCACCGCGATCCCGCCCGGCCGCAGCCGCGAGGTCGGCATCACGGCCACCTGGAACGGCCGCAACCCGGCCCCGGACCGGTTCACCCTCAACACCACCACCTGCTCATGACGGCGTGACGCTGTGACGCTGTGACGGCGTGAACGGCGAGGCCCGGCCGCGGAGGTGATCCGCGGCCGGGCCTCGCCGCCGCAAGCGGCCGTCCCGGGGTGCGCGTCAGATGCGGTAGCCGCGCCTGGCGACCGTCTCGATGATCGGCGGATCGCCGAGCTTGGCGCGCAGCCTGCTGATCGTCACCTTCACCGCGTGGGTGAACGGGTCGGCGGTCTCGTCCCACACCCGTTCCAGCAGCTCCTCGGCCGACACCGCCCGGCCCTTGGAGGCCAGCAGCAGCTCCAGCACCCCGAACTCCTTGGGCGTCAGGTCGAGCCGGCGGTCGCCCCGGCTGGCGTTGCGCCGCGCGGTGTCCACCACCAGGTCGCCGTGCCGCAGCACCGGCGGCACCACCGGATGGGCCCGGCGGGCCAGCGCCGTGATCCGCGCCACCAGCACCGGGAAGTCGAACGGCTTGGGCAGGTAGTCGTCGGCGCCCAGGCCCAGCCCGTCCACCAGGTCGTCCGTGGACGACGCCGCGGTGAGCATGAGGATCCGGCCGCGGGTCTCCGACGACACCAGCGCGCCGCACACCTCGTCGCCGTGGGTGCCGGGCAGGTCCCGGTCGAGGACGATGACGTCGTAGTCGTTGGTCAGCGCGCGTTCCAGGCCGTCGGTGCCGTCGAACGCGACGTCGACGGCCATCCGCATGCGACGCAACCCCGAGGCCACCGCGTTGGCCATCTCCTCGTCGTCCTCGACCACCAGAACGCGCATCCACGCCCCCAGAAACCGGTGTCCAACCTCACCCTTGCGACTCCTCAGAATGCCCCACGGCCGGTTTCGGCGCGGTATCCCCGCGCGCCACAGGCGCGTGTCCAACCGCCCGGGTCTCCCGGTTGGACGGCCGCCCGCGCACCCTTGTTGGGGGCGTCGGCGCCGTTCACGTTCGGACGCCCCGGACAGCCCACCCGTCGTGCGGTCCCGTCCCGCACCGGTCGTCTGAGAGAGGACAGGGAACATGCCAGCCGAGCACATCAAGCCGCTGCTGCGGAGCAAGCCGCGCAGATGGGGGTGGATCTACCGATGACGATCAGCCTGGAAGCCCCGCACGAGTTACCCGCGGTCCCGGCCGTCGCGCTGCCGGAGCTGACGCGGGTCGCGGGCGTGGGCACCGCGGTGTCGGGCGAGCCCGTCACCCAGCCCGAACTGCTCGACCTGCTCGACATCGCCGACCCCCGCATCCGTTCGGTGTTCCTCAACAGCGCGATCCACCGCCGCCACCTCAGCCTTCCCGAACCCGACGAGCACGGCAGGCGGGCCAGCGAACCCCAGGGCGACCTGCTGGACAAGCACAAGCGGCTGGCCGTGGAGATGGGCGCCAGGGCCCTGGAGGCCTGCCTGAAGGACGCCGGGGCGACCCTCGCCGACCTGCGGCACCTGTGCTGCGTCACCTCCACCGGGTTCCTCACCCCCGGCCTCAGCGCCCTCATCATCCGCGAACTGGGCATCGACCCCCACTGCAGCCGCTCCGACATCGTCGGCATGGGCTGCAACGCCGGGCTGAACGCGCTCAACCTCGTCGCCGGCTGGTCCGCCGCGCACCCCGGCGAACTGGCCGTCGTGCTGTGCACCGAGGCGTGCTCGGCGGCCTACGCGCTGGACGGCACGATGCGCACGGCCGTGGTCAACAGCCTCTTCGGCGACGGCGCCGCCGCCCTCGCCCTCGTCGCGGGCGCCGCCGACGAGCCCGTCACCGAGCCGACGCGCCCGCGCGTGCTGAAGTTCTCCAGCTTCATCATCACCGACGCGATCGAGGCGATGCGCTACGACTGGGACCGGGACCAGGACCGGTTCAGCTTCTTCCTCGACCCGCAGATCCCCTACGTGGTCGGCGCGCACGCCGAGATCGCGGTGGGCCGCCTGCTCGCCGGGACGGGCCTGCGCCGCAGCGACATCGACCACTGGCTGGTGCACTCGGGCGGCAAGAAGGTCATCGACGCCGTCGTGGTCAACCTCGGGCTGAGCCGCCACGACGTCCGGCACACCATCAGCGTGCTGCGCGACTACGGGAACGTCTCCAGCGGATCGTTCCTGTTCTCCTACGAGCGCCTCCAGGAGGAGAACGTGGCGCGACCCGGCGAGTACGGCGTGCTCATGACCATGGGGCCCGGCTCCACCATCGAGACGGCGCTGGTCCAGTGGTGACGGCGATGGGCGACGAACTCGTGCTCCAGGTCGACGGCTCCCGGCCCGTCACGGCGGCGTCCGTCGACGCGGTCCAGGCGCTGTGCGACGCCGCCGAGGACCACACCGGCCCCGGCGTCGTGACCCTGCACGTCTCGGGCGTCCCCGAGGGCGACTGGACCGCCGGCCTCGCCGTGGGCCTGGTCTCCAAGTGGGAACGCGCCGTGCGCCGGCTCGAACGGCTCGGCAGGCTGACGGTCGCGGTGGCGTCCGGGGACGTCGGCGGCACCGCCCTCGACGTGCTGCTGGCCGCCGACCTGCGGATCGCCGACCCCGGCACGCGGCTGCTGGTCGCGCGGGACGGCGAGGCGACCTGGCCCGGCATGGCCCTGTACCGGCTCGTCCAGCAGGCGGGCACGGCCCGCGTCCGCCGGGCCGCGCTGCTGGGCGCGCCGATCGGCGCGGGCGAGGCGCTGACGCTCGGCCTGATCGACGAACTGGCCGGCGACCCGCCGGCCGCCCTCGCCGAGATCGCCGAGCAGGCGGCCGGGCTGTCCGGCGGCGAACTGGCGATCCGGCGGCAGCTGATGTTCGAGGCCGCCGCGATCGGCTTCGAGGACGCGCTCGGCGCGCACCTGGCCGCCTGCGACCGCGCCCTGCGCCGCGCGGCGCACTGACCGAACGGGCGGGCCCGGGGAGGCGCCCGCCGCACCGAACCGCCGAGAACGGCGCCGGGCCGCGAGTGCGCGCCCGGCGCCGTCCGGCGTCGAAAAAAGCGCGGGTTTCCGGGCCGCCGTCATTACCGATATCCGAGCGGCCGGCCCGAGTTCCGGGCCGGCCGAGAACCGCCGGACACCGATGATTCTGGGTTGGACAACATCTCGTCCGTTCCTGGATCTGTGAGGATGGGCGTACACCGCTCGGCCGGCGTTCAGAAAGGGCGCCGACGCGCACCAACGGAGGTTTGGCGGTATGAAAATCGACTCGATCGACCACATCGAGTTATACGTCGAGGACGCCGAGGGAACCGCGGGACGCCTGTGCGATTCCTTCGGGTTCGCGGTGGCCGGACGCGGCGGCCCCGACACCGGCCTGCACGGCTGCCGGACGATCCTGCTGCGGCAGCGGGAGATCACCCTCCTGGTGACCGAGGCGCTCGACCCCGCGCACCGGGCGGCCGCGTACGTGCGGCGGCACGGCGACGGCGTGGCGGTGATCGGCCTGGCCGTCGACGACGCCCGCGCCGCCTTCGCCACGGCGCTGGAGCGGGGCGCCGAGCCCGTCAGCCCCCCGGAGGAGTCCGGCCCGGAAGGCGCGCGGGTCACGTTCGCGTCGGTGACGGGCTTCGGCGACGTCGAGCACCGCTTCGCCTCCCGTGAGGCGTCCTACGCGCCGTTCGCCCCCGGCATCATCGACGAGACCGGCTACACCGGCGACGCGGCCACGCTGCTGCAGGCCGTCGACCACGTCGCCGTGTGCGTGCCCGCCGGCGAGCTGGCCGAGACCATCCGCCGCTACCAGCAGGTCTTCGGCTTCGACCAGATCTTCGAGGAGCGGATCGTGGTCGGCTCCCAGGCGATGGACTCCAAGGTCGTGCAGAGCTCGTCCGGCAACGTCACCTTCACCATCCTGGAGCCCGACACCACCCGCGCCCCGGGGCAGATCGACGAGTTCGTGCGCTCCCACGACGGCGCCGGGGTCCAGCACCTGGCGTTCCTCACCGCGGACATCACGGCCGCGGTGCGGACCTGCGCCGAGCGGGGCGTGCGCTTCCTGACCACGCCGGCCGCCTACTACGACGCCCTGCCCGGCCGTCTCGGCGGCGCCGACCTGCCCGTGGACACGCTGCGCGAGCTCAACGTGCTGGCGGACCGGGACCCCTTCGGCGAGATGCTGCAGATCTTCACCGAGTCGACGCACCCGCGCCGGACCCTGTTCTGGGAGCTGATCGAGCGACGCGGCGCCCAGACCTTCGGCAGCAACAACATCAAGGCCCTCTACGAGGCCGTCGAGCGGCGCCAGGCCGTCGACCAGCCCGCCGGCCCCTGAATCGGCGCGGTGGCCGGGGCGAGCGCGCTCCCGGTCCCGCCGGCAGCGGCTCGCCGCCGCCATCACCGGTCTCACCGGCCCCCGTCGGCGATGGCGGCGGCGAGCGCCACGGGCGGCGGCGGGCCCGGCCCCCCAAAGGCCGGCATGGCCTCTCCGGGGTATTTCCCGCCGCGAATCCCCTCGGCCGTCAATGGCCGCCGATCAACGAATCGATCCTTTGATGGCGTCCGCCGCCACCGGCGTCCGGACGGGTAATGCATGCCGCCGCTTTTCCGCCCGCCGTTCTCATATGGGCTGGACGGCCGGCGCGGTGGGATACTGCTTCGGCAAAACGCCGGTGACGTGAATGCGGCCACGCCCGCGTGCCATTCATGTTTCCCGGCGACGTCGCACAGGAGATGCCGAGTGATTCGCAGCATGGCCGTCATCGGCACCGGCTTGATCGGTACCTCGGTCGCCCTCGCGGCGAGCCGCCGCGGGCTGACCGTGTACCTGGCGGACCGCGACGAGTCGGCGGCCGCGGCCGCGGCGGCACGGGGCGCGGGACGGGCCGAGCCCCCGCCCGGACCGGTCGACCTGGCGGTCCTGGCCGTACCGCCGAGCCAGGTCGGCCCCGTGCTCGCCGACCGGCAGGCGAAGGGGCTGGCGCTCAGCTACACCGACGTCGCCAGCGTGAAGTCCGAACCCGAACGCCAGGTCCTGGACCGCGCTCCCGAACCGTCGACGTTCGTGGGCGGCCATCCCCTCGCCGGAGGGGAACGCTCGGGGCCGCTGGCGGCGAGCGCCGACCTGTTCGCCGGCCGCGCCTGGGTGCTCACCCCGTCGCCGCTGACCTCCGAGCCCGCCCTGGAGCGGGGGCTGGAGCTGGTCGACCTGTGCGGCGCTGTGCCGCTGGTGATGCCGAGCCGGGCCCACGACGAGGTCGTCGCCCTCACCTCCCACCTGCCGCACGTCGTCGCCAGCCTGCTGGCGGCGCGCCTGCTGGACGGCCCCGAGGAGACGCCGCTGCTGGCCGGCCGGGGGCTGGACGACGTCACCCGGATCGCGGGCGGGAGTTCGCTGCTGTGGAGCGACATCCTGCGGGCCAACGCGGCCCCGGTCGCCCGGATCCTCAACGACCTGCAGGCGGACATCACCGGTCTGCTGGCCGCGCTCGACGACCTGGCCCTGACGGGGGACCGCAGCGGCGCGCAGAGCATGCGCACGGTCATGGACCTGCTGGACCGGGGCATCGCCGGCCGGGCCAGGATCCGCGCCGGCGAAGACGAGCCGCACGGCCCCGGGACGGCCGCCGCGCACAAGACGGCGCAGGGGCCGGCGCACAAGACGGCGCATGAGACCGCGCACGACGCCGCCGACGGCGTGCGGCACGAGCCACAGCAGCAGGAGGTGATGCCATGACCGTGCGGGCCATCCGCGGCGCCACCCAGGTCGAGGCCGACACCCGGGAGCACATCCTGGAGGCGACGACCGAACTCGTCGTCGAGGTGATGAAACGCAACGAGCTGGAACCCGACGACGTCATCAGCGTGCTCTTCACCGCCACCCCGGACCTGAGCGCCGCGTTCCCCGCGCTCGCCGCGCGCCGGCTCGGCCTGGACGAGGTGCCGCTGCTGTGCGCCAGCGAGATCGACGTCCCCGGGGCGCTGCCGCGGGTGGTGCGGCTCATGGCGCACGCCCACACCGATCTGCCGGCCGCCGAGGTGGGGCACGTCTATCTGCGCGGAGCCGCCGCGTTGCGTCCCGACCTCGCGCGGTGACCCCGCCGCCGGCGCGCCGGGACGCACGCACACACCAGGAGGAGGCGGCATGGAGATGCCCGCGTTGACGCTGCAGGACTACCGGCGGCTGGCCCAGGAGCGGATGGAGCCCCCGGTCTGGGACTTCTTCGAGGGAGGCGCGGGCGAGGAGCACACCCTCGCGGCCAACGTGCGGGCGTTCGACCGGATACGGCTCCGTCCCACCGTGCTGCGGCCCGCCGTGAGCCCGGACACCACCTGCAAGATCCTCGGCCGTACGTGGGCGGCGCCGATCGGGATCACTCCGATGGCCTTCCACACCCTGGCCCACCCCGAGGGGGAACTGGCCACCGTCCGGGCCGCCGCCGCCCGGGGGATACCCGTCATCATCGGCACGTTCGCCGGGCGCACCTGCGAGGAGCTGGCGGCGGCCGCCACCGGGGCGCCGCTGTGGCTCCAGGTGTACTGCTTCCGCGACCGCTCGGTGACCCGGCGGCTGGTCGAACGCGCCGAGCGCGCGGGCGTGGAGGCGCTGGTCCTCACGGTCGACGCCCCGCGGCTCGGGCGGCGCCTGCGCGACGTGCGCAACGACTTCCGGCTGCCGCCGGACGTCGTCCCGGCCAACCTCGACGGCGGCGGGTTCTCCTCGCCCGCCGCGCACGCCCGCGCTGAACTCGACCCGTCGCTGGACTGGTCCGCGGTGTCCTGGCTGCGCTCGGTCAGCTCGCTGCCGATCCTGGTGAAGGGCATCCTGACGGCGTCGGACGCGCTGCGGGCGGTGGAGTCCGGCGTGGACGGCATCGTCGTCTCCAACCACGGCGGCCGACAGCTCGACGGCGTCCCCGCGACGCTGGAGGCGCTGCCCGAGATCACGGCGGCGGTGCGGGGCGCCTGCCCCGTCCTCATCGACGGCGGCGTCCGCCGCGGCCGCGACGTGCTCGCCTGCCTCGCCCTCGGCGCCGACGCGGCGCTGGTCGGCCGCCCCGTCCTGCACGGCCTGGCGGCCGACGGCGAGGACGGGGTCGGCGGGGTCCTCGACATCCTCGTCGAGGAACTCCAGGACGCCATGACCCTCACCGGCACCCGCTCGCTGGCCGACATCCTGCCCGACCTGGTACAAACCCGCGCGCCGTGGTGACCCGCCGCCGGACGCGGGGCCGAGGCGGGGGAGGGAGCCGGGGCCGAGCCCCCGGCACCGGCGCCGTGCCGGGGGAAGGCGCGGCGGTGGCGCCCGCTCTCAACCGCGTGCGCCGCCGGTCAGGTCCACCAGGAGATCGTTGAGACGGGTGACGACGTCGGACGGGTCGTCGACACGCGCGCCGAAGGTGAGGACGGCCTGGGTGAACAGGACGTGGGCCCAGTCGGCCAGGCGCGGGTCGTCCTGCTCGCGGTTGAGCCGCTCGCCTCGTCCGCCAGGTCGCCGAAGTCCGGGACGCCCTGCGCGACCGACTGCAGCCGCTTGCCGCCGAACTCCTGCAGCAGGCCGGTCACCACCCAGTTGTCCACGGCCTCGCTCAGCAGCAGCACCTCGATGCCCTTGGCGCGGAACGCCTCCAGGTGCGGGCTGGCGGTGGCGGCGGCCGGGGCGGGGCGAGCAGGTAGTAGATCTTGTCCTGGCCGTCCTTCATCCGGTCCACGTAGTCGTGGAGCGACACGTCCTGCTCCTGCGTGGCGGAGCGGGTGGTGGTGAAGCGCAACAGCTCGGCGATGTCCTCCCGGTTGGCCGGGTCAGGTCACCGGTCACCTCACCGTTTCGTCGCAATGGCCGGCAGGCGGCGTTCCCCGCGGCGATGACCCCGGAAATCAGTCAGCCGGGCGGCGCCAGCCAGTGATCGCGGAAAGAATTCTAGATTTGCGGGTTTTACGGGTCAACGGAGCCGCGGAGGCCCCCGTCCGCGCGCGTTCCGAGACGCAGAGTTCGGCGCTCGTATAAGGGGACGGTTAACGTCGGCGGTCACCTCGCGGGAACCTCTCGCCGGACACCCTGAACGCGTGAACGAGATCTGGCTCGCCGTGGCGGCCCGCGAATGCGAGGGCGTCCGCGCGTACGGAACCGGAAGGGGGACGGGCAACCGCGCCGCTCATCGGTGCGCCGCGCCCTTGACCGCCAATGAATGAACATGAGGAATCGGTTGTACGGCTCGATTCGGTGCGCAAGGTCTACGGCGACGTGGCCGCGCTGGACGGGGTGTCCCTGCGGATCCGGCCGGGTGAGGCCGTCGCGGTGATGGGCCCCTCGGGCAGCGGGAAGTCCACGCTGCTCAACATGGTGGCCGGCCTGGACCGGCCGACCTCCGGCTCGGTGGTGGTGAACGGCGAGGACCTCGGCCGGATGGGCGAGTCGGCGCTGGCGCGGTTCCGGCGCCGCCACATCGGGATGGTCTTCCAGTTCTTCAACCTGCTCGACGACCTGCCGGCGCTGGACAACGTGGCGCTGGCCGGCCGGCTGGTCGGCGTCCCGGCGCGCAAGGCGCGGGCCCGGGCGCTGGAACTGCTGGACGAGCTCGGCATCGCCGGCCGCCGCGACGCCTACCCGGCGGTGCTGAGCGGCGGCGAGCGGCAGCGGGTCGGGGTGGCCCGCGCGCTGATGAACCGGCCGGCGCTGCTGCTGGCCGACGCCGACCGGGGCCGTCGACAGCGCGACCGGCGAGCAGGTCGGCGACCTGCTGCTCGACCTCAACCGCAGGGGCCAGACGCTGCTGCTGGTGACCCACGACCAGCGGCTGGCCACCCGGTGCGCGACCCGGCTGGTCGACTTCATGGACGGCCGGATCGTCCGGGAGACCGAACCGGAGAGGCGCGAGCCGTGGACCGTCCGCTGAGCGCCGTCCGGGCGGCGTCGCGGGCGGGGGTGCGGCGGCGCATCACGCAGACGGCCGGCATCGGCGTCGTCGTCGCGCTGTCCACGGCGACCCTCGTGTTCGGGTTCGGCCTGCTGGCCGCCTCGAACTCCCTGTTCGACGACGCCTTCCAACAGGCGCGCGGGGCGCACGCGACCGCCTCCTTCGACATCGCCAGGGTGACCGCCCACCAGGCCGCCGCGACCGCGCGAGCGAACGGCGTCACCGCCGCCGCGGGCCCGTTCCAGACGGCCACACTCCGGCAGGCGCGGTCGGCCGACGGCATGCCGGTCAGGCACGACGGCCTCGTCGTTGCCGGACGGGCCGACCCCGGCGGCCCGGTCGACAGGCTCACCGTCACGTCGGGACGGTGGGCCCGCGCGCCTGGTGAAATCGTGCTGCGCGGCGGGGCGGCCGGCCCCTTCAGGCTGGGCGCCACCGTGACCGCACCGGGACTCCCTTCGCTCACCGTCGTGGGCTTCGCCACGTCGGTGACGGGCGGGGCCGACGGCTGGGTGACGCCCGGCCAGATCGGCGCGCTCAAGCCGGACGGCCTGCTGATGCTGTACCGGTTCGCCCACGCGGCCGACTCGCCCCAGGTGCAGCGGAGCCTCGCCACGGCGACCGGCGGGCTGCCGACGCTCGGCAACGAGTCCTACGTGACCGCCAGGCAGTCGTTTCAGGAGAAGTTCAAGCAGCTGATCCCGTTCGTCACGGTCTTCGGGCTGCTCGCCACGACCGTGTCGGTGTTCATCATCGGCAACGTGGTCGGCGGCGCGGTCGTCTCCGGCTACCGGAACATCGGCGTGATGAAGGCGCTCGGCTACACCCCGGCGCAGGTGACCGCCGTGTACGTGCTGATGGCCGCGTTCCCCGCGCTGCTCGGGTGCGCGGCGGGCATGCTGGCCGGGCACCTGCTCGCCACGGGCACGGCGGAGAACCTGGCGCGCGGCTTCGAACTGCCGTCGGCCGGTGGATCCCTCCTCCTGCTGGACGCGGCGGCGGGCGTCTGCGTCATGGCCGTGGTGGTGCTGGCCGCCCTGGTCCCCGCGCTGCGGGCCGGGCGGTTGCCGGCGGTGCAGGCGATCAGCGCCGGGATCGTCTCGCGGCGGGGCCGCGGCCGGCGCGCGCAGCGGTGGCTGGTCCGCACCCGGCTGCCCGCTTCGGTCGGGTTGGGGCTGAGCCTGCCCGTCGCCCGGCCCGCCAGGACGGCGCTCACGCTGGCCGGGCTCTGCCTGGGCGTGACGGCCGTGACCATGGGATTCGGCCTGCACCAGACGGTGTCGAAGATCGCCACGGCGGACCCTGAGGGGCGCACCTCCGTCAGCGTGGGCGTCCCGCCGCCCAACCGGGGCCGGACGGGCTTGTCCGAGCAGGGTGTGTTCGCGCTGCTGCGGTCCCAGCCGGGCACCGCGCACGCGATGTCGCACGGCCCGGTGTCCGTGCGGATCCCCGGCATCCCCTCCACGGTGACGGCCGAGACCTACAGCGGGGACTACCGCCCGTTCCTCGGCGACAACCTCATCCGCGGCCGCTGGTTCGCGGGACGGGGCGAGGCGGTGCCGACCGAAGGGTTCCTCCGGCTCCACGACCTGGACGTGGGCGACACCCTCACCCTGCGGGCGGACGGGGCGCCGGACGCCACGGTCCGGATCGTCGGCTCGTTCGCGCACGCGGACACCGACCGGCTGATGCTCGACGCCGCGAGCCTGCCCGACGCCGGCGACGGCCCGCGGAACCGGCCGTTCTCGGTGATCGTGACACCGGGGACCGACCCGGCCGACTACGCCGCCCGCCTCACCAGGGCCGCGCCGGGCGAGCTGTTCGCCGAGGTCACCGAGCCCGACCTGGCGGGCAACGCCGTGTTCAACGGCCTGTTCCTGCTGTTCTCGCTGATCATCTGTGCGGCGGCGGGCCTCGGGGTGCTCAACAGCGTGGTGCTCGGCGCCCGGGAGCGCAGCCGCGACCTGGGCGTGCTCAAGGCCATCGGAATGGCCCCACGGCAGGTCGTCCTGATGATGGTGGCGTCGATGGCCGCCCTGGGCGTCGTCGGCGGCGCGGTCGGGGTCCCGCTCGGCGTCCTGGCCCACCACGGCGTCGTGGAGCTCACCGGAGACCTGCTCGGCAGCGGGATGGCCGCGTCGTGGATCCACGTCTACACCTGGTCGCTGCTGGCGCCGCTCGGGTGCGCCGGACTGGTGATCGCGGTGCTGGGCGCCTGGCCGCCCGCCGGCTGGGCCGCCGCCACCCGTACCGCGTCCGTGCTGCGCAGCGAATGACCGAGGAACCCCTCCGGCGGCGGACGGCGCGGCGGGCCCGCGCCGTCCGCCGTTCCCGTTCGACCGCGCCACTTGACCAGTTGAACCGCGCCACCTGCACGGCATGGGGGCGCGGAGTCTCGGCTGTGAGGCTGTGCCCGCCACGACGGCGCGCGCTTGGAGGCGGCGACCACCGAAGAGCCCCATGTGCCGGTCGGTGGTGCGCCGGATCACCTTGAGGCTTCGGCAAGGGACTCAACGGCCGGGACCGGGGGCAGCGCCGGGAGGGCCACGGTCACGGTGAGCCCGCCGTCCGGGTTCGCCGTGGCGCGCACGGTGCCGTCGTGGGCGCGGGCGACGGCCGCGACGATGGACAGGCCGAGCCCCGCGCCGTCGCCCGAGCCGGTCCGGTCCGGGTGCAGTCTCCGGAAGGGCTCGAACAGGGCACCGACCTGGTCGGGCGGGACTCGCGGACCGGTGTTGCGGACCACCAGCCCGGTGCCGGGGGACACCTCCACCAGGACGTGCCCGCCGGGGTGGTTGTGCCGGATCGCGTTCTGCACCAGGTTGGCGACCAGCCGCGTCAGCAGCACCTCGTCGCCGGGGACGGTGACCGGGCGCGCGGCGAAGCCGGCCTCGACGGTGACGGCGCCGCGTTCGGCGAGCGGGCGATGGTCCTTGACGACCTGCTCCACCACGACCGTGAGATCCACCGGGGCGCGGGCGTCGAGGCCGCGTTCGCCCTGGGCCAGGACGAGCAGGCCCTCGATGAGCCGTTCGGACCGCTGGGTGTTGCGCAGCAGCTCGGCCCGGATCCTCGCGACCTTCGCGGGGGAGGGGTCGGCCAGGCCGACTTCGATGGCGGTCCGCTGGACGGCGAGCGGCGTGCGCAGCTCGTGGGAGGCGTTGGCGACGAAGCGGCGCTGGCTGGCCACCGCCTGTTCCAGCCGGTCCAGCATCGCGTCGAAGGTGTCGGCGAGTTCCTTCAGCTCGTCCTGCGGCCCGGTGAGCGCGATGCGTTCGTGGAGGGTGGACAGCGACAGCCGGCGGGCGGTGGCGGTGACGCGGTGCAGCGGCCGCAGCAGCCGCCCGGTGAGCCACCAGCACACCGCGAACGCCAGCACCGTGATCACCGCGATGGTGATCAGGGTGATGAGCCGCTGCGAACTCACCAGGCTGTGCTGCAGTTCGGTCCTGCCGTCGTTCAGCTCGTCCGCACCTGGCACACCGTCCCGCGGCGCCTCGTAGGGGACGACCGAGCACGGCGCGTCGGCCGGCCGCGCGTGACACGGGACCGTGCTGGCCACCCGTTTGGGGAAGTCCTGCACCCGCCGCCCCACGACGACCTGCTCCACCTGCTGCGCGGCCACCAGCACGCCGCCGGTGATGACCGTGAACACGCCGCTGTAGAGCAGCGTCATCCGCGTCCGTATCGACCCCCGGATGTCCGACCAGACGGCCCGCACCGGACTCACAGCCGGTACCCGCTTCCCGGGACGGTGACGATGACGGGCGGGTCGCCGAGCTTGGCCCGCAGCTTGCTCATCGTCACCTTCACGACGGTGGTGAACGGGTCGGTGTGCTCGTCCCAGGCCCGTTCGAGGAGTTCCTCGGTACTGACGACCATGCCCCGCGCCTGCATCAGCACCTCCAGCACCGCGTACTCCTTGCGCGACAACGGCAGGAAGCGGCCGTCTCGGACGGCCTGCCGCCGCGCGGTGTCCAGGGTGATGCCGGCGCGTTCCAGCACCGGAGGCAGCGGCGGGCCGGTCCGCCGGCCCAGCGCGCGGATCCGCGCCACCAGCTCGTCGAACGCGAACGGCTTCGCCAGATAGTCGTCCGCTCCCAGATTGAGCCCGGTGACCCGTTCATGCACCGCGCCGGAGGCGGTCAGCATCAGGATGCGCACCGTCTCGCCGCGCTGGGCCAGCTCGCGGCAGATCTCGTCGCCGTGCATCTGGGGCAGGTCGCGGTCCAGCACGAGCACGTCGTACTCGTTGACCGACAGGCGTTCCCACGCGGCCGCCCCGTCATAGGCGACGTCGACCGCCATCGCCTGCTCGCGCAACCCCTCGGCGACCAGGTCGGCAAGGAAACACTCGTCTTCGGCCACCAGTATCCGCATGCTCCCATTGCCCCAGAGACGCGATAAGGCGGCGGTTAACACACCCGCTGACCTCGGGTGGTACCCCCAGGTCGGCGCGGTGCCGCGAGCTACCGCCGCCCGAGCACCGCGCCGACGCGACCGGCCCGGCTCAGCTCAACCGGGTGGGTGCGCTGGTGGCCTCGGAGCTGGCGAGACCGTTCGTCGCGATCACCTTGAAGATGAGCTCGCCGCGCGCGGCCGGACCGGCCGCCGCGGGCTGCGGCAGGTGGAAGGGCGGCTGCTCCAGGGACACCCCCACGGTCTCCCAGGTGGCGCCGCCGTCCCGGCTTACCTGCAGCGCGAACGTGTGGCCCGCCTCGGCCGGCCGGTCGAGATCGACCGCGATCCGCACCCCGTCCTGCACCGGCAGCACCCGGACCGAACCGATCCGCGGCGGCGGGCCGCCCAGCCGGAAGCTGTCCACCACCTGGTCGCCGACGAGCAGCTCGATCGCCGAGGCTCCGGCCGGGACGGTGACGACGGCGTCGACGATCCCGGTGCGGGCGTCGCCGCTGCCCAGTTCCGAGTTCAGCTTGACGGGGACCGGATGATCGACGAGAGACCTCCCGTCCTGGTCGACCACCCGCACTACGGCTTCGGCTCCTTCCTGCCGCGGGGACGGCTCCAGGTTCGGCACCGCGTTGACGTGGGAGATGGTCCCGCGCCGCCGGGTCAGGTCGACCTGGGCGACGACACTGGCGGTCGCCTCCTCCGGTTCCGGCCCGGCCGGCTCCTCCGCCCGCGGCCCGGCCGCGGGGACGACCCCGGGGAAGCGCCGCTGGTCGGGACGGCCGCCACCGCCCGCGGCGGCGACCTGCGGGATCCGGGCCCGTCCGGCCCGCGCGGCCGCGGAGGGCAGGGCGTCCTCCTGCCGCAGGCGCTCCTTGATCCCCAGGTAGGTGTAGACCGACAGCCACTGGCGATCGCAGTAGGTCATGCAGTCGTGCCACTGGGTGCCCGGCAGCGCCCGCAACGGCAGGGCGTTGGCGGGGTCACCGACGTCGAACCCGGCGAACCCGTCACCGGTCGCCGACAGCTGCCCCGCGGGGAACGGGTAGTTGTTCAGGTCGTCCTGCGACTCCCCGCAGAACCCCGGATGCAGCCTGCCCAGCGTGTGCCCGATCTCGTGCCCTCCGTACCAGTCGCCGTACGACCCGTCGAGGTCCCAGCCCCAGCTGTTCGGCCCGGTCGGCCCGCTGGCCACGGTCCCGGGGTCGGGCGCGCCCGTCGGAATGCCGGCCGCGCATCCCCGCATGAAGAAGCCCGCGTCGCTGACCAGCCCGTAGTAGTGGGTGCGCGCGTCGGTGCCCGCGTTGACGTCCACGGCGCGGATCGCGGCCAGCTGGGCGTTGATGTCACCGCAGCCGAACGGCGGAACCGCCGTCGCCGCGACGCTGCCCTGGGTGCTCTGGACCTCCGCCACCGGGTACGCCCGCCCCAGCCAGGACAGCAGCAGGCGCATGTCGCGGTCGGTCGGCGCCACCGTGCTCGGCGGCGTGCCCCACTGGTAGGTGAAGGCGAGCACCCGCACCCGAAGCGGCGCGCCCTCGTGGAAGTAGAGGATCGGCCGCCGTTCGCCGCCGACGGACAGGCTCGCCCCGGTCAGCGCGTCGGTCACCCGGTTGACCCGCAGTGTCAGCGGGCCGGGCGGAATGTCCGCGCCGGACAGGACGAAGTTCAGTGTCCGGGACGCGTCCGAGCGGGCGAGCGCGACGTTGCCGGCGTCCGCGGGGTTCAGCGTCACCGTGTTCTCGGACAGCAGGATCTCCTCCGGGCCGCCGGCCGAGTGCCGCGCCGTCAGCTCACCCGAGACCGTGACCGGCGTGGTGCCGTGGTAGCTCAGGTAGACGCGCACGACCGTGCGTTTCCGCGCGATGAGCGGCACGGAGTGGGACAGATCCTGGATCGCCTGGGTCACCTCCATCGCGTCCATCTGCAGCGGCTGCGCGACGACGTCGGGTGCCGGCAGCTCCACCCCCGTGATCTTGGAGGAGTCGTCCGCATGGAGCACCTTGACCTGCCAGCCCCCCAGGATCGCGTCGACCAGCGCGTCACCCATCCCGCTGTCGCCGGACTCCGGAGGTTCCAGGGTCAGCAGCTCGGCGTGCGCGTCGTCGACGCCGATCCACGTGCAGGCCATCGGTCCCGACAGCCAGGTGAACCGTTGGACGAAGCCCTGCGTCTCGGCCATGGCCTTCTCCTTCGGCTACACCGGATCGATCTCGAGTGTGAGGATCTTGGCGTCGTCGCTGGCGTGCGAGGCCCGGACCTCCCGGTAGTTGGTGGCCGCGCCGGACAGCATCTGGGTGAGGCTGGCGGCCAGCGCGATGTCGGGCGCCGTGCCGTCGTTGGTCACGGTGAGCAGCTCGACGTTGGCGGGCGTGGGCCCGATCCATGCGCAGGTGAACGCGGAGGACGCGGCGACCCGCTGGACCAGGCCGACCGTCTCGACCGTGTCGGCCATGACAGTGTTCCTTTCGTGCGGCTTACAGCGGGTGCTTGAGCAGCCCGAGTTCGAGGGCGACGTCACTGAGGTAGCGAAGGTCGCCGCGTACCCGCAGGCCCCCCTGCAGGAAGCGTTCGCGGGCGTCGATCTCGCCGTCCAGGATCGCCCGGACGGTCTCGGCGTCTCCCATCACCTCGACCACCGGCGGTTCGCCGGAGCGGACGGCCCCGGCCTCGCTCCTGGATACCGCCGCCTCGCCGCGCTGGGTGGAGAGCACGTACGTCCCCCCGCCCGCACCGGACAGGTGCAGCAGGGCGTGACCGTCGCGCAGCCCCCGCGTCTTCTCGAGCCTGCTCGCCAGGTTCTCCAGCGACCGCTGGACGGTCTCTTGCCCACCGGCGCCGGAGGCGGGTGTCGCGTTCATCTTCGTCCCCCCGTCGATTCGCGTCGACCTGAAGAAATTTACAGCTATTCCGACTTGTCTGTAGAGACATCGTAAGCATGGCTTCGGCGGCCCAAATAGACGCATTGACTACTCTTTGCGGTCAAATGGTGGTCTGATCGTTTGGTAACGGTTTGGTGCAAGCTTCAATAATTGTCAGGACGTACGTCCTTTCCACCGAGACCGCCACGACGCCCCCCGGAGACCTGGCCCAGAACAATGGCCCCCGGCCACCCGCCCCCTCGCCTCCCGAACGACCGAAGCCCTGACCCCCAACTCCTTCACGGAGACACCGCCCACAGGCCACGACGCCCCCCGACCAGCCGGTCATAGGCAGGCTGCAGGCACCTCACGTCGGCCGTGCGCGGGGCCGGTCGTGCTACTGGGCGACAAGGGCTACTCCGCCCGCCGTATCCGGGCACATCTGCCCCCTGCGAGACCCCCGCGGTGACTCCCGAACGCCGTGACCAGCTCGCCAACCGGGCCCGCAAGGACAACCGGGACGGCAAGGACAACCGGGACGGCATGCACCGCTTTTTGACACCGCAACGTGGTCGAACACTGCTTCGGCAACCTCATCCGGGCTCGCCCCGGTCGCCGTCGGGCGTGCTCGGCGACCCGACCGCCGCCACCCCCGCCGAGGGCGAACAGAAGGCGCGGGCGTCGTCCAGGTCGGCGGGCGTGACTTCGCCGGCGACTGTCCACCACACCGGGAACTGGCCCCACGACGGCGGGACTGGGGTCGAATTCGTCACCCGGTGGGAGGTCGGCGAGGTCATGGCTGACCACGAGCAGCGTGCCGCCGGGGGCGACCGCGTCCAGCAGGCCGCGCAGTGCCGCGTTTACCGTTGGGCCGCCGGCCTCATGTTCTGGCTCCGCCACCACGAATTGTCAGACCCTGGTCGAGCGCGACGGGCAGGTGTGCCCAGGCGCGGGTGAACATTGACCGCACTCGCGGCAGGTCGGCGGTGGCCAGGCTCAGATGCGGGTAGCCGGTGAAGAGTCGCTCCAGGGCGATGCGGGCTTCGAGGTCGGCCAGGTCGCACAAGGCCGCATACGACAGAGAGTCCCTGATCGGCGTTCGCTGGTCAGGGACTCTCTGGTGCTGGTCACCCGTGTGCCCCCGGCAGGATTCGAACCTGCGACACCCGCTTTAGGAGGGTGATCCCCTTCGCGAGGGGGTGGTTGGAGAAGATCGGTCTACCGAGGTTTGCGCAGCTCAGGGCCCAGGCTTCGTGTGGTCTGGTACGGCCTGGTGAAGTGCGCCGAGCGGCCGATGGTGCCATCAGGGTGCCAGCAAAGTCGGGGCTCGGCCTGCTCTGAGTGAGTGAAGGGCCCGCCCGGTGTTGCTGCGCCGGGCGGGCCCTTGTGTTGACTATCCCGTGATGGTGCTCATGGCAGCACCCCTAGGCGTCGCGCCATCTCCCGAAGCTCGTCAGGGATACGGCGTCCGGCGAGTTGCACAAGGTCTCGAACAGTCTCCCGCGGCAGTGGGTGGGCCTGGAAGTGTTCCGGTGCGATCTCATCCGCCTGAGCGAGCCTGTGTATAGCGTCGCCGATGTGGCGCCGTTGAGTCTCCGCGCGTGCGACATCCAGGTGAAGCCGGAACTGCCGTTCGGGTGAGAGGGCGGATGCGTCGAGATCCCCGGCTAGTTCCACCGCCTCGCCGGCATCGCCGAGGTCTACGGCAACGGAGATGGCGTGAATGGCCACGTTGGTCGGCCCGAACTCGGTACCGAAGTCGTTACGGTCCTCTCCGATCCGCTCGGCCGTGCGGCGTGCCTCGCGGAGATACTGGCGGGCCGATTGCCGGTCGCTGTCCCGCGCCGCGATGACCGCTAGGACCAGGTTCATCGCGCCGTACAGGGACAGCAGTTCGCGAGGGGCATCCTCCTCTTGTGCCCGGGGCCGGAGGACTGACGCAGCACCATGGGCTACGTGGTGGGCCTCTTGGAGCTGGCGAAGCCCCAGGAAGGCGTGCGCCATGCGGAACAGGCCGGCCACGACCGACAAGGGCTCGCTCGTCTGCTCTGCCGTTCGCACCGCCCTGTCGGCTGCAATCCACGCAGCGTCGCTCTCACCGAGACGCGCGAGCATGGACGCAGCAGCCTGGTAGGTCTTGGCCAGCAACTCATACGCTCTGGTGCTTGTCTCGTTCCCCGCCTGTCTGGTGGCCTGCTCAAGGGCAGGGATGAGTCGGGCTAGTAGAGGCTCTAGCTCGTCATAGCGCGACTGGTGCAACAGGGGCCATACCGGCTCTGCTGTCGCTTCGAGCTGAGAGACGTCGATGGCCTCGGTTGCCGGTTGCTCTCCGAGCACGCTCGCCAACGCCGGATGTCCCGTCAGGGTGAGCCGTAGCTCCTGTACGTCGCTGCGTCGCTCCTGGGGGCCGGCCTCGGCCCGCAGTTCTGCGAGTGGGATCCCGAGGACGTCGGCCAGGTGCTGCAGCACCGATAGGCGATCGACTGACCGGGCGCCTCGCTCAACCTGCGAGACCCAGCTTTCGGACCTCCCGATCTCGCTGGCGAACTCCTTCTGAGAGAGTCCCCGGCGACGGCGGTGGAACGCGATCCGCTCGCCAAGTGTCAGGTCGTCTCCCATGTCAGCCGACCTTTCCGGGGATGCCCTTGCCGGTGTGGATGCTGAGGAAGTCGACCTCGGTGGACGCGATGTACTGCGCTCGTTCGGCGAGGAAGCGGATGACGTGTGGCTGCGCTTCGTGTGCGTCGAACGCGGCCCGGTCGGCGTACAGCTCGTAGAAGATCCTCTGGTCAGGTTGTCCGTCTACACGGTGACAGGTGTAGATCAGGGTGCCCGGCTCGCTGGTCTTGATCTGCTCTGCTGTCGTTTCGACGAGCCGGTCGAAGCTGGCGCCGGCGCCAGGTTTCAGCGTGAACCTGACGACGAGGCCGAAGAGTTCACTCACTGTCGCTGTCTCCTCACAGTGCGGTTGACCTGGGGAATCGTGTCGCACCCATGCTGTCAGTCCGCACACCACGGTACTACTCGCATTTTTAGTACTAGACAACACTCGATGTGCGGGCTACCGTCCATGACGTACACGCTCAGCGGTGATGGCACCCGATGTGACGCGATGTCCGTGCCCTGAACGTGAAAGCGGCCCCAGTGGGTGAGAGCACTGGAGCCGCGTGGATTGCCTCGATTCCCCAGGACAGAGGAGCGCAACCCGTGGAATCCATGATGACCGAAGACGGCCCCGGGATGGAACGCCTCTTCACCAGCGCCGAGGTCGCCAAGATGGCGCGTGTCAGCCCCCGCACGGTGTCCCGCTGGGCCCGTAGCGGGCTGCTGGAGTACGTGCCGATGCCCGGCGGTCGCCGTTTCCGCGAGTCGGTGGTCAAGGCCCTGCTCACCGAGGGGGCCGTCAAGTGATCATCTACGTCAACGACAAGCCGGCGACCGACGGCAAGTCGTCCACATGGCCGCAGGGCGAGCCGCAGTCGGTGCGGGACGCCTACGACGCGCAGCAGAAGGGCGGCCGGAAGTGAGCGCCCCCGACCTGGTGGCGCTGGCCGCCGCTATCCGTGCCCTGCTCGACGTGCCGTCGGCGGCGCCCGGGGCGTGGCCGGAGCGGTGCGAGCTCATCGCCAACCGCGCCGCCCAGCTGCGGGGCGTGCTGCACAGCCTCGCCGAGATGGCCGACGCCGACAACGTGGACCCGCGGGAGGTGGCCCTGCACGCGCGCGCCGCGGTGCGGGCGATCGCCCAGACGGCCGCGGACCTGCCGGTGACGTACCCGACCGCCACGGCGCCGCGCCTGCCGCGGTGCCTGCGCTGCGACGGCACCGGCGCCGACGACGGCGAGACCTGCCCCTCGTGCCACGGCGACGGCTACTACCAGCCGCCGTGGGACTGGACCCCGCCCAATCGCGAGGAGGAGGGCCAGTGACCGCCACCGTGATCGACATGCGGACCCGCGCCGTCATCTCCCCCGGCGCCCCGGCCGAGTTCGACGCCGTCGCGTCGTCGGCGGCCGTGCCGTTCCGGTTCCAGCAGGCGCTGGCGGTCGGGCCGGACAGCTTCACCCAGATCATGCGGGGCGTCCCGGTGACGGTCACCCTGGCCGACATCGGCACGCGGTCCCCGCGGGCGGTGTTCGCCGCGTGGGTGGGTGTGCTGGCCGCGCGAGACCTGGCCGCCGAGCAGGTGCGTGCCGAGGCCGACACGCCGCTGTTCGCGACGCAGATGGCGCTGCCCGCGCCGGTGAAGCGGCTGATGTGGCAGCAGGACGGCGTCACCGTCGTCGTGCTCGCCATGGCCCGCCGGCGCCTGGCGCGGCCCGTGCCGGTCCGGGGGTGGGCGTCGTGATCCGTCCGATCTGGCAGCGACGCCCGTGCCCGCCGTGGTGCGTCGTGAAGCACCGGGACACCGACCACCCCGAGAACCGGCAGTGCGAGAACCGGCCGAACGGTGTCCCGCTGTCCCTCGGCCCGGTGTACCCCGGCGGTGAGAACCACGGTCCGGAGATGGCGATGGTCAACGCGTCGCTCGAGTGGGCCCCGCGGGAGATCAGCCCCCGCGTGGTGGTGTCCATGCCGAGCAACATCGAGGACCTGACGATCGAGGAGGCGGAGGCGTTCGCGCAGCTGTTGGCCCTGCAGATCGACCTCGCCCGCCGCGCGGCCGAGAAGGAGGTAGAGCGGTGAATGCATCTCCGGCGGTGTTCGCGGCGGTGTTCGTCGCCCTGTACGTGGCGCACGAGGTCGGTGACCACTGGGTCCAGTCCAGCGGCCAGGCCCTCGGTAAGGGTGCGGCCGGGTGGCCGGGCCGGTGGGCCTGCCTGCGGCACGTCGCCACGCTGACCGCGACCAAGCTCATCACGCTCGGCCTGGCCCTGGCGGTGCTGGACCTGGCCCTGTCCCCGTGGGCGGTCGCGGCCGGCCTGACGGTCGACGCCGCCTCGCACTACTGGGCGGACCGCCGGACGACCCTGCGGGCCCTGGCCGAGAAAGTCGGCAAGGGCGAGTTCGCCGACCTCGGCGACGGCGTGGCGGCCCCGGCCGGGACCGGCGCCTACGCGCTCGACCAGTCCTGGCACATCGGATGGCTGTTCATCGCGGCCCTGATCTCGTGCATCGGAGGTGCGGCATGACCACGGCGGAGATGCTGCGGGACGCGGGCGCCCTGGCGGTGCTTGCCGTGCTGGGCCTGGCCCTGGCGGTGCTGCTGCTGCGGCTGGTGGCGCTGCCGCTGGCCGGTACGGCGCTCCTGCTCGACTGGCTCGCCGAGGTGGCGGCGCGTCCGCTGCACGCGGCGGCCGGCGGCCCGGCCGGGACGGGGGTGCCGCGATGAACACGCAGATCCCCGCGGCGGGCGGGCCGGACCCCGACGACATCGAGCAGGGCATCGCCGCCCTGGAGCGGCACCTGGCCGAGGTCGGCGACGCCACCACCGCCCAGCCCGTCACCGACGCCGAGCTGCAGGACGCGCAGTCCGGGGAAACCCGGCGGGTGCGGCGCCTGCGGGCCGAGGTCGCCGAGTCGCACCGCCTCGCCGAGCTGCAGGACGACGACACGCCCCTCACCCTGGACACGCCCAAGGTCCGCAAGCGGCGCAAGAAGGCGCACGAGGCCGCCCGGCTGCACCGGCTCGGCCAGGACCCCGCCATGCGCGCGTGGCAGGCCGCGCGGATGCGGCGCGTGCTGGTGGCCGCGGCGATGCTGGCGCTCGCGCTGGCGCTGGCCTGGAGCACGGCCGGTGTCCAGAAGTTCGCCGCCGGCGACGCCGAGTCGTGGTCACCGGAGTGGCTGTTCGCCTGGTGCGTCGAGCCGTTCATGTCGCTGGCGCTGCTGGTGGTGGTGGGCGCCAAGTCCTACATGGGTGTTCGCGGGCAGCCGATCGAGTCCCGCACGCTCAACCAGATCGAATGGCTGTTCCTGGGGTTGACGGTCGGGATGAACGCCTGGCCGTACCTGCCCGGGGTGGCCGAGACGTTCACCGTGTCGGATCTGGTGCTGCACATCCTCGGACCGGTTGTGGCGGTCGCGATCGTCACCGCGCTGCCGATCATCCTCGCCGCGTTCACGCGGTTGGACCACGGCCCTACCGGCGGCCTTACTGCCCCTACGTACAGGGACAACGCACCCGCCGACCGGCCCGGTGGTAACCCGCCCGTACGGGTCGACGTGGCCGAGCTGACCGCGCGGGCCCGCGGCCTCATCGCGGCTGGGGAGCTGCCCGCCGAGCCGTCGGCGAACGCGCTGCGGCAGGCGCTGCGGTGCGGGATGGACACCGCCCGCGCCGTCCGCGACGCGCTGCGCGGGGGTGTGCGGTGAAGTCCCAGCCCTACCAGTGCCCCCACTGCTGGCAGATGCATTACGGAGGCAGCCGCCGCTGCCCTGTCTGCAACCTGCGCGGCGAGCAGATCAAGCTGTGCCGCCGCCACTTCACCGGCTACTCGCCCAACTGCGGCGAGTGTGCCAAGCGGACCAAGTGACCACCTGACCGGCACCAACACGAAGGAGATCACCCATGGCCAGCACCACCACGACACTGCCCCGCTACCGGGGCCTGTGCGGCGCGATCGTGACCATCCGCGAGCACACCACCCGCTACGCCTACGACTCCGAGTCCGAGTTCGGCTCCGAGCGCTACGGCCACGCCTGGGAGTGCGAGTGCGGCGTGTCCGGCAGCAGCGTCGAGATGATGCCCCACGACCGGCCCCGGACGCTGCAGCGGGTCCGCGAGGCCGCCAACGAGCACGCCGCCCAGTGCCGGGCGCTGCCCCCCACCGCCACCAAGTAGCCACCGACCCCCGGGCGGGGACGGCCCCGCCCGGCCAACCCACGAAGGAGATCAGCCATGGCCAGCAGCGACAGCAAGTGCGGCGCCAAGTTCACCAGCCGCGACGGCGAGGAGACGGTGACCTGCGACCGCGACGGGCGGCACGTGGTGCACCGCGACGCCGACGGGACCAAGGCCGTCCGGGTGCCGGGCGGCGCCGTCATCAGCAAGCCCAGCAAGTAGACCCCATGCCCGGCCGGGGCCCCATGCGACGGTCCGCCCCGGCCGGGCCCCTCACAGAGGAGATACCAGCATGGCATTCCCCGACGACCACACGGCCGAGGTGGTGTCGCTGGACAAGCGCCGGCGCGCCGCGGCCGACGCCGACACCCCGGGCGGGGAAGTGGTGCCCGCCGACTCCGCCGAGGTTGAGAACGTCGTCTACGAGGGCGAGATCGTTGACGACGGGCAGGACCAGGCCCCCGGCGGCGAGGTGGCCGAGCGTCCGTCGCGGCCGCTCGTGCCGTGGGCGGACCGGCCTGCCGACGACGTGGCGTGGGCGGTGACGCAGACGGCGCTGCGGGCCGGATGGACGGTCGGCCGTGGGCACGCCGTGTGGGTCCGCCGCCTGGTCGGCGCCGCCACCTACTCGACCTATCGCGAGCAGATCCGCGCGGCCCGCGCCGCCGGCGACCCCGAGCGCCTCGCCGAGTGGGTGGACAAGTACCGGCAGGCCAAGTCCGACAGGTGGGACCGGATCGGATCGGCGCCCCGCACCGTCATCGCGGCACTGCAGGTCGTCGGCCTGGTCCTGGCGATCGTGCTCGCCGTGCTGGTCGTCGTGGGTGTCGCGGTGGCGATGCGCGACGGTGGGTGGACGTGGGGCACCTGGTGGGGCTTCGTGGGTGACATGCTCGCCGCGGTCGGCGTGCTCGCCCAGGTCGTCCTGGTGGGCGCCGTCATCGTCGCGCCGATGGCGTGGCTGGTGGCCGCCTACCGCGCCGGGAAGGGCGAGACGCTGCCCCAGTGGCTGGCCGCGCCCGGCGACGCCGACAACGAGGCCGCAGGGATGGTCGTCACCGCCGACAGCATCGTGCTCGCGCTGCAGCATTTGAAGATCCCCGAGTTGAAGAAGGCGTTCAAGGACGGCTGGGTCCCGGCGTTCTCCCAGCCGCCGGTGCGCGACGGCCGCGGCTACCACGCCGTTGTCGCCCTCCCGCTGGGCGTCACGGCGAGCATGGTCGCCGACCAGCGCGAGGTTCTGGCCCGCAACCTGCACCGCGCCGAGGTGGAGGTGTGGCCCGCCGACGCGGAGAAGGCCGGCACCGGCCGGGCCGGGGAGCTGGACCTGTGGGTCGCCGACTCCGGTGCGCTGTCCAAGGCCGCCCCCGAGTACCCGCTGCTGCACGAGGGCACCGCCGACGTGTTCACCGGTGTCCCCGCCGGGGTGTCGCCCCGCGGTGACGTCCTCACCGTGCCCATCGTGGCGAACAACTTCGTGGTGGGCGGGCAGATGGGCCAGGGCAAGAGCAACGCCTGCCGCGTGGTGATGCTCGGCGCGGCGCTGGACCCGCTGGCCGAGCTGTGGGTACACGTCTTCGCAGGTAACGGCGACTTCGACGCCTACCGGCCCCGCCTGGCCCGCTACCACCGCGGCGCCACCGACGACGTGGCCGCCGCTGGCCTGCAGTCCCTGCACGACCTGTACGCCGAGGTCGGGCGGCGGGAGGCGCGCCTGGCCGAGCTGGGCGCCAAGAAGGTCACCCGGCAACTGGCGACCGAGCACGCCGACCTGCGGCCGATCCTCGCCCTGTTCTCCGAATGCCATGAGTTGTTCGGGCACGCCGAGTACGGCGAGGAGGCCGCCGAGGTCGCCACCCAGACCCTGCGCAGGGCCCGCAAGACGGCCATCTGGCTCGGGTTCGACACCCAGTCGTCCCGCAAGGACGCCATCCCCCCGAAGGTCGTCGAGCTGGTCAGCGTCAACGCCGCGTTCTACGTCAAGACCTGGCGCAGCAACGACGGGTTCCTCGGCGACGGCAGCTTCCAGGCCGGTATCCGCGCGACCGAACTGCGGCCCGGCCGGGACCGCGGAACCTCGCTCATCACCGGCGTGTCCGAAGCGATGTTCGAGCTACTGCGCTGGTACTTCATCGCCGTTGACGACGACACCGGATTCGACGCCGCCGCCGACGTCATCGCCCGCGCCGTCGCCCAGGTCGACCCGCGGACCCGCGTGCAGGCCAACACCGAGCCGCCCAAGGTCGAGCAGCGGGACCTGCTCGACGACCTTGACGAGGTACTCGGCGCCGAGCGGGTGCGGCTGGCCGACGTGCCGTCGCTGCTGCGGGACCTGGCGCCGGCCTGGGGCCCCTACCGCAAGCTCAACGGCAAGCAGCTCGGCGAGCGCCTCGAGGAACTGGGCGTGAAGGTGCCGCGGCCCGGCAACGTGCCCCAGGTCGACCCCGCCGAGGTCCGCCGCGTCATCGCTCAGCGCTCCACCGCCGACCTGGACCGCGAGGAGTGAAGCCCGCGGACCCAGAACGGAGCCCCAGCGGCACCCACAACGGACATGGCCCGGATGACCGCGTGTTCTCGTAGCAACTGAACCGCCCACACCAACACCAAGGAGGGGACCGATGTCCCGTCTCCCCAACCGGCCGGCCGCCCTGCAGGCCTACAAGGAACTCGCCGCCAAGTTCCCGCCCGGTGCGACCGTAGGGCACCGCGCGCACCCGTCGTGGCGCGGCACGGTCAGCGCCGAGGGCCGCCGCTCGATCCGTCTCGACCGCGCGCCGTCGGGCGGATACCAGCTGTGGGTCTTCGTCGCCTGGGATCACATGGAGGCGATGTGGGTGTACGCCGCGGACCTGACGGCCGTCGCCCAGCCCGCGGACGACGCGGACGGCCGGGAGTGAGGTAGATGGCCCCGCACCCGCTCAGACGCGCCTACAGGGCCGCTCAGAGGGCCCCGCCTCACCGGCCTAACCCGGCTAACACACCTAACTTTCCGCAGGTCACACGCAAGATGAGCCCCCGCCGGGCGTGGGGTGAGAAACCTAACCCGCCGCCCGGCACCTAACCCGAAAGGAAACCCACCATGGGACTGTTCAGCAACCGCAACGCCGACCGCCAGGCCGAGCGCGAGCGCCGAGAGGGCAAGGCCCGCGAGTACGGCGAGAAGGCCCGCAAGGCCCGCAAGGAGGCCGACAAGTACCGGCGCATGCTGGCCAACGGAGAGAGCGACCCCGCCGCCCTGCGCGCGGCCCTGAAGGACGCCGAGGTCGACGCGCGTATCTGGGAACAGAACGCGCGCGACTACCGCCGCTGACCCGCACCCGGCCGGGCCTCCACCACCAGGGGCCCGGCCACCTCACGGACCGGCGAGACAGCCCACGCTCGAACACCCCCCACAGGAGGAGCCATGAAGACCGAGGTTTCCCCATGCCGCAACTGCGACGGCCGCGGCTACACCTACAAGTACTCGACCGTCTCGGGCTCGAAGGTGTGCGAAAAGGTCACCTGCAAGCCCTGCATGGGGACCGGCATGCAGTAGAACCGGAACGCGTACGCTGGTGAGCACACCCCGAGGGGCGGCGACCACAACCTTGCCAAGGCTGTCGGTCCCGCCCCTCAGCATCTTCGTAACCCAGGGCTATGCGGCGCGGACGAAAAACGACCATGCTCGGATGGGTGTCTTTTGCCGGAACCGGCCGCCGCCGATGACTGCAGCCCGCCCGCCCAGAGCGTCTCATTAACACCCCCGGTTCACACCTGGAGACGCGAGATGCCCAAGACCATGCTCACCGTCGTCATCCTCGCCTGCGCAGTCCTGGCCGGCTGCACCAACGGCGAGAGAGCCGCGCCCGCCCCGTTCACCTCGACGCCGACCACACCGCCCGTGGACGGTGGGTACTTCACCGAGCCGCGGGAGATCGTCGCCAAGTCGATGGGGACGCTGCCCTGCCAAGACCTAACCGAGACGCGGCAGCTGATCGGGGCCCGTGCTCAGGTCACCTGCTCGGACGGCGACATCGTGGTCCGCGTCCACGAGAACCATCAGGGCGTGGACGCCCAAGTGCGGTTGTTGAAGTTCACGGGCGGGGACTTGCTGATGGGGCAGAACTGGACGGTGAACGCAAGCCCGGACGTCCTCAGCGCCGCTCAGAAGCATCTCGGTGGCCGGATCCAGCACATCCCTTGTGAGGAGCCGGACTGCGCCCTGGCCGACTCCTGAAGACCACGCAGCGACGGCCTGGCAGGGGGCGAACGGGACGCCTCGCGACTCGTGAGCCGCGCCAAGCCACGATCGGCGCTCTATGGCGCTCTGAGGCGCGCGGCGAGGTCACTTCACGGCGAACGGCATCCGTCCTTGTCTGCGGAGTCGGTCGAGACTGCCGGTCAACCAGTTGTCCATCTCGATCTGCGACCCGATCACGCCGTTGTTGTGAACGTGAAGATGCACGTCGCCTCCGGCCGCGGACCGTCCGGCCACACCTCCGCCACCGGCTGAGACCGCGGCGGATGCGGGGATGGTCGGCCGGATCATGGCCTGTCCGATGCGACCGTCGTTGATGGCCTCGACGAGGTCGGGGGATCTGGCCGCCGCCGCCCGGTTGATCATGTATTCGCCGTCGGTCGCTGCGATCAACGCCCTGTCCCGGCCCGCCGGCCCGCGCACCCACCCACCCGACGCGTACCCGGGGATGCCCAGACCACCAGGGTCCCCGGCGATCTCCAGGGCCTTGGCTTCGACGACAATGGCGCCACCGGACGCGTCGAGGAAGCGGCGGCCGATCCTGCGGTCGACCTCCGTGATCGGGCCGCCCTCCGCGCGCCTGGCGGCGCCCTTGGGCCAGCGCCACTGGTACCCGCGGCTCGACTGGACCTCCCGCACCCGCGCGCCGGTGTAGGGGGCCTCGATGATGTACCCGGGCCTGTTGCTGGCGAGCACGACGTGGCCCATGTGGGGGAACCCCAACGCGCCCGGCCGTCGGGACGTGGGTGTCGAGTTGGGGTACTGGGAGTACGTTGTGCCGCCGATGTCGACCCGGCGGCCACGCCACCAGGCGTATTCGGTGAGCCCCGAGCAGTCGAAGCCCACGGTGCCGGCACCCCTGCCGATGCCGTACGAGGGGCCGCCCTTGCCGCCGCCACCCCACGAGTACGGGACACCAATCTGGGAACGCGCCGCGGCGACGACTCCGCCGCCGGACATCATCCGCTTCCACGCGGCGGCGAACACCTTGGCGATGTCCGCGGCCATCCCGGTGATGCCGGAGAAGATCGGATACGTCACGTCCCCCACCACGGCGCTGTCCTTGCGCTTGTCGCGGGCGAAACTCACGCGGCCGCCGCGGGCGTAGCCCTGCAGCTCCCCACGCCGCGCGGCCGCACGCAGCCGATACATCGCCCCATGCCCGCCGACCGCGTCGACCTCCTCAGGTGTCCAGACGTGTTCGTCGACGCGCAGCAGGGCGGGGACGGAGTCGTACTGGCGTGAGCCGCCCGGGACGTCGGGGATCGGGCCGCCCTTGGCGCGGGGGTAGAACTCGTCCAGGCCGCGGAGCTTGGCGAACCGGCCCGAGGCGGTGACGTCGACCTCGGCCTTGCGGTCCTTGATCTTGTTGAGCTCTTTCCACAACCGCTCGGCGCGGCCCCGGGCGACGCCCATCGCTTCGGCCGCGCGCATGAACGCGTCACGCGATGTCCGAGTGATCCCAACCGTGTTGCCCGTGCTCCGCGCCAACGCGTCCACTTGGGCACGAGCGTCCCTGTTGCGGCCGGCCAGCGCATACAGGACCGGCAACATTCGGCCCACTTCGCCGCGGGCCTTCGACTCCGAGCCGGTCAGCCGCAGCGTCGCCGACCACAGCTGATTGACGCTCTGCAGCTGCTGGGCGAACTGGCCTTGCAGCCGCAGCGACGCCGACGAGTTCCCGTCGATCTGGCCCTTGTTCGCCGACAGCGCCGACACCAGCTCACGCATGCCCTGCTTGAGCTGCGTTGTCGCCTGGTAGGCCGCGATGGACGGGTTGAAGAACGCCTCCATCGCCTGCGTCGCGGCGTTCATGCGGTCCTTCATGGACAGCGCGTTGTTCGCCACGTCCTCCAACGCCAGCGACACCTGCCGCGTCGGGTCGCGTGCCAGGTCGACCGCAACGCGGTATTGGTCGATCTTCGCGGCGGCCTGGTTGCTCAACCGGCCGTTTCTGTCCATGGCGGTGGACAGGTCGACCCCCGCCGCCGTCGCCAAGCTGAGCGCCTGATCACGAGTGATCGAGTACTTGTTGGCGAGGAAGGTCGCGCCGTCCGATACGCGTTGGAAGGTCTGCCGCTGCCTCTCCAGTTCGGCGTTGTTCTCCTTGTACTGCTGCTGGAGTTCGGAGATGACCCGCGACTGTTCGCGCATCGGGTCGGCGGACTTGCGGACCGCGTCAGACATGCCGTTGTGCGCCTGGACGATCCGCTGCTCGATCGTGCGGGCATTGACCTCGAGCTGCCGCGTGTAGTTGCGGTGACCCTCGAGGTTGTTGCCGAACGCCCGGTTTTCGATCTTGAGTGCCTCGTTGAACTTTTCGGTGGCGCTCTTGGCGTTCATCGCACGAATGGCCAGGAACGCCAGCCCGACACCCGCAGCGACGTACAGGTTGGGGCCCGCCCGGGTGATCAGGTGCAGCGCCTTCTGCGACGCCGACAGGCCCCGCGTGGCCGCGGCGCCTTGCTGCAGGCCGCGGGTCATGTTGCCGACCCCGGCGACAACACCAGTGATGGGGCCGCGCAGCAGCAGCCCCGTGACCGCCAGTTGCGCGAACGCCGGGTTGACGTGAGCCAGGCCGTTGACCAGGCCGAGAGCGCCGTTGGCGACGGTGAGGAGGCTCATGCCGACCGGGGTGAGGTCGGTCGCGAGACGCAGCGCGAGACTGCCCGTGGTGGTTGCGGCCTGCCCGAGCTGGTTCAACGCCTGCGGCGCGTTCGCCGCGGCGAAGTTCATGAACTGTTCGACCTCGGGCCCGGTGGCGAACGCCCCGACCCGGTTGATCAATCCTTGGACGCTGCCGGACGTGGCCGCGACAACGGTGTCCAGCTGCGGCAGCAGGCTTCGACTGGTGGCGACCACGGAGTTGAACGCGCTGAGCGCCTGCGGTTCGTACGACCGGGCGAGCGCCTTGTACTCGTCGACGAGGTCGTCGACCAGGCCGGCCGACACCCGCTGGTGGCCGCTGAGCGAATCCCAACTCTCGGCGAGATTCTCCTGCGCTGACACGACCTTGACGATTGAGGGGACCGCGAGGCCGGCGAACGCACTGAACGCCACGCCGGCGGCGCTCGCTGCCGCCCCGGCCGCGACCGCACCACCGATGAGCGACTCCAAGGCCGAGCCCTGAGCGGTCATGCTCCGCGTCGCCTGCTCGGTGCTGCGGCGCTGCCGCTCCTGCGACTGCCGGTTCCGCTCGTTCTCCTGCGAGCTTCTCCGCGTCTCATCGCTGCTGCGGCGGGTCTCCTCCGACTGCCGCCGCGCCTCCTCGGCCTGCCGCCGCTGAGCCTCCACCAGGCGGCGCAGCGACTCCTCCAGCCGTTCGGACGTGCTGCGCTGCGCCTCGAACGCCTGCGAGGAACGCCGCCCAACACGCTCCGCCTCGTCACCGAGGTTGCGGGTCGCCTGCGCGGCCGCGCGCATGTCAGCGATGTAGCCGGAGACGTCAGCGCGCAACCTCGCCGATACGGTGCGGTCAGGCATCGTCGACCCCCCACGCTTCCGCCAGCGCCCCCAAAGCCACGCTCAGCGCCGACAGTGCAGCGACCGCATCATCAGCCGCCCGCGCCGCCGAACGCAGCGCAGCGCGCTTGTCAGCCGTCCCCCGGCCGAGGTCCACGTGTTGGCCGTCCAACCGCCCCACACTCGCGGTGAACGCCTGCAGCCGCTCCGCCCACGAATCGGCCCCCTCACGGAGGTGCAGCGCCGCTTCCCGTATCGTCGGCGCCGACGCTTCGTTCACAGCAATCAGCGCCTCTTGGCGGCGGCCGACGCGCGCAGCGCGCGGGCGGTCAACACCAGGTTGCGCTTGCGGGCCACCTCCGACAGGTGCCCCCACTCGCCTCTCACCTTGTCCTGGTAGTAGCGGCGGGCGTCCTCCATGGTCAGCCACGTCGCCCACGCGGTGAACGCCTGCGCCGCTGCCTCGATCGCCTGCGTCAGCGTCAGCTTCTCCGCAACGGCGTTGATCTCGGCCTCGTTGAACCGCCAGCGCGCCTGGCGTTCACTGCCGTCCCGGCCGATCGCAGCGGCCCGCGCCTCCGACTCGCTCAGCCCGATCGTCTGGAACATCTGCGTCATGGCGTCGAAGCCGTCCTGTTCGGGCAGGCCGCTCAGCCCGGAACGCCGTACTTCGTCGAGCGCCCGCGGCTCCGAGAGACCGACGCCTCGCCATGCCTCGTATACCTCGCGGGCCTCGCCGGTCAGATCCTCGGGTCTCATGCGGCGCTCCTCAGGTCGCGGTAGTCGTCGACCAGCGCCCGGTTCAGCAGCCACACCCGGCCGACTTTGCGGCCGAGGCCCGCCGCGGCCAGCCGGCGGGCATGCCGGGGGGGGGATCCCCAGCAGCGCTGCCGCCTGGTCGACGCCGATCTCCCCCGAGGGTGGCGTCATGTCCGCATCCGGCATGTCCGCAATGTCCGTGTGCGGACGTGCGAGGTAGGCGTCGGCGGCGCGGCGCACCGCGTCCCGGTAGGCGATCAGCTCGGCGCGTTGCTCAGGGCTCATGCCACCCAGCAGCGGAGGGAGGTAGCGGGCGAGGAGCCGGTCGACAACGTGGGCGGGGAAGCCCGCGGTGACGGCGGCGTGCTCCACGTAGGGCGGCCTGGTCATGGCTCGTCATTCGGGCCCAGCATGCGATCAAGGTCGCGGAGCGCTTGCCGGGCGTGCTCGGAGAGCGCAGCGTCATCGCTGGTGAGATCCCGCTCGAACTCTTCAACCATCGCCATGATCTCCGCGCCAAGCTGTTCGGCTTCTGCACGGCGGGCTTCCTGGCGGGCGAGCCGAGTTCGGAAGTCACGCCCCGACGTCACTCTCCCTCCCTGGCGGCGACCTTCCGGAGTTCCCGGGCGATCGCGCGGATCAACCGGGTGCGTTGCGCCTCAGGTAGGCCGAGTGCGTCTGCGGCGTTGGCGACGGCTTCCTGTACGAGGTCGGCTTGACGGTGTGTGATGACGGTCTGCCGAGCGAGTTCACGGGCTTCGGCGTCGGCGAGGCGGGCACTCAGGTTGCGGCCGGTCATGATGCGGTCCTCTCTGAGGTGGCGTCTTCAAGGGCGGTGAGCCGGGCTTCGAGGTCGAAGTGCGCGGCGATGCTGGGCAGGGCGCCGAGGAGTGTGCCAGCGGCGCGCACGCGGATCGTGGCGCTGTCGTCCTCGAGCGCAGCGTGCAGGGTGGTGATGGCGTCTCGGCAGGCCACCTTGAGCGCGTTGACGGCCTCGCCGAGCAGTTGCCCACTGATGCGGTGGACCTCCTGCTGAAAGGCGGGGTCCTGGCGCCAGCGGCGGACCGTTGACCCGTTGACCCCGAGTTCCGCGCCGACTGCGTCAGTGCTCATGCCGCGTGCCAGCAGAAGCGCCGCCTGACTTTTCCTGTCCAGGGGGATTTCGTGCATCAACGTGCACCTTTCGGGGCGGATCTGTGGGGACAGAGCGGCTGACTAAACCGCTCTGTGACTGCGATTCCGGCATCATTGACCTGCGGCGATGTCAGGTGATGGCACTCGTATGGCACCTTTGCCGTGGGCGCGGACACGGCTTGCGGCCCGGTTCTGCGTGGTGCGGTCACTGACCGTCCTTCGGTTGCTGTGGGGACGCTGGTCACTCGGTGCCCTCCTTCCGGGCCAGCCTGGCGGCGTGCCGGGCGGCGAGGCCGTGCCGGCGACGCTTGGACAGTTCGGCCAGGCGTCGGCGGCGCCCATCCCTACGCCACGCCGCGTCGGCGAGGCGCTGGGCCAGTCGCTCGTCTGCGGCCTGGCGGATGTCGTCATCAAGGCTCATGCGGCGGCCCTCCGGTCCCGGTCTCTCAGCGCCACCAGGCGGCGCCACACCTCCGCCTCCACACACGCTTTGTGGGCCGGGCGTCCGTCGTCGATGAAGTGGGCGGTGTGGCCGCACAGCGCGCACGGGTCGGGGCGACCTCGGTTCCATGCGGGGCCGCAGCCGTGGCAGTTGGGGATGTGACGTCCTTCGTCGTCACGGATGTCGCAGCACATCAGACACCCGCCCGCGTGTCGCAGGATGGGCCGGTCGTGCCAGTCCAGCACCACGCGGCCGAGCCGTAGCCAAGTGGCGAGTTGCTTCCGATGCTGGACAACGGCGCGTGCGGTCGTCTCAGCAGTCCGGGGGCCAGCGACTCGGAGTGTGCCTGTCTCGTCGGTGTAGACGCGGAGCCCTTCCCGGAGTGCGGAGTCAAGAAGATCGATCACCACACGGCCTCCTCGGTTCCGGTGTCGCCGAGCGTTCCAGGACCAAGAAGGTCGGTGCCGTTCTGCGAGAGAGACCGCATTTCAGCGTCACCACCATCACCAGCGTCACCGGACACCCGTTGTGCCTGGTCAGACGGTGTCCGGGCAGGTGACGCTACGAAGGTCTCAGCGTCACCCGTAGCGTCACCAGCGTCACCCGGGCCGCCAACACCGGGGAGGGGTGACGCTGCGGTGACGCTGCTAGCGTCACCCCTGTTTCCGCTGGTCATCCCGGCTGTAGACCCCTCCGGGTGACGCTGGTGACGGTCGTTCGCACCTTCTATCTCGCGCCCCTTCCCCTGCCTCTTCCGGCGTTCGTCGGTCGCGGTGAGGGTCCAGAACCGGCCGTGCTTGTTCCGCGACTCGGTGACCTCCACGCCGATGGTGCGCAGCGCCGGAGCGAGGCGCTTGAGTTGCCCGCCCGCCCGGGTGGCGTCCTTGGGCCACTTCTTAGGCAGCCGGTCAGGCGTGTCGACCAGTTCGAGGATCTGCTGAGCGGTCGCCGTCACCCCGTCCTCCCCGGCCTGGTCGACCAGCTTGACCACGGCCTGGGCGAACGGCTCGCCCTCCAGGACGTCGGCGACGGCGTTGCGGGCGCCGTCCTTGTAGTGCTTCAACGTCTCCCAACCGGTGATGTGGTCGACAGCGGCCAGGACGCGGGCGAAGTCGGCCATGCGGGGACGCTCGGTCAGCCGCACGTCCGGCAGGACTTTGAGTACCTGGGCGAGCAGGTCGAACAGGGACGCGAGGATGGCGGCGTGCGCGTCGGCGAACGCACGGTCGAGTTCGGCCTCTTCCCGCCGCTCGGTGTCCTTGATCAGCGACAGTTCGATCGTCAGCAGCCGCTCGGCCAGGTCGCCGGCCAGCGCCCCGGCATCGATCGTGGTGAGCGCCAGCACCCGGCGGAACTCCAGCACCACGACGTCATCATCGGTGTACAGGGCCCGGTCTACGATGCCGTCTCCGGTCACCGCCCGGCACAGCGCGTCCGACAACCAGTCCGGGATGTACGACACGTTGTCCAGGCACAGGCCCCAGGAGTTGAACGCCTGCGTGGCCCACGACTTCACGTCGCGGGGCGCGGTGCGCTTGGGAGCGCCGGACGGGTCGATGATCCCGATGACCATCTGCGCGGACTTGGACTTGCCGGTGCCCTGCTCGCCGCGGAACGCCAGGATGGGGTGCGGCAGGTCCGGGATGAACGCCGCGGCCAGCCACGCCACCAGCAACCGGAAGCTGTCGGTGTCAACGTTGAGCAGCTCGCCGAGCCTGGCCAGCCCGTCACCGTCGCTCACCGGGTCGGGCAGCGACTTCATCGCGCCGGACCGGCGGAACAGCACCGGGGATCGCGGGCACCGTTCCCACCCGTCCGGGCCGACGACGACGCACCGGCCGTCCGTGGTGCCCAGGTCTACGACGACGCGCTCACCGTCACGCGCGACCCGCAGATGCGGGGTGCGTGGCTCAGCCGCCTGCGCGACGCCCTCCAGCACGGTCATCGCGTCTGTCAGCGCGGACTGTGCAGGCACCGCGCCGCCTTGCTCATCGGCGTAGATCTTGGCCAGCAGCGCCCGCAACCCGGCCTTGCCTCGCAGCGGACGGGCGATGTTCGGGCCGTCCTTGGCGACCGCGTACGGACGCCCGTCATCGGACATGAACAGGTCGAACCGGTCCCGGGCGATCTTCACCAGGATGGCCGCCTGCGACGGGCCGCGGCCTTTGTCGGACGTGCCGTCGGTGTCGGCCACGTCCGCCGGACGGTCGGCGGCGGGTCGCGTGTCGCCGGCGTCCAGGTCGACCGGCACCAGCTCGGCCAGGTCATGCCCGGCGGCCAGATGGTCGGACACATCGGCCTTCTCGCGCTCGATAGCGGCCCGCACCACGGACACGCTCTTGGCGACCGGCGCGAGCAGGTCACGGACGTGCCGAGCGTGCTTGCGGCCAGCGTCGTCATTGTCCGCGACGATCACCACGTCGGCGCCGCGGAACCACTCGGCGAACTCGGCCGGCCAGGGGTTGCCGGTTCCTCCGCTGTTGCACGTGGCGACCTCGCCGAGCTGGGCGAGCCGGTCGGCGTCCTTTTCGCCCTCCACCACCCACACGCGGCGCCCGGCCTGGACGGCGGCGAGCACGTCGGGCAGCCGGTACAGCACCCGCCGGACGCCCTTAATGCCCTTGCGGCCGTCCGGCCGGTACTGCGCGAAGCTCTTGGGCTTGCCGTCGAACCCGGGTTCGTACCGCTTCACCACGTACAGCGGCTCCCCGGACTCGTCCCGGTAGGTGTACTCGGCGACGACGCGCGGCTTCTCGGGGCGCTCCTGGGGCGTGCACACGTTCGCCCACGTGAGACCGACCGCGGCGAGGATGTCGACGGGCTCGCACTGCGCGGAACGGCACCGCAGGACGAACGGCTGCGACCGGCCGGGGTCGATGCTGAGCGACGGGTCGTGGTCGTCGTGCGCCGGGCACAGCGCCACGTACCCGGCGCCGACGCGCCGCACCTGCTCAAGGCGCGGCAGAAGCGTGTCGTGCAAAGGGTCGCTCACTGGGCGCCCTCCGGCCGGTAGACGCGGGCGACGACGACCCACACGCGCCGACCACACGGGGTGCGCCGGACACCGCCCGCGGCGGCCTCGCTGGGGACGCGCCCGAAGTGGCCGGCCCGGCAGTGCGGGCAGTGCAGCGTCAGCCACCACATGCGACGCCGACCGGCGGGGGCGTAGAGGCTGGCGTACACGGCGGGGTAACGCCGTATGCTGGGGTTGGTCTTAGGTGTGACCTCTTGTGGGCGGCTCTCCGTGTCAGGCGGAGGGCCGCTTCGTGTTGTCGACGGCGTCACGCTGCCTCATCTCCACCGCTGCCGGACGGGCCGTACAGCAGCCTGATCAGGTCATTGGTTGGGATCTTGATCCGGCGGCCGATCCGGAGGACCCGTGTCAGCGTCCATTCATCGCGGCGAATCCGCTCGTAGATCGTCCACTCACTCACGTCGAGCACCTGGGCTGCGACGGGCACCTCTGTGACCGGGCCGAGTGCTTCAAGGGCCTGGCGGTTCCACTTGGCCGACATCAGTTCGCGGCCCGCTCTGCGATCCAGGCGAGCACGTCGCCGCGCCTGTAGCGAATCCGCCCACCGCGTCCGGGCGAGAGCTTGATGAACGGCGGTCCCGTGCCCTTCCAACGCCGGTCCTTCAGCGTGGAGACGCTCAGCTTTGTCAGCCTGGCGACCTCGAGGGGCGCCAGCAGTTCGTCGGGATCCGGCGCGTTCGCTGCGCTGACCAACGACCTCACCTCCAAAATCGCAGCGCTTCCTGCGATAGGTGAGACTGTACGGGAGTGGCTTGAACTCGGCAATCTGCGCATGGGATGCTGCGAAAATGACAGCGAACGGATCTCCGAAGGACTCTGGTCAGACCGTCTGGGATCAGACGGTCGCCACGAACCTCAAGCGGCTCCGCACCATGCGAGGGCTGTCGACGACGCGCCTGTCCGCGCTGCTCAAGGACAGGGGGCAGTCCATCCCGCCCACCGGCATCACCAGGATCGAGAAGGGGCAGCGCCGAGTAAGCGCAGGGGAGCTAGCCTCGCTGGCCGTCGTGCTGCGCGTGTCCCCGCTGACCCTGCTCCTGCCCTGGACCGAACGCCCGGAGGAGCAGGTGGGGCTGCCGGGGATCGGTGCGGTGACTACTGATCAGCTGTGGCTGTGGGCTGACGGGGTGCTCCCGCTGGATGTCTCGGACGCTGACCCCCAGGGTGACCAGCAACGATTCAAGCTCGACTCCCGTCCCCCGTGGGCCAGGGACTGGGCCCGGTACCTGACGTTCATCGAGGCGCTGAAGGTCGGCGACGAGGCAGGCAAGCTGTTCGACCAGGCGCAAGGCGAGGGGCTCACCCCTCGTGAGGTGCTCGAGAAGTGGCAAACCTCGTGGCGTCACCCCCGGGAGGAAAGGCCGTCATGAGGCCGTACAAGGCGTGTTCGTGCCGCGACCCCGAGACCGGCAGGCTTCTCGGGAAGAAGTGCCCCGACCTGGCCAAACGGCGACACGGCAAGTGGTACGCGCGGTACGAGGCACCCAAGGTGAACGGGAAGCGCCGTCAGCCGCGCATCGGCCCGTTCGACACGGAGACGGAGTGCAAGGCCGCGCTCATCGAGGTCCTTGGCCAGTCGGGGAAGGCCGGCAGGGAGTACGACCGGAAGATCACCCTCGGCGAGTACCTCGAGAAGCGGCACGCCTGGCGCGTCGCCGAGGCCGAGACCGGCGATGGGCTCAAGCGCTCCACCCTGGCGACCGACCGCGAGATCATCGACCTGTACCTGAAGCCGGGCCTCGGGCACCTGAAGATGGTTGACCAGCTCGGCCAGGACCAGATCCGCGAGTTGTACACCGCCATTCGGCAGATCAACCGCGACCCCGAGGGCAAGCGGCCGTCCGAGATGCTGCGTCGCCTGCTCGAGGCTCGCGCGTCGCGCGACGGGGAGCGGTACTCCAAGCGGCCGGTGTCGGAATCGCGGATCAAGCGCGTGCACATCGTGTTGAACGCCGCGCTGAACGACGCGGTGAAGGTGTCGAAGATCATCCCCGAGAACCCTGCCGCGGGCATCTTCCGGAGCAAGGGCGGGGCCGGCCGGAAGGGGCGCGCCAAGCCTCTGCTGTGGACGGATGAGCGCGTCGCCGAGTGGGAGCGGACGGGCAAGATCCCCGCGAAGGTCATGGTGTGGACGGCCGCGCAGTGCGGCGCGTTCCTGGACTTCGCCGAAGGGGACCGGCTGTACCCGCTGTGGCACCTGGCCGCGTACTGGGGGATGCGCCGCGGGGAACTGGTCGGCCTGGACTGGCCGGACCTCAGCCTCGAGCGCCGGCGGCTGCACGTCCGCCAGTCGCAACCCGATGACGAGCTGGACGACGTGAAGACTGAGGACTCCGACCGCATCGTCATCTTTGACGAGCCGACCGGCGAAGTCCTGCGTGCGTGGCGCAAACGTCAGCTCGAGGAGCGTGTCGCGTGGGGCGAGGCATGGACGGACACCGGCCGCGTGTTCACCCGTGAGGACGGCCAGGCGCTGCGCCCCGAGTCGGTGTCGCAGCACTTCGCCCGCCTCGTGCGCCGGTACGCCAGCATCCGGCGCCATCACGCGAAGGGGTGGACACCCGAGATGATCGTGAATCGGGCGCGCGTCAGCATGCACGAGGTGACGATGGCGCTCGCCGGGCCGCCGCTCCCGCCCGTCCGGCTGCACGACCTTCGGCACGGCTCGGCGACGATGCTGCTCGCGGCCGGGGTGCCGATGAAGGTCGTGAGCGAGGTACTCGGCCACGCATCCGAGTCATTCACGTCCGATGTGTACGCGGTCGTCGCCGAGGAACTCGCCGAGGACGCCGCGGCCAGGATCGCGGCGTTCGTGCCGCGCCGGAACCGCGGGTAGGCCGGTGGTGCCAGCAATGTGCCAACACGGGCCCGTGACGATCTCTCCAGACGGACAACGCGCCGACCGGCCGTCACGTATTGCCTGGTCAGCGCGTTGCGCTTTCGGTGCCCCCGGCAGGATTCGAACCTGCGACACCCGCTTTAGGAGAGCGGTGCTCTATCCCCTGAGCTACGGAGGCCTGTCTCGCTAGAGCCTAGCGGACAGCACATACAGGGTAGGGGAAGCGGCGAGCGATCGCGCCCCCCTAAACGGTGTCCTCTAGGCCGGATCCGGCGCTGCCGGTACGCTTCGGTGCCGTGACGGGACGGCATCGTGGTGGACCAATGGCGGAGGGCGCCGAGGGGCGGCGACCACGTAGAGGACTTCTCGTCGGTGGTGGGGTCGTCGCGGTCGTCGTGGTGATCGGAGTCGTGGGGGTGCGCCGGGACGCGCCTCCGGCCGAGCCGCAGACCGCCGCTACGGCGCAGGCGCGGGTGGCGCCGTCGCCGGTTCCCATTGATCCGACGATCGGGGAGTACGTGCCGCCGCGGCCGACGCCGACGTCGCGTTCGACGCCGCCGCGGAAGGCCGCCGCGTCGCCGCGGAGCCGGCCGACCGTCTCACCGACGCAGCGGGAGCGGCGGCGCCAGCGGGAGCGGCCACGGATGTGCCCTCCGCGCTGGTCAGAGCACCCGTTCCTTCGCGAATGGTGTCAAAGGAATGGTTACCGCACTCGATGACCTCGGTTACGCCCAGTTCATGGTGAAGCTGTAGTAGCGTTCCTGCCGCTGTTCCCCGCTTCAGGCATCAGGAGGAATCCGACGTGCCAGTTCCTCGGTCGGCGGCGCTGACCGCGGTCTTCCTGGTGATATTCGCCGTGGTCGGCGCGCCGCACACGGGCGCCGCCGCGCGCCAGCGCGACACCGTGGACTCGCTGCGCCGTGAGGCGGACAAGGCGCGCACGGAACTGCAGAAGGCCACCCGCCAGATGGAGGACCGTAAGAAGGAGCTGGCCGGCTCGCAGTCCAAGCTGCGGGACACCCTCAAGGACCTGGCGGCGGCCGAGGCCGAGCTCAACCGGATCCGCCAGCCGGTGGCCCGGCTGGCCAACGCCTCCTACCAGCAGCCGGGGGCCGGAGGCGCGATGTCGATCTTCTCTGGGGAGGCCGGCGCGGGGCTGCGGTCGACGGCGGACATGGCCTACATCGCCGGAGGGCGGCAGGCGCTGGTGCGACAGGCCGACGACCTGCAGCAGCGGCGGCAGCGGCTGGCCTCGACGGCGCAGGAGCTGCAGTCGCGCAACGCCGTGGCGCAGACCAAGCTGGAGCAGCAGGTCCAGGGCCTGCGGGACAGGTCGGAACAGCTCACCAAGCAGCTCACCGCGATGCTCGACCGGATGCGCGCAGACCGCGACAAGCGCCTGCAGGCGATGTGTCCCAAGTACCTGGCCGCGGGCGCCCGCAGGTTCCCCAACGGACTGATCCCCTCCCGTTACCTGTGCCCGCTGCCGCAGCGGGGCGAGCAGTTGCGGGCGGACGCGGCGTTGGGCTTCTACAAGCTCAACGACGCCTACAAGCGGCGGTTCGGACGCGACATTTGCGTGACCGACTCCTACCGCAGCCTGTCGGAGCAGCATCGGGTGTACGCGGAGCGACCCGGGTTCGCGGCCGTCCCCGGCACCAGCAACCACGGCCGCGGTCAGGCCGTCGACCTCTGCGGCGGCGTGCAGATCGCGGGCTCTGTGCAGTTCCGCTGGATGGAGGCCAACTCCAAGAAGTACGGCTGGTTCCACCCCGCCTGGGCCTACAGCAACCCCTTCGAGCCGTGGCACTGGGAATTCGGCTCCGAAGGCGACGACTGAGCGCCCCCTCGCAGCTAAGCCCCCTCCATCTGTGTGGTGACGGCCCTCACCGGTCGAGGTGCTCACGCAGGCTGCGTGCACTGCCCGCGACGCTGGACGGCCGACGCACCAGGCTCGCCCACGCGTGACGGTACGGCTGCGTAGCCACGCGACGCCAAGTGCCCCGCAGCGCCGCCAACTGCCGCGTCAGCTACCTGACCAGACCAGGCCACCGTGGCGAATTTCCGAAGGCTTTGGGTGGCGTGCTGCCGGTGGTCAGGCGCTCATGCGGGGGAGTCCGATCGGGGCGGACTGCTGCCAGTGTCCGCGTCGTGGGCTTTTCGAATGCGTTGCGTGGCTGGGGTGCGTCTGGTTGGCCGGAGTGTCTGGGCGGGGGTTTGGGGGGCCGGGATGGTGTGGCTCGTGGCTTAGGCGGGGGTCAGTTCGGCGGTGCAGAACCTGCAGCGGGTGGCCATCAGGGGGATGTCGCTGAGGCAGTGCGGGCACTGCTGCTCGGTGGCCTCTTCGGCCTTGACCAGGCGCTCCAGGAGCTTGCTGGTGGGGAGGACGACCAGGAAGTAGACGACCGCGGCGACGATCAGGAAGGAGACGGCGGCGGTGAGGAAGACGCCGTAGGGGAACCTGGTGCCGTTGATCGTGAAGGCCAGGCTGTTGAAGTTGGGCTGGCCGCCGACCAGGGCGATCAGCGGCCCGCTGAACGCGTTCACGAAGGCGGTCACCAGGCCGGTGAAAGCCGCGCCGATGACGACCGCGACCGCCAGTTCGATGAGGTTGCCGCGCAGCAGGAACTTCTTGAAGCCGCCCATGAGGATCCCTCTCGTGACGTTCTGTGATCGCGAGGTCGCGGACCGGAGAATATCAACTTTCGGTTTCGCCGGTATAGGGGGCCATCCGGTTCACCAGCGGCTGTCGTCCTGCGGCGGGTCGGCCGGCGCGCCGGAGATCGTCACGGACAGGGAGGAGCCCGCCGCGGCCAGAGCGGCGGCCTGGGGGCGGTCTGTGGCCAGGACGATCAGGGCTCCCTGGTCGGAGCGGGGCCTGGGTACAGCCACCACCGGGGCCGAGGAGACCACCGTGCGGGAGAACGGGGTGTCGGGTGACGGCGTGGTGAGCACGTCTATTCGGTCGCCGGGGCGGAGGAGGCGTGCCACCCCCGCGTCCGCGATGCGGATGGGGGTGGCGACCGTGTTGGCGCCGTAGCCGCGCAGGAGGCCACTGGTCAGCAGGCGGGCGTCGGTGAGCGGCTCGCCCCGGCGCATGGGGCCCGCGAGAGTGCGGCCGACGGCGTTCGCGCGTAACGCCCCGGCGGGGACGGCGTCGGGCGGCAGCGACAGCGGGCGCAGGTCGCGGGGGCTCAGGACGGTCCCGGACGGCAGGTCGCGGGCGGCGGCCAGCACCCTGTCGCTGGCGACCGGGGACGGGCGCAGGGCCAGCACGGCCAGGCCGGTGGCGAGCGCGGCTGACAGCGCCGCCAGGGGCCGTCGGAGACGGGGCGCCCTCACGGCAGTTCCAGGGGCAGTTTCATGCCGTCCAGGACGTTCGGGCAGGCGCAGTCGCGGGTGGCGGGCAGGGACTGGACCAGCTCGGCGACCAGGACGCGCAGCCTGTCGATGTTGGCGGCGAAGACGCGCAGGACCTCCTCCATCGTCACGCCCTCGCCCTCCTCGATCCCGGCGTCCAGGTCGGTGACCAGGCACAGCGGCGTGTAGCACAGCGCCAGCTCGCGGGCCAGGACGGCCTCGGGGTGACCGGTCATGCCCACCAGCGTCCAGCCCTGCGCCGCGTACCACCGCGACTCGGCGCGGGTGGAGAACCGAGGGCCTTCGATGACGACGAGGGTGCCGCCGTCGACCGGCTCCCAGCCGGAGTCGCGGGCGGACGCGACGGCGACGCGGCGGCCCGCCGGGCAGTATGGGTCGGCGAACGACAGGTGGATGGCGGCACCCTCGTCGTAGAACGTCTGCGTGCGCCCGGACGTGCGGTCGACGAGCTGGTCGGGGACGACGAGCGTGCCGGGGCCGTGCTCGGCGACCAGCGAGCCGACCGCGCTGGGGGCCACCACCTGGCGCACGCCGAGGGACCGCAGCGCCCACATGTTGGCCCGGTAGGGGATGCGGTGCGGCGGGAAGCGGTGGTCGCGGCCGTGCCGGGGGATGAAGGCGACCCGGCGGCCGCCCAGCACCCCGAGGGCGATGCGGTCGCTGGGCGGCCCGTACGGGGTGTCGACGTCGACCTCCTCGACGTCGTCGAGGAAGGAGTAGAAGCCGGAGCCGCCGATGACCCCGATCTCGGCGGCGGGCTCGGAGGGGGAGGGCTGCGAAACGAATGTGGACATGGCGCCGACACTAGCCATCCGCGACATCCGGCCGGGAGCCTCGTCTCCGATTGTGGATAACCGGCCTGGTGATCTTCGTCGCGGGTGCGGGACGGGCCCGACGCGAAGGGGCCCGGCGTGGCGCCGGGCCCCTTCAGGGTGAGGGTCAGCTCACCGGGGTCAGGAGTTCGGCCGAGTCCGGCTCGGTGGACGAGCGGCGCCGTCCCAGCGAGCCGGGGAGCCAGATGCGGCGTCCGAGGTCGTGCGACAGGGCGGGCAGCAGGAGCGACCGGACGATCAGCGTGTCGAGCAGCACGCCGAAGGCGACGACGAAGCCCATCTCGACCATGCCGACCAGCGGCAGGGTCGTCAGGGCGGCGAAGGTGGCCGCCAGCACCAGCCCGGCCGAGGTGATGACGCCGCCGGTGACGGTGAGGCCGCGCAGTACCCCGCGGCGCGTGCCGAGGGCCTGCGACTCCTCCCGGACGCGGTGCATCAGGAAGATGTTGTAGTCCACGCCCAGCGCCACCAGGAAGATGAACGCCAGCAGAGGGAATCCGGCGTCCGCCCCCTCGAAGCCGAACACGTGCCGGAAGGCCAGTGCGCTGGCGCCCAGGGAGGCCAGGAACGACAGCACCACTGTGGCCATCATCAGCAGGGGGGCGACCAGGGCCCGCAGCAGCGCGACCAGGATGAGCAGGACCACCGCCAGGACGATCGGGATGATCACGAGGTTGTCGCGGTCGGCGGCGCGGTTGGTGTCGAGGGAGGTGGCGGTGGCGCCGCCGACCTTGGCGTCGGCGCCGGGCACCGCGTGCACCGCGTCACGCAGGCGATCGACGGTGCGCTGGGCGGCCTTGCTGTCGGCGGGGTCGCGCAGCGTCGCCTCGTACTGCACCAGGCCCGCGGCGGTGACCGGACGGCTCAGCTCGGCCACCCCGGGCGTGCCGGAGACGGCGGCGGCGACCTGCCGGGACGCGGAGGCCTTGGCGATGACGACGGCGGGAACGCCCGAGCCCGCCGGGAAGTGCCGGGCGACGGCCTCCGCGCCGGCCACCGAGTCGGGCTTGTCGACGAACTGGCCGGCGTCCGACAACCCCTGCGCCCGCAGCGAGCCCAGCCCGAAGACCAGCGCGACCAGGCCGATCGACGTGACGGCCCAGATCACCCGGGAGCGGCGGCCGACCAGCCCGGCCACGCGGCTCCAGACGCCGTGCTCGGCCTCGTACGCCTCGGGCGCCAGGTACCTGGCGTCGTAGCGGGGCACCAGCGGCCAGAACAGCCACCGTCCGCAGATCACCAGCAGGGCGGGCAGCAGGGTGGTGATGGACGCCAGTGCGGTGATCACGCCGGCGGCGGCGACCGGGCCGAGACCCGCGGTGGAGTTCATCTCCGCGGCCAGCAGGCACAGCAGGCCGGCCGCGACGGTGGCGGCGGAGGCGATGATCGCGGGGGCGGCGCGGCGCAGCGCGAACGCCATGGCCTCGTGCCGGTCGGCGTGCCGGTGCAGCTCCTCGCGGTAGCGGGCGACCAGCAGCAGCGCGTAGTCGGTGGCGACGCCGAACACCAGGACGGTCAGGATGCCCGCGCTCTGCCCGTTGACGGTCAGGTCGGCGTACCGGGCCAGCAGGTACACCACCGACTGGGCCAGGCCGAGCGCGACCAGGGCGCTCAGCACGGGGACGATCCACAGCAGCGGGCTGCGGTAGATGAACAGCAGCAGGACGATCACGACGAGCCCGGCGGCCATGAGCAGGAAGCCGTCGATGGTCTCGAAGACCTTGAACATGTCGGCGCCGCCGCCCGCGGGCCCGGTGACGTGCGCCGCCAGCCCGGGCGGGCCGCGCTCGGCCAGGTCGCGGGCGTCGTCGACGGCCTTGACGACGTCGACGTCGGTGAGCGGCACGAGGGTCTGCAGGGCCTTGCCGTCCTGGCTGGGGAACGGCCCCTGGGGGCGCTGCGCGCCCGGCAGCCCGGCGAACGCCGCGGCGTCGGACCGGGCCTTGGCCTGGTCGGCGGCGGTGATGCCGGACGGCCGCTCGTAGACGATCACGGCGAGCATCGTCTCGTCGTCGCGGAACCGTTCCTGCAGCTTGACGACCTGTGTGGACTCGGCGCCGCCGGGCAGCCAGGAGGCGGCGTCGTTCTCCTCGACGTCACCGAGCCGGCCGGCGAGCGGACCGAGGGCGGCCAGCAGCACGACCCAGAAGGCCAGCACGACCCACTTGGCGCGCCGCCCGGCGATGATCCCGGCGAGGCGGCGGGCGGGTCCGGGGCCGGGGCCGCCGGGTTCGGGGGGACGAGCGTCGGGGGGTGCGCTCATGGTTTCTCCTGGAAGAGTCGAGATATGTCGCGTCAGCGGATCACGGTCAGAATGTCTCGCGTTTGGAGAGTTGTCAAGTACTATCGCGAGTTCTCGGCCGAGGGGCGGACGGGCGGACGTCCCGGGTGCCGGCCGGGCGCTGCGTCGGACGGTTCTCCGCTGGACCTGGCCATCGTCCGCAGTGGAAACGAAGGCGGTCGTCCCGCGCTGGATGGGAGTGGCGCTACCTCCGCAGAAGCACGCCTCCGCCCCGTCCTACTTCGCCAGACGTAGGGGACGGGGGCGGAGGGTGCCGTCGCCCACGCATGAGGATGCGGGCAGGGGACGGCGGCACTGCGCAGAGGAGGAGGAAAGACGTGCCTAGAGCCCATGCTGCTCTGCCACCGTGACCAGCGTGGCCGGCACGGCGGGACGGGGCGTCAGGTGGGTGGGGAGAAACGCCGCCGCACGTGGGGGCGGCTCAACGCGGCTACGCCTCGCGGATGAGGCCGCATCCGTCCGCTGTACGAGGCGTCGTCAAACGTGACGAGCGCCTGGGGACGGGCAGGCGATGACGCCGGCGACAGGCCGCTTCCGGTCAGAAGCCGGAGGGCGCGCCGGCGGGAGAGAAAAGGAAAGCGAGGACGTCCGAAGGACCATGGGCGGCGGGTGCGGCTCCTGGGAACCGGCCATGATCCTTCGGATCGGGTACGTCCGCGGACCGGTCAGGCGACCTTGCTCGACGACGAGGAGGACGAGGACGAGCTCGACGACGAGCTCGACGAAGAGGACGAGCCGTTCGAGCCCGACGACTCGGACGTGCTCGAGGGGGAGCTCTTCGAGCCGTTCGACCCCGAGCCGTTGGAGGAGCTGCGGGTCGAGGACGAGCCGGAGCCGCGGCTGTCGGTCCGGTAGAAGCCGGAGCCCTTGAAGATGATGCCCGCGGCGGAGAAGACCTTGCGAAGCCTGCCGTCGCACGCCGGGCAGTCCGTCAGCGCGGCGTCGCTGAACTTCTGCACGACCTCCAGAGGCTCGCCGCACTCGGTGCAAACGTACTGATACGTCGGCACGGTTCCTCCTCGCTGACTCAGCCCGGTTGCGCGGGCTGGCACTCACCTAGAACGACTGCTAATGGTACCCATGCGTAGAACACGATTTGCGCGCGGCCTGTTCCCACAGGTCGCGAGCCCCGGTGGCCAGGGGGAGCCGGCTATGTCCCCGTCTCGCCGAACCAACCGGCCAGCTTGCCGCGGCGGCTGACGGCCCGCAGACGGCGCTCCGTGGCCTCCCGTACGGCCGCGGTCGTGACCACAAGCATCGTGTCGCCCGCCTGCAGCGCCGTCGTCGGCTCGGGGACGAAGCTGGCCCCATCCCGCACGATCAGCGTGATGGAGGCGCCCTGCGGCAGCCGCAGCTCGAAGATCTCCACGCCGTTCAGCAGCGAGTCGTGGGGGACCCGGACCTCCAGCAGGTCGGCGTGCAGTTCCTCCAGCGGGGCGGCCTCGACGTCCAGCTCGCGGGCCTGTTCGTCGCTCTTCAGACGGCACAGGCGGGCCGCCAGCGGCAGCGTCGGCCCCTGCAGCAGGGTGAACACCACGACGATGGTGAAGACGATGGAGAAGAGCCGGTCGGCGCCCGCCACGTCCTCCACCATCGGGATGGTCGCCAGCACGATCGGCACGGCGCCGCGTAGGCCCGCCCAGGAGGCGAACGTCTTCTCGCCCAGCGACAGCCCGAATCCCGCCGTCGACAGCAGCACCGACACGGGGCGGGCCACCAGCAGCAGGACGAATCCGGCCACCAGAGCGGGAACGATCTGCGCGGGCAGTTCCTCGGGGGAGGCCAGCAGCCCCAGCATCACGAACAGGCCGATCTGGGCCAGCCAGGCGATTCCCTCGGCGAACCCCCGGGTGGCGGGACGGTGCGGAAGGCGTGCGTTGCCCAGCACCAACGCGCTGACGTACACGGCCATGAAGCCGCTGGCGTGCAGAAGGGTCGCGGCCCCGTAGGAACCGATCGACAACGACAACACCGCGATGGGGTAAAGACCGGATGCGGGCAGGGCGACCCGGCGAAGCGCGTACGCCCCCAGCCAGCCGATGACGCATCCCATGACGGCGCCCGCGGTCAGCTCGTACACCATGATGCCGCCCAGTTCCGCCGGGTTGGGCGCGCCGGTGTGGGTGCTGAGCCAGACGACGACGATGACGACGGGTGCGTCGTTGAATCCGGACTCGGCCTCCAGCAGTCCGGCGAGCCGGGACGGTAGCGGCAGACGGCGCAGCACGGAGAACACCGCGGCGGCGTCCGTGGGGCCCAGTACGGCCCCCAGCAGGAACGCCAGGCGCCAGTCCATGTCCAGGAGCCAGTGCGCGGCGACCGCCACGATGATCACGCTGATGAGGGTGCCGAGCGTGGAGACGGCCAGCGCGGCGGGTACGGACGGCCGTACGTTGCGCCAGTTGGTGGTGATGCCGCCCTCGGCCAGGATCAGGACCAGCGCGGCCAGCCCCAGCACCTCCGCCAGTTCGGCGTTGTCGAAGCGCAGGCCGATGGGCCCGGACTCGCCGAGGAACAGGCCGATGCCCATGTACGCCAGGAGGGTCGGCAAGCCCGCCCGGTGGGACAGCCGGACCGCGAGGATCGCTATGAGTACAAGTGTCGCGCCGAAGAGTAGCCAGAGGTCGAGCCGCACATCCCTCCCCTGCGGGGTCGCGAAGTTGAGATCGTTCGCGATCCTACCGATTTATGTGCTTCACACACACATTCGTTTTGGGGCGGCCCAGAAGCCGGGGGCCGGGACGTGCCCCAACCGGCCTGTGTACTGCCCTGGAGGCCGTCTCTTAACCGGCTCTTGGGACGATCCGTCCCGGGACGTGAACCAGGCCATCAGCGCCGCCAACGCCGTCAGCCGTGAGCGACGTCAGCGTCAGCGCCGTCTGACCAGCGGCTCCACGGCGTTCACGACGTTCGCCACGGGGCGTCCGGCCAGGACGGCGGCGAGGTTCTCCTGCACCACCGACACGATGGCCAGCTGCGCGTCCAGCGTCGCACCGGCCGAATGCGGGGACAGCAGTACGTTCTCGTGCCTGCGCAGGGGGCTGTCGGCGGGCGGCGGCTCCTCGTCGAACACGTCCAACGCGGCGGCCCCCAGCCGCCCCGACTCCAGCGCCGCCAGCACCGCCTCGTCCGGGGCGATGCCCCCGCGCGCGGCATTGACCAGCAGGGCCCCCTGGGGGAGACGGGCGAGGCGGTCGGCGCCCAGCAGGCCGCGCGTCTCGTCCGTGAGCGGCAGCGTCACCACGAGGATGTCCGAGTTGGCGAGCAGGTCGTCCAGCTCGCGGTAGGTGGCCGAGGCGTCGGCGCGTCGCCGCCGCGACCAGTACGACACCGCGCACCCCAGCGCCTGGAACAGCCGGGCGGTCTCGGACCCGATCGCCCCGTACCCCAGGATCCCGACACGCTGGGCCCGTAGCTCCCGGGCGCCTCGCCCCAGCATCTCCAGTTGCGGCCATCCGCCCTCGCGGACACGCCGGTCGCTCCACGCCAGGTGGCGGCAGAGCGCGAACGCGGCGCCGACCGCCCATTCGGCCACCGAACGGGCGTTGGTCCCCGCCGCGTTGGCCACGGGCACGCCCGCGGCCGTGAGCGCGTCCAGGTCGAGACTGTCCGTTCCCACCGCGGGCATCTGCACGAACGCCAGCCGCGGTGCCGCCGCCACGGCTTCGGCGTCCAGCGCCAAACGTCCGCTGAAGTCGGCCAGCACCAGTTCGGCGTCGGCCAGCGCGTCCAGTAGCGCGCCACGTTCCCGCTCCGCCGGGAGGACGATCTCCGCCGCGTCGCCCACCACCGGATCGAGCATGCCGCGAATCAAGGACGGGTCCAGCGGGGGCAGGGCGAGGATCCGCCACGGCTTCGTCATCTGGAGACCTCCCTGGCGGCGGCACGCCACCGCGGGGGAGCGGTCGGCGCACGGCGGGCTGGACGATCCGGAACTGTACGCGCAGTGATCCGTCCGTCTATGCCCGCCCCGGCCCCGCCTCGCACCATACGCCGCGACGCGCCCACCCCCTGGCCGCCGAAGGCCACACCTCTAGCGCGGGAAGCGGACAAGGCCCTCTGACGGGGTCACGGCGGCTCGCACCCGCTGGTCGTACGGTTCGGCGGGCAGGGCGTCGACCAACTCCCCGTCGTAGAGCAGGGCCACGGTGAGGATGGCGGGGCCCACGCGCGCCAGTGCACGGTCGTACGAACCGCCGCCCCGGCCCAGGCGCATCCCCGTACGGTCCACGGCGACTGCTGGGACGAGCACCACATCCGCACTCGCCACAGCGTCCGGCCCACGGGACGGCTCGGTGGGCTCCAGCAGGCCGCGCGGCCCCGGAGCCAGCGACTCGGGCCCCTCGTAGGAGGCCCAGTCCAGGTCGGCGTCCGGCAGGAGACGGGGCAGCAGCACGTACGCGCCCCGCTTCCACAAGGCGAACAGCAGCCCCCGGGTGTCGGGCTCGGCGCCGATCGACACGTACGCCGCGATGGTCCCCGCCATCTCCACCTCGGGGGTGGACAACAGGGTGTCCCGCAGCGAACGGGCCGCGGCGGCGCGCGCGCCCGAGTCCATGGCGGTGCGCCTGGCCAGCAGTTCGGCGCGGCGCGAGAGTTTGGAATCGATCTGGTGCACGCTGTGGTCCTCGTGGATGACTAGGGTCTCTCTATGGCCGACTTCGTACCTGTGCAGAAGGCGGTGGTCCCGGCGGCGGGCCTCGGTACCCGATTCTTGCCCGCCACCAAGGCGACCCCCAAGGAGATGCTCCCGGTTGTCGACAAGCCCGCGATCCAGTACGTCGTCGAGGAGGCCGTCGACGCCGGCCTCACCGACGTGCTGATGATCACCGGGCGCAGCAAGCGGTCGATCGAGGACCACTTCGACCGCGCCTACGAGCTGGAGGAGGCGCTGCGCGCCAAGGGCGACGAGGAGCGCCTGGCCGCCGTCCGCGAGTCCAGCGACCTGGCGATCATGCACTACGTCCGGCAGGGCGAGCCGCGCGGCCTCGGGCACGCGGTGCACTGCGCCCGCCAGCACGTGGGCGACGAGCCGTTCGCCGTGCTGCTCGGCGACGACATGATCGACTCCCGGGACCGGCTGCTCAGCCGCATGATCGAGGTGCGCCAGCAGCGCGGCGGCAGCGTCGTGGCGCTGATGGAGGTGCCGCCGGACCAGGTCTCGGCCTACGGCTGCGCCGCCATCGAGGGCACCGACGAGGACGACGTGGTGCGCATCACCGACCTGGTGGAGAAGCCCGCCGCGGAGGAGGCGCCCAGCAACTGGATCATCATCGGCCGGTACGTGTGCGACCCGGCCGTGTTCGACGTGCTGGAGAAGACCCCGCCCGGACGCGGCGGCGAGATCCAGCTCACCGACGCGCTGCGCACCCTCGCCGAGATGCCCCGGGAGCAGGGCGGCACCGTGTACGGGGTGAAGTTCCGCGGCCGCCGCTACGACACCGGCAACAAGCTGGAGTACCTGCGCACCGTGGTGCAGTTCGCCTCGGAGCGTCCCGACCTGGCTCCCGAGTTCATCCCGTGGCTGCGCGAATTCGTGAAGCGGCACGACGCCGCCGACGGCGTGGAGGGCTCGTAGCCGCCGTGTCCTCGCGTCACACTGGGGGACCGTGGGCATGAGAACCGTCGACGAACACCTGGCGGAGATCCTCGGCACCGTCCGGGAGCTTCCGCCGCTGGACCTGGCACTGCTGGAGGCGCACGGCACCGTGCTGGCCGAGCCGGTGTCGGCGCCCGTGCCGCTGCCACCGTTCGACAACTCCGCCATGGACGGGTACGCGGTGGTGGCGGCGGACGTCGCGGGGGCGTCGGAGACCGATCCGGTGGTGCTCCCGGTCGTCGGCGACATCGCCGCGGGGGACCCGGGCGTGTCGGCCATACGCCCGGGACTGACCGCGCGCATCATGACCGGCGCGCCCATCCCCGCAGGGGCCGACGCGGTCATCCCGGTGGAGTGGACCGACGGCGGTACCGCCTCGGTGCGCATCACCCGGTCCGCGCCCCCCGGCAACTCCATCAGGAGGGCCGGTGAGGACGTCACGGAGGGCCAGGTCGTGGCCGAGCCCGGCACCCGCCTGGGCGCGGCACAGATCGGCATGCTCGCCGCGGTGGGCCGTTCGCGCGTCACCGTACGGCCGAGGCCGCGCGTCGTGGTGCTGTCCACGGGCACCGAACTGCGCGAGCCCGGCGAACGGCTCGCCCCCGGGGAGATCTGGGACTCCAACAGCTTCATGCTCACCCTCGCGGTGGCCGAGGCGGGGGGAGTCGGCTACCGGCAGGCCACCGTGGGGGACGAGCCTGAGAAGGTCATGGACGCCCTGGAGGACCAGCTCACCCGCGCCGACGCGATCGTCACCTCCGGGGGCGTGTCGATGGGCGCGCGTGACGTGGTCAAGGAGGTGCTCGCGGGCACGGGCACGGTCGGGTTCCACAAGGTCGCGATGCGTCCTGGCAAGCCCCAGGGGTTCGGGCTCCTGCAGGGCACGCCCGTGTTCACCCTTCCGGGCAACCCCGTCAGCGCCTACGTGTCGTTCCAGGTGTTCGTACGGCCCGCCCTCCAGGTCATGCAGGGCCTGCCCCCCGAGCGCCTCCCCGTGGTGCGGGCGGTGCTCACCGAGGACGTCACCTCCCCGGCAGGCATGCGCCATTTCCTGCGGGGGAAGCTGAGCTCGTCCGGGGGCGAACCGCTCTCCGTGGCACCGGTCGAAGCGCAGGGCTCCCACCAGCTGGCCTCCCTGGCGTCGGCCGACGGTCTGATCGTCGTGCCGGAGGACGCCGACAGGCTGCCCGCCGGATCGCAGGTAGAGGTCATGAGGTTGCCGTCATGAGCATGGGCTCGGAGTTCACCCATCTGGACGCCACCGGCGCCGCCCGGATGGTGGACGTCTCGCAGAAGAACGTGACGCCCCGTTCGGCCGTCGCCACGGGGTTCGTCCGGTTGTCGGAAGCGTGCGTCAAGGCGTTGCGCGCCGGCGACGTGCCCAAGGGGGACGCCCTCGCGGTGGCGCGCATCGCCGGGATCATGGCCGCCAAGCGCACCCCCGACCTGGTGCCGCTGTGCCACCCCATCGCCCTGCACGGCGTCGAGGTCACCCTGGACGTCCGCGACGACGGGGTCGCCATCGCCGCGACCGTCCGCACCGCCGACCGCACCGGCGTCGAGATGGAGGCGCTGACGTCCGTCACGGTCGCGGCGCTCTCCCTCATCGACATGGTCAAGGCCATCGACCCCGCCGCGGTGATCACGGACGTCCGCGTCGAGGAGAAGACCGGCGGCAAGACCGGCCGCTGGCACCGCTGACCAGGGCCGCCGCCGTCCCGGCCGGCGGGCGGCGGGCATGATGGGCGCGACCATGCCGTACGACGGCGTCGAGGGGGAGCAGGAATGATCCGGGCGATGGCGGTCACGGTGTCGAACCGGGCGGCGGCGGGCGTGTACGCCGACAAGTCCGGGCCCGTGCTGGTGGAACTGCTGGAGGACCTCGGCTGCCAGGTGCACGGACCCGTCGTCGTCCCGGACGGCGAACCCGTCGCCGAGGTGCTGAACAACGCGGTGGCCGAAGGCTACGACGTGGTCGTGACCTCAGGCGGAACCGGTCTCACCCCCACCGACCAGACCCCGGAGATGACCCGGCGCGTCATCGAACGCGAGATTCCCGGCATCGCGGACGCGATCCGGCTGGCGAACCGCGACCAGGTGCCCACGGCGGTCCTGTCGCGCGGCCTGGCGGGCGTCGCCGGCCGCACCCTCATCGTCAACCTGCCCGGCTCGACCGGCGGCGTCCGCGACGGCATGGCGGTCTTGGGGCCGGTGCTCGCGCACGCCGTCGACCAGATCGGCGGCGGCGACCACCCGCGACCGGCCGACTGATCACCGGGGCGTTGGAAACGCCGCCGAACGGGTAAGAGGCACCGCGCTTTGCCGGACGCGGGCCCGGGACGACCGACCGGAGTCAGGCCTGCGCGGAGCGGGAGGTCGGACATGTCGCATCAGCACGCCGGGCGCGAGATCATCACGCCATGACGACGCTGGTCAACGCGCGGCTGGTCCTTCCCGGCGAGGTACGGCACGGCTGGCTCCGCACGGCGGGCGACCGGATCGCCGAACTCGCTCCCCCGGGGGAGGCCCCTGGGCAGGCCCCGTCCACGGGCGAGGTCGTCGACGTGGCCGGACGGTACGTCGTCCCCGGGTTCGTGGACGTCCACGTGCATGGGGCGGCAGGCGTGTCGTACCAGAGCGGCCTGGCCGACGAGGCGGCACGTGCGGCGCGCTTCCACCGCGAGCACGGCACGACCACCACCATGGCCAGCCTGGTCACCGGAAGCCCGCAGGAACTGGCCAAGGCGGTCTCGGGCCTCGCCGAAGCGGCCGCGAACGGCGTCATCGCCGGCATCCACCTCGAAGGCCCGTACCTGTCGGCCGCCCGCTGCGGCGCACACGACCCGGCATGGCTGCGGCCGCCCGACCCCGCCGAGTTCCGCGACCTCGTGCAGGCCGGACGCGGCCACCTCCGCATGATCACCCTGGCGCCCGAGCTGCCCGGCGCGCTGGAACTCGTCCGGACGGCCGTGCCCGAGGGAGTGATCGCCGCCGTCGGCCACACCGACGCCACCGCCGCGCGGACCCGGGAGGCGATCGAGGCCGGGGCCCGCGTGGCCACGCACCTGTTCAACGCCATGCGCCCCGTGCACCACCGCGACGGCGGCCCCGTCGTCGCGACGCTGAACGACCCCCGCGTCACCGTCGAGCTGATCAACGACGGGGTGCACGTGGACGCCGACGTGGCCCGGCTGGTCTTCGCCGCCGCCGGCGCCGGACGCGTCGCCCTGATCACCGACGCCATGGCCGCGACCGGCATGGGCGACGGCGACTACCGCCTCGGCGGCATGGACGTCCGCGTCCGCGACGGCCGCGCCCTGCTGGCGGACGGAACGTCCATCGCCGGCAGCACCATCACCATGGCCGACGCCTTCCGCCGCGCCGTCATCGACGTCGGCCTGCCCGTCGAACAGGCCGCCCGGGCCGCCGCCCTCACCCCCGCGGGCATGCTCGGCCTCGCCGACGACATCGGCTCCCTGGAACCCGGCAAACGCGCCGACCTCCTCGTCCTCGACGACGACCTCACCGTCACCCGGGTGATGAAGAACGGCCGCTGGCTATGACCGAGGCACCGCCCCCCACCACGGCACCTCGCCGTATCGCCGACCGGCACCCTGTGCCGCGCTTCCGTGTCCTGCCGGACGCCGCCGGAACGCCCTGTCCACCGCCGGTCCTCAAGGGCGCGCGCGGGCCCCACCGCCGGATTGTGGGTGACAATTGATGGCGTCCGAGCCCGCCACCGGGGAATCATGGAGCCGTGGAACGAATGCGGGGATGGCCGACCAGCTTGTCCGAGGGCCCGGTCGGGCTGCGCCCCCTCCGGCACCGCGACGCCGCCACCTGGCGGGAACTACGGGTCCGCAACGCCGACTGGCTGCGTCCCTGGGAGCCCACCAACCCCGAGACGCCGCTGTTCCGCAGCGGCCTCGGCCCCTACCTCAGCATGGTCCACACGATGCGCCGCGAGGCCCGGCAGGGGCTGGCCCTGCCCTGGGTGGTGACCTACGAGGGCCGCTTCGCCGGCCAGCTCACCATCGGCGCGATCGTGTGGGGCTCGGCGCGCTCCGCGCAGATCGGTTACTGGATCGACCGGCAGGTGGCCGGCCGCGGCGTGATTCCCACCGCCGTCGCACTGGCCGTCGACCACTGTTTCTTCACCGTCGGTTTGCACCGGCTGGAGGCGAATATCCGTCCCGAGAACACCGCCAGCCGCCGCGTGGTGGAAAAACTCGGATTTCGCGAAGAGGGAATTCGGCGCCGCCATCTGCACATCGACGGAGCGTGGCGGGACCACATCTGCTATGCGCTGACCGTGGAGGACGTGCCCGGCGGTCTGCGCAGCCGCTGGCTGTCCACGCTCCGCCAGGAATTTCCCCGGTCCTCTTCGTCCTCGTGACCCTTGGCGGCGCGCCGACAATCGTCCGCGCCCGCCACGTAAGAATCCTGCGATCGAGAAGACTTGGCAAACGAAGAGTAACCGCGGGATCGATCTCGCGACACACCGCCCCTTATGCTCGTCAACGTCTGACACCGGCTCGTACCGTGCGGGGCGTGGCCCTGCTCCCAATGCACGTGCGCGTGCCGAAAGACGGCGCGCGCGTCCGGCGTGCCTTGCGGCGTCTTCGCCGGGCTCCGGTGGTGAGCCGGTGAGCAGCGCAGTACTCTACCTGGCCATCGTCGCGGTGTGGGCGGTCGTCCTGGTCCCCATGTGGCTGCGGCGCGACACCTCACGCCCCAAGAAGACAGACGAGATCACGGAGGAGACCCCCGTCGAGGAGGAAGAGGAGGCCCCTCCACCCGCCCCGCGCCGCAGCGGCCGCGCCGCCGTCATCGCCCGGCGCCGCCGCCGCACGTTCGGCCTGACGGTCCTCGTCCTGGCCACCACCGTCGTCGCCGCCACCGGCCTGGCGCCCTGGTGGACCATCCTGCCCGCCGCCGTCCTGTTCGCGGCACACCTCGCCCTGCTCCGCGTCGCCGTCCGCATAGACGCCGCCCGCCGCCGCGAACGCGCCGTCGTGGCCGCCGCCGCAGCCCGAGCCCGCGCCGAACGCGCCGCCGCGGAACGCGCCGCCGCCCAGCAGAACGCCGACGTCATCGAGCTGGACCCCCGCCCCCAGGACGAGGTCTTCGACCAGTACGCAGACGACCGCCGCGTCGTCGGCGAGTGACGCGCCGCGTCCCGATGCGCGAACACCCCTGGAAGTTTGCTAGCCTTATCGCGTCCTTGGGGCTGTAGCGCAGTCCGGTAGCGCACCTCGTTCGCATCGAGGGGGTCAGGGGTTCAAATCCCCTCAGCTCCACCCAGGTCAAAGGCCGGTCCCCGTTGGGAACCGGCCTTTTTGATCTCCGTACAGCAGCGAAGTACAGCTACGGCACCTGCCTTACCCGAGCTGCTTGCCCAGCTTCCGTAGGGCCTTCCGCGTGGCCGCCGTCGAGACCTCGCTGTAGATGTCCATGGTGACGGCGATCTGGCTGTGCCGAAGGATCTGCATCACCACGCGCGGATGGACGTCCAGGGCCACCAGGAGCGAGGCGCAGGTCTTCCGGGTGACGTGGACGGGTACGCGGCGCACGCCCGCCCGGTCACATGCCGTCGCGAAGCTGCGGTTGAAGTTCCGCGGCTCGATGGGATGCCCCGTGCGGGTCGTGAACACGAGATCGGAGGGTGCCCACTCGGCCGCCGCGTCGCGCGCCGCCTCTTGATCCTTCTGGCGCTCCCGCAGCGCGGTGGTGCAGATGCCGACGAGGGGAAGTGCCGCGTCGGAGGCTTCCGTCTTCGTCTCGCGGTGGAGAAGCTGCCCCTTGATCCGCTGGAGCTGCCAGCCGATGCGGATCTCTTCGGCGTCCAGGTCGACATCGGCCCACCGCAGGCCCAGCACCTCACCGCGCCGCAGCCCGAGAGCCAGGATGAGCACGTACGCGGCGTACATCGGGTCTCGCCGATCACGAGCCGAGACCAGGAACTTCCGGGCCTCCTCCACGCTCCAGGGCTTCACGCGCCGCTTGCGAGGCTTGGAGACGCGCAGCAGGGCCGCCACGTTGCGGGGCAGGATCTCCTCCCGTACGGCGTTGCCCAGCGCGGCCCGCAGCGTCGTCCAGGCGTCCCGGCACGTCCGCTCAGAAGCGAACTGCTCGCAGCAGCGACCGACGGCGCAGCACCGCCGGCTCTTCTCGTCTCGCCGTGCGTCTTTGCCCTGTGCGCAGCACTGGCAGGTGTCCCGAAGCTTGTTCAGCCAGGTTCGCACGTCGGCCACGGTGAGCTTGTCGAGCCGCTTCTTGCCCAGCGTCGGGACGATGTAGAGCCGGACGAACATCTCGTAATTAGCCGCCGTCGCGGGGGCAAGCTCAGGCTTTACTACCTCGTTCAGCCAGCGTTCGAGGTAGGCCGCCAAGGTGGGGGAGTCGGTTGCCACCGGTCCTTTCTTGGCAGACTCATGCAGCTTGAGCCACTTGTTGTGAGTTTCGTCACGAGTCTTGCCGTAAGCCCACTTGCGCGTGCGTTTGCCATCTGGAGTGGTCACCCAGACGTATGCGGCGTAGCCGTTGCGGTAGGGGAAGATCGACCCTTCGCCGTTGGCCCGGCCACGGCCCCGCCGCTTGCGCTTGCCGAGGTTTCCCTGCTCGTCTGGTTCCTCAGGGGTGGCAAGTGCGTTCTTGGGCATCAGGCAGCAACCTCCGTGAGCTGGTCCAGGAATTCGGTCAGCGCGTCGACCGGGACGAGGCGACGACGGCCGATCTTGACGGTGCGGAGCTGGTTGGAGCGGATGAGGTTGTAGAGCGTCCAGCGGCTCACACGGAGCCGTTCGGCTGCCTCGTCGACGGTCAGGACCAGTTCGGGCAATCAGGTCTCCTCGTGCGTTGTGGCGAACGGGTTGAGCGGGGGTAGGGGTGTGCCGGTCAGGGCAGCGGTGAGCAGTGCTTCGCCGGGGGTGAGGCCCTGGCCGAGGTAGCGCCAGTGGGAGACGACGAGGACCTGGTCCTCGTCGGTGAGCGGCAGGCGTCCGGTGGTGATGTCGTGTTGGTGCTGGTTGTGGTCGATGCGTGCTTGTCGCAGTGCGCCGAGGGTGGTGGAGTAGCGGCGGGATTTGGTGGAGAAGTGGCCGCGGAAGCCGAGCATGTGCGCCCACTCGGCAAGCCGAAGCTCTGCCATCTCTTCCATGCGCCCCAGCCGCAGGCACTCGGCGATCAGCCGCCGGGCGTGCGCCGAGACCGGTAGTGCGTCGAGGTCATCGGTGGCGCGTATGCGCCGGTCGAGGGTGCCGGTGCATTCGGCGGCCTTGGTGGCGTACTTGGCGATGTAGCCCGCCACGGCCGTATCCGTCAGGTCCCCCGTGGTCGTGATGGGGCGGACGTCGAGTTGCGCCCCCCAAGCCAGAGACCGGGAAGGCACGCCGGGCGCGGCAGGGGTGGTCACGGTGACGGCGTGTGCGGCCTGGTCGACGGCATCGGCGAGCAGGTCGTAGGAGGCCCAGCCAGGCGGAGGTGTCGACGGGCCGTCGGGGCCGTCGAGGCGGACGACGGCGTGGAAGTGCACGACGCCGCGTCGCTGGTATTCGGCCACTTTGGCGAAGGAGACGGTCGCGGCCTCGCTCAGTTCCCGCAGCGTCAGCCCCGCGGCTTTGGCGATCCTTCGCCGCAGGGCCATCGTGAACCGCCGCCACAGTTCCGGCGCGAGTGCGTTGAACAGCACCGAGCCCGTGTAGTCGTAACACTCAGGGCACAGCGGTGCACCCAGACGTGGATCATCGGCCGCATGCCGGACAGTGCACGACAGCGACCGTCCGTGCGGGCATTGCCCGGCGTCGCGTCGAGGGTGGCATGCCGCCACCGTCCCGCCGGGCGTCTCTCGTCGCGCGTGCACGGGTCCGAAGGAGGGGGCGGTCAGGGTGACGAACGCGGCCGGATGCTGCGCCACAGTGTCGGGGACGCCTTTGCCGCCGGCCAGGCCCGCCCGGACGAGTTGGTAGGTGTCGGCCCGGTAGATCTCGGCGCAGGCCGGGCAGCGGGAGGCGCGGCGGGTCTTGCAGGCCACCCGCAGCACCCCGCCCGGCTCACGGGCGGTGCTGTAGCGATGCAGCAGGTCACCGGTGAGGCCGTCGCGGTACTCGACCGAGCCCCGCAGGTGGATCGGCTGTGCACACCCGCCGGTCGCTCGGGTGCGGGCGGCCCACCGGCGGAAGTCGGGCCGGGCCAGCTTGGCCGCCATGTCGCGGACGGCCAGCGGAGTCAGCCACGCGGAACCGGGAGTGTCGGGCACGATGGAGCGCGTCTCCTATCGGTTGTAGACCGGATGAGGGGATGGCCCCCGACGTGGCGCGTGTGCTTGGCGGCTGTGCGGCCACGCCGGGGGCGGCCGGGGGGTTCAGAGCGCCGAGACGACCCCGGCGACCGCGTCGGCGAGCACGGCCAGGGCGTGAGCGATGGCGCCGGTTGCGTCGGCGGCCTGGCGCGGGTGGCGGATCACGAACAGCACCAGGACCAGCCAGCAGGCGACGAAGGCGCAGCGGCGAAGGAACACGGCAGGGTTTCTCCTGTCAGCAGTGGCCGGAGCCGTCGCAGTTGGGGCAGGTGTCGCCATCGCCGGTCATGCCGGTGCCGCCGCAGTGGCAGCACTGCCACCGCTGCACCGGCGGCACCAGGGGCGCACGGTCGTCACCGTCGCGGGTCGCGTCCGAGGGCATCAGGCCACCCGTCGGCCGTCACGGTCGGCCTGGTCACGGTCGGCCTGGTCACAGTCGGCCTGGTCGTCGGTGACGGTGATGTTGTCGCGGTAGCTGTTGCGCGCCTGGTGTTCGGCCGCCGCGCGGGCCGGGATGTGCACGAAGCGGTAGGTGACCCATCCGGCGGCGAGGCTCTTGCATGCCTCGTAGTGGCCGCCCCAGGGCCGATCGTCGTCCACGGTGACGCCGAGGCGCTCGGCCACCTGGTCGACCACGGCAATGGCCGCCGCGTCGTGCATGCCGGGCGGAGGGAAGGACAGGAACTCGTATCCGTGCCTGCCCACCGGAAGCGCCGGGTCGGCCTCCAGCAGATCGGCCAGCGCCCGCAGGCCATCGATGATCTGCTGCCGCACGGACGGTTGCAGGTGGGACGGGCCCGGGTTGGTCGGGTTGGTCATGGTGGTTTCCTCCATGCGGGTCACGCGGCGTTCTGGTTGTGGTTGTGGTTGCGGATCTGGCGGAGCAGGTCCGAGGCGAGTTGGTTGGACACGCCCAGCCGGGCGCGCAGCGCGTCACGGGTGATCGGCCGCCCGTGCGTGGCCTGGTGTTCGGCCGCCACCCGCCGGGCGAACTCCAGCAGCGGCCCCGCCGCAGCCGACGACCCGCCGGAACGGTCGGCAGCGGGAACGGGTAGCGCGGTCTGGTCGCCGTCCTCGTCGCTCTGGTCGTCGTCGCGATCGGGACGAGGCGCGTCGACGACCGCCAGCCCCGGACGGGCAGCGTCGTCCCCCGTCGAGTCCAAGGACGGCGGGGACGCCACCGGCGACGCCGAGGACGACGGGGCGGACGGTTCCGAGGACGCGCCGGACGAGGACGCGCCGGACGAGGACGCGCCGGACGAGGACGGCGCGGAGGAGGACGGACGGCCGAAGGACGGCGGGGCGGACAGGACGGCCGGGGCCGCCGACCGAGCCCGCGCGTCGGCCCCGGCCGCGCGGCGTTCCAGCATGGACACCGCCACCAGGAAGGCACCGGCCGGAATGGCAGCCGTGATCCACCCCCAGGCGGACGGTTCAGCCTGCGCCAGGTTCGCCGCCAGGCTCAGCAGGATCCCGCCGACCAGCACCAGCGTCGGCCACGACAGCCGCCCCGTAGCGCGGCCGGTGCGCTTGTCCCGCTGCCGCTCACGCGCGGCCATGACGCAGGTGAGATCGATGCACACCGCGACCGCCCAGGCCATCCACCCGCCTTGCCCGTGCTCGACGGCCGTGTCGCGGATGTGGGTGAACGACCCGGCCGCCGCGATGCCTGCGAGCACCACCACCGGCCCCGAGTCCGCCACCGCACCCAGCAGCCGACTCACGCCGCCCGCCCGCCGGAGACAGCGGCCAGCAGCGCCGCAAGTTCCGCGTCACACCGATGCGTCGCGGCCCAGTCCTCCACCAGGTCGACGTGGGACGAGGAGAAGCAGTCGGCGCACCGAGCGCACCGCGCGACGTGCAGGCCCCGGACGGCGTCCCACTCGACCGTCACCGGCACCCAGGACGAGGCGGACGACCGGGAGGACGACCGGGAGAACGGCCGGGACGAGGACGACGAGCCAGGACGGACAGCCGGACGAGGACGAACCGACAGGATGGACCGGGGACGAAGGACGACCGGGCGCGTGGTCATCGGGGCAGCCTCCACAGGGTTCGGGCATGGATCGGGTAGGGACCTGGCGTGATCAGGGCTCACGCCGAGCCACAACGGGGAGAGAAAGGGGCCGGGCGGTTAGGCCGCGTCCGGCACGTCCGGGCGAAGCACCGCGACCGAGGAGCCGGTCACCTCGGCCCACGCCGGAGTCAGGTGGGAGTGATCACGTGCGGCCTGTTCGGCTTCTGCCTCGCTCACGTACACCGACCGGGCACGGTGCCATGAGCCGTCCTGACCGGCCGTCACGCACACGCCGGGAGTTTCGGCCGGGATCGCTCGGGCCGCGTCCAACGCCGCCGGGTCCATGTCGCCGAGCGTCATGGTCGCCGTCTCCGGATCGTTCACCCGATGGCACACCCGCCCGGACAACTGCGCGCGCAGCGCTGTCACACCAGGGCCCAGGTCGGAGCCGATGCGCTGACCGCAGATGATCAGGTGGACGGCGAAGGCCCGGCCGAGCTGTGCCACCCGCAGCAACGCCGTCGCGGTCTTGGCGACCTCGTCCTTTTCGCTCTTGTCGGCCATCAGGAACAGTTCGGCCACCTCGTCCACCAGCAGCACGACCGGCACCGGCCGCAGACGCTCGGGAAGCGCCCACACGTTGCGCGCCCCGTGCTCGCGGCACACCGCCATGCGTCGCTCCAGTTCGGCCACCAGGTCACCCAGCAGCGCGACACATTCGGCGCGGGTGGTCGCCAGCGCCGACAGCCGCGGCCCGTACGGCGTGAACTCCACCCCGCCCTTGAGATCGAAGCCGACCAGGGCCAACGGTTGCGGCGCGAGGCCCTTGATGACCACGTTCGCCAGGTTGGACTTGCCCGACTGCGTGGCGCCCGCGATGAGCCAGTGCGGGACGGTGCGGAAGTCGATCACCCAGTCGGCGCCGTTCTCCAGCTTGCCCGGCCGCACCGTCAACAACTCTCCGGTCTCGGGGGTGACAGTGACCTCGGTCAGAGGATCACGCATGGTGGCCCACAGCGTCACCACACCCGGCCCCACGTCCACCACGCGCACGGAGTGCACCCGCCAGGCGTGCGCGATCCCCTCCGCCGCACGCTCATAGTCCGCCGGCACCTGACCGTCATGCAGACGGACCCGCATCCGCCACCCCAGCCGGGTCGGCCGCAGCACACCCAGACGAGGCGCCCGCTCGACGTCCACTCGGCGCATGCGCCGCTTCTGCTCGACCACCGTCGCAGCACCACGCGCGGCCGAGCCGACGACGGGGACGGCGTCCAGGGACCAGCGCCAGCGCCGTCGATGCCGGGTCAGCCCGCACCCCGACGCGACGTGACGCCACGTCAGATAGACCAGCGCCGCGCGCATCGGGAAGCCGACGCCGTACCAAAACGAGGCGGGATGCCAGCGACGCCAGGCCCAGAGCCCGGCCGCCGCAACGGCCGAGGCCCCGAGCACCATGAACAGCGTGTCGTTCACCGCGGCCTACCTCAGGCCACCGCAGCCGGGGCGTTGCCCGCCTCGTCGGTCGCGGGGACGGCCGCCAGGGCGGCAGGGACAATCTGAGCCGCGCGGTAGGCGATGCCCCACCGAAGCCGCCCGTTGATCTGCTGCTCCCACGGGAACCCCACCAGCCCGACCGGCCGGACCACCTGACCCACCGTGATCTCCGGATCGCCGGACACCGCCACGTTCAGCAGCTCGACCCGCCCGGACTCGTCGGCCGCCGACAGGCCCACCGTGAACACGGTGACGCCGTTACGGTCCACCTTCACCTCACCCGTGTCCTGGCTGACCAGCTTGGGACGCGGCGGGGAGACGCACACGAACGTCAGTGCCGACACGTCTACCGGGATGTTCCGCATGAAGCCCTCCGACTGTCGATCCCCCTAGACAGTGCCGTCGGCCGCCCTGCAGACCGACTGTCTAGGGGGGTGCACAGTCAAAGGTAACCGGCGTCACTCTGACTGTCTAGGGGGGTTTACAGATTCGCGGTGCTATCCCCGAAGCGCCCAGTAGACGGCGCTGGCGTCGTCGGATGCCTTGCCTCGTGGCCAGCGTGCGCCGTCCGGGTCGGAGGCTTCCGCCTCACGGGTCCGGGCGATCAACTCGGCCGGCCCCTCCTTGCGGAGAACGGCCAGCAGGTCACGCCAGCTCATCAGGCCGAAGCGGTCGACAAGCCGAGTGGCGCCGTCACTGAGCACGGCGACCGCGTCCAGGTCATCCAGCGGCACCGTCCCCACAAGCGCCTCGTCGGCCGCCTCAGGCTTGGTGCTGGCGACCCAGAAGCCGCCGGGTTGGTTGCGATACGCGGCCAGCCGTTCCACCCGGTTGCGCATGTCGGCCGCGTGTTCCTGCGTCCCCAGCGGCGGCCGTTCCCCGGCATCGTTCACTTTCCGGTAGACCTCGCCCAACCGATCATCAGAGATGACCACCGGCTCCCCGTCGGCCTGGTCGAGGACGAGGACCGAGTCCGACAGCACCAGGTACTCAAGGCGGTCGGCGTGCGCCCGAGCCAGGGCCACGGTCGCCGAGGGAGAGCCAGGATGCCGAAGGTCGCACGCGTCCCCATGCAGCGCGTTGACGCGTTCGATGCTCACCGCCAACGCCTCAGCCAGGGTGACGCTCGGATCTACAGCCGTGCCCACCAGCAGGCCGCCGAGGTTGTGCGCGTACCAGGACACCGAGTGCGAACACCCCGAGGCGAGCCCGGCCGGAGCGCCCGCACCGTCCACGACGCTCACAAGGCCCGGTGCCGCCGCCGCGAAGTCTTCGTTGTCCCGCTCCGGGTTTCCTGGCTCGCTGGCGAGCAGCACACGCATACGGCCTCCTGTCAACTGTCCTCGTCATGCCGATAGATCGGCGTCAGCAACTCCGTCCGCACGGGCTCATGGGTGTCCGGGTCGTACTCAGTACCGATCACGACCGAGAACCGGTCAGCGCCCACCTGCCCCCACAGGCTGCCGATATCGGTCGTCAGCAGATGGACCACGCCTAGCGAGCCCTCCGGGTGGATACCCGCGATCGCCAGAATGCTGCCCTTGCCATCCGGCCGAGGCAGACGGCCCAGATACCCCACGTCGTACGGACGCCGCGGATCCTCCTCCTGACCCGACCGGTACTCGGCCCCGCTGCGGGTGTCGCGCAGCAGCCAACCTTTCTCGTCGCGGTCCCAGGCGATCACAGGGTCTTTGCCGTAGGCGTCCCGCATCGCAGGCGACATCCGAGGACCGCAGATCACCAACATCCCCGGCCGGTTCAGGTCGATCTCGCCGTCAAGCGTCACATGGTCATAGCTGACCGACAGATCGAACGTCCGGGCCAGCTCTTCCAGCCGCTTGCCCGTCGTCAGGTCGTCCAGCGCGACATATGTCCGGTCACTCGCCGGGTCCGGGCGCAACGGGGTGACCACGATGACCTCACCCGAACCGAGGAACGCTCCCTCAGGCGCCGGCCCTGTGTGCCGGATCTGATGGATACGCCCCCGGCTCAGTCCGGCGGCCTGTGCGATCTGCGCGTACGACATGCCCTGTGCATGCAGATCCTGGATCAGCCGCCGCCGCAGCCGGGCAAGCTCGGTGACTTCCTGCTGAGCCTCCGCCAGGCGCTCAGTCGCGGCACGCAGCAGCTCGTAGGGGTCCTTGATCTGCGCGATTCGCTCCAACTCGCCTGGCATGACGCCTCCTCCGGTGCCTCCGAGCGAGTCTAGGACCCTAGACACCGTGCCGAAAAGCTCACGACCGGTCGAGGAGCTCACAGTACGCAGGCGCCGCCGACGACGCGGAATCGGCGGCCCGCTCACACCGATGCCCCGGCGACGTCCGCCCACACCCGACGCCCGACTCTCACCACCTGCGAGCCCCATGCCTTCGAGACGGCGTCGACGATGAACAGCCCACGGCCGTTCACCGCCTCCAGGTCCGCACCTTCGAGGGACAGCTTCGGCAGCGAAGGCGCTCCCATGTCGACGACGCTCACTCGCAAGTGTTCGGGGAACACCTCCAACTCCAGGACGAACTTGCCGCCCACTTCTCCGCTGGCCGTGTGCTCCACGGCGTTGGTGCACAGTTCGCTCACGACCAGTGCCACCTGGTCGGCCAACTCGTCAGGGACCCGGCCGACCATGAACGCCCAGGCGAATGCCCGAGCCTCGCTGATTGATTCCGGTCGGCCCTCGAACAGGCGAGACAGACGCCTCACATCGACCACCGCCCATGCGTCTAGGGGGCTATACGGCACGCGAACACGCAGCGTATGCCAGACCGCATGGTCTATTCAACGAGTTCACTGAATAGATTCGATGATCTCCGCAATCTCACGCGCGGCCCGCTCCACAAAACCGCGCGCCTCATCCCCGAACACCGCTACCCGCTCGTACCGCTCGAAGATCTCCGAATACCGGCGCACCTCGGCCGCATCAGTCAAGGTCAGCTCACGCGTGAACGTCTCCACCGTCACCGCCGCATCCCCGAACACCGTGAAGCCATGCAACGGCACCCGCGACCACCCACCCGCCAAGCCCGGCACAACCCCCAACCGCACGTTCGGCCGCTCCGCCACCGCCAGCACATGCGCGAACTGGCCGGCCATACACGCCCCCGACCCCGGCCACGTTCGCAACACCGCCTCAGCCAGCACAAACGTAAACCGCCGACCCTCATCACCCAACACCGCCGCCCAGTCCACCGCGCCATCCCCAGCAGGCAACTCGGACTCGGCCGCATACTCCGCCGTCCGCAACGGCCCCGGCATGACCAACGCCCCAAACGCCCGCACCACCGCCACATCCCGCGCCAGCTCCACCGCAGCCCCAGGCCGGAAGGACACCCCTGCATCCACCCGCCGAGCCGCCGTCTCCACATACGCGTCCCGCACCAAGGCAGCCAGCCGCTCAGCCTCCGCAGCCTCCAAGCCCAACGCCGCAAACAGCCGCAACACCACCTCAGGATCAGAGACCCGCCGCCCCGTCTCCACCCGAGACACCGTCGGCTGAGGAACACCAGCCCGCGATGCCAGCCCAACCCCCGACAGCCCCGCCGCCGTTCGCAGCCGCCGCAACTCCCGGCCGATCTCCCGCAACCGCTCCTCACCCATAACCGAGCGTTCTACCACCCACGCCCACACCACCGCGCAGGCTCCAGTGCCAACCATTGCCGGAGTGCCCACCAAGTCCCGAGACACGGCGCCAGGCCGCCAACCAGGCCATACGTAGCCGGATGAGAAGTTTCTCTACGTCTTCAAGGGCGCCCGCTACGCGGCCGCCGCCGGTCGGTCCGGGCCGGGCATGCGGCCTCTCCGGGCCGGTCCCGCCCCGGCCGACCGGCAAGGCTCAAAGCCCTGCCCCAAGCGGTGCGGCCGCAAACTGGCATGTTGCGGACACGGTGATCACTGATTCTCGTCCTTCTCTGCCCTTAGAGTGAAGCCCGATCGGTTATTGGGGCCGACGAGTTTCCGGGTCATGAGGGGAGCGTGTCTGAGGTGCTAGACCCAGCGACGATGGCGATCATTACTGGCGCGGCGGCAAACCTGGTTGCCTACATGCTCAATGGTCAGGTAGACGCCGTGCGTTCGTGGGTAGGGCGCATCTTCCGAGCGGGAAGCGAGGAAGAGCAATCTACTTCACTCCGCACTGTCGAGGACGACACTGTTGCCCTCGCCCGAGGAACGGTGTCAGAGGCCGATGTGAAAGCCCGGTGGGGTCTACTCCTGGCCGCCTATCTGGCCGAGCATCCCGAGATCCAAGCCGACATCGAGGCCGTAGCAAATTCCACGCCCACAGCGACAGAGACAACAAACATCGGCCAGCAACACAATCATGGTTCTGGCACCTTTATTGGTCGCGACAACTACGGTGGCATTGCAGCACCAAGGAACCCTAATGACTGATCATTCAGGCGACGAACCGTCTCGCTTTGAACAGCATAACCATGGCTCCGGGGCGTTCATCGGCCGGGACAACTATGGCACTATCAATGCTATTGACAAGACGACGCAAGCGATACTTGAGAAACTGTCAAAGGAAGCGCCAGCGCTTGCAAGGCTTTTGCGAAAAGCCTTGCAGGATGGGGTGGTATCGCCCGACGTCGTTCATGCACTTGAAGTCGCTGCTCGAAACATCAACGAAGACGTTGCTCATGCCCTTTGGACTGCAGGTCGAAACATAAATGAGGATGTTGCTATCACGCTTCTTCAAGCTGGAACCAAAATAAGTGAGGCGGGAAATCTTGATAGGATCGCCACCCGAATGGAGTCTGCACTAGAGCGATTCGAAGCAGTTTCTGTCGCCCTCAATAGTATGAGCCGACCTCAGGGGCGGAATAGCCTGATGGGGCAACTGGAAGATACCGTCGATAGCATCAGGCTCCACGCCGATCGGATCGAGGGCGTAGTTACGCCGCCGCCAGCACAGGTAGTGGTCGCCTGGAAACCGACCTTTTATGCATTTATATTCGGGCTTGTGGCTGGCATGATTTTGCTTGCCCTTATAGTGAATCGTTAGCTATAGGCAGATGAAAATGGATGCTGTTTTGTTGTGCCTTGCAGCGGAAAGCCAGTGAGGGAGCCCGCGAAGGCTACTGATATCTTGGTCCTAGCCGATCAGGATCCTGCTCGCTTCAAACCAGGTATGACCAAGAGTGCCAACCTGAAGACGGAAAAACTTCGGGAGAGCGGGAATAATATCGAGATCATCACTGGCCTCGATTTTATCGAGCCTCTTGCATCAGGCAATTAGTGACTCTCCTCTCGTAGTTGAGTGAGAAGCGAAGCGGCTTCTTAACCCGCCGAACCCGCACGGAGGCTCACACGCTGGTTGAGCGTGCGCGAAGCGGGGGTCTCGCGACCCCCAGCCCCCCGCGGGCCGGAGGGCACGCCCGCGCGAAACTGTCTGTCACAGCGTCTCGCCGTTCGCGCGGGCGCACCCTCCGGGACGGTCGGTGTGCTAACGCGAGTGCTAACAACGGTGCTGGATGACCTTGGACGGTGGTGGACGTGCGGGAGGAGTACGGCCAGGTCAGGGGATGACTTTGGACGGCTGTGGACATTGCTGATCTTGCTACGGATCAGATGGTCACAACCTCGGCCGCTACGATCGCTGTACGTGGCTGGGCGCCGTTGCGGCTGGGGGATCGGCTGACGCGCCGCTTCCAGTGCTCGGGCCGTGGCCGGCCCTGCGCTCCGGGTCGGCTTGTTCTCGGATTGCTCGGGTGCTGTCGCAGGTCAAGCGGGACTGCTGTACAGCAGAAAAGTACAGCAACGGCGCCACACGGCGGCTCACGTGATCTGCCAACGGCACACTTCACGACCTCGGCAGAGCGGCGAAGGCCCATGATCGCCGGTAGTTCGCATCGAGGGGGTCAGGGGTCAAATCCCCTCTGCTCCACTTCGGACCTGGGACCAGTGTGGTCGTGGTTGAAGGCCGCTTCCATCTGGTCCTTTGTCATGTCTATCGGGGGGCGCCCCCCGAACAGAACCCCCCACTGCCGAAGGCCGCTCCCTGGGGGGAACCGGCCTTCGTGATCTCCGTACGACGGCGAAGTGCAGCTACGGCGCCTTCCTATCCGAGCTGCTTGCCCAGCGTGCGCGTGGCCAGCCGTACTCACCTCGGCTGTAGATGTTCATCGTGATGGCGAGCTGTCTGTGCCGAATGACCGCATCACCACGCAGGGGTGGACGTCCCCACCAGGAAGGAGGCGTAGGTCTTCTGCGTGACGTGGACGGGGACGCGGTGTACGTCCTCCCCATCGCGAGCCGTCACGAGGATGCGATTGCAGTTCTGCGGCTCGGCGGGCTGGAGTGGTCAACACCACATCTGAGGAGGTCCACTGGCCGCCGCCTCCTCATCCCTGGCGTTCGCGCAGCCGGGCCGGGGCGGATGCCTTCGTCTTGGTCTCGTGGTGCGGGAGCTGACCGTTGATCCGCTGGGGCTGCCAGGCGATGCTCCAGGCTTACAGCGGGCCGCCGCAAGGCCGGTGCCTCGCCACGCCGCAGCCTTACAGCCAGGGGCGTACGTGGCGTGCATCGAGTCTCATCGATCAGGAGGCGCTTCCGGGCCTCCTGCAGGCTCCGGGGCTTCACCTGCCGTTTCCGAGGCTTGGAGACGCGGAGCAGGGCCGCCACGTTGTGGGGCAGGATTCCTCGCGGACGGCGTTGCTCAGCGCGGCCAGGAGGGTCGTCCAGGCGTCTCGACAGGTCCGCTGAGAGTGGACTGCGCGGATGCTGTCTCCTTCTTGAGCTTTGCCTCTTGCTGCGACTGGGGCGCTGGCGCGGGACTGTCAGGTGTGTTCGGAGACGAGTAGGGCCTGGGTTGACGGTTCCAGGGCTTCGAAGAGGTGCGGCAGGTCGCCCGGATAGGAGATGTAGTCGCCGGGGCCTAGCTCGACCGGGTCGTCGGCGAGGCCGACCAGGGCGCGGCCGGTGGCCAGGAGGACGTGTTCCGTCACGCCGGGGTTGTGCGGGTCGGAGGCGCGCGCCGTGCCCGGCTCGGCCTCGACGCGGTAGATGTCGCGGCGGGCGCCGGGCGGGCTCGGTGCGAGCAGGACGGCCCGGTAGTCGGCGCGCGCCGAGGCCACCGCGACGCCCTCCCCGGATCTGACGACCTGGACGCGTGGCCGCGGCGGGTCCAGGAGCTGGGAGAACGGCACCTCCAGGGCCACAGACAGCGCCCACATGGTCTCCAGGCTCGGGTTGCCGCTGCCCGACTCCAGCTGGGAGAGGGTGGATTTGGCGATGCCCGCCCGGACGGCGACCTCGGTCAGGGACAGGCCCGCCCTGCGCCGCTCACGTCGTAGAGCGGCCGCGATGGATCCCATGGGGACCTTGGTCGATGCTTTCTCCGCCACACGTTCAATGTAGCGGACCATCGTTCGATTTGACGAACAGTCGACGGGTGTTCATTATGTCGGTCATGCATTCGGTATGGCGAACGCTGGATCGCGGGGTCCTGCGGGACATCGCGCTGGTGTGCCTGGCGGTCGGGGTCATCGGCGCGTCCTACGGCGCGATCGCCGTCACCTCGGGGTTCCCGTTGTGGTTGCCGCTGGTGACGGGCCTGCTGGTGCTGGCCGCCTCCGCGGAGTTCCTGTTTATCGGAATCATCGCCGCCGGGGGCGGTCCCGTCGCGGCGGTCGTGGCGGGGCTGGTGGTCAACGCCCGTCATGTGCCGTTCGGACTGGTGTTGCCCGACGTCCTCGGCCGCGGCGCGCGGCGGCTTCTCGGCGTGCACCTGATGAACGACGAGACCGTCGCCTTCGCGCTCGCCCAGGACGACATCGCCCGCAAACGCGCCGCCTACTGGGCCTGCGGCCTGGGCATTCTGGTCTGCTGGCCGTTGGGCGCGCTGGCCGGCGGTCTCGCTGGCACCGTCATCGACGACACCGGCGCGTTGGGGCTGGACGCGATGTTCCCGTCCGTTCTGCTGGCCCTGACGCTCCCGGCCCTCCGCGACCGCGACACGCGCCGCGCGGCCCTCGCCGGTGCCGCGATCGCCCTCGCCGCCACACCCTTCCTGCCCGCCGGGCTGCCCGTCCTGCTCGCCCTGGCCGGGCTGACGCTCCTCGCCGTCCCCCGCAAGGCGTCCCGGTGAACGACCCTGGCTCCTTGACCGCGGCTGCACTGCTCCTTGCGGCGGGCACGTTCGCGTTCCGGCTCGTCGGCCCGCTTCTGCGCAGCCGGCTCGTGTTCCCCGCGGCTGCTGAGAAGGTGATGCAGTACGCCGCCGTCGTTCTGCTCACCGCCCTCGTGGCCACCACCACGCTCACCGAGGAAGGCGGCTGGGCCGGAATCGCGCGGCCGGCCGGAGTCCTGACCGCCGGAGTGCTGGCCTGGTGCAAGGTCCCGTTCCTGGCGGACGTCCTGGCCGCCGCCACCGTCACCGCCGTCCTGCGCCTGCTCGGCATTCCCTGACGGGGATCCCCCGACAGCGCCTAGTAGGAGCGGAGGGGGCCCCTACCCGGCAGCCCGGCCAGCGTGTACAAGGTGGGGCTTCTCCACCTGCGAAAACTGTTACACCGCCTCCGGCGAGGGCGTTCTGCTGGATTTGCGCAACGAGTTGTTCCGGCAGCTTGTCGAGCAGGAGGGGTACCGGTGGATCGCGATTTCGTTGACCTTCGTGGCCAGCTCGTCGCGCTCTGCGGTGGCCTGCCGGGCGCGAGCGCGGCCACCGACCGGCACCTTCCCCGCGGCAAAGATCACATGAGCGGACAACGACCGTATCGGCTGACACCGGACGGCTCTCGGAGGGCGGCCGGGTGGCTGGAACCGGTGCTCTGCCCACAACGCTGGAGGAGAACCAGAGACTGGCCGATCTGCTGGACGTCTCGGTGACGTTCGAACGCGAGGACAGGCAGATCTGCCGCTCGTACAAGGTCCGGGGAGCCTTCAACCTGATGCCCTCGCTGACCGAATCCGAGCGGCGGCGCGGGGTGGTCTGCGCCGGTGTCGGCGACCACGGTCAGGGCGTCGCCTTCTCCTGTCGTCGGCTCGGCATCCGCGCGCGGGTGTTCGTCCCTGCCGAGCCCCTCCGCCAGAAGCGTGAACGCATCGTGGCCCTGTAAGCTCCGGCAGCGCCGCCGCCAACGCCACACCCGCTGCCAGCCCCACTGACGTCTCCACCCGCTGTCGATGGTGCCCTGTTCCTTGGCGCTGGTGTCCTGCTCAACCGTCAGCCCGGGCGTGGTCGGTTACGTGCCTCGGTCGGCTTGCTTGGCGACGCGCTCCAGGCGGTTTCGGTAGTCCTGCCACCACGCTGAATCGCCTGGCGCCATGTTGCCGCCTCCGTCTCGCTGGCCCACGGCCCCGTCGATGAGTTCCCGGACGACGTCGGCGTGCCCGGCATGGCGATGAGTCTCGCCGATCATGTGGACGAGGATCCGGTGGAGTGTCAGCTCACGCCCGTCTCCGCCGGGCACGCGGCCGACCGCGTCCAGGGGCAGCGACTCGATCGTCGCGTCCGAGTGGGCCCAGGCCCGTCGGTACAGGTCGACGATCTGCTCGCGCGTCTCGTCGGCGGTCGCCCACATGTCCGCGTTCGGCTCGGCTTCCCCGGCGATCCACAGTGGCGGCCCGTCGAAGGGACGTCCGAAGGTCGCGCCGAAATATGCCGCCTCGGCGCCCGCCAGATGCTTGACCAGCCCCAGCAGGTTGGTGCCGGTCGGAGTCATGGGGCGGCGGACGTCGTACTCCGACAGCTCCTCCAGCTTCCACAACAGGACCTCGCGCGCGTCCTGCAAGCAGCGGTGAAGGTCTGCTTTGGGGTCGAAGCCAGCCATCGGGGCAGTTTGGCACATGACGCCGGACACCCGCAGGGAGCGGCTTGCCCCTGCACAGGGCGCGCCATGGCGCAGCGCCGCGAGGGCATCGGCGGACGCCATCGGTGGATGTCCGGGAACGGAAGCAACCTTTTCCGGTGACGCCGGACACCCGCAGGGAGCGGCCCACGTGCCAACAGGGCCGCGAGGGCATTGGCGGTCCGTTCCGGCGGACGGCACCCGTGGGCGTCTGGGAACGGAAGCAACCTTTTCCGGGTTCGTTGGTTCTCAGGGCATGAGGTTGCACAGTGGACTGGCCGCGGCGGTGGGCGGTGCGAGCCGCGACGGCGGTGGAGCGTCCGAGGGCCCTGACGGAGACGTGGGCTTGGAGGAGGCTGAGGAGGCCGGGGGATCCGGCGTGGGCGCCGCTGCGGCTGACGCGGGCGCCGCCGCGGCCGATGACGTGCTGACGAGGCTGTTTCGGGTTCATCACGTGTCGCTGGTACGGCTCGCGGTGCTGCTTGTGGGGGATCTGGGCAGTGCGGAGGACGTCGTCCAGGACGTGTACGCCCGGCTGCAGCGGCGTCAGGAGAGGCGTGGCCGGGGGAACGGGCTGCCCGCCGCGCCGCCAGAGCTGCTCGCGTACACCCGGGCCGCCGTGCTGAACGCCTGCCGGACGCTGTTGCGTCGCCGGGCCCTGACGAACCGGCTGTTCCAGCCCCCGGAGCCGGTGTGGTCGGCGGAGAACGACGCGCTGCTCGCCGATGACCGCCGGCGCGTGCTCCGAGCCCTCACCCGGCTGCCCGCCCGGCAGCGGGAGGCGATCGTCCTGCGCTACTACCTCGGCCTCTCCGAGGCGGAGATCGCCGCCGCCATGGGCGTGCGGCCCGGCACCGTCAAGTCGACCATCTCCCGGGGCCTGGACGCGCTCCGCGACCGTTACGAGGAAGAACGATGACCAGAGTCTCCGACGAACTGCTACGGGCGGCCCTGGCCGACGCCGCCGACACCGTCCGCCCAGAGGCACTGCAGCCGCTGCCCGCCCGGCCCCGGCGCCGCCGCCTGCGTCCGGTGCCGCTCGGCGGCTTGGCCGTGGCGGCCGCCGCGACCATCGCGGTCGTCCTCCTGGTCGCGCCGTGGTCGCAGCACCGGCGGGACGGCGCGTCCCCGGCCTTCTCCCTGGCCGCCTACATGGGCATCGACTACGTGCTCGACGGGCCGTGGCCGACGGGCGGTCAGTGGGTGAGGGTGCGAAAGGCCGACACCGGCCAGCAGATCGCGACGCTCCCCGCGCCCAGGGGGTCGTCGGGCTTCCGTGACTCCGCCGACTCGGGGGACAACAGGACGTTCGTCCTCACCACCGCCGACCCGCAGGCCTGCAGTGTCCGCTTCTACCGGCTGATCCTGGGAGCGGACGGCCGACCGAAGGAGGGGCTGACCGAGTTGCGCCGCGCCACCCTGCGGCAGCAGATGGGGGAGGGGCCGGACCAACTGGCCGTGTCCCGGGGGACGCGCCGTATCGCGTTCGCGGGCAAGGAATGCGGAGGCGCCTCCGCCAGGGGCGTCATCATGGTCGTCGACCCCGCCACCGGCGAGCAACGCGTCACGCGCCTTCCGCCCCGTGCGCTGGCCGGCTCTTTGCGATGGGCGCCGAACGGCCGGGAACTGGTCTTCGAGACCATGGGCGACTACCTGGAGCGCACCCTGCAGACGCTGGACACGGCGACGGGCCGGATCAGCCCGGTCCCGCTGGGGATCGGTGACGGGATGCTGTGCGGCGCCGCGTTCGACAAGGACGGCACGCACATCGTGGCGCTGGTGCGCAACGGCAGGCAGAACCGCGTGGTGTGGTACTCGACGGTCACCAAGACGATCACGCGTCAGGTGCCGCTGCCGCCGAGCGCTCCCGATGCGGCGACGATGTTCGAGGTGCCCGGCGACCGGATCGTCGCCGTGATCGGCGACCGTGTCCATGTCGTCAGCGGGACGAAGGTCACCACTGGACGCGTCGGCGAAGACAGCATGCCGATGCCCTGACCGCCTCAGCCGTCGAGGGGATGAACTGGCCGGCGGGTAGTCACGCGCCGTGGTCTCCTGGACTGTCGCGGGCTGCCCGTCCGAGCATCCGGCGGGCCTCGTCGCCGAACAGCGCGGCGCGTTCGTACTCCCGGAAGATCTCCGCGTACCTGCGCACCTCGGCCGCGTCGGTCAGGGTCAGCTCGCGTGTGAACGTCTCCACCGTCACGGCCAGGGTGCCGAACACCGTGAAGCCGTGCAGCGGCAGCCGCGGCCAGCCATCCGCCGAGCCCGGCACGACGCCCAGCCGCACATTGGGGCGTTCCGCCACCGCCAGCAGATGCGCCAGCTGTCCCGCAAAGCTCGCCCCCGAGCCCGGCCGCGTCCGCAGCGCTGCCTCGGCCAGCACGAACGTGAACCGCCGACCTTCGTCCGCCAACACCACGGCCCAGTCCACCCCGCCGCCCCCGATGGGCAGCGCGGACTGGGCCACGTACTCCGCCGTCCGCAGCGGCCCGGGAACGACGAACGCCCCGAACCCCCACACCGCCGTCGCCCTCTCGCCCAGATCCACCGCGGCGCCGGGCCGGAAGGACACGCCCGCCTCCATCCGTCGAGGCGCCGTCTCCGCATAGGCGTCCTGCACCAGGGCGGCCAGCCGTCCGGCCTCCGCGGCCTCCATGTCCAGCACCGCGAACAGCCGCAGCACCGCCTCGGGGTCGGAGACCCGCCGACCCGTCTCCACCCGCGACACCGTCGGTTCAGGCACACCGGCCTGCGATGCGATTTCGGCGTCCGTCAGCCCCGCGGCCGCCCGCCGCCACCGCAGTTCCCGCCCGATTTCCCGCAGCCGCTCCTCGCCCATAACCGAGCGTTCTACCACCCCGGCACCCACTGGATTAGGCAGAACGTCCAGGCTCAGCCGGTAAAGCACACAGAATCACGCCCGACGTGTCGAGTAGATGGGTAAGTGGCGCAATATGTCCCTCCGGGCAGGACCTCAATGCGGGACGAAACAGAATTGGCTTTCTCGGCGCCGTGACGAGTCTTGTGGCTCAGGTGAAGATGTGGCCCTGGGCGGCGCCTTCCACTGCGCTGGCGTAGAGGCGGGCCACGTCGGCCGCTGGAGTGCCCTGTTGTGGATCCATGTCCAGGTTCTGGAGGGTTTCCCGGACCCACCCTGGGCTGACGACGTTCAGGCGCAGACCGCGTGGCAACTCTGTGGCCGCCGCGCGGACGAACGCCTCCAGGCCGGCGTTCACCAGGTGGCCGAGCGAGGTGCCCGGCACCGGCTCGGCGAACCGGCCGCTGGTGAGGGTGATCGATCCGCCGTCGCGGACATGGGGGACCGCCTGCCGCACCAGGTTCACCTGCCCGAGAAGCTTGCCGTCCAGGCCGGTCCAGTAGTCCGGGTCGTCCAGGCGCGCCATGGGCGCGTTGGCGGCGCAGCACACCACCGCGTCCACCCGGCCGGTCTCGGCGAACATCGCGTCGATGCTCGCCGGGTCTGTCAGGTCCGCGCGCAGGGGGCCGCGGCGTGAGACGGGCACCACCTCGTGGTGCCCGCCCAGCAGGTCGCCGACCGCGCGGCCGATGGTGCCCGTCGTGCCGATCACAAGAACGCGCATGCAAGTTCCTCCGCTCGTGTCCGTCGGGGATCAGCGTGCGGGAGGTGTCAGGGACCGGCCATCCCTCTGCTGTGCCTACACCTGTCAGGTGCAGGCACGGCGGGGTGAGCATGCACGACAATGGCCGGCATGCGCGTTCAGGCGGAGCTGGGGGAGTTTCTGCGGTCGCGGCGGGCGCGTGTGCGGCCCGAGGACGCCGGCCTTCCCCTGTACGGGGGGCGTCGTCGAGTGCCCGGCCTGCGCCGTGAGGAACTGGCCCAGCTCGCCGGGGTGAGCGCCGGCTACTACACCCGTCTCGAACAGGGGCAGAGCCCGAACGCCTCTGACGCCGTCCTCGACGCGGTCGCCCGGGTCCTGCGGCTGGACGAGGCCGAACGCGCTCACCTGTACACGCTGGCCCGGCCCAGGACGCATGCGCGCAGGCACGCGGCCGCGCCCGAGCGGGTGCGGCCGGGCGTCCGCCGAATGATCCTCTCGTTCGGAGACGTGCCGGCCCTGGTCCTGGGACGCTTCACCGACGTGCTCGCGTGGAACCCGATGGCACACGCCCTGTTGGCCGGGCACCTGGACTTCGACGCGCCCGCCGACCCCACCGGTCGTCCCAACATCGCGCGCCTGCTCTTCCTCGACCCGCACATGCGGGCGCTGTACGCCGACTGGCCGCGGAAGGCCCGCTCCACCGTCGCCGACCTGCGCCTGATCGCCGGCCGGTATCCGGACGCCCCGGAACTGGCCGCACTGGTCGGCGAGCTGAGCATGGCGAGCAGGGAGTTCGCGGAACTGTGGTCCTCGCACCCGGTGGCCGACTGCGAGACCGGCCCGCGTGCCTACCACCATCCGCTGGTGGGCGGCATGATGCTGACGGCCGAGTTCATGACGCTGCCGAACGACGACGGGCAGCGGGTGGCCGTCTTCAACGCCGAGCCGGGATCACCGTCCGAGGCCGCCCTGCGCCTGCTGGCCGGCCTGACCGCCGCCGCGCCAAGGTGAGCACTCGGGCGTCTTGTTCGCGCAGCGATACCGCGATTTCGGGCAAGGAATGCGAACGTTGCCAGGGGGCGTTCTTGCGGTTCGTCAGTTGATCAGTAGCGGTGTCGGGTTTTCTCGGTTGAGCCGGTGGGTGCGACCTAATATCGGGGACCGTGACGACATCTGCGGGATGCCTGATATGTGACGAGAATGCGCGCCTCGGTTCACTGCCGCCCCGGGAACACCTGGCGTCCGATCAGTACTGGCGGGTGGCCCACGCGTTCGGCACCGGTCTGCGCGGCTGGCTGGTCCTGGTCCCTCTCCGGCACGTGACCGCCATCGCCGAGCTGACCGACGCCGAAGCCGCAGGTCTGGGGCAGTGGCAGGTGCGGTTGTCTCGCGCTCTGCACGCCGCGACCGGCTGCGCCAAGACCTATGTCGCTCAGTTCGCGGAGGCCGAGGGCTTCTCCCACGTCCATTTCCACATCGTCCCGCGCATGCGGGACTTGGCGGCGGAGCTGCGGGGGCCGAAAGTGTTCGCGTTGCTCAGCCAGTCCGAAGGGCGGGTCCTGAGCGAAAGTCAGCGTGACGAGATCGCCGCCGACATTCGGCGGTATCTGGAGTCTCCGGGGACGATGTCCACGCCGTGAACGGCAGGACGGACGAAACTGCTGTGATCCCGGCGACCGGCGAGTGGCGCGTCCGCAGGGCGTGAGATGGCTGCTGTTGCTGGACGGCGAAGCGGGAAACTGCCGGTGAGGGGCCCGTATCGTTCAGCTGCCCTGGAGGGGATGAGCGGGCCGTCGTGGTGGTGTCCGGGATTCCGCCCGCGCGGTGACGTTGCGGCGCCCGTCCCCGGCAGCGGACCGCGACCCGCCGATCCTCGCGTCGCGGAAAGGAGCGAGGCCGGGGTCAGTGGAGGGCGCCGGTTTGGTGGAGGTGGGTGAAGATGAGCTGGTTGACGGGGGACACGCGGGTGCGGTCGGCGTAGGTGAGCCAGGCGATCTCGGCGATCTCGCCGCTGGGGGTGAGGGTGCCGTGGTGGTCGGCTGTGTAGCAGGTCATGCGGACGGTGACGTCGCCGGTCCGGCCGTGGGCCTGGGCTTCGAAGGTGCCCAGGTGGCGGGCGGTGGCCGGGTCGATGGTGACGGCGAGTTCCTCGTCGATCTCGCGGACGAGGGTGTCGAGGGCGGACTCGCCGGGTTCGGGTTTGCCGCCCGGAAGGTAGTAGACGTCCTTGCCGCGGGAGCGGGCTCCGAGGATCCTGCCGTCGTCGAGGTGGATCCAGGCGACCTTGTCGATGGTCTTCATCGTCACCGATGGTAGGGGGCGGGCCGGGTGGCCGGAGGAGCCGGGCCCCGCCGCCGAGAGCCGTCCATGGGGATGACCGGAGGATCAATAGGGGTGGGGGCGTCAATGTCAGAAATGGCGGGGCGTGAATAGCTTCGCCGCATGAATCACATTGGGCGCCGCCTTTTGCGGAGGTGCGTCGCGGTCGCCGTCGCCGTGTTGGCGGCGGGGACTGCCGGTGTCGCCGACGCGGACACGGGCGAAGACGGGCTCGGGCGTTTCTACCAGCAGCGTCTGCACTGGAAGAACTGCACGCTGGGCCCGGACGACGAGGTGGGCAGGCAACTGGACGCGGCGGGGGCGCGCTGCGCGGACGTCACCGTGCCGCTGGACTACGCGCGGCCGGATGGACGCACCATCAAGATCGCGATCTCGCGGCTGCGGGCGAGCGACCCCCGCCACCGGATCGGCACGATGATCCTCAACGGGGGCGGGCCCGGACCGGCGATCGACATGCCGCCGTACATGCGGGACCTGATGAAGGAGGCGGGGCCCCGGTTCGACCTGGTGGGGATGGACCCGCGGTCGATCGGCCGCAGCGCGCCGGTGGACTGCGGCTGGCCGGCCAGTACGTGGATCCGGTCGTCCGGGCTCGACCGGCGTTCGTTCGACCGGGGCGTCGCGTTCGCCCGGGATCTGGCGCGGCGGTGCGCCCGCGCGCATCCGGACACGCTGCCGCACATCAGCACCCGCAACATCGCCCGGGACATGGACGTGGTGCGCGGCGCCCTGGGCGAACGGAAGGTCTCCTACAACGGCGGGTCCTACGGCACGTACCTGGGAGCCGTCTACGCCGCGATGTTCCCCGGCCGCCTCGACCGGGTGCTCCTGGACAGCGCCGTGGACCCGGAACGCTGGAGCCCCCGCCTCATCCACGGCACCGAGCCCGCCAACGAGGCGGCACTGCGCGACTGGGCGGACTGGGCGGCGCGCCGCGACGACACCTATCACCTCGGCGCGACCCAGGACGAGGTGCTCGGCGCCGTGCGGCGGATCATCGAGTCCGCGGCCGAACGGCCGCTGCCGATCGTGGGACTGCCCGGGGTGGACGACACGATCGTCCCGGTCACCCTGTTCGACCTGATCGACAGGGACCGGGACGAGGACCGCGCCGAGTTCACCGACGCGGTCGTCCAGCTGAAGAAGGCCGCCGGCGGCACCCCGGTGGAGGCGACCGGGGCGCTCAAGGACGACCTGGTGTTCCAGCTGAGAGGCGACGAGTCTCGGTACGGCAGCGCGCAGAGCGCGATCATCTGCGGTGACGCGGCGGCGCCGCGCGACCCGCAGGTCTACTGGCGGGACGTCCGCAAGGACCTCAAGCGCCACCCCGTGTTCGGCGGGCTGGGCGCCAACACCAACCCCTGCGCGTTCTGGGCGTGGGCCCCGCGCGAGCCGCTGACCGAGGTGGCGGTCGAGCTCCCCGCGCTGCTCGTCGGCGCCACCGGCGACACCCGGACGATCTATCGCGACACCGTCAGCCTGCACGAGGCGCTCAACGGCTCGCGGCTGATCACGTTGAAGGCCAACGTCCACGCGCCCTACCAGTCGGGTTACGGCGACCGCTGCGTCGACGAGAAGGTGAACGACTACCTGCTCACCGGCCGGTTGCCCGGCCGCGACGTCGTCTGCGGGACGGGTGACTGACGCCCAAACGTCTTGCGCGGCGCCGGGGCCCGCTGGCACCATCGGGCGCATGATCGAAAGAAAGGCGGGCTCCGCCGCCGCCCTATGACGGGCCGGACCACCCCGCGCGCAACGAAGATCGCCAGCGAGCGGTTGCGCCGGGCCATCGAGATCCGAGACGAGTGGCTGAGGCACGGGCTGTCCGTGGACCCGGCCGACAGGGCCGCCGCCGAGGCGGCCATCACCGAGCTGTACCGGCTGGCCGGCCAGCGTCCGCCCCGTTTCGTCTGGGTGGACTCGCCGCGTGCCGCCCTCGCCCGGCTACCCGACGACCAGCGCCGGCCCCTGCGGCTGCAGGGTGTGTCGGCGCCCTCGCGGGGTGCGGACTGGCCGTTCTTCTCCCGGCTGGCCACCGAGATGTCCGCGCTCCGGCACCTGGGGCGACGGATCGACAGGCTGATGTGGGCCCCAGGCATGGGGTGGACTCCTGCGGCGATGACGCCACAGGAGGCCCTGGAGGCGGGGTGGCCGCTGGCCCGCGTGCTCGACGAGGTCGTGGAGAAGTCGCTCGGGTACACCCTGCGGGACCAGCTCGCGACACCGTTGCGCACCGAACTGGACGCCCCTGACATCGCCGGGCGCACCTGGTACGGGCAGCATGACGCGCACTGGATCGCCGACGTCGACGCGCGGCTGCGCGTGGGGGCGCTGCGCGTGGGGGCCGAGCAGGAACGGCAGCTCGACGTGTGGGCCGCCGTCGCGCGGTCGTGCGGCTGGTGGTGGTCGGGCGAGGACGTGTGCGTGGTGTCCGAACGGCCCGCCACCGTGCGCACCGAGCCGCTGCCCGGAGGTCTCCACGGGCAGCGGCGGCTGCACTGCGAGGACGGCCCGGCCGTGCGGTTCCGCGACGGATGGGGCGTGTACTCCTGGCACGGCACGCTCGTCCCGTCCTGGGTCATCACCGACCCGACCGTCGAGCGCATCCACCGGGAGAACAACGTCGAGGTGCGCCGCAGCGCCATCGAGCACATCGGCTGGGACGCCTACATCGAACAGGCCGGGCTGCGCCTGGTCGCCGAGACCACCGACCCCGGCAACCCGGGCTGCGACCTCCAGCTCTACGACGTGCCCTGGAGCCTCGGCGGGACGACGCGGGTGCTGCTCGCCGTCAACGGCTCGGTCGAACGCGACGGGCACCGCCGCCGGTACGGGCTGAGCGTCCCGGCCGGAATCGACGACCCGGTCGCGGCGGCCGGCTGGTCCTACGGCCTGACGGGGGCGCAGTACGCCCAGCTGGCCCGCCGCACCTGAACCCGACCCCTCACCTCAGGAAGTGATCCGCATGAACTCTGCCATGACCCATGCCACCACCCTCGCCGACCTGACGCGGCGCACCGGGCTGGACGTTCTCGACCATCTGGAGCGGGAGGTGACGATCCCGGTCATCGACGGGCTGCAGGCCCAGGGGGACCTGATCGTCGTTCCGCTGGCGATGCTGCCGCAGGTGACGATCCGGGCGTCCGCCGAGTGGCGGTGGGTGCCCGAGGCCGGGGTGGAAATCGTCCGCGGCGTGGCGGGCGGCAACCCGCACACGCTCGTTGCCGACCCCCGCACCTGCCAGTGGACCACCCAGCTCACCGACGGTGACCGGCTCGCCGTCGGCGCGTTGCGGGCGACCGCCCCGGTGTATCTCATCCATCCCGAGCACGGCGGCAGCGGCATCGCGCCGGGCACCTACGTGATCCGCCGGCAGCGCGAGCGGCGGGGGCCCGGCGCCGACACCGTGCGCGGCGTCGGTTTCGCACCGGCCCGGGACGTGTTCGTGGCCGACTGACCGGGCTTCACCACGGGCCGGTGAGGACGTCCAGCATGCCGGTGACGGTGGCCGACCAGGGGTAGGACTCGGCGCGGGCACGGGCCGCCTTGCGACGCTGGTCGGCGGGCAGGCGTGCCAGCTCCAGGACGGCGTCGGCGAAGGCGGCGGGCGTGGACGCGGCCGTGACACCGGCGCCCGGGGCCAGCAGCTCGTGCGCGGCGCCCCTGTCGGCCGCCACCACGGACGTGCCGCAGGCAAGGGATTCCAGCACGGCCAACCCGAAGGATTCCACTGGGCAGGGGGCGAGCGACACGTCCGCCTGGGCAAGCAGGCGCGCGACGTCGGCTCGCCCCCGCACCTGCCCATGGAACGTGACAGGCAGCCCCCGGCGCGTCGCGTATTCACGCAGCGCGGCGTACATCGGGCCGCTGCCCACCACGTCGAGATGGACGTGGACGCCCCGGCGCCGCAACTCGGCCAACGCCCGCAACGAGACGTCCGGTCGTTTCTCCTTGGAGAGACGGCCGAGATGCACCAGCCGTAGGGAGCCGCCGGGCGTCGCCACGGCAGGGCGGAACGTCTCCAGGTCGACGCCCAGCGGCACGCGGTGCAGGCGGGACGCTCCCACCCGGGCGAACTCCGCCGCCGCGTACGCGGAGGTGATCACCACGGCGTCGAACGCGGTCGCCAGGTGGCGGTTCCACCGGTCCGTCAGCGTTTCCAAGGGGAACCAGGCGGGGATACGGGCGCGCAGGATCGCGTCCAAGCGTTCGTGGGAGAACAGCACGGTACGGACGTCGTTGCGTCGCGCCCACCGCGCCGCCACGGTGAGCGTCGCCTTGTCGGACACCTCGATGACGTCCGGGCGCAGGGTGCCCAGCACGCGCAGCACCGGACGCGGATCCAGGACGAGCCGGTACCCGGGGGCGACCGACGGCCCCGGCACCGTGACGACCAGCCCCGCCTCCGTCTCCCGCCGCGTGTACGTACGGCCCGGGACGACGAGCGCACGCTCGTGCCCCGCCGCGACGTACCCGCTCCCCAGCATGTCGACGGCCGTGCGCAGGCCACCGGACACCGGGCTGTAGAGGTTGGCCAGTTGCACGATCCTCACGCGGTCACCAGCGTCTCGTAGGTGACGGCACGGCCACCTGCGGCGAGTGCCGTGTCGATGGCGTCGAGTGCGGCCTCCCGTAGGCCCGGCCTGGGCAGGTCCGCTGGATGCAGGGCGATGCGGAACGGCATGCGTACCCGGGCGAAGGCACGTGCGGCCCTCGTCATCAGGCGCGCACCTGCCTGCTCGCCCGCCCCGCCGGGGCGATGGGACAGCGCGGGCATGCGCCGTGAGGGTCCGCCCGGGAGGCAGTGCACGCCCAGATGGCTCGTCCAGTAGGTGAACCCCAGGGCGGCCAGTGCGCGCCGTGTGCCAGGGGAGGCCAGCCAACCGGGCGGGGTGAACCCGACCACTCCGATGTCGGCGTCGGTGAGGATGTCCAGCCCCGTACGCAGCCGGGCACGCGCCTGTGCCTCTGACAGGGACCAGAACTCGCCCGCGCCTCTGGCCAGCACCCGGTTCACGGTTCGACGCCAAGGCGGCCCTCCGGGCACGTCCCGGTGTTCCAGTCCGTGCAGGGACAGCTCGTGTCCGTGCACGGCCGCCTTGTGCAGGAACCGCACCAGGTCGGGCGCGTCCGGTAGGGCGGGGCCGCCGCCGTAGGGGCCCGGTATGACGAGCACGGTGGACGGCACGCCGCGCTCGTCCAGGTCGTCCAGCCATTGCTGGACGGCCTCCGCCGTCACGGGCGCCGCGTCGTGTACCGAGACGACGAAGGGGAACGTGGCCTCGCCCATCACACGGCGTCCTCTGTCTGCCGCGCCCTTGCGTCCTGACGGCCCGGTGGCGTGTCGGGGGCGGCGATCCCCGCGATCTCGCGGTAGTGGCGGATCAGCTCGTCGCACACCGACTCCCAGTCGCGACCCCGCACGGACTCCACGGCACGCTCGCTCATCCAGTGCCGCAACGTGGCGTGCTCCACCAGAGCGGACACCGAAGCGCGCAACTGCCCCGCGTCGCCGGGTGCGTACAGGAGCCCGTTGACACCGGGCCGGACGAGATCGACGGGACCGCCCGACGCGGGCGCCACCACCGGCACACCCGACGCCAGCGCTTCCTGGATCGCCTGGCAGAAGGTCTCGTCCGCACCGGTGTGGACGAACACGTCCAGGGAGGCGACCAGCTCCGACAGTTCCGTCCCGGTGCGGAATCCGGTGAACGTGGCGTCGGGCAGCAGGCGCTCCAGGCGTTCCCGTTCGGGACCGTCCCCGACGACCACCAGTCTCATTCCGGGCAGGTCGGCGATCCGTGCCAGGAGAGCGGGACGTTTCTCCATCGCCAGGCGTCCCACGTACCCGACGACGACCTCGCCGCCTGGGGCGAGCCGGGCGCGCAGTTGCGGCGACCGGTGGCCGGGGTGGAAACGGCGCCGGTCCACGCCCCGTCCCCAGAACGCCAGCCGCGGCACCCCACGGCGCTCCAGTTCGGCCAGCACCGGAGTGGACGGCGCGAGCGTACGGTCCGCCCGGCGGTGCAGGCGGCGCAGCCACCACCAGATGAGCGGATCGGCGCCGCGCACCCCGTAGCAGCGGGCGAACCCGGCGACGTCGGTCTGGAACACCGCGACGGCCGGGATGCCGAGGCGGCGCGCGGCGGCCAGCCCGGACAGGCCCAGCACCAGCGGCGAGGCGAGATGGACCACGTCGGGCCGGAAATCGCGCAAGGCGGCGGTGACGCGGCGGGTGGGCAACCCCACGTGGAACGACCGGTAGAACGGCAGGGACACGCCGTGCACCAGCTCGACCGGCACCCCGCCGGGGCCGCTCGGCCCGAGCCCCACGGCGTCCCCGGGACCGCCCGGCGCGATCACGAGAACATCATGGCCGCGGGCGGTGAGCTGCTCGACGACACGGACGACCGAGTTGGCCACCCCGTCGACCCGGGGCGGGAACGACTCCGTCACGATGGCGACCTTCACGGCGGAGAGGGTGTCCACCGCGCCCGACGCGGCGGTCGCCGTCCGACACCGGCAGGGCGAACATCACGGAAACGGCGGGGACCAGGGTCAGGCGCGGCTGCGTCCCACGTAGACGTCGCGGGCCCGATACTCGCGCCACGCGCCCGGATTCGAGCCCAACGCAGGCCGGCTACTCCGCCCCGCTCACGACGTGTCCCGTCCCTTACCAGAACACGCCGCACAGGGCACTTCGGCCATCACTCTCGCCGGTCGTTCGGACCCCAAACTGATCACCACGCCCCGTCCCAAACAGAACGGGCACCCCGGCAGAGCATCCGCCCCTACCTGTCCCCAGACAGGCGACGGCGGCCCCCGGCGGATGCTCCTCCGCAGGCTCATTGTCGTCCCCGACATATCCGGCCCCGCAGCAGAACTCGCACTGCATCACCAGTGCACCGATACGCGCCTCACCCGTTCCCCCGCAGTCAGGACATTCGAGCCTGTCTGTCATGACCTCAAGTCTGCCCGGTCCCATTGCAGCGCGACGGCGGGGCGTCGGGGGTCACCGCAGACCAGTGGCCGGGGGCTTCGCGGGTGCCCCCGGCCACTGGCGGGTTCTCGGCCGATCACCGGCCGGGACATGTCAGGCTGTGTCGCGTCGCGTGCGGCCCGCGCGGCGAACGCGGGCCGGGACGTCAGGCCGCCCTCCGCCGGGTGCTCCGGCGGCCCACCGAGGCCGGACGCCCCCGCGAGGGCGTCAGCAGCCGCGCGATGACCCTGAACGGCAGCGTGATGACGTTGATGACCGTGGCGATGATGGCCTGAAGTGCGGCACTGATGCGTCGCATCTGTCCTTTTCCTTCCTTGGGGTCTGGCTTTACCCCTACCCGAAGGGCGAGTTCTACACATGCGATCGCCATTCGGGCCCGGGCGCATCGAGCCCCGTCCACGGTCAGGCGAGAGCCGGCATTGCCGGGACGCCGTCAGCGGTGCGCGTTGCTCGGGATGGGCGGCAAGTGCGGAGGGCGTCGTCGCTCGCGCCTGGTCGGTGCGGGCGACGACGCCCTGTCGCTGGATGGGTGCGGTTATGGGCTGCGGGGCCGGGGCGGGGCGGCGGTCACGTTCGCTCGTTCACCGGCCGGCCCCCGGAGGCCGTTCGGGGGACGCGCAGGAACGTCAGCATGACGGCGCAGATCAGCAGGCAGGCGATCGGGAAGTAGAGGCCGATCGTGACGTTGTCCGTGGTGGCGTTCTTGCCGATCACGTACGGGCCGAAGAACCCGCCGAGCGCCGCGATGGAGTTGATGGCCGCGAGCCCGACCGCGGTGTGCTCGCGGGACAGCAGCCGGGCCGCCATCGCCCAGTACGGCGCCATGTAGCCGAGCACCCCGATCGCGACCATCGACAGGCAGGTCAGGGCGAGCACCGGGGAGTGCCGGAACTGGATCGTCCCGAACAGGCCCAGCGCGGCCAGCAGCATCAGCGCGATGACGTGCCCGCGCCGTTCCCCCGTCCGGTCGGAGTTGCGCGCCACCAGCAGCATGCCGACGGCGCCGACCAGGAACGGGATCGCGCCGAGGAAGCCGATGTTGGTCGCCGAGTACGACGGGTCCATCTGCTTGACGATCTGCGGCAGGAAGAAGGTGAACCCGTACAGCCCGCAGGCGGCGAAGAAGTTGGCCACCGCCAGGTAGAGCACCTTCGGGTCGCGGACGACGCGCAGCTCCTCCAGCGGCCCGGTCTTGCCCTCGGGGACGTACTCCTTGGCGATCTCGTCGTCCAGCCACTTCTTCTCGGCGGGGCTGAGGAAGCGGGCGCGGGACGGCACGTCCGGCAGGTAGAACAGCACGATCACGCCCAGGACCACCGCGGGCAGGCCCTGCAGGATGAACACCCAGCGCCAGCTGCTCATGTCGAACCAGTGGACGTGGTCCAGGATCAGGCCGCCGGTGAGGCTGCCGAGGATCATCGCGATCGGCTGGGCCAGGGCGAGCGCGGCGATCGCCCGGCCCCGCTCCCCGGAGCGGAACCACAGCGTCATGTAGAGCAGCAGGCCCGGGAACAGTCCCGCCTCGGCGACGCCCAGCAGGATCCTGGCGATGTAGAGCTGGGTGACGTCGTGCACGAACCCGGTCACGACGGTGACCAGGCCCCAGCTGATCGCGATGCGGGCCAGCCACAGCCGGGCGCCGACCCGCTTCATGATCATGTTGCTGGGGATCTCGAACACCACGTACGCCAGGAAGAAGATCGCCGCCGCGGTGCCGAAGACGGCCGCCGTGATGGCCAGCTCGTGCTCCATGCCGAGCTGGGCGTAGCTGATGTTGGCACGGTCCATGTAGTTGAACACGTACAGCAGCCCGACGATCGGCAGGATGCGCGCCGACACCCGGCGGACGGTGCGCGCGCCGATGTCGGCGTCGGCGGGGGCGGTGGTCGGATGGGCCATGGTTCGTTCTCCTCGAACTCTCGGGGTGGGAGCCCGTGTCGGATCCGCCCGGGCGGGCGGCGGTGGAAGCGGGGAGCGGTGCTACGCGGCGGCGGACGCTCCGGCGGTCCGGGCGGCGTCGAGGCCCGCGATGCGGCCCATCGTCAGCGCGTTGGCGACGGCGTTGCCACCGCCGACGTAGCGCGGTCCCAGCACGCCCGCGCCCGCCTCGCCCGCCGCGTACAGGCCGGGGACGACGTCGCCGCGGGCGTCCAGGACCTGGGCGGACGCGTTGATCTCCAGGCCCGCGTGGGTGCACACCAGCTCGGCGGGCAGCGTGCGGACGGCGTAGAACGGCGGCTCGCCGATCGGGTCGAGCGGGCCGTCGGCGCCCTTGGCCGCCAGCGTGCGGTGCCGCAGGAAGTCGTCGTCGCGGCCGTGGGGGAGCTGGGCGTTCCACCGCTCGACGGTCGCGACCAGGGCGTCGGCCGGGACGCCGATCGTCTCGGCCAGCTCCGGCAGGGTGGCGGCGCGCGCGGTGCGGTCCGCCTCCGCCTCGGCCAGCACGTGCTCCGGCGTCCAGTGCGCGTACCCGGGCGGCAGGCCGCGCCGGGCCCGCTCGTCGAAGATCGCCCACACCGGGCCGTCCTGGGCCTCGATGATCCCGCCCGAGACGGCGTAGGAGGCGTCCTCGTCCATGAACCGGCGGCCGTGCCCGTTGACGTACACCCGCGAGCGCGGCGGGAAGCCGGACTGCCAGTGGTGCAGCCGCTGGAAGTAGGCGGTCGGCAGCATCAGCCCCCACTCGTGGCCGGTCACCGCCGCGCCGACCTGCTCGCCGAACCGCAGGTGGTCGCCGCGGCTGCCGGGCGCCGCCACCACGAACAGCGCGTCGCCGGCGCGTCCGGCGGACGGGTAGTAGCGGTCCAGCAGCTCGGGGTCGCGCGCGAAACCGCCGCTGGCCACCACCACCGCGCCCGCCCGCACCTCCACGTCGTCGGCCACCGCTCCGACGACCCGGCCGTCCTCGTGCAGCAGCCGGTCCACGCGCGTGCCGAGAACGATCTCGACGCCGCCCGTCCGGCACGCCCTGGCCAGCACCTGGACGAGCCCGAGCCCCTGGTCCTTGGGGACGTGCCCGCGCCAGACGTCCTCGACCCCGGCCTGGCACAGCCCCGGCATGTGCGCGTTGTGCGACACGACGGCCGGGATCTCCACGCCCAGCCCGAGCAGCCATTCCAGCGTCGGCCCGGCCTGCTCGCAGAACGCCCTGACCAGCCCCGGCTTCAGCATCCACTGGTTGAGGTCCATGTAGTGCTGGAAGAAGCGCTCGGGCGAGTCGTCGACGCCGAGCGCGGCCTGCACGCTGGTCCCCGCGGCGGTGAACATCCCGGCCGACAGCTGCGTGGAGCCGCCGAGTTCCAGCTCGGACTCCAGCAGCAGCACCGACGCGCCGCTCTCGGCGGCCGAGGCCGCCGCGGCGAGCCCCGCGCCGCCGCCCCCGATGACGATCACATCCCAGTTCATGCCCGGGCACCTCCCGACTCGGCGACGATGCGGTGGTAGAGGCCGTTGGACGTCAGGCCGCCGTCCACCGTGACCTCGCTGCCGGTCAGGTAGGTGGAACGGTCCGACAGCAGGTGCAGCACGACGTCGGTGACCTCCTCGGGACGGGCCGTCCGCCCCGCGGGGACGCTGGCGACGGCGGAGGCGACGAACGCGTCCGCGCCGTCCAGCAGCGGCGTGTCGACCAGCCCCGGGTGGACGGAGTTCACGCGGATGCCCCACGTGGCGAAGGCTCCGGCCGCCGACTTCGACAGCCCGGTCAGGCCCCATTTGCTGGAGGAGTACGCGGGTGAGAAGTAGCCGATCTGCCCGGCGATGGACGAGATGTTGACGATCGAGCCCCCGCCCGAGTCGCGCATCAGCCCCGCCACGGCCTTCATCCCGTAGAACGGGCCGAACAGGTTGACCCGCATGACCCGCTCCCACACCTCGTCGGAGGTGTCGAGGAACTCCAGCCGCCGTGAGATCCCGGCGTTGTTGACCAGGCCGCCCAGCTCGCCGCGCGCGTCGCGGATCTCCGCCACGACCCGCGCCCACGCGCCGGGGTCGGAGACGTCCAGCGTGTGGCCGCTCGCCGAACCGCCCTCCGCGCGGATCCGCGCGACGACCGGAGCGGTGTCGGCCACGTCGGCGACGCACACGTGCACGCCCCGCGCCGCCAGCGCCCGGGCGTGCCCGGCGCCCATGCCGCCCGCCGCGCCGGTGACCAGCACGACCGCCGGGTAGCGCACGGTCTCGGTGGACGCCGCGTCAGACATGGCGGGAGCCGCCGTCCACCGCGAGGCTGTGGCCGGTCACGTAGCGGGCGCTGTCGGACAGCAGGAACAGCAGCGGCCCGACGACCTCCTCGGGGGAGCCCAGCCGGTGCAGCGGCACCGAGTCCAGCGCGTGCCGCAGCGCGGCCGGGTCCTCCTTCACCCAGCGGGTCATGTCGGTGTCGATGTAGCCCGGCGCGATCGCGTTGACACGGATGCCCTTGTCGCCGAACTCCACGGCCAGGGACTCGGTCAGGTGCGCCACCGCCGCCTTGGACGCGCAGTACGCGGCGCGGCCCCGCCGCACCCGCACCGCCGACACCGACGACATGTTGACGATCGCGCCGCCGGGGGACATGTGCCGCGCCGCGGCCTGCGCGCCGTACAGGACGCCCTCGACGTTGACCGACAGCGTCGCGCCGATCTGCTCGGACGGGATCTCCTCGGCCACCGCGTACGGGAAGACGCCCGCGTTGTTGACCCAGAAGTCCAGGCGGCCGAAACGTTCCACGGCCAGCCGGGCCACGGTCTCGTGGTCCTCGGGCCTGGTCACGTCGATCCGCGCGGCGACGACCCGGCCGGGCTCCGGCTCCCCGGCGATCTCCTTGCCGATCAGCTCGGCGGTCGCCGCCATCGCCGCCTCGTCGATGTCGGCGCCGACGACGTGCACCCCGCGCGCCGCGAGCCCGGCGGCGAACCGCGCCCCCATCCCGCGGGCGGCGCCGGTGATCACGGCCACCTTGCCCGGGAACTCGGGGTACCGCGCGGTCATCGGGGCGGTCTGGACCCGGCCTACCGGCTCGGTCATGCGTTCTCCTCGTGCTCGTGCTCGTCGTGCTGTCGCCGGCCGGGACCACCGCGCGGTGCGCCGCCCGCGTCTTCGCTAGGGGCATCGTCGCGGTGGACGGTGCGGCGCCGGACCAGCCATCGGCCGCCGTGCCGCACCAGGTCGTCGGTGACGACGGTCATCCGCTCCAGCCGGGACGGGCCGCCCGCCGGGGTGCTGACGATCTGCAGGTAGGCGCGGACCCTGGCGCGGTGGTCGTCGGCCGACTCGACCCACAGGTTCGTGAGGACATGGCGGGTCACCAGTCCCGCGGCGCGGGCGGAGGCGTGGAAGCGTTCGGCGAAGGCCGTCAGCTCCCGCGCGCCGGCCGCCGGCTCCGGATAGGACGGCGAGCGGAACTCGCCGTCGGCGGTGAACGTCGCCGCCCACTCCGCCGCCCTGCCCTCGTCGATCAGATGGCTCTGCGCCCCGTACAGCCGCTGGATGCCCAGCAGCGTGTCGGTGGCGATGTCATCCGGCGACATACCCTGACCCTCCCGGCCGCCCCTGGTGTCGCGGCGCCCCGTCCGGTAATGTGTGCGATTATCGCACGCGTTGTGCGATGTGCGGACACGGTAAGTGACCCCCTTCACAGCCGTCAAGAGGAGTGCCATGTCAGCGGTCGATTCCGGGATGTCCAAGACGCTGCACAACGGGCTGCAGATCCTGGAACTGCTCGCCGACCATCCCCGCGGGCTGACCCTCACCGAGATCGCCGAGGCCGTCGGCGTCCACCGCACCGTGGCGCACCGGCTCGTCCGGACCCTGGAGGCCCACCACCTGTGCCGCCGCGACCGGTTCAAGCGCATCTCGCTCGGCGCCGGCCTGGTCCGCCTGGCCGAGCCGGTCGAGCAGGACCTGCGCACCCTCGCCCGCCCCGTGCTGGAGGAGCTGACCGACGCCACCGGCGCGACCGCCCACCTGGTCGTGCGGGAGAGCGACGACCGGGTGCGGATGCTGATGATCGTGGAACCGCGCCGTGCCCGGATGCACGTCGCGTTCCGGCCCGGCCAGGTCGACCCGATCGACCGCGGCTCGGCCGGGCTGGCGATCCTGGCCGCGCGTCCGCCCGTCCCCGGCGAACGCGAGGAGGTCGCCCTGGCCCGCCGCCGCGGCTTCGCCGTCTCCTACGGCGAGATCGCCGCGTCCATCATCGGGATCTCCGCCGTCGTCCCCGGCGCCAACCCGCAGACCAGCATCGGCCTGTCCCTGTTCGAGGCCCCCGACGAGGACGCCGTGGGCCGCCTGGTAGTCGACACCGCCACCCGCCTGGGCACCCTCCTACACTGACCGGCCCCACTCCCGTCCCGTCTTGGAGGCGGGAAGCGGCCGTGCTCAGGAGGCGGACCCGCAGGAGCCAGGGGATGTCTCCAGGCACGCTGTCGGCGATGATCTTGTCGGGCGGCGTGCATGAACTGAACCGCTGATCAGGAACGGAGATGCAGGTCGCGATAGGTGCGTCGGCCATCCGCGCCTAGCAGAGCCGGGTCTTGTCGATCTTGCGCGTTGCGGTCGGCTTCCGGCTCCGTGGCGCCCGCACCGGGGGCGCCGCTAGGCCGGATGAACCGTAATCCATCCGGCGTGGCGCGCCGTGAATCAGCATCGAAAGGCACGTTGCAGTGCAGAAGACCTGATTCATCTTACGGCTAGATAAGTGCGTCAGCGTGAATGTCGTCACCCAGTGCGAATTCCGGTCGACCGGCGGCACCGGCGGCGCCGTGTATGCCGCCGCCGGTTGTCCGCGCGTATGCTTCTTCGTCGGCTCTTTGCCCGTGATAAGTGCTGCCGATGAGGACGGGCAAAGCCGCGGAGAGCGCGAGAGGCAATGTGCGTTCGTGCTCGCGACCGCCGGTGCGGGTACGGCTGACACCGCGCGGGTTCCTTGACGGTCACGGCGGTGGTCGGCCGCATGGGAGCCGTGCAGGCCATACTGCCGGTCACGTGCCTTGACCTGGGGCCTTGGGGAATGAGTCGCCGCAGCGGAAGCTCTGCGGACGGTCCGGATCGCCGCCCTGGTAGACCTGCACCTGCGGGTACGGGCACAGTGCCCGCTCGCGGACCACCGCACCGGCGCCGTCGGTGCGCGCGGCGGGCAGCGTCCGCGGCGCGATGCCGCGCTCGACCCACGCGACCAGGGCGCCGAACGGGTCCGTGGGCCCCGGGCCGGTGCCTCCGCCGCAGTGGTCGACACCCGGCGCCAGGAACAGCCGGAAGAAGTCGGCCGTCCGCTCGCCGGACCTGTTCGACCTCCTTGTAGTAGTGCACGGACTGGTCGGCGGGGAACGCCCCGTCGGCGAGCCCGTGCCACATCAGCAGCTTGCCGCCCCGGTTCGCGAACGGCAGCAGCACCGGATCCGAGCCGGACAGGATGTCCAGCCGGCTCCGGAACATGGGGCCGAAGACGTTGATCAGTTCGTCGGTGCTCGACGTCCGCCAGTCGTGTGGCGGCCGCGGCGTTGCCGCGTTTCGGCGGGGGAGATGTCGCGGTCGGTTTTCTCAGGTCGGCTGAGGCCGGCATTAAGCGCCCTTTCATGACCGGTGGCGATCCTGTATGAGGATGGCGACCGGGGGACGACAAAAAGGGGGCGTTATGCCGCGGAAATGGAGTGACGGGGACGGATCGGTCACGTTGGTCGTCGGTGAGCCGAGCCTGCTGGTGCCCGCGCGGGAGGCGGCGCTGCGGGTGCTGGACGCGGTCGACGCCGCGTGCGGCCCCCACCGGCCCGGCTCCGAGCTGGCCAGGGTGAACGACGCGCGCGGCAGGACGGTGCACGTCACGTCGATGTTCCTGGAGATCCTGCTGGCGGCGCGGCGCGTGGCCGAGCTGACCGGCGGCCTGGTGGACCCGACCCGCACGGGCGGCTGGCGTGCCGTCCGCGTCGACCGGCAGGCTCACACGGTCCGGATGCCCGGCGGCGTCACGCTGGACCTGGACGGTGTCGCCAGGGCGTTCGCCGCCGACCGCGCCGCCCGGGCCGCCGCCGCGACCGGCGCGGGAGTGCTGGTCGCCCTCGGGGACGACATCGCCATGGCGGGGCCCGCCCCGGACGGCGGCTGGCAGGTTCGGGTGCCCGACCGGCCGGGCGCCGCGTCGCCGGGGCAGGACGTCACCGTCGTCGGCGGCGGGCTGTCGACCTGCGGTCCGCCGGCGACGCCCACCCGGACCCTGCCGAACGGCGTCACCGTCGCGCACATCGGCGGGCCCGCGCGGCGCCGCCCGTGGCGCACCGTGTCCGTCGCCGCCGCCACCTGCGTGGACGCGAACGCCGCCGCAGCCGCCGCGCTCGCCCGCGGCGTGGACGCCGCCCGCTGGCTGACCGCGGTCGGCCTGCCCGCCCGCCTGGTGCACGCCGACCGCTGGGTGCTGCCCGTGGCGGGCTGGCCCGCCGAGCACACCGACGTCAAGGTCGCCGGCTGACGGGCCTCAGCGCGTCGCGACCCGCTCGGCCAGCTCGTCCAGCGCGGCCTCGGACGGGCTGCCCGCCGCGGCGGTGTAGGTGACGAGTTGCTGGTCGACGGTGCCCGGCAGCAGCATGCCGACGTAGTCCAGGGACAGCCGTCCGAGCTGCGGATGCTGGAACTCCTTGCGTCCGATGCTCGGTCCCTTCACGTCCTGCCGGTCCCACCAGCGGCGGAACTCAGGGCTGCGCTCGGTCAGCTCCTCGACGAGGGCGCGGGTGGCGGCGTTGCCGGGGTCCAGGCCCGTCGCGGCGCGCAACTGGGCGATGCCGTGCCGCGCCATCAGCTCCCACTCGACGTAGAACGAGCGGGCCCGCGGGTCGCAGAACGCGAACCAGATCAGGTTGCGCCGGGGCATCGCCGCGAAGTCGGTGACCAGCGCGGCGGACATGGCGTTCCAGGCCAGCACGTCGAGACGTCCGTTGAGCACGTACGCCGGGACGCGGTCGAGCCGCTCCAGCAGCCGCAGGACGCCCGGGTCGACCCGTTCGTCCTCGTGCCGGCGCAGCGGGGCGGGCTCGGACCTCGCCAGCCGGTAGAGGTGGTCGCGTTCGTCGGGATTCAGCAGCAGCGCCCGCGCCAGCGCGTCCAGCACCGACGGCGAGGGACGCACCGACCGGCCCTGTTCCAGGCGCATGTAGTAGTCCGGGCTGATGCCCGCCAGCTGGGCGACCTCGGCGCGGCGCAGTCCGGGCGCCCTCCTGCGGCCGCCGGCGGGCAGGCCCACGGTCTCCGGGCGGATCCGGTCACGCCGCGAGCGCAGGAACTCGGCCATCTCACGCGTCGGCATCCGTCCAGGCTAGTCCTGCCGGTACTGGTCTCCGGTGGACACTGGCCGGCCGGACGCGCGGCGGCGAGGCTGGAGACACCGGACGACGCAGAGAGAGGTGAATCCGGCGTGCGCTATCGCACCCTGGGAGAACGAGGCCCGAAGGTGTCGGTCATCGGCTTCGGGGCCATGACGCTGGCCCCGGGCATCTACGCGGACGTGACCGAGGACCAGGCCGCCGCGACGCTGGCCGCCGCCGTGGACGCGGGCGTCACGTTCATCGACACCGCCGACATCTACGGCGACGGGCACAGCGAGCGCCTCATCGGACGGGTGCTCGCCGGCCGCCGTGACGAGATCGTGCTCGCCACCAAGTTCGGCGGGAACCAGGACGAGCGGGGCGTCCTGGTGCGCGGCCTGGGCCGTCCCGGCCACGTCCGCACGGCCCTGGAGGCGAGCCTGACCCGGCTCGGCACCGACCACGTCGACCTGTACTACCTGCACCGGCTGGACCCCACGACGCCGATCGAGGACACCGTGGGCGCGCTGGCCGAGCAGGTCGCGGCCGGGAAGATCGGGCACATCGGCCTGTCGGAGGTGTCGGCGCGCACGCTGCGCCGCGCGCACGCGGTGCACCCGATCACCGCCGTGCAGACCGAGTACTCGCTGTTCAGCCGGGATCCGGAGGACGAGATCCTGGCGGTCTGCGCCGAGCTGGGCGTCGGCTTCGTCGCCTACAGCCCGCTGGGGCGCGGGCTGATCGGCGGCGCGGTCCGCTCGGCCGCCGACTTCGGCGGCGCCGACTGGCGGCGCGGCAATCCGCGTTTCCAGGGCGGCAACCTCGGCCGCAACGTGTCCCTCGCCGACGCGGTCGCGACCCTGGCCGACCAGTACGGCGTGACGTCCGCCCAGCTCGCGCTGGCCTGGCTGCTGCGCCGGGGTGCCTTCCCGATCCCGGGCACGCGCCGCGTCGCCAACGTGCGGGCCAACGCGGCCGCCGCCGATCTGGACCTGCCCGACGCGGTGTTCGAGCGTCTGGAGATCCTCGTGCCTCGGGGCGCCGTCGCGGGAGCGCAGGCGGACGAGACCTACATGGCCAACATCGACCGCTGACGCTCGCGGGGCGCGGCCGTGGTGGCACCGGACGCCGTGCCGTTCGCGATCGGGGCCCGTCCGCGCTCCGCGGGCGGGCCCCTGGTCCACCGCGGCCCGCGCCGTTCAGCCGCCCGGCGTCGACAGCGACTGCTCGATCTCCAGGAGCAGTTCGAGCGTCGGCTCGTCGTCGGTCCGCTCGAAGGCCGCGTGCACGGCGCGCAGTGCCGGGCCTTCGGTGAACCACGCGATGGCCTGGCGATGCGGCCGGCCGCCGGTGTCCCAGTGCGCGTTGCGCAACCGCACCCACTTGCCGCGCCGCCGGATCAGTCCCTCGGTGGCGAAGTCGCGCAGATGCCGGATGGCCGCGCCGGTGTCGAGCCGCTCCCACTCGTCCAGGTAGGGGGTGACGTCGCAGACGGCCAGGGACAGCGCGCACAACGCCGTACCGGCGTCCGGATGGGCCGGATGGCGCGTCAACGTCCGCGACCAGAACGCGGCCAGGAAACGTTCGAGGGCCTCACGCTGCGGCCACTGCGGCCACGGGACCATGCCGAGCTTGCCGAAGACGATCTCCACGCTGGGCCAGCCGAAGGCGTCGTCGGCGGCCAGTTCGAGCAGACGGGGCGCGAAGTAGCGGAAATCCTCGTCCGTCCCCCAGGTGGTCATCGCCTTGGCGGCGTACCTGCCCAGATCGTCGACGCCGAGCTCCCGCAACGGCCGTGCGAGCAGCGCTCCGTCCTCGTCCGGCTCGACGCAACACGGACACCCCGCCACGACCCTCGGCCGCGGCACGTCCTCGAAGGCCGCGTACAGACCCTCAACCGCTCGCTCATCCATCCCGTCCCATGATCCGCCCCCGAGCGGACACCGCGCCAAGTCGTGGCGGGGGCATTCCGGCTGTTCGTCTCCACCACCACGCTCGGCTTCACCGCCGAGGCGTTCCGGATGGGCTGGTACGGCGGTGCGCAGGCGCGCATGGTGTGGCGGTCCGGGCGCAACCCGGGCGTGCGGCAGGCGCCCGCCCAGGTCGACGCGACCACGCGGACGGTGACGGCGCCGTGGCGGCCGTCGCTGACCGTCTCCACCGCCGGATGGCCCGAGGGCAGCTACCTGATCAGGCCGCGACCGGGGCGTCAACATCGCCTTCCTCGGCGCCAACGCCGTCAACCGGCACATCCGGTTCGCCCCGACGCGGCTGGGCGCCGACCGCATGGTGGTCTGCTACAAGGACGCCGCGGCCGATCCGGTGTCGGCGCTGGGTCTGCGCCATGCGCGGCCCCGCCTGCGGACACGGGATCACCGAGGAGGGGCGCCGGTTCGTCACCCGGGTCACCGAGACGCTCGTCCGCGCGATGGCCGCCGGACCGCTGGCCCTCGCGCACCCGGCCCGGCCCAACTACAGGACCTTCGTCCAGGCCGCGCCATGAGCACCCGGCGAAAGACCGTTGCGAGTGATCACCGGACCACCTTCTCGATGAACGCGTCCAGGTTGGCCTGGACGCGTGCCAACTTCTCGTCCAGGGTGAGCGACTCGCTGAGCCCCCCGCCCGCGACGGACTCCTTCTTGCCGCGGACATAGAGCGAGCAGTCGAGGTCGCCGCACAGGTACTGCCCGACCGAGTTGCCCTGGCGGCCGGCGTCGCCGGTGCGGCGCGCCGTCATCAGCGCCACCCCGCCGGCGGTACGGGTGGTCAGGCACACCGAGCACATGCTGCGCGAGGTGAACCCGCGCGACGAGCTGGAGGTCACGCGCAGGGAGATCCCCAGGAGGCGGCCGTTCCGCGGGGCGACCAGGTAGGCGCGTTCGGGTGCGCCCGGATCTCGCCACCCCAGGAAGTCAAGGTCGTCCCAGGGCAGGTCGGCGAAGTCCTTGGGCAGGCCCAGGCGCTTGGCCTCCCCCTTGGAGCAGTTGACGAACGACGTGCGGATGTCGTGTTCGGTGAGTGGTTCCATGGGCGGCGAGGCTAGTTTGCCTAATAGGCTTAGGCAAACGATTTAATTCCATAGGAAGGCAGGATGGGGCCTATGGCTCGTGCCGGGGTGACCGTGGAGCGCCTGGCTCGCGCGGGGGCGGACCTGGCCGACGAGGTCGGCTTCGAGAACGTGACCGTCGCGGCGCTGGCGCGCCGGTTCGGCGTCAAGGAGGCCAGCCTCTACTCGCACATCAAGAACGCCCACGACCTGAGGACACAGGTGGCACTGCTGGCGTTGGCCGAGCTCGCCGACCTGGTCGCCGCCGCGCTGGCGGGACGTGCGGGCAAGGACGCGCTGGTGGCCTTCGCCGGCGCGTACCGCGACTACGCCAAACGGCATCCGGGCAGGTACGCCGCGGCGCAGATGAAGCTGGACCCCGAGACCGCGGCCAGGAGCGCGGCGGGACGCCACGCGCAGATGACGCGGGCGATCCTGCGCGGCTACGGGCTGTCGGAGCCGGACCAGACCGACGCGGTGCGGATGCTGGGCGGCATGTTCCACGGCTATGTGAGCCTGGAGACCGCGGGCGGGTTCCGGCACCACGCACGGGACGTGGAGGCCTCCTGGTCCAGGATCCTGGACGCCCTCGACAGCGTGCTCCGCAACTGGCCGCCGGCCTGACGGCGAGGAGCACCGCGGCACCGGCCGGGCCCGGAGGCGCCCACGGCGGACGGTCAGGACGTGGACGTGTCACCGACGCGCCGGGCCGCGTCGGTGGCCTGGCGCAGGGCGGACTCGATCTCCGAGGCGTCCTCGGCCAGCTCCTCGATCCGTTCGGCCGCCAGCTCGTGCGCGACGGTGCGGGCGTGGAGTTCCTCGTAGGCCTCGTTGCGCCGTTCCAGTTCGAGGATCTCCGCGCTGTTGTCGGGCGGCGGCAGCGTCCGGCGCCGCTGTCTCCGGTAGACGGCGTCGGCCGCCGCCGTACGCGCGGCGTACTCCTCCAGGGCCTCGATCCGCTCGGTCACCGCCGCCACGGAACGGCGCAGGGCGTCGCGCTGCGGGGCGAACCGGGACTTCTCCAGCGGCGTCAGATCGGACGCGCGGAGCCGCCGCTGTTCCTCCCGCATGCGGGAGTGGGTCATGAGCGTCTGGGCGATCTCCCACTCCTCGGCGGGAAGGGTGAGCGCGTTGTCCATGCCGTCGAGCAGCCCGGCCTTGTTCACCTCGGATTCCAGCACCGTGTCGATCGCCTCCTGCGCCCTGCACAGCAGGATCTTCGCGTCCGGATCGAGGTCGGCCGCCACGATGTAGCGGCCGTGGAGCCTGCGGACGAGACGGACGACGGGACCGCCGGTCAGCACGTGCAACCGGCCGGGCATGGGGCTCGTGGCCGGTGTCAGCAGGTCCTGGTTCTCGCGCAGCGCCCGCCGGTCCTCGGCGGGGACGGCCGGGTCGACGGCCACCCGCGGATGCGCCGAGTCGGGCAGATGCGACAGGGACATACGGCAAAGGATGTCAGAAACCGGTACGGCTTACGGCCTGCCGGCGCCGGGGGCGGGGGCCGGGAACACGACGACCTGCCCCGTCGGTCCCGCGGCCTCGCCCTCACCGAACCGCTGGCCGACGACGTACAGCCGCGGGTCGCCGCCACGGCTGAGCGCGCAGGCGAACGCACCGCGATCCAGCTCGACCGTCCCGAGGACCTCGCCGCCCTCCCGCACCCGCACGCAGTGGCGGTTGCCCACGTCGGCGTACCAGACGGCGCCCTCGGCGTCGAGGCAGATCCCGTCGGGATGGTCGTCCGCGACGTCCGCCCACACCCGCCGGCCGCCCAGGGAGCCGTCCTGGCCGATGTCGAAGGCGGTGAGCCGGTTGCCGTGGGACTCGGCGACGATCAGCGTGGCTCCGTCCGCCGTGATCGCCATGCCGTTGGGGAACGCGAGGCCGTCCGCGACCACCCTTGCGGTCCCCTCCGGCGTGACGAGCGCGACGACGCCCGGTGCGGGCGCACCGGCGGGGAAGTCGAAGCCGATGTTGTTGACGTAGGCGTTGCCGCGCGGGTCCACCACGATGTCGTTCCACGGCTTGTCGGAGATGGCGGACAGGTCGGCATGGGCGACCATCGAGCCGTCGGGCTCCCGGCGCAGCAGCCGCAGCTCCGCCGCGTCCACCACCAGCAGGCGCCCGTCGGGCAGGAAGTCGATGCACATCGGGAACGACGGGACGCTCACCACGACCTCGTGGCCGCCTGCGGGGTCGAGCGCGATGACCTGGTGGGCGCCCCAGTCGGAGAACCACAGCCGTCCGTCGTGCCAGCGCGGTGACTCGCCGAACGCGATCCCTTCCATCAGCACTGTCATGTGAAGGCAGACTCCCCGCACGGCCGGGACTCATCGGCCCGTCGTCACAGGGTGCACAGGAAGTCGTCGAGGATCTCGTTGAACACGTCCGGCCGCGGAGGGCAGGGCGCCGGGGGCTCACGGGTGGTCAGGTGAGGGCCGGGTTTTTGGGGGCTGGGGCGGGTTTGCGGCGGCGGGTCAGGGTGCGCAGGGTCGGTGGGGCCAGGATGAGGACGACGATCGCGCCGAGCAGGGTGGCGGCGATGGGTTCGGTGAGGAAGCCGGTGAGGTCGCCCTCGAAGGTGCGCAGCGCGCGGCGGAAGGCCGGTTCCAGGATGCCGCCGAGGACGAACGCCAGCACCAGGGGGCCGGGTTCGAAGCCGACCTTCTTCATCAGGTAGCCCAGCACGCCGAGGCCCGTCACCAGGAACATGTCGAACACGTTGTTGCGGACGGTGTAGACGCCCAGCATCGTGATCAGGACCGTCACCGGGGCCAGGATCGCCGCACGTACCCGGAGGATCCGCACGAAGATCCCGATGAGCGGCAGGCTCATCGCCAGCAGCAGCAGGTTGCCGACGTACATGGAGTTGACGACGCCCCACACCAGGTCGGGTCGTTCGTCCACCAGCAGCGGTCCCGGCGTGATGCCCTGCAGCATGAGCGCGCCGAACATGACGGCCATCGTGGCGTTCGCCGGGATGCCCAGCGACAGCAGCGGGATGAACGAGGACGTGGCGGCGGCGTTGTTGGCGGTCTCCGGCCCGGCGACGCCCTGGATGGCGCCCTTGCCGAACTCCTCAGGGCGCCGGGCGGCCTTCTTCTCCACCGCGTACGCCGCCATCGACGACATCGTCGCCCCGCCGCCGGGCAGGATGCCCAGGACGAACCCGATGACCGAGCCGCGGGAGATGGCGCCCCGGGACGCGCGCAGGTCCGCGCGCGACGGGTACACCGACCCGACCTTCGCGGCGGGCGGACCCGGACGGCGCAGCGACTCCAGGTTGTAGAGCAGCTCGCCGACCCCGAACAGGCCCATGGCGACGATCACGAAGTCGATGCCGTCGAGCAGCCCGTCGCTGCCGAACGTCAGGCGGGCGGTGCCGACCAGCGGGTCCTGGCCGACGGTCGCCAGCAGCAGGCCCAGCGCGGCCATCAGCAGGCTGCGCGGCACGGACCCGCTGCCCAGGGTCGTCACCATGAGGATGCCGAGCAGCGCCAGCATGGTGTACTCGGCGGGGCCGAAGTCCACCGCGAACCGGGCCACCAGCGGCGTGACGAGGGTCAGCGCGACGATCGCGATCGTCCCGCCGACGAAGGACCCGATCGCCGAGATGCCCAGCGCCGCCCCGGCGCGGCCGCGCCGGGCCATCTCGTGGCCGTCGATCGCGGTGACCACGCTGGACGCCTCGCCGGGCAGCCGCAGCAGCACCGAGGTGATCGTCCCGCCGTACTGCGCGCCGTAGAAGATCCCGGCCAGCATGATGATCGCCGCGGTGGGCTCGATGCCGTAGGTGACGGGCAGCAGCACGGCGATCGTGGCGGCCGGGCCCAGGCCGGGCAGCACGCCGATGACCATGCCGAGGGTGACGCCCAGCAGGCAGTAGAGCAGGTTCGCGGGCTGGAAGACGACCCCGAAGCCGTCGAGCACGGGGGAGAAGTAGTCCATGGTGGGCGTCCTCTACATGTGCACCAGGTGGGGCAGCGACACCCCGAGCGCCGTGATGAACAGCAGGTAGGCGGCCGCGGTGGTGGCGAGCGAGACGGCGACGGTGATCCGCCACGACTCGCGTCCGAGCACCCGCAGCCACAGCACCAGCAGCGCGACGGTGGGGATCTCGAAGCCGACCCGTTCGAACAGCAGCGCGTAGCCGGCGAGCGAGGCCGCGCCGGCGGCGACCAGCGCCGCGTCGCCGGTGAACCGCTCCTCCGCGCCGGTCGGCCGCGACCGCAGAACCAGCGCCGCGGCGAGCACCACCAGGGCCACGCTGACGATCAGCGGCCAGAGCCCGGGGCCGGGGTCGGCCAGGTCGCCGACCCCGAGGCGCCAGGACAGCACCGCCATGACCAGCCCGAACACCAGCGGCACCAGTGCCGCGACGATGTTCTGCCGCCGCGCGTACGACGCGCTCACCGGCGCCGCCCCGTCCCCGTCCACTGCCGTGTCCGGCGCGCTCGGCGAGGACGGGGCGGTGGCCGGGCCTCCGGCGGGCGGCCGGCCGTGCGTGCTCATCTCTGGCCCGTGAGGTCGATGCCGAGGGTCTTGGTCATCGCGGCGAAGTCGTCGCGGCTCTTGGTGAGCTGCCTGCCGACCTCGTCGCCGCCCGCGTCCCAGCGGCCGATGTGGTTGCGCTGCAGGACCTGGCCGTACTCGGGGGAGGCCACGGCCTTGTCGATCGCCTCGGCCAGCTTGTCGCGCACGGCGGCGGGCAGCCCGGCGGGGGCGGCGACGAACCGGCGCTGGTCGACGACGATCTTGTAACCGGACTCGGTGGCGGTGGGCACGTCCGGCAGCGCCTGCGAGCGCCGGCTCCCGAACACCGCCAGCGGCCGCAGGTTGCCCGCCTCGATGTGCTTGACGGCGTCGGCGGGGTGCAGCGCTCCGGCGTCCACCTTGCGTCCCAGCAGCGCGGACGCCAGCGGGGCGCCGCCGTCGAACGGCACCGCGGTGGCGCGCACCTTGGCCAGGCCGAACAGCAGGGCCTGCGCGAGCTGGCTGCCCGTTCCGGCGCCCGTGGTGCCGTAGCGGACGTCGCCCGACTCCACCAGGTCCTTGAGGGTCCTGGCCTTGGAGTCCTTGGGCACGACCAGGACGAAGTCCTCGACGGTCAGGCCCTTGACGAAGGTCATGTCCTCCAGCTTCACCGCGTCGGGGTCCTTGACCATCAGCGGGCCGATCGCGAACAGCGACTGCGGCATCACCGCGACCCGGTAGCCGTCGGGCTTGCCGGAGAAGACGTCCTTGCCGGCGATCTTGCCGTTGGCGCCGGGCTTGTTGACCACGACGGCCTGCGCGCCGAGCGGCTTCTCGATGCTCTTGGCCAGCGCCCGCGTGATCGTGTCGGTGCTGCCGCCGGGCTCGGTCGGCACGGTGAACTCCACCGCGCGGCTGGGGTAGTCCCCGCCGTCGCCGCCGGACGATCCGCCGCCCTCCACCGAGCAGGCGGGCAGCGCGGTCACGGCCAGGGCCAGCGCGGCCCCGGCGGCGAGGAAGCGGCGGCGGGGGAGGACGGTCGGGGCGGTCGCGACGCGGCCGCGTGGTCTCCTCGTCGACATGTTCATCTCCGATTCCTGGTTCACCAGCGGGGCAGGGGTGGCTGGGACCACGAGGGGTCGGCCCGGCGCATCGCGGCCACGTCGTCGCGGTCGCGGAACTCCGGCAGCCGCAGCCAGCGCTCGTGCAGCGCGGCCAGCGCGTCGCGGTCCAGCTCGACGCCGAGGCCGGGGGCGTCGGGGACGGTCAGCGCGCCGCCGGTGAAGACGTGCGGCTCGGTGATCACGTCCTCGGTCTGCCAGGGGCGGTGGCTGTCGCAGGCGTAGGTGAGGTTCGGCACCACGGCGGCGACGTGCGTCATCGCGGCCAGGCTGATGCCGAGATGGGTGTTGGAGTGCATGGACAGGGCGACGTCGTGGACCCGGCACACGGCCGCCAGCTCGCGGGTGGCGTGCAGGCCGCCCCAGTAGTGGTGGTCGGACAGCACCACCTGGACGGCGTTCCTGGCGAACGCCTCGCGGATCTCGCCGAACGTGGTGACGCACATGTTCGTCGCCATCAGCGCCCCGGTGCGGGCGTGGACGGCGGCCATGCCGTCGACGCCGGTCGTGGGGTCCTCCATGTACTCCAGCAGGTCGCCCAGTTCCTCGGCGACGCGCACACTGGTGTCGACCGACCAGCCGCCGTTGGGGTCCAGGCGCAGCGGGTGCCCGGGGAACGCCTTGGCCAGCGCCCTGATCGCCTCGATCTCCTGGGCGGGCTCGAACACGCCGCCCTTGAGCTTGAACGAGCGGAACCCGTACCGGTCGGCGAAGCGCCGCGCCTGGCGGACGATGCCGTCCGGGTCGAGGGCGGCGCCCCAGTCGTCGCGCGGAAGGCCGGCGGCCGGGGCGTCCGCCGCCGGGTGCTCGGCCCAGCGGTAGAACAGGTAGCCGCTGTAGTCGACGCGGTCGCGGACCTTGCCGCCGAGCAGGGCGTGCACCGGCAGGCCGACGGTCTTGCCGAGCGCGTCCAGGCTCGCCACCTCGAACGCCGACACGACGCTGCGCATCAGCTTCTCGTTGGTGCGGCGGCCGCGCAGCCCGGCGGGGTCGAACTCCGCGCCCGTCTCGGGGGTGTCGCCGGTCAGCCCGGCCGCCTCGTAGGCCAGGTCGAGCAGGCCGTTGAGGGCGGTGAGCGGCCGACCGGTCACGGCGGCGGCCAGGGAGCGGGCCGCGGCGAGATAGCCGGTGTCACCGTAGGTCTCGCCGACACCGGTGACACCGGTGTCGGTCTCCAGCTCGACGACGCACCGCGGGGTGTACGGCTGGTGCACGCCGAGCACGTTCAGCAGGGGCGGATCGGAGATCAGGATCGGGGTGACCGTCGCCCTGACGATCTTCGGCACCGGGCGGGACATCGCGGTCTCCTTCGCGGGTTTCCTCGGCGGGGGTGGGAAGGGAGCGGCTCAGCGGGTGGCGCCCACGAGGTCCAGGCCCCTGTCCAGCAGCGCGTCCAGCGCCTCCAGATGCGCGGGTTCGGGGTCGGCGAGCGGCGCCCGCACCGGCCCGACGTCGATGCCGCGCAGCCGGGCCGCGGCCTTGACCAGGGAGACGGCGTACCCGGTGCCCCGGTCGCGCAGCTCGACGAACGGCAGGTAGAACTCCCGCAGCAGCTCCTCCACCCGCGTCCGGTCGTCGGCGCGCAGCGCGGCGAAGAACGTCTGCGAGATCTCGGGGGCGAAGGCGTGGACGGCCGAGGAGTAGGCCGGTACGCCGATCGCGCGGTACGCCCGCGCCTGCATCTCGGCGGTGGCGGCGCCGTTGAAGAACAGCCATTCCGGCGGTGCGACGAGCCGTACCCGCTGCAGCCGGTCCAGGTCGCAGTGGCCGTCCTTGAGGCCGATCACGTTCGGGATCGCGGCCAGGTCCGGGACGCTGGACGCCGCGATCCGCACCTGCGCGCGCTGGTACACGATGATCGGCAGGTCGGTGCTCGCGGCGACGCGCCGGACGTGCTCGACGATCCCGTGCTGCGGCGCCTCGGTCAGGTACGGCGGCATCAGCAGCAGGGCGTCGGCGCCGGCGCGTTCGGCGTGGGCGGCGAAGCGGGCGGCCTGCGCCCAGCCGTACCCGGCGCCCGCCACCACCGGCAGCGCGCCGTCCGCCTCCTCGACGGCGATCGCGACGCACGTCTCGTACTCCGGCTCGGACAGGGAGAAGAACTCGCCGGTGCCGCAGCAGGGGAACAGCGCGCCGGGACGCGCCGCCACCTGGCCGCGCACGTAGGCGCGGTAGGCGTCCGGGGCGAGCCGGCCGTCGGCGTCGAACGCGGTGAGCGGAAACGACAGGACCGCCGTGTCCATGCCGCGGCGCAGCCGCTCCACGACCGTGGCGACCCGTTCCGTCCGCTGCGCCTCGTCCATATACGTTTCAGTCAAGCCGTCTCCATATGTAGACGAACGAACGCGTGGCGAACACTTTGGCTCCCCTTCTGGTATGTTGTCAATGATCAATCGGATCTTTCCGCCAGCGGACGTGAACGGGGTGTGATGAGCCGACCCTCCTCCGACGGACCGGCCTTCTCCGGCGGAAGCGGCGACGCGGCCGACGGCGCGACCGCCAAGGCGGCGCAGACCGGCGGCGTGCGGGGCGTGAAGTCCGCGGCGCGCACCGTCGAGCTGCTGGAGCTGCTGGCGTCGCGGCAGAACCGCCCGGCCCGCCTGCGCGAGCTGAGCGAGGCGCTCGGCGCGCCGCGCAGCAGCGTGTACGCGCTGATCCGCACGCTGGTCGAGCACGGCTGGGTGCGCAGCGACCCGTCCGGGACGCTCTACAGCATCGGCATCCGCGCGCTGCTGGCCGGCACCACCTACCTGGACACCGACCCCTACCTGCGGATCGTCCAGCCGCACATCACCGACCTGAGCGCCGAGCTGGACGAGACGATCCACTTCGGCCGGCTCGACCGCACCGACATCGTCTACCTGGCGACCAGGGAGTCGCACCGCTACATCCGCCCGTTCAGCCGGGTCGGCCGCCGCCTGCCCGCCTACAGCACCGCGATGGGCAAGGCCCTGCTGGCCGAACGTCTCGACGCCACCGCCCCCGGCGCCGGGGTGGACCCGCACGTCCCCCGCGAGCTCACCCCGCTCACCCCCCACACGCTGACCGACCACGACGCGCTGCTGCGCGACCTGGAACTGACCCGGCGGCGCGGGCACGCGATCGACAACGAGGAGAACTACGCCGGGATCACCTGCTTCGGCCTCGCGCTGCGCTACACCAGCCCGGCCACCGACGCGATCAGCTGCTCGGTGCCGATCGCCGGGCTCGACGAGGACCGCAGGCGGGAGATCCTGGCCGCGATGGAGCGCACCCGGCTGGCCATCGAGCGGATGGCCCCGGTCGACCCGTCCGCCGCCGACCTGGCCGCCGGCATCTGAGGCGGGGACGGAGGCGGTGGGGGCCGGCGCCACGGCGTTGCTGCTGCTCGCCGGCGTCGCGTCCGGCCTGGCCGGGTCGGTCGCGGGCCTGGCGTCGCTGTTCAGCTACCCCGCGCTGCTCGCCGTCGGGCTGCCGCCGGTGGCGGCCAACGTCACCAACACCGTGGCGCTGTTCTCCACCACGGTCGGCGCGGCCGCCGGGTCGCGCGCCGAACTGCGCGGCCAGCGGCGCCGCACCGTCAGACTGGTCGCGCTCGCCGCCGTGGGCGGAACCCTCGGCGCCGCGCTGCTGCTGAGCACGCCGGAAGGCGTCTTCGAACTCGTCGTGCCCTGGCTGATCGCCCTCGGCTCGGTGCTGCTGCTGGCCCGCGACCGGCTGCGCGCACTCGCCGACCGGCGCGCCATGGCCGCCGGCACCGCCCCGCGCGGCGCGCCGCTGACGGTGGCCGTCGTGCTGATCGGCCTGTACGCCGGGTACTTCGGCGCCGCGGCGGGCGTGCTGATGCTGGCCGTGCTGTCGGTGTCGGCGACCGAGCCGCTCGCGGTGACCAACGCGGTGAAGAACCTCGCCACCGGCGGCGCCAACCTCGTCGCGGCGATCGGCTACGCCTTCTGGGCCCCGGTCGACTGGACCGCCGCCGCCGTGCTCGCCTGCGGCGCGCTGGCCGGCAGCTGGACCGGTCCCGCGCTCGTCCGGCGGCTGCCGGAGCGGCCGCTGCGCGTCGCGATCGCCCTCGCCGGCCTCGGCCTGGCCGCGCACCTGTGGCTGACGGCCGTGCACTAGACCCCCGGAGTCGACCACCCCGACAAGGAGCTGCGATGACGACGACCGACCGCATCGTCCGGGTCCGCCTGTCCTCGGTCCTGCTGCCGCTGGACACCCCTATCAGCGACGCCAAGGTGCTGACCGGACGGCAGAAGCCGATGACGGAGGTGGCCCTGCTGTTCGCAGAGATCGACACCGCGGACGGGCTGCACGGGCTCGGCTTCGGCTACTCCAAGCGGGCCGGCGGCCGCGGCCAGTACGCGCACGCCGGGGAGATCGCCGCCGAGCTGCTCGGCGAGGACCCCAGCGACATCGCCCGGCTGTGGGAGAAGCTGGTCTGGGCCGGCGCGTCGGTCGGGCGCAGCGGACTGTCCACCCAGGCGATCGCCGCCCTGGACATCGCGCTGTGGGACCTGAAGGCCAGGCGCGCCGGGCTGCCGCTGGCCAAGCTGCTGGGCGCCTACCGCGACTCGGTGCGCTGCTACAACACCTCCGGCGGGTTCCTGCACGCCCCGCTGGACGAGGTCCTCGCCAACGCGACCGCCGCGGTCGGACGCGGCATCGGCGGCATCAAGATCAAGGTCGGTCATCCCGACGCCCGGGTGGACCTGGCCCGGGTGAAGGCCGTCCGCGACAGGCTCGGCGAGGACGTCCCGCTCATGGTGGACGCCAACCAGCAGTGGGACCGGCCCACCGCGCAGCGCCTCGGCCGGGCCCTGGAGGAGTACGCGCTGACCTGGATCGAGGAGCCGCTGGACGCCTACGACCACGCCGGTCACGCCGCGCTCGCCGCGTCCCTGGACACCCCGATCGCCACCGGCGAGATGCTCACCAGCGTCGCCGAGCACGCCGAGCTGATCCGCGCCGGCGCCGCCGACATCATCCAGCCCGACGCGCCCCGCATCGGCGGCATCACCCCGTTCCTGCGCCTGGCCGCGCTGGCCGACCACCACCGCCTGCAGCTCGCCCCGCACTTCGCGATGGAGATCCACCTGCACCTGGCCGCCACCTACCCGCAGGAGCCGTGGGTCGAGCACTTCGAATGGCTGGAACCGCTGTTCAACGAACGGCTGGAGATCCGTGACGGCCGCATGATCGTGCCGGACCGCCCCGGCCTCGGCCTCACCCTCAGCGACCGCGTCCCCGGCTGGACCGCCGACTCCTGCGAATTCGCCTCCTGAACCCGACCTCCGGGCCGTGCCCGTCCGGCCGTCGGACCGGAATTCGGGCTGATCGGTGCGCGCCGGAGGGAAGGCCATATCCGGCCCGCGATGACCGCGCTCCGCGAAATGCGGCGCGGTCTCGCGGGCCGTCGCGCGAAGTGTGCGGCCGACTGTCGTCCCCGGGTACCCGGATGATCACCAAAATGACCTGTCGGAGTGGCGCGTGAACACATCCGCGTGCCGGGCCGGCGGGCGGCAACGGCAGATCATGCAGTGGTGTTCACGGGTTTGTTGGCGAGCATTGCCCGGCGCCGTTCTGGTGCAATGAGAAAACGTCGCGTCACGCGGGAACGGCGATTCCTGTTCGGTCGAGTCATTCCCCCGGACCGGTGCCCGAGCCTGCGGAGAAACCGGTCCGTGCGCGACCGCCGGGACGACAGGAAGGAGGCTCAATGCGCCGGATTCGCGCGCTCGTCGCCGGGCTGACACTGCTGGCGGGATTCGTCGTCGCCCAGCCGGCACAGCCGGCGCTCGCGGCGCCCAACTTCAAGGCCCCGTTCCCCTGCGGGCAGACCTGGACCTACAGCCACCATTCGGCGGAGGTCAGGCAGGCCCTCGACTTCGTCCGCTCCGGCGGCACCACGGCGGGCACGCCGGTACTGGCCTCGGCCGCGGGCACCGCCTACAACTACTACCAGGCCAATGGCGCGGGGAATTACGTCGTCATCGACCACGGCGGCGGCTGGAAGACGTATTACTTCCATCTCGCGTCCTACGGAGTGGCCAACGGAACCTACGTCTCGCAGGGCCAGTCGATCGGCACCACCGGCTCGACCGGCAACAGCAGCGGCGCGCACATCCACTACGAGCAGCTCTACAACGGGGCGGGCCAGGTCATCAGCATCAACGGCGTGTCGCTGGCGCCCTACCCGGGCTCGTACAACCAGAAGTACCTGACCAGTGACAACGGTTGCGGCGGAGGCGGCAAGTACTGGGTCGACACGTTCGCCAACGCGACCGGGTACCGGGACGCCTTCATGAACGACCCGCAGGGCCTGCTGTACGCGGGCACCAACTACGTGTACTGCAAGGTCTGGGGCGCCGAGGTCCGCGTCGGCGACCAGTACAACCACTGGTGGCTGAAGACCGACCTCGACGAGGTCTACGCCGGAAAGAACGGCCGGGGCGCCTACGTTTCCGCCTATTACCTGAAGCGGTGGGGCAATGACGAGGCCAGGGACAACAACGGCACCGTGATACCCAACTGCTGACCACCGGCGCCCGGAGAGGACGCCCGGAGAGGACGCCCGGAGAGGACGCCCGGAGAAGACACGCGGAGCACGCAGGAGAAAGCGCCCGGCTCGTCCCCCGTCGAGCCGGGCGCTTTCGGCTCGGTCACCCGAAGACGCCGCCGAGTCCGTCGCGGAGCAGGGTGAAGGCGTGCCGGGCGGCGGCGACGGCGGCGGGGTGCCGCTCGTCGGCCGACGTCCCGGCCACCAGGTGGGCGTTGTTGTCGTTCGCCAGGACGCGCTGGACGGCGGTGATCTGCGACGCCGTCAGCCGCGCGGTGAACGCGGCGTCCGGCCCGGCACCGGCCGCCGCACCGGCCGCCTCCGCCAGGGCCTCGGCGAGCGCCGCCTCGCTGCGCGCGTGATACCGCAGCAGCCCGGTCGCCAGCGCGGGCGTGTCGCGGATCATCCGGTAGAGGGCGAGCGTCTCGGGGCGGTCGCACAGCCCGGTCACCGGGTCCCTGCGGTCGAGCCCGTCGAGGAAGTGGTCGCGCAGCGCGGCCAGCGGAGGCACCTCGGGCGGGCGCCCGCGGACGACCTGGGCGTGCTCGCTCTCGTGGTCGGCGACGCGCTCCAGGACCAGGTCCTCCTTGCTGGGGAAGTACGCGAACAGCGCACGCCGCGAGACCTCCGCCGCCTCGGCGATCTGCGCCAGCGACACCGGCTCGTAGCCGTGCTCCAGGAACAGCCCGATGGCGGTGTCGGCGATCTTCTTGCGGGTGCGCCGCTTCTTGCGCTCGCGCAGCCCGACGGTCCCGTCGTCCACCCCGCGAGCGTAGCAGCGACGGACTCCGGTGCAAAGTTGCACCCGACTTCGCTTTGTGTCAGTGTCGGCGGCGCCGAGCGAAGGAGGCACGCATGATCGAGGCGCAGTCCGGCGGTCGCGGGGACACGCCGCTGGTGTTCGTCCACGGCGGGTCGGCGTCGTGGCGAATGGGGAAGGACTTCCTGGACGCGCTGCCTGACCGCGTCCGGTGGTGGGCCGTCGACCTGCCCGGTCACGGGGCGTCTCCGTGGACGCCCGGACGCTACGACCTGCGCGGCGTCGGCGCGGCGCTCGCCGAATGGGCGGCCGGGCACCTGGACCGTCCGGCGTGGTGGTACGGCCACTCCTACGGCGGGCAGGCCGCGCTCGCGGCGGCGGGCGTGCGCCCGGACGCGTTCGCCGGGCTGGTCATCGGGGACGCGCCGCTGGCGCCCGCCCGGATGTACCGGCTGCTCGACCGCATGTCCGGCACCTTGCGGCGGTGGCAGGGGTGGTGCGGCCGTCCGGAGGAGGAACTGTTGCGGCTGCTCGGCGCCGAGGACGCCGGCGGCGGCCGCACACGCGCCGAGGTCCTCGGCGCCGCCCATCCCTACCTGGTCGGCCAGGCCGCCGCCCTGCACCGGCACGATCCGGCATTCATCGAGGCGCTGCTCACCGAGTCCCAGCAGGTGTACGGACATCTCGGCCAGGCGGGCGAGTGGATCGCCGGAGTGCCGGGGCCGGTGCTGCTGCTGCGGGCCGACCCCGCCGTCATGTCGCTGTCAAGCGCCGATGACGAGGCACTGGTCCGGGCGGCCGCACGACACCCCGCCGTCACCACCGTCAGCGGTGTCGGCCACGGCCTTCACCAGTTCGCCCCCGCCGAGGTGGCCGCGACGATCAGCGCCCTCATCCCGTGAACGCACGGGTTCCCGCCGACACCGCTCCAGCCGCGAGATGGCGACCCCTCCGGCGCCGCCCTCGTCGCACCGACCTCGGCCCCGGGGCCCAGCACGCCGGCTGGGAGCAACCGGCCGGTCTCAGGCGGAGCGGAGGGCCGCGGCGACGTCCTTGCGCAGGCGCGGCAGCGTCGGGGCGAACTCGTACCCGCAGCAGTCGGTGTCGTTGAACTTCATGTGCGGGACGATCGCCTTCTTCGGGTCGAGGTCGTACTGGCCGCACAGCCAGGCGAGCAGCTCGGTGAGCGAGTCCAGGAGGCGGCGGGGCGGCATGACCGAGTTGTAGGTGCCCTCGCACTCGATGCCGACGGTGTAGCCGTTGGCTCCGGCGACGTGCGTGCCGATCACCATCCGGCCCCTGCGGGCGGCGGCGAGACTGCCCTTGCGGCCCTCCATGATGTGACCGCCCCGGCTGATGGTGAAGTGCTGGCCGGTGTCACCCCATCCCTGTCCCATGTGCGCGCCCTGGATCGAACGCGCGATCCGGTAGCCCTGCCGCAGCGAGTAGTCGGTGACGTTGGGGGTGAACGTGTGGTGCACCACGATGTACTCGGGCGCGCGGGACAGCACGGTCGCCCGCCGGTAGGGCGTGCGCGCTCCCCAGTCGTCGGTCGAGTGGATCAGCGGGGCGCCGCCACCCGACCTACGCGATCTTCGGGACGGCCGGGACTCGCCGTCCCGGGCGGCCTGCGTCCGCTCGGTGTCGTCGATGGTGTTCGCCGCGTTCGCCACCTCGTGTTCGGCCGACGGGCCCAGCGCCGCGGCGACGCCGAGGGCCGCGCTCCCCAGCAGGACTCCACCGCCCAGCAGCACCGAGCGACGCGGCATCTCGGCGGGCCAGGGGTCGGTGCGACGGTGCTTGCCGTTCGGATTCATGGGGGAGTTTTCCTTCCAGGGAACTGGTCTGACGGAATGCGGGCAGCGGAAAAAGAGCAGGCGGCGAAGAACGAGTGGGAAAAGGGGATGAGGCTGCGCCGGGAACGTCGAGCCGCGCAGAAAACGGCTCTGTTCGCCAGTGGCGAGGAAGTGTCGGTGACCCGGTGCCGGCGGCGGAGACGCCGCCGCGAGGGGCGCGGGCGCGCAGCGCGGACGAGGAGAACGCGCGGGCGTGCGAGCTAGGGCGGAACCGCCCCGTCTATCAGGGCGTTCGCGTCTTCATGAGGTGGCTGCGCCGTCGGGCGGGGGTGGCGGGCCTGCCGAGCCGCGGGGGCTCCTTCATGTCCTCTCCTCTCCTTGACTGCCGACCGGGTTAGCTGACGGGTTCGGACCAAGGAGCGGCCCTACCGCGGTTGTGCCGCGGATTCACCCCGAAGAACTGATGGGTCCCCGGTTCCCAGACGTCCAGCGCCATGGGATTAGGCGTTCCGCCGGACGGTTCCCGTCGCGGTGGGCCGGACGGCGGAGTACCACGGACCATAGGAGATGAGGCAAAGAGCTCGCAAACCGCCAAAGGTAAAATCTAAAAAACGATCTTTCGCCGCCGTGCCGGAGCCGCCGACCACTCCGATCACACGAATCACAGGGGGAGCAGACATGGCGAGAAATCACTGAGGAAGCGTCTGAAGGGCGGCAGTTTCCACTGTGGACAGGCGCCCCCGCCATGACGTAGATCCAGAATTGTGACCTACGACACCACGCCCCCAGCCGCCGGCACGCCCAGCCGCCGCGTCTTCCTGTCCGTCTCCGCGGCGGCCGCCGCGGCCACCGCGGGAGTCACGCTCGACGGCCGTCCCGCCGAGGCGGACTCCGGACGTCCGAACGGCCCCGGCAGGCCCGTCACCGCCCAGCACCCCGACGCCGAGCTGCGCGCCCTGCTGCGCGAGATCGACCACCGCCGCATCGAGGCGACGGTGCGCAGGCTCGTCGGGTTCGGCACCCGGCACACGCTCTCGACCCAGGACGACCCCGCACGCGGCATCGGCGCCGCCCGGGACTGGATCTTCGCCGAGATGAAGAAGCACGCCGCGGCGTCCGGCGGCCGGATGACCGTCGAGCTGCAGTCCTACGTGCAGGAACCGGCCAGCCGGATCCCCGTCGCCACCCGCATCACCAACGTCGTCGCCACCCTGCGCGGCAGCACCTCCCCGGACCGCGTGTACGTGGTGTCCGGGCACTACGACTCCCGTGTCAGCGACGTCATGAACGCCACCGCCGACGCGCCCGGCGCCGACGACGACGCCTCCGGCGTGGCCGTCGTCATGGAACTCGCCCGCGTCATGGCCACCCGCCGTCCCCGGGCCACGATCGTCTTCGCCGCCGTCGCGGGGGAGGAGCAGGGGCTGTACGGCGCGCGCCACATGGCCACGCGGTACAAGGCCGCCGGGACGGACGTGCAGGCCATGTTCACCAACGACATCGTCGGCAGCAGCACCGCCGACGACGGCACCCGCGACCCGCGTACCGTCCGGCTGTTCGCCGAGGGGGTGCCCACCGCGGAGACGCCCGCCGAGGCGAACATCCGCCGCTCGGTCGGCGGCGAGAACGACTCGCCCTCCCGCCAGCTCGCCCGTTTCGTGACCAGCGTCGCCGAGAACGACGCCACCGGCATGAACGTCCGGGTCATCTACCGCCGCGACCGCTACCTGCGCGGCGGCGACCACATCCCCTTCCTCGAACAGGGCTATCCCGCCGCCCGCTTCACCGAGCCCCACGAGAACTTCGACCACCAGCACCAGGACGTGCGCGTCGAGGACGGCAGGCAGTACGGCGACCTGCCCGAGTTCTGCGACTTCCCGTACATCGCCCGTGTCGCCCGGGTCAACGCCGCCGCCCTCTGGTCGCTGGCCCAGGCGCCCGGCACGCCGAAGAACGCCAGGATCCGCACCGACCGGCTCACCAACGACACCGACCTGGTCTGGACCCGCGGCACCGAACCCGACCTGGCCGGGTACGAGATCGTCTGGCGCGAGACCACCAGCCCCGACTGGACCCACGTCATCCCGGTCGGCGACGTCACCGAGGTGCGCGTCGACCTGTCCAAGGACAACGTGTTCTTCGGCGTGCGCGCCGTCGGCAGGGCCGGCCACCGCAGCCCCGTCAGCTTCCCCCTGCCCTCCTGACCCCGTGACCGGGGAGGGCCACTTCCGGTGCCCTCCCCCGGTCACGGGCGGGGGATGTTGCGCAGGTTCGAACGGGCGAGCTGGATCATGCGGCCGACGCCGCCGGTGAGGACGAGCTTGCTGGTGGTCGTGGCGAAGCCCGCCAGCTGCCGCCCGGTGATGCGGGGCGGCAGCGACAGCGCGTTGGGGTCGGTGACCAGGTCGACCAGCGCCGGGCCGTCGTGGTCCAGCGTCTCGCGGAGGGCGTCGCGCACGTCCTTGGGGTCCTCGACGCGCACGCCGTGGGCCCCGGCCGCGCGGGCGATCGCCGCGTAGTCGGTGGGGGGATAGGTCGTGCCGTGCGGCGGGAAGCCCGCGACCATCATCTCCAGGTCGACCATGCCGAGCGAGGAGTTGTCGAACAGCACCACCTTCACCGGCAGGTCGTACTGCGTCAGCGTCAGGAAGTCGCCCATCAGCATGGAGAACCCGCCGTCGCCGGACAGCGAGATCACCTGCCGGTCCCGGTGGGTCAGCTGCGCGCCGATCGCCTGCGGCATCGCGTTGGCCATCGACCCGTGGTTGAACGACCCGATCACCCGGCGCCGCCCGTTCGGCGACAGGTAACGCGCCGCCCACACGTTGCACATCCCGGTGTCCACGGTGAAGATCGCGTCGTCGGCGGCCTCCTCGTCCAGGACCGCCGCGACGTACTCGGGATGGATCGGCCGGTGCCGTTCCACGTCGCGCGTGTACGCCGCGACCGCGCCCTCCAGCGCCTCGGCGTGCCTGCCGAGCATCCGGTCGAGGAACCGGCGGTCGGTCTTCTCCCGCACCCGCGGGATCAGCGCCCGCAGGGTCTCCCGGACGTCGCCCCAGACCGCCAGGTCCAGCGTGCAGCGGCGGCCCAGGTGCTCGGGCCGGATGTCGACCTGGACGATGCGCACGTCGTCCGGCAGGAACGCGGTGTAGGGGAAGTCGGTCCCCAGCAGGATGAGCAGGTCGGCCTGGTGCATCGCGTCGTAGGCGGCGCCGTAGCCCAGCAGCCCGGACATGCCGACGTCGAACGGGTTGTCGTACTGGATCCACTCCTTGCCGCGCAGCGCGTGCCCCACCGGCGCCTTGACGCGGTCGGCGAACGCCATCACCTCGTCGTGGGCGCCTGCGGTCCCGCTGCCGCAGAACAGCGTGATCGCCTCCGCCTCGTCCACCAACCGGACCAGCGCGTCGATCTCGGCGTCGGCGGGCCGCACCGCCGGACGCCGTACGACCAGCGCCGACTCGCCCGCCTGCGGCGGCGCGTCCCGTCCGGCGGTGTCGCCCGACATGCTCACCACGGCCACACCGGACAGGCCCACCGCGTGCTGGACGGCGGTCTGCAGGATCCGCGGCATCTGCGCCGGATCGGAGATCAGCTCCGAGTAGTGGCTGCACTCGGCGAACAGCCGGTCCGGGTGGGTCTCCTGGAAGTAGGCGGTGCCGATCTCGGCGCTGGGGATGTGCGCGGCCAGCGCCAGCACCGGCGCCATGCTGCGATGCGCGTCGAACAACCCGTTGATCAGATGCAGGTGGCCCGGACCGCAGCTGCCCGCGCACGCCGCCAGCCGCCCGGTGAGCTGCGCCTCGGCGCCCGCCGCGAACGCCGCGACCTCCTCGTGCCGCACCTGCACCCACTCGATGGCGCCGTTGCGGCGCACGGCGTCGGTGACGGGATTGAGACTGTCCCCGACCACGCCGTACAGCCGCTTCACCCCGGCCTGCACGAGGATGTCGACGAACTGCTGTGCGACGCTCTGCCTGGCCATCTGCGCACCCTCCGTCCGGCGGCGGCCCGCCGGTCGGGTCACCTACCCCCTCAGGGGCCGCGCACACGGCCGCACTCGCGCCGCCCGCCGGGCCGCCCGATCAGGAAACCCCAGGCCACACCGGGTGCGGCGGCCGGACGCCGGAGCGAACTCGGGCGAGTGAACCCGCCGCTTCCGGTGATGAAAGAGGGGCACGAATCGGAGCGGTTCCGCCGGGGGAGGATCGCATGGAAGTGCTGGCGGCCGGCGCCGCGACGCCGGCCGATCTGGTGGCGGCACGTACGCAGATGGGGATATCCCTCGGCTGGCACATCATCCTCGCCTGCTTCGGCGTGGGCATGCCGGCGCTGACGGTATTCGCGCAGTGGCGCGGCATCCGGACCGGCGACAAGGCGTACGAGCGGATCGCGCACCGCTGGGCCAAGGCGATGGGCGTGCTGTTCGCCGTGGGCGCGGTGTCGGGGACGATCCTGTCGTTCGAGATGGGCCTGCTGTGGCCCGGGCTGATGGCGACCTACGGGCAGGTGCTCGGGCTCCCGTTCGCGCTCGAAGGGTTCGCCTTCTTCATCGAGGCCATCTTCCTGGGCATCTACCTGTACGCCTGGGACCGGCTGCCGCCCCGCCTGCACCTGCTGACCGGGCTGCCGGTGTGCGTGGCCGGGGTCGCATCGGCGTTCTTCGTCGTGAGCGCCAACGCCTGGATGAACCAGCCGCGCGGATTCGACCTGGAGAACGGCAGGGTCACCGGCGTGCGCCCCTGGGCGGCGATGTTCAACCCGGCCACCCCCTGGCAGACCATCCACATGATCCTGGCCGCGTTCATGGTCACCGGCTTCGGCATCGCCGCCGTGTACGCCGCGGGAATGCTGCGCGGCCGCCGCGACCGCTACCACCGCATCGGGCTCCTGCTGCCGTTCACCGTGGCGGCGGTCATCACGCCGTTCCAGATCTTCGTCGGGGACGTCCTGGCCCGGTTCCTCGCCGACCGCCAGCCCCCCAAGCTCGCCGCCATCGAAGGGCTCAACCAGACCGGCTCGCACGTCCCCCTGTCCGTGGGCGGCCTCTACCTGGACGGGGAGATGCGGTACGCCATCCGCATCCCGAACGCGCTGTCGATCCTGGTCGGCTACCGGCCTTCCACGGTCGTCCAGGGCCTGGACAAGGTGCCGGTCGCCGACCGTCCGCCGGTCAACCCGGTGCACCTGAGCTTCCAGCTGATGGTGGCGATCGGGTTCGCCCTGCTGCTGCTCGGCATCTGGCTGGCGATCGTGTGGTGGCGCCGCCGCGACCTGCCCCGCACCCGCTGGTTCCTGTGGCTGACCGTGCTGTCCGGCCCGGCCGCGGTGCTCGCGCTCGAAACCGGCTGGATCACCACCGAGGTCGGCCGCCAGCCCTGGGTCGTCTGGCAGCACCAGCGCACCGCGGACGCGGTCAACCCGGCGCCCGGCCTGTGGGTGGGGCTGATCGTGGTGCTCGCCGTGTACGTCGTGCTCACCGTGACCACCGTCTACGTCCTCAACCGGCTGCGCAGCCAGCGCGTCACCGCGCCCCAGGAGGGCTGGGCGGAGGAGTACGCGCCGTGACCGCCGCGCAGTGGCTGCTGATCCTCGCGTGGGCGGGCCTCACCCTGTACGCGCTGTTCGGCGGGGCCGACTTCGGCGGCGGGTTCTGGGACGCGCTGGCCGGCGGCGCCCGGCGCGGCTACGCCCAGCGCAAGCTGATCGAGCACTCCATCGGCCCCGTCTGGGAGGCCAACCACGTCTGGCTGATCTTCGTCCTGGTGATGTTCTGGACCTGCTTCCCCGGAATCTTCGCCTCGGTGGCCTCCACCCTCTACATTCCGCTGACCCTCGTGGCGATCGGGATCATCGCGCGCGGGGCCGCGTTCGCCTTCCGCAAGGCCAGCACCGAACTGTGGCAGCTGCGGCTGTTCGGCGGCGCGTTCGCGCTGTCCTCGGTGCTGACCCCGTTCTTCCTCGGCACCATCGCGGGCGGCGTCGCGTCCGGACGCGTCCCCTACGGGCTCGCCGCCGGCGACATTGTGACGAGCTGGTGGAACGCCACCTCGCTGATGGCCGGCGCGCTGGCGGTCGGCACCACCGCCTACCTGGCGGCCGTCTACCTCACCGGCGACGCGCGCCGCGGCGGCGACCCGAAGCTGGCCGACGTGTTCCGCCTGCGCGGCCTCCTCACCGCCGTGATCACCGGCGTCATCGCGATCCTGGGCATCTTCGTCGTGCGCGCGGACGCGCCGTCGCTGTACGCCGGGCTGACCGGCCGCGCCCTGCCCCTCGTCGTCGTCTCGGGCGTCGCCGGGCTCGCCTCCATGGTCACGCTCGCCTTCCGCAGATACGCCCTGGCCAGGATCACCGCCGCGCTGGCCGTCGCGGCGGTCCTGTGGGGCTGGGCCGTCGCGCAGTACCCGGTGATGCTCCCGCCGAACGTGACGGTGCCCGAGGCCGCCGCCCACCCCGCCGTCCTCCACGCCACCCTGGGCACGGTCATCGCGGGGATGGTCCTGCTCGTCCCGTCCCTGCTGTGGCTCTTCGCCCTCTTCCAGCGCCCCACGCCCAGCCCCCCGCCCAAAACCACCGACCGATAACGACCTCGGGTGCGGCTCTCAACAGCACGCCCGGCCGGCGCGGAAGAGCAACAGGTGGGCCGGTCGCCGGTCAAGGGAAGGTGGGGCGGACGGGGACGCCCAGGCCCTCGTGGGGTTGCCAGAGGCGCAGGGCCAGCAGATAGGCGCCGAAGATGATGACCGGCGTGAGGTGTGCGCACAGGGGCGAGCGCCTGCCGAACCACAGCAGGAACGCCGCTACGGGAGTCGCCGATACGGCGGACACGACGCCCAGTGTCTCAAGGGCCGAGCCCGGCCGGTTGACGCATTCGAATGTGCCCGCGCCGCCCGAGCCGCCGCAGACCTGGCCCGCGATGTTGGAAATGAAGTTGTACGGCACGATCAATTCGTAGAGGAAGAGATCGACCAGGCCGCCGAAAAGCCACGCGACCACGCCCAGCGCCAGGCCGCCCACAGCGAGGTCGTCGCGCCCTTGGGCGACATCCTTCGCCGCCAGGACCGCGAGCGTCGCGACCGTCGCCATGACGGCCAGGGTCACCAAGGCCCACGCCGCACTCGACGCGGTGAAGGGGGGCTCGTCGGCTGGTGCGGACGGCCAGGTCATGAGGGTCGTGACGAACAGGAATGTGATCGCCGTCCAGCCTCCGGCGAGGATCACGCGTCGGTCCGTTTCCATGCGGTCAGACATTACTTCCGATCACCAGTTGATGATCAGCTGTCATGGCACCTCCCCCCGTGGGGGCGGTGTGTGTGGGGGGCGGCGCACGGAGGCCGCGTGTTCACGTGCGCCGCCAGAACGAGAGCACGCACCGCGAGCGCGGCGCGCGGTGCGTGCGGGCGGCGGTCGGCAGGTCCCGGAGCTGCGGGTCGGTCCGGGGGGCCGCCTTTGCGGGTGGGTGCTAGTCCTCCCTGATGAAGCAGTCGGAGACGTAGCCCTCCACCTTGGTCCTGTTGTTGATCACGTAGGTCCAGTGGTCCTTGACCTCGCCGTTCGGGCAGGTCACCGGGTCGGCGAAGCTCTGGCCGCCGTTCCAGGTGAAGCCGTCGCCGGGGTTGCCGTGCCCGCGGACGTGGCCGTTGAGCCGGGGAACCGCGCGGATCTTGACGCCGTGAGCGGTGAAGTCACCGCCACGGCCGTCGGCGGCCTGTGCCGCGGGGACCGGAGACAGCAGTCCGGCGACCAGTGACGCGATTCCCATGAGGATCGTTCTCGATGCCTTCAACATTTCCTCCGTGAAGGTGGTCGTCCGCACCGGGACTCAGCCGCAGCTCTGCCTCAGCCCGGCGTCCGGCTCGAAGTTGTCGCCGCCCGCGAAGTAGATCTCCGGCACCCAGCCGAGCTTGCCGTTGTCGGCCTTCGTGGCGGCCCACCAGTCGTTCGCCAGGTTGCCCAGACGGACGGTCCCGCCCCGGCACTGGTAGCCGAAGAACCAGTTGGCGCTGCCTCCCTTGCGGAGATGGCCGATGATCCCCGACCCCTGGTCGTGGTTGGCGTAGACGGGGACGTTGCCGCGGCTCAGCGGGCAGTACTGCACCTTCTCGTACTCGGGGTGCGGTACGGGGGGCGCGCACGGTCGGTCATCGGCGGCCAGCGCCGGACCGGGCGCGAAGAAGCCCGCCGCGACCAGCACGCCGAGCGCGACGTGACTCCCCGTCACTCTGTGGAGAAAGGCCCCTGACGGTGTGATCGCCTCCATGGCCGATCTTCCCCTTTCTCTGTGATCTGATGGTGACATTCTGTAATCGTTGCTGCTGAACAGGTATCCGGGAAACCTCGTACATCGGCCTTGCGGCGGTTCCCGCCGCGGTCGCCCGGCGTCGGCCGTCGGGTGTCACTCCAGGTCGAGATCCTTGGGCACGTCCGTGGGGCGCAGGTCACCGCGGACGTCCTGCAGGCGGGCCAGGTGGCGCCAGCGGCCGTGGCTGGTGGCGATGTCGACGGCGACCTCCACGACCAGGGTGGGAGTGACGCGGGTGTAGGGGGTCGGCGGCCGGGCGGTGGGCAGGCCGCCGAACCAGCTCGCTGGCAGTTCGGCGGGCCAGGGATGGTCTTCGGCGGCGGGCGTGCGGCGGAAGTCGTCGACGGCGGTCGCGAGCATCGGCGTGAAGGGACAGCGGACAGGCATGACGCTGCGCCCCCCAAAGCCAGCCGAGATCGCCCGCCGCTAGCCCTTCATTTCCCGGATGAGCTGCGCAAACCCTTCTCAGAGCGGTGCGGGCGCGGCGGACGCGGGGGCCTGCGCGGGTGCGATGACGGCCGTGGAGGCGTTGGGCGGGACGAGCGGCGACAGGGGCGCGGTGAGCGGCATCCCCTCCCGGCGGCGAGGGACGCGGGGTACGAGTCATCATCCCTCGGGCTGATCTTTCACAGCCGCATAACAGCCCAATTGGTGGATCACTGGATTAGCCCCGAAATGACACACTCAACGGGCCAAAATGCTCAAGCCGGGTCGCCGTCGCCGGACCACGCGGCGACCGGGCCGCGAGCGCGCCCACCCCCCGGGGCGGAACACAACACAGCGCCGCACGCGCGGCGTGACGCACAGGTGCTTCCGGGTGCCCGGGGGAGGCGGCGAACGGCTCTTCCGGCGTCCGCGTGGCGTCCGGAAGGGGCCACAACCCCCCACAGGAAGGACCTGCATGCGTTTGAGACCCAGGATCCTCACGGTCGTGACGGCGGGCGCCGTGCTCGTACCGGCCGTGCCCGCAGTCGCCCTCGCCGCACCCGACAGCCGGCTCGCCCCGGCCGGGGACACGACGAGCGGCATCGAGAAGAAGCGCGTTGACAGCGTGCCGACCCCCAAGCTCGGCTGGTACAAGTGCTTCGACATCGCCGAGTGCGCGACGCTCCGTCTTCCGCTGGACTACGACAAGCCCAAGGGCGCCACCACCGAGATCGCGGTGCTGCGGGTCAAGGCCCGCAACCCCAAGAAGCGGATGGGCAGCCTGTTCGTCAACCCGGGCGGTCCGGGCGGTCAGGGCACCGCGATGGCGTTCCAGGCGGCACAGTTCCTCGGTGACGACGTGCTGGACCGCTTCGACATCGTGGGCTTCGACCCGCGCGGCATCGGCTTCAGCGACAACGTCAAGTGCTTCCGGAACGTCAAGGACCAGACCAAGGCGTTCGCCGGGCTGAACGTCGCGTTCCCCATGGGCGGCAAGGAGGAGCGGGCGTTCGTCGCGTCGGCGAAGGCGCTCGGCAAGGGCTGCTCCACCACCGGCAAGTCGCTGGCGGGCGCGATGTCCACCGCGGAGGCCGCCCGGGACATGGACGTGCTGCGCCGTGCGGTAGGCGACAAGAAGCTGACCTACCTGGGCTTCAGCTACGGCACGGCGCTCGGCCAGTACTACGCCAACATGTTCCCCGACCGGACGCGGGCCGTGGTGGCGGACGGCGTCATCAACCCGATCTCCTGGGTCGGCACGTCGAAGACCGCCGGGCAGATCCTCGACGACCGGCTGCGTTCGGCCGACGGCGCGTACAAGGCGCTGCGGGAGATCCTGGCCCGCTGCGGCAAGGCCGGCGCGACCAAATGCGAGTTCGCCCAGTACGGCGACCCGGTCAAGAACTTCGACACGCTGGCCAAGCGGCTGAAGGCCAAGCCCGCCGACCTCGACGGCTACACCGTCACCTATGCCGACCTCGTCGGCGGCATGCTCGGCATGCTGTACGACCCGCAGGGATACCAGGGCATCGACTCCTCGCTCACCGAACTGTGGGCGGCCACGTCCGGCACGGGCACGGCGCGGGCCAAGGCCGCGAAGAAGGCCCTGGCCGACCGCATCGCGGCGCGCCGCGCCCAGGTCGAGCGCGAGAAGAACGCCGCCGGCAGGGTCTCCGTCCAGGACTTCCCCTACGACAACAGCCTGGAGGCGTTCAGCGGTGTCACCTGCACCGACGGACGCCACCCCAAGGACGCCGGGAGCTGGCCCGCGCTGACCGCCAAGTCCGACAAGCGCGCGCCCTACTTCGGCCGCGCGTGGGGCTGGAGCAGCGCCCAGTGCGCCGGCAGGACGTGGACGGTCCGTGACGAGGACGCCTACACCGGTCCGTTCAACCGCCGCACCAGCGCACCCGTCCTGTTCGTCGGCAACTACTACGACCCGGCGACCAACTACATCGAGTCCGTCTCCTCCAACAAGCTGCTGCCGGGCAGCCGCCTGCTGTCCAGCGACAGCTGGGGGCACACGGCCTACGGCACCTCGGCCTGCGTGACGAACGCCGTCGACCGCTACCTCGTCCACGGCACGCTTCCCGCCAAGGGCACGGTCTGCGTCGGCGACATCCAGCCGTTCGCCGCCGACCCCGCCACGGCCCGCAAGGACCGGGGCGCGGCGGACGCCTCCGCCATGGCCGCGCAGGTCAAGGCCGGCGGCGCCGCCAAGCAGCTGCCGCCGGTGGCCACGCCGGTGCCGCCGTCCGTGCTGCTCGGCACCCGGTGACCTAGAGAAGACACGACGCCGGGCGGATCGCTTGACAAGCGATCCGCCCGGCACGTGCGCGGCGGCCCGTCAGAACGGGCAGGTCGACCTGTACTCCTGGACGGCCGAGCTGTTTCCGGGCGGGCCCGGGCACAGGATCTCGTTGTAGCGGGTGTCGTTGTCGACCCACCGCTTCATCCAGGCGATCGTGTATTCGGCGATGGTCTCGTTCTCGACGGTGAAGCAGAAGTGCCCGCAGTTCTCCAGTTCCAGATAGGCCTTCTCGGCGTTTCTGATCGACTCGTAGAACGGCTCGGCGTGCGCGCCGGTGCCGGCGATGAAGTCGTTGTCGGCTCCGATGAGGAACGTCGGGACGCTGATGTCGCCGAAGTCCACGCCCACGTCCCAGGGCGCCAGCGGGACGGCGGCCTTGAGGGCGGGCATCTGCCGGGCCGCGCGCAGGGTGCCGCCGCCGCCCATCGACCAGCCCATGACGGCGAGCCGGGACGGGTCGAGACGGTCCCTGACCGTGGTGTCCTTCTTCAGATAATCCAGCGCGGCCAGCAGTTGCGCCGCGCGCGCCTCGGGCAGGTCCAGCCCGGTGGTCGTCTCCAGGGTCATGACGACGAAGCCCTCGGACGCCAGCCGCGGCCCGTACCAGCTGACGGTCAGTTCCGGAGAGACGAATCCGGGAATGACGGCGATTCCGCCGAAGGGCCCCTGGGCGGTGTCGGTGGGATAGTAGATCGTGCCTTCGCGGATGCCCGGATGGCTGAACGCCGACACCTTCTTCTGGGCGACCTGGAAGGGGCCGCGTTCGGCCTTCAAGCTCGCCTCGGTCGGCGCGGGGCCGCGCTGGTACGGATTCGCCGCGCTGCTCACCGCGGACTGTGCGGCGGGTGCGTACATGGCTCCCGTGACAAGCGCCGCGATCACTGCGATCGCTCTCAGCGATTTCCTCATTGGCCACCTTTCTCCAGGCCGTACGCCGCTGGGAAAGGGCCGTGAACGACCGTCCGTCAAAACGGTCGGCATGCGCGTTCCTGGGCGGCCGGCTCGGTGCGGTGCCGATGATTCTGAGTCACTTCCGCGGCATTGACTTCGCAGCCGCCGACAACGTTTCTCGAGGCTCTTGTCAGTCGGCTGTGGCGGTGCCGGAGCGTGGTCGAACACCTGTGAACCGGGCCCGCACGTGAATCAGGCCCGCACGGCACAAGGCAGCCCGTGGAGCCGGCGGCGGCAGGTGCCGGGCCGCCGGCTTCACGGGCTGCCTGGTCGGATGCCCCCGGACGCCGCACGCGTCCGGGCGAGGGCCTACTCGGTGCGGAGACGCTCCGGGGCGGCGGCGCGGGAGAGGAGACGACCGGACGCGGCGGTGACGGCGGCGGCGGCCGCCACGGCGAGCACGACCATGAGCAGGGCCCGGCCGACCGTCCAGGCGATCATCGGCAGGCTCGTTGCCGAGATGGTCGGCGTCATGCCGACGAGCGTGGCCAGGGCCGCGGCCGCGCACACCGGAGTCGCGGCGATGAGCGTCTGGCGCACGGCCGCCCGCCGCAGGGACGCCACCGGCGCCCCGACCGCGGCCAGCGCCGCCATGGAGCGACCGCTCTCCAGCAGCGATTCGGCCCGGTGGACCACCAGCGCGGTGACCGCCACGAGCAGGGCGAACAGCAGCGCCAGATAGGTCAGTCCGAAGCTGACCAGCCAGAACCGCTCGATCGGCTCGCCCGTCGAGGAGGCGTTGTAGATCACGTCCCACTCGATGGCGCCGGCGCCCGTGCCGAAGACGACCACCAGGCCGACGACCGCCATGGTGCGGCCCGCGGCGCGGGGGTCGGCCTCCAGGGCCCGCGCCGCCAGGAGCGTCTCCGGGCGCCGGGCCCGGCGCCCGGCCAGGCGGGCCCCCTCCAGGACCAGACGGCTGGCGCCCACCACGACGCCGAGGAGGGTGGCGACGGCGCCGAGGACGAACAGCGGCGCCCCGACCTTGTCGATCGAATTGGTGAGCGCGCCCACGACCATGAGCAGCATGCCGATGGGCAGCGGGATCATCGTGGCGCGGGCCGGATGGGGACGGGCGCCGCGCCGGGCGACGCGCAGCGGCGAGGTGACGACGTGGCGGGACACCAGCAGGCTGACGGCCGCCGCTGCCGCCACCACCAGGACGAGAACGACCGGAACCACCCAGGGTGCGATCGCGTACCGCCCCGTGTCGCGCACCCCCAGGGCGGCCATCGCCGCCCGCTGCGCGCACACGTAGGCGATGCCCCCGATGACCGCCCCCGCCGTGCCGATGCGGGCCGCCTCGACCGCCGCCAGCCGCCTGACGTCCCTCGGTGTGGCGCCGGCCAGCCGCAGCGCCGCCAGCCGCCGCTCCTGGGTGGCCTGGGCGACCCGTCCGCTCTGGTGCAGCAGCGCCAGCACCGGGACGACGAGCAGCGCCAGCGCCAGCGCGGTGCCCGGCCGCAGCCCCGCCTCGCTGACCAGCCCCGCCCACGCGGTGTAGGTGGTGCCCCGGATCAGCAGCAGGTTCACCGCGCCGAGCAGGAAGAACGTGGCCAGGGCGGCGCAGCAGGTCAGCAGCCGGCGCCGCCGCCGTTCGGCGCGGGAGGTGCCGCGCGCCAGCATCGCGGCGACGTCGAACAGCATGCGCCTCCCGCCCCGGGTCATCGGGTCACCGCCGGGACCTCGGTCACCACGCCGTCGCGCACCACGACCTCGCGGTCGGCGAACGCGGCGATCCGGTTGTCGTGGGTGACCAGGACGACGGTGGCGCCGCGCTCGCGGGCCACCCCGAGCAGCAGGCCGAGCACCTCCTCGCCCGCGACGCTGTCGAGCGCGCCGGTGGGCTCGTCGGCGAAGACGACCGCGGGCTCGGTGGCCAGCGCCCGGGCCAGGGCGACCCGCTGCGCCTGGCCGCCCGACAGCTCACCGGGCCGCAGCGACGCGCAGTCGCCCACGCCGACGCGGTCCAGCCATTCCCGCGCGGTCTCGGACGCCTCCGCGCGGCCGGCCCCGCCGAACATCAGCGACACCGCCACGTTCTCCTCGGCGGTCAGCTCCGGCACCAGCCCGCCGAACTGGAACACGATGCCGAACGCCTCGCGCCGCAGGCGGGTGCGGGCGTCCTCGTCCAGCTCGTCCAGGCGGGTCTCGCCGTAGTGGATCTCGCCCTCGTCGGGGGCGACGATTCCGGCCAGGCAGTGCAGCAGGGTGCTCTTGCCCGAGCCGCTCGGACCGGAGATCGCCACGACCTCCCCGGCCTCGATCGTCAGGGACGCGCCGCGCAGCGCCTGGGTGCGGCCGAACGTCTTGGTGACGTCGCGGGCGTGCAGAAGCGGACTCATCGGCTGATCTCCTTGGTCAGGTCGGCCAGGCGGTGCACGGCCAGTTCCATCCACCGCAGGTCGGCGTCCAGGTGCAGCAGGGCGTAGTCGGCGGCCAGCACCTCGGCGGCGGACGCGCCGGGGGCCGTCTTGGCGCGGGTCAGCTCGCGCATCCGCTCAAGGTGGGCGGCGCGCTGCCGGTCCAGCCCGGCGCGCGCGTCGCCGCCCGCCACCAGTGCCATGACGACCCGGCTGAACAGGGCGCCGCCGACGTAGGGGAGGGGCGGTTCGGTCTCGGCGAGCCAGGCCCGCATCCGCTCGGTGCCCTTCGCCGTCAGCTCGTAGACAGTGCGCTCGGGCCCGCCCTCCTGGACGACCTCGGCGACGGCCACGAACCCGTCCCGCTCCAGCCGCTGCAGCGTCGAATAGACCTGGCCGTACGGCAGTGGCTTGGCTCCCGGCAACCGCTCGTCGTGTTCCCGCTTGAGTTCGTATCCGTGCTTGGGGCGCTCGGCGAGCAGCGCCAGCAGGATCTGCGGTGTCGACATGCCCGCGACTATACACCCGAGGTATACACCGAGTGAATAGCAGTGCTGGCCAGACGTTTCCCCTGCTCACGTGCCTTCGGGAACTGGGGCTAGAAAATAATCGAGCGCCTGATTATTTTATGAAGCGTTGGACCACACAGGCGTGGAGGACGTCATGGCAGAGCGGGACACGGGAACCGGGACGAGAGCGGAGACAGGAGGTGGCGCCGGGGGATCGCACGGGGCGCACGACCGGAGGAGGCCGATCGCCGTCATCGTGGTGACGACGCTGATCGGGATGTTGTTCGCCTGGTCGTTCCTGGGCGCGCTGCACCGTCCGGAACCGCGCGACGTGCCGGTCGCGGTCGTCGTCCAGGGCGACGCCGCCGCGGTCGCGAAGGCGATGCGGCAGCGCACGGAGGGCGCGTTCGAGCCGAAGACCTACCGCGACGAGGGGGCGGCGCGGCAGGCGCTGCTGGAGCGCGAGGTGGACGCGGTGTTCGTCCCCGGGCCCGGCGGCAACAGGCTGCTCATCGCGTCCGCGTCCGGGCGGATGTCCAGCTCCATCCTCACCCAGGGCTTCCAGGCCGTCAGCCAGGCGAGCGGGCGGCGGCTCACGGTGGAGGACCTGCGGCCGTTGCCGCGTGACGACGGCAACGGCATCTCCTCGATGTTCTTCGTCATCACGCTCACCATCCCCGCCATCGCGCTGGCGATCCTGCTGGCGGTGGCCGCGCCCTGGCTGCCCGCGTGGCCGCGGCTGGCGGCGGTCACCGCCGGGGCAGTGGTGCTGGGCGGCGCCAACGCCTGGGTGGCGGCCGGGCTGACCGGCTCGCTCACCGGCGCCCCCTGGGAGCTGTGGGGGATCGGCGCGGTGCTGGCGTTCGTGATCAGCAGTGTCACGGCGGGCGCGCTGCGCCTGATCGGCCCGCCCGGAGCGGCGCTGACGGCACTGCTGTTCGTGCCGATCGGGGTCCCGGCCGGCGGCGGGCCGATCGGCCCGCACTTCGTCCCCGAGTGGTACGGGGCGATCGGGCGGTTGCTCCCGGCCGCGGCGGGCATCGACATCACCCGCAACACCGTCTACTTCGACGGCAACGCGGTCGGCGGTCCGTACCTGGTGCTGGCGGTGTGGGGGCTGCTGGGCATCGTGCTCCTCGCGGTCCCGGCCGCGCGGCGGCGAGGTTTGGGCGCGGCGGCGTCCCCGGCGTTGAGCCACTGACGCTCCCTGGACGGACGGCCGCCCGGCGCCGCGTCACCGGCCGCGGCCGCCGGGCCCGTCACCGCACGGCCGGCGCCGGGCGCGTGCTTGGATACGGGGGGAGGTTACGGAACTGTGGCGACGATGAGCGGACCGGCCCGCCGCGGGCCGGGACGTCCCCCCAAGTCCGAGGCCGGGGACACCAAGGCGGCGCTGGTGGAGGCGGCGCTGCGGCTGTTCGCGCAGAAGGGGTTCGCGGGCACCTCGATCCGGGCGATCGCCCGCGAGGTGGGGCTGAGCGAGAGCGTGCTCTACGCGCACTTCCCCAGCAAGCGGGCCATCTTCGAGGCCGCCCTCGGCCGGCTGGGGCCGCAGGGGGTGGCCGGCGTGCTGGCCGACATCGACCCCGCGCTGGCCGACCGGGACCCGCCCGGGTTCGTCCGCGAACTGGTCCGGCGGGTCGTGGACAGGTGGGACACCCCTGACGGCCGCCTGCTGACCAGCCTGATGGTCCGTGACGGGCTGGTGCACGACCCGGCGATGGCCGCGAACCTCGACGACGCGATGGAGCGGGTGGCCGCCTTCTTCACCCGGTGGATCCGCGCCGGGGCCGTCTCCGCCGACCTCGGCGCCCCGTTCGACCTGGCGTACGCGCTGCTCGCCCCGGTCGGGCAGGCCCGGGTCCTGTGGCTGCACGCCGACGCCACGTCCGAGCAGCGCGCGACGGCCAGGGAACGCGCCGCCCGGCACACCGAACTGTTCGTCCGCGCCGTCTTCGGCCGCCCCGATCCGCACTGACCAGGCCGACGGCCCGGTAAGGCCGGGGCGCGGAGCGCACCCGGCCTCACCGCGAGGATCTCACCTGCCGGTTCCGTGCGTCGGCCGCCAGGGACGCAGCCGCGGCCACCACGCCGGGACGGCGCGCTTGTAGGCGTCGTACTGAGCACCGAACCGGCGGGCCAGACTCGGTTCTTCGTACCAGCGAACGAACGCCGCGGGCACGGCCCAGACCAGTACGGCGTAGGCGAGCAGCACGGGCCGCCACAGGAGCAGGGACTGCCCCAGGATGATGGCCAGGATCGCCACGTACATGGGGTTCCGGACGTACCTGTAGAGCCCGGTCAACCGTCCACCTTCTCCATCTCGGCGTGCCGTACGGGGTCGGGCGTGCCGGCGGGGACCTCTTCCGGGCCCTCGGGTTCCGCGGCGGGGGTGAGCTGTCCGGAGAGGACCTTCCGGGCGCGGTCCAGGTCCAGGGCGTTGCTCCACTTGGCGACGAAGAGGGTGGCGACCGCGTTGCCGTAGAAGTTGACCAGGGCGCGGCACTCGGACATGAACTTGTCGATGCCGAAGATGAGCATGATCCCGGCGGCCGGGACGGTGCCGACGGTGGAGAGGGTCGCGGTGAGGGCGATGAACCCGCCGCCCGCGACGCCGGCCGCTCCCTTGGAGGTCAGCAGCATCACCGCGAGCAGCCCGAGCTGCTGGCCGACGGTCAGGGGCGTGTCGGTGGCCTGGGCGATGTACAGGGTGGCCAGGGACAGGTAGATGGCGGCGCCGTCGAGGTTGAAGCTGTAGCCGGTCGGCACCACCAGGCCCACGGTCGTGCGGTCGGCGCCCATGAACGTCAGCTTGCGCATGAGGCCGGGCAGGGCGGGCTCGGCGGTGGAGGTGCCCAGGATGAGGAAGAACTCCTCCTTGAGGTAGCGGAAGAGCTGGAAGATGTTCAGCCGGACGTACGCCGCGAGCACGCCGCCCAGCACGATGACGACGAACAGGATCGAGGTCGCGTAGAACAGCGCGATCAGTGAGCCGAGGCTGGTGAGGGTGGACAGGCCGAACTTGCCGATGGCGTAGGCCATGGCGCCGAAGGCGCCCAGCGGGGCGGCCTTCATCACCAGGCCCAGGACCTTGAACACGACCTCGGTCAGCCGCCTGACCCCGTCGATGATGGGCTCGCCCACCGGGCCGACGGACTTCAGGGCGATGCCGAACAGCACGGCGAGGAAGATGACCTGGAGGATGTCGCCCTCGACGAACGCGCCGAAGAAGCTGTCGGGGACCAGGCCGGTGAGGAACTCCCACCAGTGCTGGGACTCGCCCGTCCTGATGTACTGCTGTGCCGTCTCGGTGGTGGTGATCTTCGCGGGGTCGGCGTGCACGCCCTCCCCGAGCCGGAAGATGTTGATCGCCACGAGCCCGGTGAGCAGGGCGATGATGGTGCCCACCTGGAAGTAGCCGAGCGCCTTGAGCCCGGTCACGCCGACCTTCTTCAGGTCCGCCACGCCGCCGATGCCACCGATGATCGTCAGGAAGACGATGGGGCCGATGAGCATCTTCATCGCGGTGATGAAGGTCGTCCCGATCGGTTCCATGGCCTGGCCGAGGTCCGGCCACCGCCAGCCGAGCACGATGCCGATGACGATCGCGATCAGGACGTGCACGTACAGCTGCCGGTACCAGGGCCCGGACGTGCGGCGCGGCACGTGGGCGGCGTTCTCGGGCTGGCTCATCAGACCTCCTGGAGGGGGTGGCGACCGGGACGAATACCGTTCGGTCCGAGCAGGGGGTGGACGGTGCGCCCACGGTGACCGCTGTCACAGCCATTCGTCAAAGACCGGCTTCCTACGCCCCCTATAGGTTGCGCCTATGAGTCGCCCGCTCCGAGGAGGCACGATGGACGCTCGACAGCTCGAATACTTCCTGGCCATCGTCGACCACGGCGGGTTCGGCCGCGCCGCCGAGCACCTGCTGATCGCGCAGCCCTCGCTGTCGCAGGCCATCGCGCAGCTGGAGCGCGAGCTCGGCGTCCTGCTGTTCCACCGGACCGGCCGCGGGGTCGTGGTCAGCGACGCCGGGCGCGAGCTGGCCGGCCACGCCCGCCAGGTGATGCGGGACCTCAGCACCGCCCGCGCCGCGATGGAGTCGATGAAGGGGCTGCGGCGGGGCCGGGTCGAGCTGGTGACCATGCCGTCGCCCGGCATCGAGCCGCTGGGCGCGCTGACCCGCGCGTTCAGCGAACGCCATCCGGGCATCACCCTGAGCGCCGAGGCGGCCTTCACCCCCGACGAGGTCGCGCAGAAGGTGCGCGACGGCTCCTGCGAGCTCGGGCTCGTCGGGTCGGCCGAGTGGACGGCGCCGCCCGGGCTGGACGTGCTGCCGCTCGGGGACCAGGCGTTCATCCTGGTGGGCGCGGCCGGCGGGCCCTTCCCGGCCGGTGATCCCGTGCCGCGGACGGCGCTGGCGGGCGCGCGGATGATCGTGTCGCCGCGCGGCAGCCGCATGCGTCAGATCGTCGACGAGATCATGGCCTCCGGCACCGACCTGCACATCGTCGCCGAGGTCGCCCACCGCACCTCGATCCTGCCGCTGGTGCTGCGCGAGGTGGGCCTGGCGGTGCTGCCCGCCGCCTGGGCGCCGCTCGCGCGCAGCGCCGGAGCGCGCGTGGCCACGCTGGACCCGCCGGCGTTCCTGCGGATCTCCCTGCTCAGCCGCTCCGCGCCGCTGAGCCCGGCGGCTGCGGCCTTCCTCGGCACCGCCCGCGCGTACACGCCGCCGGACGCCGGCCTATTGCCCGAGCTTGAGGCATAGGCAACGCCTATCGGCGGCATCGGCAGCCGGTCTTGGACGGGTACGGCCGCGCCGCGTTTCACTCGACGCGTCCCTTTCCGCGTCGGCGCGAGCCCGACGATCCCCCTTCGAGGAGTGCCAGTGACGTCCCAGCACACGTTCCGGATCGCCGCCATCCCCGCCGACGGTGTGGGCGCCGAGGTCGTCGCCGCGGGCCGCGCCGTCCTGGACGCGCTCGCCGCCGCCTCGCACGGCGCGTTCGCCTTCGAGTGGACCGAGTTCCCCTGGGGATGCGACCACTACGCACGCACCGGCCGGATGATGGACGAGGACGGCCTGGAGACCCTGAAGGACTTCGACGCGATCTACTTCGGCGCCGTCGGCTGGCCGAGCGTGCCCGACCACATCAGCCTGTGGGGCCTGCGGCTGAAGATCTGCCAGGGCTTCGACCAGTGGGCCAACGTGCGTCCGGTCCACTTCCTCCCCGGCGTGGTCAGCCCGCTGCGCAAGGCCGACCACACCGAACTCGACTGGGTGGTCGTCCGCGAGAACAGCGAGGGCGAGTACTCCGGCCTCGGTGGCCGGAACCTGTCCGCCCGCGGCCCGGGCAGCGAGGTGGCGGTCCAGTCGGCGTTGTTCACCGAGGCCGGGTGCGAGCGCATCATCCGGTTCGCCTTCGACCTCGCCCGCACCCGCGCCCGCCGCAAGGTCTCCAGCGTCACCAAGAGCAACGCCCAGCAGTACGGGATGGTGCTGTGGGACGAGGTGTTCGCCCGGGTCGCGGTCGACTACCCGGACGTCGAGACCGAGAGCGTGCTGGTCGACGCGATGTCCGCCAAGTTCGTCCTGCGCCCCGAGGACCTGTCGGTGGTCGTGGCGTCCAACCTGCACGCCGACATCCTGTCCGACCTGGGCAGCGCCATGGCCGGCAGCCTCGGCCTCGCCACCAGCGCCAACCTCAACCCCGAGCGCCGCTTCCCCAGCATGTTCGAGCCGGTGCACGGATCCGCCCCCGACATCGCCGGTCAGGGCGTGGCCAACCCCATCGGGGCCATCGGCAGCGCCGCCCTCATGCTCGACCACCTGGGCCTCCCGGACGAGGCGGCCCGTCTCAACAGGGCGATCGAGGCCACCACCGCGGCGGGCGTCCTCACCCCCGACCTGGGCGGCGGCGCCAAGACCGCCGAGGTCACCGCGGCGGTCATCGACCACCTCTCGTAGGGGCGTCCTGCCCAGCCGCCGCCCGAGCGCGCGACCGGGCCTACCGGTTGATGGCGCCCAGATCGACGCGCAACTGGCTGCCGGTGATGTACTTGCCCTCGTCGGAGGCCAGGAAGGCGACCATGTTGGCGATGTCCTCCGGTTCGACCGCCTCGTAGGGCAGCGTCGACATGTAGATGGGGCCGAGGTTGGGGGACGCGTCCAGGAGCCCCTGCATGGACCCGTCGTTCATGCCGGTCCGCACGCCGTGCGGGTGGATCGTGTTGACCCTGATGTCGTGCTCGCCCAGCTCGTTGGCGAGGACCTTGGCCAGGCCGACGACGCCGTGCTTGGAGCTGGCGTAGTGGGCGAGGAACGGCAGCCCCTTCAGGCCGGCCACCGAGCTGGTGATGATGATCGAGCCGCCCTGGCCCTGTTCGATGAGCGTCGGCACCGTGGCCTTGACCGTCTTCCACACCCCCGTGAGGTTGATGTCGACGACGTCGTCCCACTGCTCTTCGGTCAGCTCCCAGGTGCGGCCGTAGTTCACGATGCCGGCGTTGGCCACCACGATGTCGAGCCGGCCGAGCTGGGCGACGCCCTCGGAGATCGCCGCCTGCAGTTCGTCCAGCCTGCGCACGTCCGCCTTGCGGGCCACGATCCGCCGCCCCTGCTCCCGCACGAGCTTGACGGTCTCGTCCAGGTCGGCCTGCGTCGCCGGGGAGTACGAGACGTGCGGGCTGGGCGTGTCGAGGAGGTCGATCGCGATGATGTCCGCGCCCTCGGCGGCGAGCCGGACGGCCTCCGCGCGGCCCTGGCCCCGTGCGGCGCCGGTGATGAAAGCGACCTTGCCCGTCAAACGTCCCATGGATGCCTCCACGTTGGCCGGAGCTGTCCGGACCGGCGATCCAGGGCGGACGTCCGCGGGGGACAGAAGACTCCCCTGGAACGTCGGACCGATGATGATCAACACTCTAATGGCACTGGGTGTCAAAAAACCAGGTCGGGTTCACCGGGATATTCGGGCGAGCCCCGTGCGCGTTCGACGCGCCTCGGGCGGGCCGCCGCCGCGGGTCACGCCTCGGCGCGCGGCCCGAGCAGGGCGATCGAGGACTGGACCGCGACCTCGGTGAAGTCGCGGACGCGGCCGCCGTCCTCGACGGTGGTCGCGGTCAGCTCGCGCAGGCCGCCGAGCAGCATGATGACGACCTGCCGCGACACCGGGCCGACGCCCGCGGCGCGCCACTCCTCGGTGTCGCAGAACGTCTGGATCACCGAGACGAACGCCTCCATCACCTCGCGTTGCAGGCGGCGCGCGGCGTCGCCGAGGGACGGCACGTCCCGGATCCAGCTCAGCATGATCGCCGGTTCCGACTCGACGCAGGCGATCCAGGCCTCGATCGCCTGCCGGACCTGGGTCGTCCAGGGGGCGGTCTGGTCGACGGCGGCGGAGACGCGGCGGATCATCTCGGCGTTGGCGGCGGTGAGGAGCACGATGAAGCACTCCTCCTTGCTCGTGAAGTGCTCGTAGAAGGTGCGCCGCGAGGTGCGCGCGCGGCGCACGATGTCGGCGACCGTGGTGCCGCGGTAGCCCTTCTCCGCGATGGACGCGGCGAGCCCGTCGAGCAGCCGCTGCCGGAACCCGCCGGTGTCGTCGGCGGCGGCCGGCACCGCCTCTCGATCATGCAGGGACCGCACAGTCGTCACGCTATACCTCCCGTCGCTGCTCGCCTTGAAGGAGATGGTACGTCGGCGTACCGTGCCTGGTACGGTCTCGTACCACGCCGAGAGGGGTGCTCCTCCATGACGACCGTGACGCTTCCCCCGGGCCCTCCGACCCCGCGCTTCCTGCAGGGCGCGTTCGCGCTGACCAGCCGGGCGCGGGCGATGCGCAGGCTGCACGCCCGCTACGGGGACGCCTTCACCGTCAACGTGCCCATCTTCGGCCGGGCCGTGGTCATCAGCGACGCCGCCGAGATCAAGCAGCTGTTCACGGCCGGTCCCGACCTCGTCGAGAACCTGGAGCCCAATCTCGGCCGGGTGCTCGGCCCCGGCTCGCTGTTCGCCCTGACGGGGGAGGAGCACCACCGGCAGCGCAAGCTGCTCGTCCCGCCCTTCCACGGCCGCCGGCTCGCGGCCTACGAGAAGATCATCGAAGAGGAGACCGTGCGGGAGCTGGCGTCCTGGCCGCAGGCCCGGCCGTTCGCCACGCTGCCGTCGATGATGCGGATCACGCTGAACGCCATCCTGCGCGCGGTGTTCGGCGCCGAGGGCGCCGAGCTGGCCGAACTGCGCGCGCTGCTGCCGCCGTGGGTCGCCTACGGCTCCCGGCTGGCCGTGCTGCCGGTCCCGCGGACCGACCTCGGGCGGTGGAGCCCGTGGGGCCGGTTCCTGATCGCCCGCCGCCGGTACGACGCGATCGTCGACCGGCTGATCGACAAGGCGGCGGCGGAGGACCTCGACGGACGCGACGACGTCCTGGCGCTGCTGCTGCGCAGCCGCTACGACGACGGCTCGCCGATGAGCCGCGGCCAGATCGCCGACCAGCTGCTCACCCTGCTCACCGCCGGGCACGAGACGACCGCGACGACCCTCGCCTGGGCGGTCGAACGGCTCCGCCGCCACCCCGAGGTGCTGCGCGACCTCGTCGCGGAGGTGGACGCGGGCGGCGGCGCGCTGCGCGAGGCGACGATCACCGAGGTGCAGCGCACCCGTCCCGTCATCGACGTCGTGGGACGCAAGGTGCTGGCCGACGGCTTCCGGCTCGGACGGTGGACGCTGCCGAAGGGCTACACGGTGCTGGTCGGCATCTCCCTGATCCACGAGGACGAGTCGCTGTTCCCCGACGCCCGCGCCTTCGACCCGTCCCGCTTCCTGGACGCCCGGCCGGACCTGTACGAGTGGATCCCGTTCGGCGGCGGCAGGCGGCGCTGCATCGGCGCGGCGTTCGCGACCATGGAGATGAACGTCGTCCTGCGCACCATGCTGCGCGACTTCACCCTGATACCGACGGTCGCGCCGGACGAGCGACGGCACTCGCGGGGAATCGCCAACGCCCCGGCCAAGGGCGGCCAGGCGGTCGTACGCCGGCGCGGGCCCCGGACGGTGCCGTCGACCACGGCCACCGCCACCGGCGGAGCGCGGTGAAGACCGAGCACGTCGACGACGGCACGATCCGCTTCTCCCACCGCCCCCAACGTCCCGGGGCATGGGGGGCGCGATGGCCGCCCGGGTGGAGATCGGCGACACTCGACTGGTCGGCGCCGTCCCGGCGGCGCCACCGCCTGGATGAGAGGTGCCCGTGAGCGACGCGTCACCGCTGTGGAACCCCCTCCACCTGGAACGACTGGACGGCGATCTGTTCGTCGCCGCCCCGCGCGGCCCCGGACGAAGGCGGCTCTTCGGCGGCCAGGTCGTGGCGCAGGCCCTCCGCGTGGCGGGCCTCACCATCGACGGCCCCAGGCCCGTGCACTCCCTGCACGCCTACTTCATCCGGCCCGGCCTCCCGGCGGAGCCCGTGCGGTTCGAGGTGACCAGGACACGGGACGGACGCGCGTTCTCCACCCGGAGCGTGACCGCCCGCCAGGAAGGCAAGCCGATCTTCGAAATGATCGCCTCCTTCCACGACCCCGAACCCGGCGAGGACTGGCAGGCGCCCACCCCGCCGTCCGTGCCGCCCCCGCGCGACCTGCGCCCGGTGCGGTTGCCCCTGCTGTTCGGCGACGACCAGCCGGTCGACATCCGCCCGGTCACCGCGCCGCGCCCCGGCGTTTTCCCGGTGTCGCATCCCTTCTGGATGCGGGTGACCATGCCGGTCGGCCCGGACACCGCGTCGCACGCGTGCCTGCTCGCGTACCTGTCGGACATCGCCGTCGTACGCGCGGCCCGCGCCCCCGGCCCGGAGACGCGCCACGGCCTGCGGGTCAGCCTCGACCACTCGATCTGGTTCCACCGCCCGCCACGCGTCGACCAGTGGCTCCTGTACTCGATGCGCCCCGTCGCCCACGTCGGCAGCCGCGGCCTGGCCCAGGGCTCGATACGGACCGTCGACGGCACGGTCGTCGCCTCCGTCGCCCAGGAGGCCCTGCTACGCCCCGCTTCCGGGCCTCCGTGACCTCCGCGCGGCGGGTTGGGCGAGGAAGCCGAGCAGCGCGGTGTTGACTTCGGCGGGGCTTCCCTGCTGCGTCCAGTGGCCGCAGCCGGGCAACGTCACCTGGGCGTACAGCGGGAGCGCGGGGCATGCCCGCGGGGAAGTATCGGCGGGACGCTCAGCCCGGCCACCCGGCGACGTGCAACCGAACCTCGGTTCGGGGCACCGCCGACCGTTCGGACTCCTCGCGAGCCCCGACGTCCGCGGCGTTCCCGGCGGCCCTTCGGACATTCTTGACATGTCGCTCTATCTACGCGACTCTCGCCGCCACGGGCCATGTGGAGGAGAGTGAGCGACGGTGGAGTGGACCGGGGCGCGGTACGCGGACAGGCCGACCGTCGAGGCGGACACATGGGTCGACGCCCCGCCCGAGCGGGTCTGGACCTTCGTGTCGGACGTCGAGCTGATGCCGAGCATGAGCACCGAACTGCAGTCGGTGCGCTGGCTGGACGACGCCTCGGGCCCCGCCCTCGGCGCCCGCTTCGTCGGCCGCAACAGGCACGAGGCCGTCGGTGAATGGGAGACCACCTCGCACATCGTGGAGTTCGAGCCGCCTCGGGTGTTCGCCTGGGCGGTGGAGAACCCGGAGCATCCGGTCGCGACCTGGCGGTTCACCCTCCGGCCGCAGGCCGGCGGTACGCAGTTGAGCCAGTGGATGCAGTTGGGCCCCGCCCGCTCCAACCTGTCCGTGCTGATCGACCGGATGCCCGAGCAGGAACAGCAGATCGTCCTCGTCCGGATGCGCCAGCTCAAGGAGAGCATCACCGCCACCCTGGCCGAGATCAAACAACGCGCCGAGACCCCCGGCCGGACGGAAGCCTGACCCCACCCACCTCACCGCCCGCGGCTGCGTCGGAAAGCCCTCCATAGCGGCGTATCGCTCGCCGCCGGGACATCGTCCGGCGACCACGGCCGCTGCCGCGACCCCCTCGGCACCGTCGTGGATGGGCCCTGTGGCCTGCGCCATGCCGTGGAGCGTGCTGCTCACCAGCTCCAGCCGGGCATCGGCGTCGGCGGCGTCCAGCCGATCCACGAAGTCGGCCGCGTAGTCGCTGTCGAACGGCCCCGTGCCCCACGTGCCCACCGTTGTTCCTCTCTCATGGGGGACGTGCGCGGAAGTATCGCACCCGCGGCCAGGGGGCAGGCCCACCGCGCCGTCGCCGATCACGACCCCCGTGCCGTCGGCGCCGTACCGGGAAGTCGCTCGTCTGGTGACGCTCCTGGTTCTCGTTGACGGTGTCCCCGTCGTTCGGGGGGAACGGCAGTACCTCCCAGGTCACGATCGCCGCGCATAACGTGGTCGGTATGGATGTCCGAGCCGAGATACGCGAGTTCCTCAGCTCCCGCCGGGCGCGCATCACCCCGGAGCAGGCGGGCCTGGCCGTCTACGGCGGCGTCCGCCGCGTCAAGGGGCTGCGCCGGGAGGAGACCGCGATGCTCGCCGGAGTCAGCGTCGACTACTACGTGCGCATGGAGCGCGGAAACCTCACCGGGGTGTCCGACAGCGTGCTCGAAGGCGTCGCCCGCGCCCTCCAGCTCGACGAGGCCGAGCGGGACCACCTGTACGCGCTCGCCCGCAAGGCGAACGCGAGCCCCGTCTCCCGCCGCCGACGTCCGGCCGCGCCGCGCGTACGTCCCCCCATGCGGCGCATCCTCGACGCGATCACCGACGCTCCCGCCTGGGTGCGCAACGGCCGTTACGATCTCCTGGCCGCGAACCGGATGGCCCGCGCCCTGTACGCCCCCATGTTCGCCGACCCCCGGCGGCCGGCGAACAGCGCGCGGTTCGTCTACCTCGACCCGGCGTCCAGGGACTTCTTCGTCGACTGGGACCGCTCGGCCGACGACATCGCCGCCGTCCTGCGCCTGGAGGCGGGCAGGAACCCGCACGACAAGGCCCTCATGGAGCTGATCGGCGAGCTGTCCACCCGCAGCGAGGTGTTCCGGCAGCGCTGGGCGACGCACAACGTCCGCTTCCACCGCACCGGCAGCAAGAGGCTGCACCACCCCGTCGTCGGCGACCTGGAGCTGGACTTCGAGGCCATGGAGTTCCCCTCCGACCCCGGCCTCACCCTGATCGTCTACACCGCCGCCCCCGAGTCACCGACCGCGGACGGCCTGCGCCTGCTGGCGAGCTGGGCGGCGACCCAGGACGACCTCGCCCCCGAACGGGCGAGCGCCGAGCCGAACCCCGACTGACGCGATCGGCCCAGGCCCCGCCCGGCCCGGCTCGGCTCGGCCGCGTGCCGTCCCAAGCCCGCCGCCCAGTGGTCGCACCAGTTCAGAGCCCTACTGATGGGTGCCGCCGTGCCCGTTGCGATCGGGAACCGGGTGACCGTCGGCAGTCACGAACTCGATGAGCACGGGAGCGATCCTCTTGGGGGCCATGACCACGGCACCGTGGTTGAGGCCCGGCAGGGTGCGGTGCCGGCAGTCGGTCAGGATCCCGGCCAGGGCCCGTGCGGCGTCGTGGAACCCGGCCGGGCTCTTGCCGCCGGTCAGGACGAGCGTCGGCGCGGTCACCCTCGACCACGGTTCGGCGTCCAGCGGCTCACCCCGCTGCGTGTCGCCCATCACCGCGATGTCGTAGGGCAGCGTGTGCGCCATGGCCTTGAGCTTCGACCACGGCCCCGGGACGAGCCGCATCATGGTCACCATGAACGCGGGCATGCCCTGGGCCTCGGTCATGAAGTACTTGACCGCCTCACCCCGGCGCCCCCTGGCGAGCAGGGAGGTGACGTTCCGGGCGAAGTCCGCGGGCGGCCCGAAGCCGTCGTGGCCGACCACGAAGGGCGGCTCGTACAGCGCCAGCCGCTCGACGTTCACACCCGCGGCCGCGGCGCGCAGCGCCAGGACGGCCCCGGACGAACTGCCGAAGAGCGACGCCGAACCGCCCGCGTGGTCGATCAGTGCGGCGATGTCCTCGATCTCTCGCTCGACCGCGTAGTCCGCCGCGTCGCCGCTGGCGCCCCGGCCCCGCCGGTCGTAGTTGATCACGGTGAAGTGCGGCGCGAGGAGCCGGGCCAGCTTGGCGGTGTCGGACCGGTCGGCCAGTGCCGACGCCACGAGGATGATCGCGGGCCCGGTGCCCGAGCGCTCGAAGGCGATGGCGGTGCCGTCCCGGGAGATGACCGTCGCCTGCCGGCTGTTCATTGTCATGAGAGCTGCTCCGTGTCAGGTGTTCTGTCGCGTTCCTGACCATGTGACGGAGCCTCCGCGGAAAAGGAATCGGTCGCGCGGCGAGAGATCGCGATCAGTGCGGCCCCCGCGGCCCGGCGTTACGCAGGGAACGCAACGGCAGGCCGACCACGGCACAGCACCGCGCTCGCCCCGTGCCAGGCGGCCGGCTCGTAGACCCGGTCCTCGCCGACGGCCAGGACGACCACGCGCCACCGGAGCTGCACGGTCATGACAGGACCAGCGACAGGCCGAACGCGGCGAAGTGGCGTGGTGCGAACGAGGTGATCGCGGTGATCCGGCCGTCGTCGACACGGAGCACGTCCAGTACCTGCGCGCGGTACGCCCCGGCCAGGCTCCTGGTCTCCTCCGCCGTGGGGTGCTGGACGTAATGCGCCACGGCGGGCTGGAGGTTGGCGCGGGTGACCACACCGCGCCAGCCCCCGTGGTACCACTCCGACGCCTGGTCGAAGACCTGTGCGGTGAGGGTGAGCAACGGGTCCCGCCCGACCAGCCAGGCTGGATACGGCGGCATCGTCACCTGCACGTCCTCGGCCAGCAGCCCGGCCAGGGCGTCGAGATCGGCCTGCTGGTGGGCCTGGACGTAGCGTCGCAGCAGCGCCTGCTCCCGCGCGTCCGGCTCCCTCGCCCTGGACCAGTCGTCCCGGCGCGGCGGCAGATGGTCCTTGAGCGTCGCCCGTGCCCGCTGCAGGGCGCTCTTGACCGACGCCACGCTCGTCCCCAGCAGGGCGGCCGTCTCCCCGGCCGGCCAGCCCAGCACGTCCCTGGTGATCAGCACGGCCCGCTGCCGGGCGGGCAGCCGCTGGATCGCCACCAGGAAGGCGAGCTCGATCGTCTCCCGCGCGACCGCCGCGGCCGCCGGATCCTCCGCGGTGTCCGGGGCCAGCACGTGATCGGGGACGGGCTCCAGCCAGGCCACCTCGAACGGGGGCTCCGCCTCCGGCCCGACCAGCGGCGGCACCTGATAGGGCCGCGCCCGCCGCCCGTCGCGGTCGATGAGATCGAGGCACGCATTCGTCGCGATCTTGTACAACCAGGCCCTGAACGTCGACCGGCCCGCGAAGGTCTCCCGCCGCCGCCACGCCTTCAGGAAGGTCTCCTGGACGATGTCGTCGGCGTCGTCGTAGGAGCCCAGCATGCGATAGCAGTGCACGCGCAGCTCCCACCGATGCCGTTCGGCCAGCTCCCCGAACGCCCGCTCGTCACCGGCCAGCGCCGCCGACAGCCCGCTGTCCTCGACCATCGCCCTCCCCGCCCGTCGCCGCCGCTCCGTCCGTACAGACTGCCGAACCGGCGCAAACGTATCGGGCGACCGCCGCCACGCCGAACCGGTTCGCCGTCTGAACCCGGCTCGAACCGAGTGTCGGACTGTATAGCCCTTCGGCCTCGCCGCCTCCGGCACGGGGCCGCACCCCGCGTCACAGGGAGGAGAGCCAGCCGATCAGAATCTCATTGACCTCCGTGGGGCGCTCCTGCTGGATCCAGTGGCCGCAGCCGTTGAGTATGTGCGAGGAGACCAGGCCCGGCAGGGTGGTGGGGTAGGCCGCGATGGCGTCGGCCATCCAGGTGGTGGAGGCGTCCAGCGCGCCGCCGATGAACAGGGACGGCTGGGTGACGGGGGCACCGTCGAAGTCGGCGAGGTCCGCCCAGTCCCGGTCCATGTTCCGGTAACGGTTCAGCGCCCCGGTCATGCCGGTCCGTTCGAACTCCGCGGCGTAGACGTCGAGGCCATCCTCGCCGAGCCAGGCCGGCAGCGGACCGGCCGGGAAACGGTCCCGCAACGTCCCGCCCTTGGAGACGAAGTGCGGGTCCGGGGCGTCGGCGGGCGGCATGGTGTCGGCCGACAGGGCGGCGTAGAAGCCGGCGAGCCAGCCGCGGACGTCCGGTTCGATCTCGGCCTCGGCCCGGCCGGGCTCCTGGAAGTAGCTGACGTAGAACTCGTCCTCACCGCCCATCCGCGCGAAGATCTCGCTGGGCCGCGGCCCGCCGCGCGGGGCGTAGGGCACGCTCAGCAGCCCCACCGCGCGGAAGACGTCGGGCCTCACTAGCGCGGAGTTCGCGGCGATGGTCGCGCCCCAGTCGTGACCCACGATCACCGCCGTCCGCTCGCCCAGGGAGCGCACCACGGCCACGTTGTCCTCGACCAGTTCCAGCATCCGGTAGGCGGCCACGTCCTCGGGCTTGGACGACCGGCCGTACCCACGGACGTCGACGGCGACGGCCCGGTAACCGGCAGCGGCCAGCACCGGCAACTGGTGGCGCCACGAGTACCACGACTCAGGGAACCCGTGCACCAGCAGCACCAGCGGCCCGGAGCCCTGCTCCACCAGGTGGACACGACCAGCAGAAGACGACACCAGGCGATGCGTGACCGCCATGGCAGGACCAGACTGAGACATCAATCCCCCCAACTCCCGATCCGCGTGCGCCCAGTGCAGCCACGTCCGGATGGGCCGTACCGCCGATCATCCGCCGCCCACCAAGGCCACCGCCAACCCCGTTGCCAATCCTGCAAAACCCGATCGGCGACGCGCCCATGACCTGGCCGTATGCCTGCCCTCAACACGCCGACCCCCGGAGTTCAGCCGCCCGCTCTACCCGGAAAACACCGCCATAACGGCACGCCGCTGCGGGGCCGGCGGCCACATGACCGATGACAACCGGAACATGCGCGTGCGAGGGCGCGCCCACGGCGACCGACGGCGACCGACCACTCCCCATGCCAGGCGTCGTCTGCCGCGCGTCGCCAGCGCGGGTCACCGCCGGTTCAACCGGTCGAAGGGCGTCCTCCTGGCTGCCGTCCGTCACTTCTCCGCCGAGTGCTTCAACCCCGCCGCCAGACCCCGCCGAGGCGCAAGCGTCGCAAGCCGACCCCACGCGAGCTGATCGCCCCGCAGGCCACGGACGGACAGGGGGCCATCGAGCGACAACGTTGCTTCTGGGGCGACGCGGAAGTCCAGAATGATCCCGGCCAAGAGCACCACCAGGAGCCACAGCAAATCCCAGTACCGCGGTCCCGATTTGGGTAGCGGAGCGACCATATCCCGTGCACGCTTCTGGCGGGGTGACCGCTTCCTTATCAGTTCGATCCGCCCCAAGGTCATCGTGACGCAAACCGGCTCCGACCTGCCGCTGAACGCTGATCACGTTCGGCGTCGATCTGGTCTCAGGGCGGCGGCGTGGGGTTTTGTGGGATCGTGGTCGCGAGGGCGGAGGCCGCGAGTGCGGCAGGTCGGGGCTTGGGGAGGCGAGGACCGCGCTGGATCAGCACCGCGAGTGTCACGATCCAGATCGCCAGCAGCACCAGCACAGCGATCGGCCACCAGGAACGGGGACGGGGGATTCCGCTCACGTTCTCGCCCTACAGCCAGCCGCTCTTGCGGAGCTTGACGTACACGATGACGCAGGCGACGACCATCACGGCCAGGACGATCGGGTAGCCGAACAACCAGCGCAGCTCGGGCATGTAGTCGAAGTTCATCCCGTAGAACCCGGCGATCATCGTGGGTATCGCGATGATCGCCGCCCATGAGGAGATCTTGCGGACGTCCTCGTTCTGCCGCTTGCCCAGCAGCGCCAGATGGGCGGTCAGCACGCTGGTGAGCAGCTCGTTGTGGGCGTCGACCTGCCCGTCGACCCGCAGCAGGTGGTCCAGGACGTCGCGGAAGTACTCCCGGGCCCCGCCGACCAGCTCGACCCGGCCTTTGGTGATCTCCTCCAGCACCGGGATCAGCGGGCCCTCGGCGTTGCGGAACTCCAGCACCTCCCGCTTGAGGAGGTAGATGTCCTCGGTGACGTCCCTGGCCTGGGGGTTGAAGACGGCGCGCTCCAGCTCGATGATGTCGTTCTCGACCTCTTGGGCGATGACGCCGTAGCGGTCGACGACCTCGTCGCACACCGCGTACAGCACCGCCGCCGGACCCGTCCCCAGCAGCTCGGGGTCGGCCTCGATGCGCCTGCGCACCGGCGCCAGGGGGTTGGCCGCGCCGTGCCGGACGCTGACCACGAAGTCCCCGCCGAGGAAGAGCATGATCTCTCCGACCTCGATGTCGGAGGTGGCGTCGCGGTAGTCCAGCGTCTTGAGCACCACGAAGACCGTGTCGTCGTAGCGCTCCAGCTTGGGCCGCTGATGGGCGTTGACCGCGTCCTCCACCGCCAGGGGGTGGAGTTTCAGCTCCTCCTCGATGAGGCCGAACTCCTCGGCCGTCGGCTCGTGCAGCCCGATCCACACGAAGCAGTCACGGTCGTCCGCACGGGCCTCGTCGAAGGCGTCGCTGATGTCGCCATCGATGTCCCGCCGCCGCCCGGCGTGGTAGATGGCCTTGTCCACAATCACGGGATGACATTGTGGTCGATCGACCCGATCCGTGCCTCACCTTGACCGATCCGCCCTCCGAAGGGGGTGCGCCCCTGCCGTCACCGCTCGACGGCGAGTCACAGCCAGTCACGGCGTTTGAAGATCAGGTAGAGGGTCGCGCAGGTCCCCGCCATCAGCGCCAACGCCAACGGGTATCCGATGGTCCAGTGCAGCTCGGGGATGTGCTGGAAGTTCATCCCGTACACCGTCCCGATCAGGGTGGGCGCGAACAGGATCGCCGCCCAGGCCGAGATCTTCTTGATCTCCTCGTTCTGGGCGTAGCTGGCCTGGGTGAGGTGTTTCATCTCCTCGTTCTGGGCCTGGGAGACCAGGGTGGCGTTGACCGTCAGGATGTCGCCCAGCATCTGCCGGAACCCGGTGACCCGCTCCACCACCGTGGTGGCGTGGTCGGCCACGTCCCGCAGATACCGCTGCAGTTCCTCGTCGGTGCCGTACTTGTCGAACCCGGCCATCAGCCCCTCCAGCATCCCCAGCAGCGGGCGGGTGGCGCGCTGGAACTCGATCACCTCGCGCGACAGCTCGTAGATGCGGCGTGACACCTTCGGGTCGCCGCGGAAGACCTCGGTCTCGATCTCGTCGATGTCGTTCTGCAGCCCGGCCACCACGGGTGCGTATCCGTCGACCACCGCGTCCAGGATCGCGTACAGGACCGCCTCGGTGCCGCGTTTGAGCAGTTCCGGATCGTCCTCCACACGCTGCCGCACCACGGCCAGGTCGGGCGCCTCGCTGTGCCGGACGGTGAGCACGAAATTGGGGCCAAGGAAGACGTGCAGCTCGCCGAAGTCGACTTCCTCGGACTCGTCCAGGTACCGGGCCGAGCGCAGCACCACGAACAGGGTGTCCCCGTAGCGTTCCAGCTTGGGACGCTGGTGGGCGACGATGGCGTCCTCCAAGGCCAGCTCGTGCAGCCCGAACTCCTCGGCCAGCGACCGCAGCTGCGACTCGGCCGGGCGGTACAGCCCGATCCACGCCATGGCTCCGTCGGTGTCGCGCAGCCGCTTGAGCGTGTCGGCCAGCGAAGGGGGAGTGTCGATGCGCCGCCCGTCGCGGTAGATGGCGTTGTCGATGACGCGGCTGTCCATCGCCGTCTCGGGCGAGGCGCCCCGGGGGTCCATCGACCGCTCCGGCGCCACCATCTGATCGCCATCCGGCCCGCGCCCGTAGGACTGGCCGCGCTTGTGCGGACGCAACGGACGCAACCGCCGCTCAGCCATCGCCAAGACCTCCACACCATCTGCCCGAGAACGAATCACAGGCCGGTGCCAGACCGAAGAAGGCCACGAAGCTGCCCATACTCGGCGAAGAACACCACGGGGTCCCAGCCTGTCGCTCCGGCCCATCCCAATCCGGGCATTCAGCCGGTCCTTGGAGCACGCTATCCCAAACCCGCTCCTAACCCTCAACTCCTGGGCGTCGTCACCGTAAAGGCTTCATGTCGCCCACGGACGTCGTGGCAGGGGGCGCTGGAGAAGATCAACGCTTCCTGCGAATGCGACCCGACCGGCGAGCGCTCAGCGCCGCTGCATGTGGAACAAGACCTGGTCGCGGTCGGAGGCGATGACCGAACCAGGCGGCGCCGGCCGGCGCGGAACGAGCAGTGCCGGTCGTCGTGTGACTGCTCGGCGGTCCGTGGCATGACCTGGGCGGGCTCGGGCAGGGGAGAGGCATCAGGAGAGGAACCGGGGGATATGGCGGTTTTCGGGCTGCCGACACCTGCTCCCGTGTCCGGTGCGGTCGGGTTGGTCACGGGCGTGGCCGGCCGCCTGTCGGGTGGGGGGCGGGACGTGTGGGAGCGTCCAGGACGGCTGCACATCGAGACCCACGGGGTGCACGGTGCGGGTGGCGACCGGGTCGCTCGCCGGGTGGAGCGCGTTCTGGAGCGGCATCCGGGGGTGGTGTGGGCGCGGGTGAACGCGGCGGCGTGCCGGGTGGTGGTGGCGGTCGCAGACCCGCCACCGCCGCGCCGCGAGCTGGTGGCTCTGGTGCAGCGGGCGGAGTCCGCGCCGGTGAGCGTGGAGGAGGAAGTCGCCGAGGAGGAGTTTCACCACCCGGCCGAGGGCGTGCGGGGCACCCGCGTGCTGTCGAACCTGGCCGTCGACGCGGCCGCATTGGGCCTGGCCGGCCTGATTCGGGTGGCACCGTGGGCACCGCTGCCGGCAGAGCTGGCCGGCTTGGTCTCCGCCGTTTCGCTGCACCCGCGTCTGCGTGAGCTGACCGCCAGGCACCTGCACGGGCGGGAGCAAGCCGAATCGCGGGTCGCCATGGCCATCGGCCTGGCGCACGCTCTGGCCGGGGGCGGAGCCGGCGCGGTGCTGGACGTCGCCCAGCGGGTCGGTCAGTGGCAGGAGGCCCGCGCCGATCAGCGAGCGTGGCGGGAGGCCGAGCCGCGGCTGATCCGCGGCCCGCAGGACGCCGACGCCGATCCCGTGGCCGTTGAGCGGCCGTGTGGGCTGCCGGACGGGCCGGTGGAGCGTTACCAGCGGCGGGTGCTGGCCGCGGGGGCGGCCGCGGTCCCCGCGATCGCACCCCTGGCCGGGTGGCGGCGAGCGGCAGCCGCGGGGCTGGCCACGCTGCCCAAGGCGACCGAGGTAGGCCGGGCCGCGTTCGCGTCCCATCTGGGGCAGGTGCTGGCACGCGACGGCGCGCTGGTGATGGATCGGGCGGTGTTGCGCCTGCTGGGCCGGCTCGACACGCTCGTGCTGGACGATGCCGCTCTGCGCACGGGCCGCTGGGAGCTGACCGACCTCGTCCCGCTGGCCGGGGTGGACGCCGGGGACGTGGCAGAGGCCGGTTTCGCTCTGTTCTCGCCCGAGGACGCGCAAGCCGTACGTCGTGCCGGCGAGTGGGTCCTGGGACCGGTCGAGAAGCTGGAGCTGCGTGGCCGCACCGGGGTCCGGCAGCGTCGGCGGCTGGCCGAGACCGGGGCCGACCTTGTGCTGGGCCTGGCCCGTGGGAGACGGCTGGAGGCCGTGCTTGCGGCCGAGCGCGAAACCGCGCCCGGCCTGGACGCGGTCATCGCCGCGGCCCGCCGCGCCCACCTCAAGATCGTGCTGACCACGGACGAGCAACGCCCGCGGGCCGGCTACGCCGACGCCGTGGTGCGGCCTCACCGTGGTCTGGCCGCCGCGGTGCGGGAGATCCAGGCGGCGGGCGGGGCGGTGATGCTGATCTCCGGCGACCGCCGGGCGCTGGGCGCCGCCGACTGCGGGTTGGGCGTGCACAGGGACGGCTCGCCGCCCCCCTGGGGCGCGCACGTGCTGGTCGGGTCCGACCTCGCCGCGGCGGTCCTGCTGGTGGAGGCCGTGGCGGCGGCGCGTTACGTGGACCGCGACTGCATCGTGCTGTCCCAGGCGGCCACCGGGATCGGCGCGGTCTCCGCGCTGGAGGGCGGGTCGGCACGGCCGTCCGCGCGCAGTGTCGGGGCGGTCAACGGCGGTGCGGCGCTGGCCTTCGCCGACGGGGTCTGGCATGCCCACGACCTGCACACTCGTGCGCCCGCACGCGCCGCCGCCCGTCCGCCCTGGCACCTGATGCCGGCGGAGGCCGTGCTGCGCCGCCTGGACACCGGCGAAGGCGGCCTGACCAGCAGCGAGGCGAAACGACGGTGGCGGGCGGGAAGGCGCCCGGAACCGCTGGGCACCAGCCTGGGCGCGGCGTTCATGGAGGAGCTTGCCAACCCGCTGACGCCCATCCTGGCCGGCGGGGCCGCGCTGAGCGCGGTCGTCGGCTCGCTGGTGGACGCCGGTCTGGTCGCCGGGATCAGCGGGATCTCCGCGCTGACCGGCGCCGTGCAGCGGGTGCGCACCGACCGGGCGCTGACCGAGCTGCTGGCCCGCTCCGCGATCGGCGCGAGAGTCCGCCGCGACGGCGTCGAGCAGGTCGTCACGGCCGAGGGGCTCGTTCCGGGCGACCTGGTCACGCTCGGCCCCGGCGACGTCGTCCCGGCCGACTGCCGGCTGGTCCGGGCCGAGGGAGCGGAGGCCGACGAGTCGTCACTGACCGGCGAGTCGCTGCCGGTGGCCAAGGACGTCGTCCCTGTGATCGCCGCGGAACTCGCCGAGCGTCGCTCCATGCTGTACGAGGGCACGACCCTGGCGGCCGGCCGGGCCGTTGCGGTCGTCGTGGCGACCGGCGCCGACACCGAGGTCGGCCGCAGCATGGCGGCCGCCCGGCAGCGCGCCCCCGCCACGGGCGTACAGACCCACCTGAGCCGCTTCACCCGCCACAGCCTGCCGGTGGCACTGGGCTCGGCGGCCGCGGTCACCGGCGCGGGGCTGCTGCACGGCGTGTCCGCCCGGCGCAACCTGGGCGCGGCGGTGAACCTGGCGATCGCCTCGGTGCCCGAAGGCCTGCCGTTCCTGGTCAACGCCGCACAACTGGCGGCCGCCCGCCGCCTGGCCGACCTCGGCGCGCTGGTGCGCAACCCGCGCACCATCGAGGCCCTGGGCCGGGTGGACGTGCTGTGCTTCGACAAGACCGGCACCCTGACCGAGGGCCGGCCGGCGGTGCGCGAGGTCCACGACGGTGCCCACAGCCGCCCGCCCCAGGCGCTGGACGGCCCCTGCCGCACGGTGGTGGCGGCCGCGCTGCGGGCCAGCCCGGCCGCCCGGCACCCCCAGGACCTGGCTCACCAGACCGACCGCGCCGTGGTGGAGTGCGCCCGCCGCGCCAGGATCCGGCCGGGAACCGGCCAACGGGGCTGGCGCAGGATCCTGGCCCTGCCGTTCGAACCGTCCCGCGGTTTCCACGCCACCCTCGGCCGGACCGGCACGCAACGGATCCTCAGCGTCAAGGGCGCCCCCGAGGTCGTGCTGTCGCGCTGCCGATGGCGCCGGACGGACGGCCGCGAGACCGCCATGACCGCCCACGACCACGCCGCCCTCACCGACCTGGCCGAACGCCTCGCCGGAGCCGGCCACCGAGTGCTCGCCGTGGCCGAGCGCCGCCTCCCCGGCAACGCGCGCCCGCCGTCGACCGCGCGTCGGCCCGACGATGTGCTCGAGGCCGGGCAGATCGACGACGACGCGGTGCGCGACCTGGTGTTCCTCGGCTTGCTCGCCCTCGCCGACCCGGTGCGCACCAGCGCCGCCCCGGCCGCCGCGCGCCTGCGCGACGCCGGCGTCCAGACCGTCATGATCTCCGGAGACCACCCCGCGACGGCCGACGCGATCGCGGCCACCGTGCACCCGGACGCCGCACCCAACCACGTCATCACCGGCGCGCAACTCGACCGGCTCGACGACAGCGCCCTGGACCGGCGGCTTCCCCACATCAACGTCATCGCCCGCTGCAGCCCGGCCCAGAAGGTCCGCATCATCCAGGCGTACCGGCGACTGGGCAAGGTCGTCGCGATGACCGGCGACGGAGCCAACGACGCCCCGGCCATCAGACTGGCCGACGTCGGCATCGCGCTGGGCCGCCGCGGCACCCCCGCCGCGCAGGCCGCCGCCGATCTCGTGGTCTCCGACGACCGGCTGGAGACGATCATCGCGGCGCTGATCGAGGGACGGGCGATGTGGTCCTCGGTACGGCACGCGCTGGGCATCCTGCTCGGCGGCAACCTCGGCGAGATCGCCTTCACCGTGCTCGGTGCCGCCCTGACCGGCCGATCCCCGCTCAACACCCGTCAACTGCTGCTGGTCAACCTGCTCACCGACCTGGCGCCCGCGCTGGCGATCGCGCTGCGCCCGCCGAGCAGGTACGACATCGCCCACCTGCTGCGCGAAGGCCCGGACGTCTCCTTCGGCAAGCCCCTCACCCAGGAGATGACGATCCGGGCGCTGGCCACCACCGCCGGCGCGGCCGGCGCCTGGCTCGCCGCCCGCCTCACCGGCCGCCACCGCCGCGCCGCCACCGTCGCACTCGCGGCCCTGGTCGGCACCCAGCTCGGACAGACCCTGCTGATCGGAGGCGCGGACCGCAACGTCCTGGCAGCCGGCCTGGGCTCCGCCGCCCTGCTCGCCGCCGTCATCCAAACACCGATCGTCAGCGGCTTCTTCGGCTGCACCCCACTCGGCCCAGTCGGCTGGAGCATCGCCCTCGGCAGCGCTACGGCCGGCAGCATCTTCGGCGCCGTCCTCACACACTGGCCCCCGTACCCCACCCGCAACCCGCTCCCTTGATCAGCACGGCCCCAGAGACAGACCGTCCAAAGCCGACACGGGACAGACCGTGCTCGCTGCGCACGCCCGTTCAGACACCTCTGGCAACTCTCCGAAAAGAAAAGCACCGCTGACGCACGGCCAGATATTCGCCCGACACCCTGACGAGCGCGCACACCAACAGCCGAGCAAAGGCCGCACCAGACCGACAACATCGACCACGGAGAACAAACCCCAGCCAACCTCAGCCGACTCCGAAGAGTGAGAGGACCAACAAGCAAGGCCCCACATTGCGCGTGCTGCCACCACCGATCCGCCCACGGCTCCCTACGTGCCTCCGTGGTGAACCAACCTTCGGCCCAGCCATGACCCCCCTAGGAGATCGCAGCGGCGCCGCGCCGGCCGGTCAAAGCGTCCGTGCCCGTGTCGGCACTGGAACAGCCGAAAATGATCAGAAAGCCGCTGGCGCCTGCGCGACCAACCTGAACGGCAACCCGTCCAAGTCGCAGCACTACCGACGTCGTCGGCGCGCTTTCTACGGGGCGCTGAAATACGCCGTTCGGAAAAATAACTTCGGCAAATCCACTCGACGGCACCGACGACGTCGACTGGAAGCCTCCCGAGGTCCCGGCAGGTCGCGCTGCTCGTGGACGCGGTCCGTCAGGTCGGCAGACGCAGGGGCCGCGCCTGGTGGCGCTGTTCGGGTGCATGTACTACCGGGATGCTGCGGCCGTCAGAGGCGGTGAACCTACGCAAAGACAACCTTGTCGACCTACCCGGGGTCCGCTGGAGATCGAGGAAGTGAAGTCCGCGGCGGGCAGGCAGCGGACGGACGACGGGAAGGTTCACCAGGCGGACGGTCTGAGGGGCCGGCCACAGGGCATCCGGCGGCCGGTGCCCATCCCTCCGGAACTGGTCACGCGCTGCGCCGGCACGTCGACACGTACGGGATCGGCCCGGATGGGCGGCTGTTCCGCACCTACAAGGGCGGGGTCTATCAGCCTCCACGCTGTGACAGGTCCCGGACAAGGCGCGGACGAAGGCGCTGCTTGCGCGCAAGCCCTATGACTTCCGTCACGCGGAGGTCCCGTGGCGGCTGAACGCGGGTGCTCCGGCGGTGTACGCGGCCGGGCAGGCGGGGCACAACGTGGAGGTGCTGCCAAGGATCTACGCACACTGCCTGGACGGCGACGACCGGCACTGGCTCGAACCGGAAGGACGCCGCTCTTGGCCGGTAGCGCGAGACGGGCACCGGTTCCGTACCCGACCCTTTTGCTCGGGTGACCTGGGCGGATGCGCTCCGGCCCGTTCCGCGTATGTTCCGGGGACCGCGACAAACGGCGGCTTCCGGTGGCACATGGCTGCATACGCGCGAAACCCCGGTGACAGGCGTTGTGCCTGGTCGACCGGGGTTTTGGCTGGTCGCCTTGGGTGCCCCCTGCAGGATTCGAACCTGCGCACACGGCTCCGGAGGCCGTTGCTCTATCCCCTGAGCTAAGGGGGCGGGCGTTCGGTGCGAGAAAAGGCTACCAGGGTTGGCGGGCTGACGCGCACCTCGGCGTTCGCCGTGCGTGGACGGGCGGGGTCGACTACCTTCGTGGCCGTGACCGAGCCACTGGGACGCGTGCTGGTCGTGGACGACGATGAGGTGATCCGCCAGCTCATCGCCGTGAACCTGCAGTTGGAGGGGTTCGAGGTCGCGACGGCCGTGGACGGGCAGGACTGCCTGGACAAGGTGCGCGAGGTCGGGCCGGATGTGATCACGCTGGACGTGATGATGCCGCGGCTGGACGGATGGGTGACCGCGGTGCGGCTGCGGCAGGATCCGGCGACGAGCCACATCAAGGTCGTGATGATCACGGCGCGGGCGCAGGAGCACGACGTGCGGCGGGGGGAGGAGATCGGCGTGGACGCCTACGTGACCAAGCCGTTCGACCCCAACCAGCTGATCCAGACCGTGCGGAAGCTGGCGGCCGTGTCCAAATAGTGGTCGGATAGTCTCACGAGGGTGACTCCAGCCGATGTCTGCGGTGCCCTCGCGGCTGCCGCCGGGGCCGACCCCGGTGAGGTGGCGCTCAGGTGCGTGGGGCCGGGGCTGTACGCCAGCCCGGTGGCCCTGCGCAGGGGCATGTCGGCGCAGGTCGTCGCTGAGAGGGTGGCGGCGTCCGCCGGGGTCGCCGAGGTTCGGGTTGACGGGGGATTTCTCACGGTCCGGGTCGAGCGGCCCGGGGATCTGCTGACCTGGCTTGTGGAAGCGGGCCCTGAGCCGGCCCCTCTGGAGAGGGCCTCCGACGCGCCTGTGTGGCCGGAGTGGCCTCGGACGTTTGAGAATCCTGGGTTCTGTGTGCGGTACGCCTACGCGCGTGCGGCGGGTGTGCGGAGGCAGGCCAGGGATCTGGGGGTGGACGCGGGGGAACCCGTGGGGTTGGACGCTGAGGAGGAGCTCCGGCTGATCGGGGTGCTGGGCGAGTTTCCCGCGCGTGTGCGGCAAGGATCTCGGCCCCTGAGGCGTTATCTGGAACGGCTGGCCGGGGCGTACCACGACGTCCACGAGCGGTGTCCGGCGCTGCCGAAGGGCGAGGAGAAACCCGGGGCGGTGCACGCGGCCCGGGTCACGTTGGCGGAGGCCACGCGCATCGCCCTCGGCAGTTGCCTGAACACGATCGGTGAAACCCCTAGAGAGCGAATATGAGCAGAGTGCACCCCGCGGGACCGAGGCACGCCGACGTCCTGCCCGAAGAGAACCCGCTGCCCCCGGCAGAGGACCTGAACGCGCTGGAGCCCCAGATCTGGCCGCGCAGCGCCAAGCGTGAGGACGGCGTGCTGCACGTGGGCGGTGTGGACGTACGGGAGCTGGCCGAAAGGTTCGGGACGCCCCTGTTCGTCTACGACGAGGAGGACGTGCGGGCGCGCGCGCGGGAGTACGCGGCGGCCTTCCATGACGGGGACGTGCACTACGCGGGCAAGGCGTTCCTGTGCACGGCCGTCGCGCGCTGGCTCAACGAGGAGGGCCTCGGGCTGGACGTGTGCACCGGGGGCGAGCTGGCCGTTGCGCTGGCGGCGGACTTCCCTGTGGAACGCATCACCTTCCACGGCAGCAACAAGTCCCTGGCGGAGCTCGAGAAGGCCCTGGACGCGGGGGTCGGGCGCATCGTCGTCGACTCGTTCGAGGAGATCGCGCGGCTCGGGTACCTCGCCAAGGAACGCGGCGTACGGCCCAAGGTGATGGTGAGGGTCACCACAGGCGTCGAGGCGCACACCCATGAGTTCATCGCCACGGCCCATGACGACCAGAAGTTCGGGTTCTCCCGTAACACGGGGGCCGCGCTGGAGGCCGTCCGCAGGGTCCTGGCGCTGAGCCAGCTCGAACTGGTGGGGCTGCACTCCCATATCGGGTCGCAAATCTTTGACACGGACGGCTTTGAGGTGGCCGCGCACCGGCTGGCCGAGCTGCTGGTGCAGATCCGTGACGAGCACGGCCTGGAGCTGCCCGAGCTGGACCTGGGGGGCGGCTACGGGATCGCCTACGTCACGGGGGACGAGCCGCACGACCCCAAGGCGATCGCCGATTCGCTCAGGACCATCGTGGCACGCGAGTGCCGGGCGTATGGCCTGGCCATGCCGCACCTCACCGTGGAGCCCGGCCGGGCGATCGTGGGTCCGGGCGGGGTTACCCTGTACCAGGTCGGCACCGTCAAGGACGTGGAGGGCCTGCGCACCTACGTCTCGGTGGACGGGGGGATGAGCGACAACCTCCGCACCGCCCTGTACGGCGCCGAGTACACATGTACGCTGGCCAGCCGCTCGTCCGATGCGGCCCCGATGCTCAGCAGACTTGTCGGCAAGCACTGCGAGAGCGGCGACATCGTCGTGCGAGACCTGTGGCTGCCCGAAGATCTTTCGGCGGGCGACCTGGTGGCGGTCGCGGCCACCGGTGCGTACTGTCGATCAATGGCCAGTAACTACAACCACGTTCCCCGGCCCGCCGTGGTGGCGGTGCGCGACGGGGAGGCGCGGGTCATCGTCCGCCGGGAGACCGACGAGGACCTGCTGCGGCTGGATGCGGAGGTAGGAGTGTGAAACCTGGGCGGGGGACGCCTCGGCGGCTGAGGGTGGCGCTGCTCGGCTGCGGCGTCGTCGGCACCGAGGTGGTGCGGCTGCTGCGCGACCAGGCCGACGACCTGGCCGCGCGGGTCGGCGCGCCGCTGGAGCTGGCCGGGATCGCGGTGCGGCGGCCGGACCGGGTCCGCCAGGGCGTGGACCCCGCGCTGCTCACCACCGACGCCCACGCCCTGGTCACCCGGGACGACGTGGACATCGTCATCGAGGTGATCGGCGGCATCGAGCCCGCCCGCACGCTGCTGCTGGAGGCGATGAAGTCCGGCAAGTCGGTGATCACCGCGAACAAGGCGCTGCTGGCCGAGGACGGCGCGACGCTGTTCGCCGCCGCCCGCGAGTACGGGGCCGACCTGTACTACGAGGCGTCGGTGGCCGGGGCGATCCCGCTGCTGCGTCCGCTGCGCGAGTCGCTGGTGGGCGACCACGTGCACCGGGTGCTGGGCATCGTCAACGGCACCACCAACTACATCCTCGACCAGATGGACACGCACGGCGCCGGGTTCAACGAGGCGCTGCAGGAGGCGCAGGCGCTCGGGTACGCCGAGGCCGACCCGACCGCCGACGTCGAGGGGTTCGACGCGGCGGCCAAGGCGGCGATCCTGGCGCAGCTGGCCTTCCACACCCCGGTGACCGCCGCCGACGTGCACCGCGAGGGCATCACGGAGGTCACCAGCGCAGACGTGGCGGGGGCCAAGGCGATGGACAGCGTGGTCAAGCTGCTGGCCATCTGCGAGCGGATCCCCTCGGACGACGGGCGCAACGGACGCGGCGTGTCGGTGCGGGTGTACCCGGCGATGATCCCCCGGTCGCATCCGCTGGCCAGCGTCCGCGAGGCCTACAACGCGGTGTTCGTCGAGGCGGAGTCGGCCGGATCGCTGATGTTCTACGGGGCCGGCGCGGGCGGCGCGCCCACCGCCTCGGCGGTGCTCGGCGACCTGGTGGCGGTGGCCCGCAACCTGGTGGGCGGCGCGTCCGGCCCGGTCGAGGTGACCTACGCCAGGCTGCCGGTGCTGCCAATGGGCGAGACCGTCACCCGCTACTACATCCAGCTGGACGTGGCCGACCAGGCGGGCGTGCTCGCCACGGTCGCCGAGGAGTTCGCCCGGCACGGAGTGTCGATCCAGGCGGTGCGGCAGGTCGGGTTCGGCGACGACGCCCAGCTCGTCGTGGTGACGCACCGCGCGCCGGACGCCGCGCTGTCGGCGACGGTGCGGGGGCTGCGCGGCCTCGACATCGTCCGCGAGGTCTCCAGCGTCATGCGCGTCGAGGCCGACGAGTAGACCCGGCCCGGCACGCCGCCCCGGCCCGCCCGGGGCTCTAGAATCTGCGCAACACCGCAGGTCATCCAAGGAGCGACAGTGAACGCGACCGCCCGCGCGTGGCGCGGCTTGATCGAGGAGTACCGCGACCGGCTCCCGGTGTCGGACCGGACCCCGGTGGTCACCCTGCGGGAGGGGGGCACGCCGCTGCTGCCCGCCCCGCGGATCTCCCAGCTGACCGGCTGCGAGGTCCACCTGAAGGTGGAGGGCGCCAACCCGACCGGGTCGTTCAAGGACCGCGGCATGACGGTGGCGATCAGCAAGGCCGCCGAGGAGGGCGCCAAGGCGGTGATCTGCGCGTCCACCGGCAACACCTCCGCGTCCGCGGCCGCCTACGCGGTGCGCGCGGGGATGACGTGCGCGGTGCTCGTCCCGCAGGGCAAGATCGCCATGGGCAAGCTGGCGCAGGCGCTGGTGCACGGCGCGCGGCTGCTGCAGGTGGACGGCAACTTCGACGACTGCCTGGAACTGGCCCGCAAGCTCGCCGTGGACTACCCGGTGGCGCTGGTCAACTCGGTCAACCCCTACCGCCTGCAGGGCCAGAAGACCGCCGCGTTCGAGATCGTGGACGCGCTCGGCGACGCGCCCGACGTGCACTGCCTGCCGGTCGGCAACGCCGGCAACATCTCCGCCTACTGGATGGGCTACAAGGAGTACGCGGCCGACGGCGTCGCGTCGCGGACCCCGCGCATGCTGGGCTTCCAGGCCAGCGGGGCCGCGCCTTTCGTGCGGGGCGAGCCGGTGCCCAAGCCGTCGACGATCGCCACCGCGATCCGCATCGGCAACCCCGCGTCGTGGGACCTGGCGATCGCGGCGCGCGACGAGTCGGGCGGCGCGATCGACGCCGTCACCGACCGCCAGATCCTGGCCGCCTACCGGCTGCTGGCCCGCGAGGAGGGCGTGTTCGTCGAGCCCGCGTCGGCGGCGAGCGTGGCCGGTGTGCTGCAGGCCGCCGAGCAGGGGGTCGTGCCGCGCGGGTCCCGGGTGGTGTGCACGGTGACCGGTAACGGCCTCAAGGACCCCGACTGGGCCATCTCCGGGGCGCCCGCCCCCACCACGGTCAAGGTGGACGCCCACGCCGCCGCGTCCGCGCTGGGCCTGGCGTGAGCCGCCCCGGGGGCGGCGCGAACCTGCCGGGCCCGGTACGGGTACGGGTGCCCGCCACCAGCGCCAACCTCGGCCCGGGGTTCGACTCGCTCGGTCTGGCCCTGACGCTGTACGACGACGTCGAGGTGGACCTCGACGTCGACGGCGCCCGCTTCACCGGCCTGTCCATCGAGGTGGACGGCGAGGGCGCCGAGGTCGCCGAACGGGGCGACCGGCACCTGATCGTCACCACGCTGCGCCGGGCGTTCGAGGCCATCGACGCGCTCGCGCCCGCCGCCGTCGGGACCGGCTGGGCCGGGCTGCGGCTGCGCTGCGTCAACCGCATCCCGCACAGCCGCGGCCTGGGCTCGTCGTCCGCCGCGATCGTCGCGGGCATCGTCGCGGCGCGTCACCTGCACCCGCACGGAGAGGTGCTCGACGACGACGCGGCGCTGCGGCTGGCCACCGAGATCGAGGGGCACCCCGACAACGTCGCGCCGTGCCTGGCGGGCGGCCTGACGGTCGCGTGGACGACCCCGCAGGGGCCTCGCCTGGTACGGCTCGACCCGAAGGTCCGGCAGGTCGTGGCGTTCGTCCCGGAGACTCGGCTGGCCACCGAGCGCGCGCGGGGGCTGCTGCCGGAGACCGTCCCGCACGCCGACGCCGCCGCCAACGCGGCCCGTGCCGCCCTGCTCGTCGCCGCGCTCACCCGCGGGCTCGGCCCCGAGGTGCTGCTGGACGCGACCGAGGACCGTCTGCACCAGCGGTACCGGGCCCCCGCCATGCCGGAATCGGCCGCGTTGGTGGAAAGGCTGCGCGCCAAGGGCGTGCCCGCGGTGATTTCCGGGGCAGGACCTACTGTCCTGGCCTTCACAACCGCATCACAAGTTGATTCGATGGGCCCGGAAGTGGGTAATGGGTGGCACATACACCCGCTGGACGTTGCCCCCCATGGCGCCTGCGTTCAGCCCGATGGTTCCGACGGTCCCGGTATCCGGTCCTGAGCGCAGGGCCTGGGTGAACCCGGATCCCGACGTCCGGACGGCCGTGACGCCGCGCGCAGGGGGAAGGGGGATGGCGCGGCGCTCCAGCCGGGTGCAACGATCCGCCTAGGTAAAATGCGAAGACATCGACCTCTGGGGAATAGCAGTGTGCCCTGGTGATGTTAGGCTGATTGCCGCACCAGATGCCCCGTTCGGGGCCGTGTGCTTGTCAGCCACGCGTCACCTGTTCGGCCCTTCGGTCGTGTCGGTCCCGCGTACTAGGCTTCCCGACACCGTGACATCCCGTTGTCAGCCGTTCCAGCGATACTACGGACGTGGCGGTACCGGGGACGACGCGCGAACCGCCCCGACCATCATCTGGCTGTGCCCAGAAAACGCAGATCGCGGCCCCATCGTGATCCGCGGAGCCCGACTCGGCGCCCCCGCCGGGCCGCACCACCGGGTTGCCTGGCCGACCGCCGGCCTACACCCGCTCCCTGGGAAGGACCCTTAGTGAGCGAATCCAGCGAACTCCTTACGGACGCAACGAGCAAGGCACCTGCCGCCGAGGCCGCCGAGGCCCCCGAGCAGCGTGCCACCCCCCGGCGTCGCCGGTCCGGCACCGGCCTCTCGGCCATGGTGCTGCCCGAGCTGAAGGCGCTCGCGTCCAGCCTCGGCATCACCGGCACCACCGGGATGCGCAAGAGCCAGCTCATCGCCGCCATCCAGGAGAAGCAGGGCGGCGCCCAGGCGGAGGGCTCGGCCGGGGGCGAGCAGGGAGCCGCTGCCACCAAGACCGAGCGTCCGCGCCGCACCCGTTCGGCGGCCAAGCGCGACGCCGCCGAGGGTCAGGTGACCATCGAGGCCGTCCCGGCCGCCGACAAGGCCGCCGACGACGGCAAGACCACCGACAAGGCCGACAAGGCCGCCGAGAAGGCCGAGCGCACCCCGGCCAAGGGCGACGGCAAGGCCGACCGCGGTGAGCGCGACGCCGAGCGGCCCGCCGCGGCGCAGGGCGGCAAGTCCGACGGCGCCAAGGCCGAGGGCGACGCCCGCGCCGAGGACGGCGAGGCCCAGGGCGGACGCGAAGGGGGCCGGGACGGCGCCCGCGACGGCGGCCGTCAGCGCGGCCGCAACGGACGCGACCGCGACGGTCGCGACCGTGACGGCCGTGACCGCGACGGGCGTGACCGTGACGGGCGCGACCAGCAGGGACGCCAGCGCGGCGGCCAGGGCTCGGGGCAGTCCTCCGACGACGACGGCGACGGCGGCGGCCGCGGCCGGCGGGGCCGCCGGTTCCGCGAGCGCAACCGCGGCCGTGGCCGCGGCGACCGCTACGAGGAGCCGGTGATCAACGAGGACGACGTCCTCATCCCCGTCGCCGGGATCCTGGACATCCTCGACAACTACGCCTTCATCCGCACCACCGGCTACCTGGCCGGGCCCAACGACGTGTACGTCTCCCTGGCCCAGGTCCGCAAGAACGGCATGCGCAAGGGCGACGTCATCACCGGCGCCGTGCGCCAGCCGCGCGAGGGCGAGCGGCGCGAGAAGTTCAACGCGCTGGTCCGGGTCGACACCATCAACGGGATGGAGCCCGAGCAGGCCAAGAACCGCGTCGAGTTCTCCAAGCTGACGCCGCTGTACCCGCAGGACCGGCTGCGCCTGGAGACCGAGCCCGGGGTGCTGACCACGCGGATCATCGACCTGGTGTCGCCGATCGGCAAGGGCCAGCGCGGCCTGATCGTCTCGCCGCCCAAGGCCGGTAAGACGATGGTGCTGCAGGCGATCGCCAACGCGATCACCAAGAACAACCCCGAGTGCCACCTGATGGTGGTGCTGGTGGACGAGCGGCCGGAAGAGGTCACCGACATGCAGCGGTCGGTGAAGGGCGAGGTCATCCACTCGACCTTCGACCGTCCCGCCGAGGACCACACCACGGTCGCCGAGCTGGCCATCGAACGTGCCAAGCGGCTGGTGGAGCTGGGCCACGACGTGGTCGTGCTGCTCGACTCGATCACCCGCCTGGGCCGCGCGTACAACCTGGCCGCGCCCGCCTCGGGCCGCATCCTGTCCGGTGGTGTGGACTCCACCGCGTTGTACCCGCCCAAGCGGTTCTTCGGCGCGGCCCGCAACATCGAGAACGGCGGCTCGCTGACCATCCTCGCCACCGCGCTGGTGGAGACCGGGTCCCGCATGGACGAGGTCATCTTCGAGGAGTTCAAGGGCACCGGCAACATGGAGCTCAAGCTCAACCGGCAGCTCGCCGACAAGCGGATCTTCCCCGCGGTGGACGTGGACGCGTCCGGCACCCGCAAGGAGGAGATCCTCATGGCGCCGGAGGAGCTGCGCGTGGTCTGGCAGCTGCGCCGCGTGCTGCACGCCCTGGACACCCAGCAGGCGCTGGAGCTCCTCATCGAGAAGATGAAGGAGACCAAGTCCAACGCCGAGTTCCTGCTCCAGGTCCAGAAGACCACGGTCGCCGACGACCGCTGACCTTCCCGGGGCGTCCGGCGCGGAACCACCGACCCGTGCGTGACGGGGGTCGTCGCGACGCGCGCGCGACGACCGCCCGCCCGTTGATCGTCCGCCGGCGGGTTCCGGACGCCCGCTCATCGGCATGACGGCCAAGCCCCCATCCCGGCAGGGGTGGGGATAGCCCCACCCTGGACGCGGCGGTGGGCTCCATGGTCCCGTGGAGGCGGCACCGGCAGGCTGGGCTCGTACGGCGTACCCGGCACGGAGGTCGATGTGGGCGAGTTGAGGGGCGGCGGGGCCTCGATCGTTGAGCTGCCATGGCGGCCGGTGGCCATGGCGCGGTCCTGGCTGGTCTGGCGGTCGGCGGCGTACCAGGCGGTCAGCCTCGGGTTCGGGCTCGTCTGGCTGATCGGGCTGACGGTCGGGCTGGCGCTGTCGTCCGCACTGGTGATCCTCTGGGTGGGCATCCCGATGCTGGCCACGATGGTGGTGCTGTGGCGGCTGGCGGCGGTGCTGGAGCGGACGCTGGCGCGACTGGCGTTCGGCGTGGACGTCCCCACCCCCTACCGGCCCCTGCCCCCGGGCCGCAACCCCCTGACCAAGCTCAAGGTCATGGCCGCCGACCCGGCGACCTGGAAGGACCTGCTCTACCTGTACTTGCGCTTCCCCCTGTCGCTGGTGGAGTCCGCCGCCGCCATCGCGATGTGGGCGGCGACCGGCACGTTCCTGTTCCTGCCGCTGATCGTGGGGTTCACGCGCGAGGGGGCGGAGATCAGCCTGGGACTGGTGTCGTTCTGGGTGGACAACCCGCTCGGCGCGCTGCCCGCCGTGCCGGTGGGCCTGGCGCTGCTCGTCCTCAGCCTCTACGTGACGCGCGCCATCGCGACCGGGCACGCGCTGCTGGCCCGGGTGCTGCTCGGCCCCAGCGCCTCGCAGGCCGAGAACCGCGAACTGCGGGCCCGCACCGAACGGCTGCAGGCCAGCCGGGCCCGCGGGGTGGACGCCGCCGAGTTCGAACGCCGCCGCATCGAGCGCGACCTGCACGACGGCGCGCAGCAGCGGCTGCTGGCGGTCGCCATGGACATCGGCCGGGCCCGCGCCAAGCTCGACGCTGACCCCGAGGGGGCGCGGGCGCTGATCGAGCAGGCGCATGCGGGCACCAAGGAGGCCATCACCGAGCTGCGCGACCTGGCCCGCGGCATCTACCCGGCGATCCTGACCGACCGCGGCCTGGACGCGGCGATCTCCGGGCTGGCCGGACGCGCGTCCGTGCCCGTCGAGGTGACCGTCGACCTGCCCGAACGTCCGCCCGCCGCGGTGGAGAGCATCGCCTACTTCATCGTCGCCGAGTGCCTGGCCAACATCGCCAAGTACGCCCGGGCGACCCGCGCCACGGTCCGGGTCGCCCGCGAGGACGCCTGGGTGGTCGTGGAGGTCACCGACAACGGTGTCGGCGGGGCGGCGGCGCACCCGGGCGGCGGGCTGGCCGGCCTGGCCGACCGCGCCGCCACCATCGACGGAATGCTGATCGTCGACAGCCCGCCCGGCGGCCCCACCGTCGTCCGCGCGGACCTGCCCTGCACCTGGTAGGGATCCGGCGCGTGGACGAGGACGAGGACCGGGCCGCGATAATCGAGGGCATGCGGGTGGTGATCGCCGAGGATTCGGTGCTGCTGCGGGAGGGGCTCGTCCGGCTGCTGGACGACGCCGGGATCGAGACGGCGGCCACGGTGGGGGACGGGCCGGGCCTGCTCGACGCGGTGGACGAGCACGAACCCGACCTGGCCATCGTGGACGTGCGGATGCCGCCGTCCTTCACCGACGAGGGCCTGCGCGCCGCGCTGGCGGTCCGCGAACGCCGGCCCGGCACGCCCATCCTGGTGCTGTCGCAGTACGTGGAGGAGCGCTACGCCACCGAGCTGATCGGCGGCGGCGCCGAGGGCGTGGGCTACCTGCTCAAGGAGCGGGTGTCCGACGTGGCCGACTTCATCGACGCGGTACGCCGCATCGCCGTCGGCGGCACCGTCATCGACCCCGAGGTGATCGGCCAGCTGCTCGGCCGCCGCCGCACCGGCGACCCGCTGGCCGCCCTCACCCCGCGCGAGCACGAGGTGCTGGCGCTGATGGCCCAGGGCCGCTCCAACGGGGCGATCGCCAGGGACCTCGTCGTCACCGAGGGCGCCGTGGAGAAGCACATCTCCAACATCTTCATGAAGCTGGGCCTGCAGCCCGCCCAGGGCGGCCACCGCCGCGTCATGGCCGTCCTCACCTACCTCGGCCGCAATAGTTGATCCTGTGGGGGGCGCCCCCCTACACCCCCCGTCAGTCGGCCGGGCGATCCTCACTCCGCTAGCGCTCCGTTGCGGGCGCCCGGCCTCCGCGGGGAATGCCGGGTGACCTCGGCACGTTCGGGTATCTGGCACACTTGGAGTGCGACCGCTGCGGTACCGGTTCACGCCTCCCCCGCGCGCTCCTCACCCTGGTGGGAACGCAGGCAGGAGATGGGAAGCGCCCGGCGACCGCCCTTAGGCGAGGAGAACCATGAAGCCCGACATTCACCCGAACTACGTCGTCACGACCGTGACGTGCACGTGCGGCAACACGTTCGAGACCCGCAGCACCGCCGAGAACGGCGTGATCCACGCCGACGTGTGCTCCAACTGCCACCCGTTCTACACGGGCAAGCAGAAGATCCTGGACACCGGCGGCCGCGTCGCGCGCTTCGAGCAGCGGTTCGGCAAGAAGGCGGGCCGCAAGTAGGGGTGAGCGGAGCGACCCAGATCGGCCCGGGGACGACGCGCGTCCTCGGGCCGTTCGGAGTCCGCCGCCGGCGCCCCGCCGCGCCACAAGACCGACCCCGGCCGGACCTGCGGCCGGAACCGACCCATCCATCCCGGCCGACCTCCCGGCCCCGATCGACGTTCCGGCCCCGGCCGTACCGCGGGCCCCGCCGGTCCGCCGGCCCGAAGGCCGCCACCAGGCCGGAGACGACGACACCGTGAAGATCGACGATCTCATCCGCGAATACGCCGACATCGAGGGCAGGCTCTCCGACCCGGGCGTGCACGCCGACCAGGCGCTGGCACGCCGGCTGGGCCGCCGCTACGCCGAGCTCCGGCCGGTCGTCGAGACCCAGCGGGAGATCACCGCGATCGAGGACGACCTGAGCGCCGCCCGCGAGCTGGCCGGCGAGGACCCCGCGTTCGCCGCCGAGGCCGAGGAGCTGGAGCAGCGGCGGGACGAGCTGGCCGAGCGGCTGCGCCGCCTGCTGCTGCCGCGCGACCCCAACGACGGCAAGGACGTCATCCTGGAGATCAAGGCGGGCGAGGGCGGCGAGGAGTCGGCCCTGTTCGCCGGGGACCTGCTGCGGATGTACCTGCGCTACGCCGAGCGGGTCGGCTGGAAGACCGAGATCATCGACGCCCACCCCTCCGATCTGGGCGGCTACAAGGACGTGACCGTCGCGGTGAAGTCGCGTCCCGGCCAGGAGGAGGGCGTGTGGACGCGCCTGAAGTACGAGGGCGGCGTGCACCGCGTGCAGCGGGTGCCGGTCACCGAGTCGCAGGGCCGCATCCACACCAGCGCCGTCGGCGTGCTCGTCACGCCGGAGGCCGAGGAGGTCGAGGTCGACATCGACCCCAACGACCTGCGGATCGACGTGTACCGCTCGTCCGGGCCGGGCGGGCAGAGCGTCAACACCACCGACTCGGCCGTGCGCATCACCCACCTGCCGACCGGCGTGGTGGTCTCCTGCCAGAACGAGAAGAGCCAGCTGCAGAACAAGGAGCAGGCGATGCGGATCCTGCGCTCGCGGCTGCTGGCGATGGCGCAGGAGGAGGCGGACGCGGCGGCGGCGGCCGAGCGCAAGAGCCAGGTCCGCACCGTCGACCGGTCCGAACGGGTGCGCACCTACAACTATCCGGAGAACCGGATCTCCGACCACCGGGTCGGATACAAGGCGTACAACCTCGACCAGGTGCTGGACGGCGACCTGCACAACGTCACGCAGGCGCTGGTGGACGCCGACACCGCACGCAGGCTGGCCGAGGCCGGACAGGCGCAAGAGGCGCAACCGACGTCATGAACCTGCTGCTCGACGAGGTCGCACGGGCGACCGCGCGGCTGGCCGACGCCGGGGCCGCCTCGCCCCGCGCCGACGCCGAGGAGCTGGCCGCCGCCGTGCACGGGGTGCCGCGCGGCGAGCTGCACACCGTGCCCGACGCCGCGTTCGACGCCCGCTTCTGGGAGTACGTGGCGCGGCGCGAGGCGGGCGAGCCGCTGCAGCACATCACCGGACGGGCGTTCTTCCGTTACCTGGAGCTGAAGGTCGGGCCGGGGGTGTTCATCCCGCGTCCGGAGACCGAGGTGATGGTCGGCTGGGCGCTGGAGACGCTGCGCGACATGGACGTGCGGGACCCCCTGGTGGTCGACCTGGGCACCGGATCGGGCGCGATCGCGCTGTCCATCGCCCGGGAGGCGCCGCGGGCGCGCGTGCACGCCGTGGAGAAGGACCCCACCGCGTTCGTCCACGCCACCCGCAACGTCGAGGAGCTGGACGAGCGGGGCCGGGTGCGGCTGCACCTGGACGACTTCGGCACCGCGCTGGCCGAGCTGAACGGCACCGTCGACCTGGTGGTCAGCAACCCCCCGTACATCCCGATGACCGAGTGGGAGTACGTGCCCAAGGACGTGCGCGACCACGACCCGGCGGCGGCGCTGTGGGGCGGCGGCGACGACGGCCTGGACGCGATCCGCGTGGTGGAGCGTACGGCGCGGCGGCTGCTGCGGCCCGGCGGGTACGTGGCGGTCGAGCACAGCGACCTGCAGGGCAACGCGGTCTACTGGGTCTTCGCCGAGGAGAACGGCTGGCGGGACGTGCGCAACCGCCGCGACCTGACCAACCGCGACCGCTTCGTGACCGCCCGCCTGGGAACGGACTGAGGCCGTGCCGGCGCCCGCCGGGGCGGGGCCGGGACACGGCGCGGACATGGAAGGATGGCACCGTGAGCCGACGTTATGACTGCGCCGCCGACCCCATGGAGCGCACCCGGGGGATCGCCGAGGCGGTCTCGGCGGTACGGCGCGGAGAGCTGATCGTGCTGCCCACCGACACCGTGTACGGCATCGGCGCCGACGCCTTCACCCCGGCCGCCGTGACCGCCCTGCTGGACGCCAAGGGCCGCGGCAGGGACATGCCCCCGCCGGTGCTGGTGGGCTCCGTACGGGCCGCCACGGCCCTCGTGGAGGACCTCGGGACCTACGGGCAGGACCTCATCGACGAGTTCTGGCCGGGCGCCCTGACGATCGTCTGCCGCGCCAACCGGAATCTGGTGTGGGACCTGGGCGACACCAAGGGCACCGTCGCGGTGCGGATGCCGATGCACGACCTGGCGGTTGAGCTGCTCAAGGAGACCGGCCCGCTGGCCGTCAGCAGCGCCAACCTCAGCGGCCGTCCGGCGGCCCGCTCGGCCGACGAGGCCGAGAAGATGCTCGGCGACGCGGTGTCGGTGTACCTGGACGGCGGCCCGGCGGGCCTGGGCGAGGCGTCCACGATCATCGACCTCACCGGTTCGATACCGCGGCTGCTGCGCGCCGGGGCGATCTCCGAGGACAAGATCCGCTCCGTGGTGGGCGTCCTGCTGACCGACGAGGACGAGCAGGAGGACGTTCCGGAGGAGTCCGCCGACGCTCCCGTCTCGCTGGACAAGCCGGCGACGGCCGGGGAAAAGCCCGCCGAATCCGCGTCCGCCGACGCCGCGGAATCCGCGGAATCCGCCGCGAAGAAGCCCGCGGAAGAGGCGGACGACTCGGCCGGACCGTCCCTCAAAAAGGACGGCGCCAAGTAATTCTCCGCGCCCCGGGAAAGGCCCGGGAATCGGTCCGGTGAAACGTCCGGTCAGAAGATCTTCTGCCAGTTCCCGCACTTCGCGGCGCGCTTGCGGTCGGGTGTGACGCCGCATTCCCGCGCGTACAGGTGATCGGTGAAGTCGGAGCTGAAGAACCGGCCGTAACGCTGGCGGTAAGGCAGGTCGGCGGGATTGTCGCCGGTCAGGAAGAAGTACACGGCGCTGGTGTGCCGCCAGTCGCCCTCGGTGGCGCGGAACTGTACCGCGGCGGCCCGGCCGTTGGTCTTGCGGTCCCGCAGCCAGCCGTTCACGGTGACGCGCCCGGCGTTTCTGGTGTATGTTCCGCCGGCGTCCACGGCCGCGTAGCCGCCTCTGGTCGTCCACGAACCGGTGGCGGCGGCCTGCGCCCCCGCGGCGGCGGAGCCGAGGCCGCCCAGCAGCAGCCCGGTGCAGACGGTGATCGTGGCGGCGCGTCGCGGTCCGGACGGGGGCACGGCACCTCCTGGCTCGGCGGGGAAATTCAACGCTAGCGCAGGCCGTGGGCGTGCGCCAGGAATGGCCGCCCGCCATTCCCCGAATTGCCGCGTTGAAACCTTCTGGTTCGTCACAGGGCGCCTGCCGGCCATGCGACCGTGTCGTGCTCGTGATGGTCACCGCATCGCCCATGACACGTAACCTGAACGGGACGGAACCGGAGACTTCGGAGAGTAATAGCCTCGTTACGACGATGATGTCGGCCGAGTGGTGAAATCATGCCTGACGTGCGTGGCCGGGTCCGGGCGCGGACGGTCGCCCTCGGTGCCCTTCCGGCGATCGTCGTCCTCCTGCTGCTCGCGCTCGTGCCGATCACGCCCGCCCCGGCCGCCGCGCGGGCGGAGGAGGGCGGTGGCGCCGGGGACGTGGGGCCCGAGGAGTTCGAGAGCATTCCGGCCTATGACGTCGTCCTGGCGATCGCCGCCAACGGTGATCTGCACGTGCGGGAGACCATCACCTACGACTTCGCCCGGGGCGGCGAGCACGGGATCGTCCGGCGGCTGCCGTACCGGCGGGGCGACCGGCTGTTCGATATCCGCGACGTGCGGACCAGTTCGTCCACCGGGGCCCCGGCGCGGGCGCGCACCCGCAGGCTGTGGCACGACCTGCTGATCAGCGTCGGGGACGACGACCGCACCGTCCGGGGGCGGCAGGCGTACGTGATCGAGTACACGGTCTCGGGGGCGTTCACGCCGGGGGCCGTTCACGATGAGCTGAACTGGGACGCCCTCGGCACGTCCTGGGATGTGCCGATCCGGGAGGCCGCCGTGCGCGTGGAGGCGCCGGTGGTGCTGCGGAAGGTTCGGTGCCGGTCCGGGACGAGCGAGTCCGCCACCGGCTGCCTGCGGGACCGCGACGGCCCGTACGCCATCGACTTCACCCAGAGCGGGCTGCGCCCGCACGAGAGCATGCACGTCACGGTGCTGTTGCCCAAGGACGCGATCTCGGTGCCGTCGCCCCGCCGCGCACGGCCGCACTGGGCGGTCACCTGGGCCGGCTCGGGGCTGCTCCTGCTTGCGCTCGCCGGAGTGGCGGGGGTCGCCCGGGGCGGGCGGACGGTGCCGGGGGACAGGGGCCTTGTGCCAGCGGGCAGGGGCCGTTTGCTGGTCGCCCTCGGCGGCCTGCTGGTGGCCGCCGACGTGTCGCACGAGGTCGCCCGGCACGGCGTGTGGGCGGTCTCGGTGGGGGACGCGAGCATGGGCGGTGTCGCGTTGACCGTGGTCGGAACCGCTATCGTCTCCCTTCACCGGTTCCCGATACGGATCACGCAACGGGGGCCGGGCAAGGGGAATAGAGTTGGCGATGAACCGCCGGTGCGAACCGATCGCGTCCGGCGGCCGTCTGTTTTGTTGGTCAGGTCCGGCCGCATCGCCGCCGACGACGTCACGCGTGGATCCGAACCCGGGCGGCGTGCGCGACGTACCGCGGAGCGGTGGCCAGGGGGCCGGTGAGGGGAGGCGTGCGGCGTGCGGGAATACCTGCTGACGATCCTGATCGCCGCACTCGCGACCTACCTGCTCACCCCCGTCGTCCGCCGGTTCGCGGTGTGGTTCGGGGCGCAGGCGGCCCCCCGGGACCGGGACGTGCACGTCATCCCGACGCCCCGGCTGGGCGGGCTGGCGATGTTCGGCGGGATGGTCGCCGCGCTGGTGGCGGCCGGGGGGCTGCCCGCGATGCGCCGGGTGCTGGAGGACGGCGACGTCAGCGTGCACCGGGCGCTGCTGCTGTCGGGCGGGCTGATCGTGCTGGTCGGGATCTTCGACGACCGGTGGGGCGTGGACGCGCTGACCAAGTTCGCCGGGCAGGTCGCGGCCGCCGGGATCTTCATCATGCAGGGCATCCAGCTGTACGTGATCCCGCTGCCCAACGGCACGTCGCTGTCGCTGCCCCCGGCCTACGGGGTGCCGCTGACGGTGTTCCTGGTCGTCGCGACGATCAACGCGGTGAACTTCATCGACGGCCTGGACGGACTGGCCGCCGGGGTGGTGGGGATCGCCGCGCTGGCGCTGTTCTCCTACGCCTACCTGGTGGCGATCGACTTCAAGCTGATCACGCTGAGCGCGGCCACGCTGACCGCGGCGGTGCTGGTGGGCATGTGCGCGGGCTTCCTGCCGCACAACTTCAACCCGGCCCGGATCTTCATGGGCGACACCGGGTCGATGCTGATCGGGCTGCTGCTCAGCGCGTCCACGATCATGCTGACCGGCAACTTCGACCCGGCGGTCATCGGAACCTACCGGCTGTTCCCCTTCTACGTGCCGATCCTGCTGATCCCGGCGGTGGCGGCGGTGCCGTTCATCGACATGCTGCTGGCGGTGTGGCGGCGTACCAACCAGGGCAAGTCGCCCTTCGCCCCGGACAAGCAGCACCTGCACCACCGGCTGCTGGAGCTGGGCCACTCGCACCGCCGGGCCGTGCTGATCATGTACTTCTGGGTGGGGCTGCTGGCCTCCAGCCTGGTGACGCTGTCGTTCACCAACTCCGTGCCGCTGGTGGTGTCGGTGACCGGAGTCGTGGCGGTCGCCGGCGTGGTGGTGATGATCGGGGTGCCGCGGATGGTGCAGCGCAAGCAGGCGCGGCACGCGCCCGGCGACGCCGCCCCGGCCCGCCCCCGCCAGCCCGCCTGACACCGTCCCGACTGACGCCGCGTCCCGCCTGACCTCGCGTCCCCGCCGACCCCGCGTCCCGTCTGACCTGGAGCGGTCCCATCGACTGGCCCGGAGCGGCCGCGCGGCGCGCATCGCGCAGGTCGGACCCCGTCGGCGTGTTGAACATCGGGGGGCGCGCGGTCGTTTCTGGACGTTCCAGTGCGAGACGTGGGCTACAGTCCGTGGTGCGTCGCGACCTCAGTGTGTGATCGCACGCGACGTCGTGTCGTTACGTTAAGGGTAATTGTGGACGTTCCGGACGCTTGTGATACCTTTCACGAACAAGGGACGAACACATTACGTGACCAGCCGGAGCCCTCATGCAGTCTTCCGACGCCCGGATCCTCCGCGGCGCCGCGATCCCGTCCGGCCTCGCCGGCCTCGCCGTCATCGCGGCGGCCGTGCCGCTGGCCGGGACCAAGGGGGCGCTGGGCGCCGCGCTCGGCACCGTCGTCGTGCTCGCCTTCTTCACCATCAGCGTGATCGCGGTCGGGTACGCCGCCCGCATCTCGCCGCAGATGATGTTCGCCGCCGCCATCTTCAGCTACCTGGGCAAGGTGCTGGCGATGCTGGTCCTGGTGGCCGTGCTGGACGGCGTCACGCTGTGGAACACCAAGGCGTTCGCCTGGTCGGTGATCGTGCTGACCCTCGTGTGGGTCGTCGCCGAGGCGCGCGCCACCATGAAGAACAAGACGCTGTCCCTGGACCCCGCCGGGGCCCCCGGCGTCGCCCGTGACCGGAGCCCATGATGCGCATGCGGGCGATCTTGGCGGTACGGGACTACTCCAATATGACCATCCGGGGGGTCGCCTGCTATGGTCCGTGCTGCGATGAGCAAGGAGGGGCGACGGCCCGATCCGGAGTCCGAAATGGACCACCGAGCCTTCACCAACGCCGCCTGGTCCATCCCCAGCTACCTGCTGAGCGGGATGGCGGTCTACGGCGGACTGGGCTGGCTGCTGGATCGCTGGCTGGGCACCTCGGCGCTGCTCCCCATCGGCGTCCTGGTGGGCCTTGCTCTAGCGCTCTACCTGGTCTACCACCGCTACGGTCGCTGACGGCGCCCACGGCGGAGTCGACCGCCGCCGACTGTGGACCTGCCGACCGTGGACCGGCCGACCGCGGCCACGTCCACCACGGGCATGGCACCGTCCTCGGGCACGCACGTGTAGTACTGACCGACCTGCGAGTCACTGACGAAGGGACTGCCGCGTGATCGCGCGACAACTCCTCGCCGCCGAGGGCGGAAACGAATTCCAGGCCCCGGGCACCGAGATCTTCGACTGGGGTCCCCTCTGGCACGGTGCCCCGTCGTGGCTGACCAAGCCGACGCTGATCGTGGCCCTGTCCGTGGTCATCGTCTGCGGTTTCTTCTGGGCGGCGTTCAACAAGCCCAAGCTCGTGCCCCGCGGCGTGCAGAACATCGGCGAGGTCGGCTACCTGTTCGTGCGCGACCAGGTCGCCCGGCCGATGATCGGCAAGGACGGCGACAAGTGGATGCCGTTCCTGCTGTCGACGTTCTTCTTCATCCTGGTGATGAACCTGATGGGCGTCATCCCGGTGATGCAGCTGCCCGCCCCGTCGCACATCGCGTTCGCGATCGTGCCGGCCGCGGTGGTGTACGTGCTGATGGTCTTCCTGAGCATCCGGCACCAGGGCCTCGGCGGCTGGTTCAAGAACATGATGTTCCCGCCCGGCCTGCCCAAGTGGCTGTACATCATCCTGTCGCCGATCGAGCTGCTGTCGACCGTGATCCTGCGGCCCTTCACGCACGCGGTCCGGCTCTTCGCCAACATGTTCGCCGGCCACCTGCTGATCGCGTTCTTCGCCTCGGTCGCCTACTGGTTCCTGATCGAGAAGCTCACCCCGCTCGGCGCCGGCCTCGGCGTGCTCGGGTTCGTGATGAGCCTCGTCATGACCGGCTTCGAGATCTTCGTGCAGGCGCTGCAGGCGTTCATCTTCACGCTGCTGGCCGCCTCCTACATCGGTGGCGCGCTGCACCCCGACCACTGACGCGGCCCGCCGCGGCGGGCACCGACGACCCCCGACAACACCGCACAGACTTCGCAACCGCAACCGGCAAGAGCTCCGGTGGGGAGCCCCACCGGCCGACTGAAAAGGGAAAAAGAATGGGCGTTCTCGCCGAAGTGTCCGGCAACGTTGGCTCCGTCGCGTACGGTCTGGCCGCCATCGGCCCGGGTATCGGCGTGGGCATCATCTTCGGCCAGGGTGTGCAGGCCATCGCCCGCCAGCCGGAGCTGTACAACACCATCCGCCAGAACATGCTGCTGGGCTTCGCCCTCACCGAGGCGCTGGCCCTCATCGGTTTCGTCGTGCCGTTCGTGCACCGCTGAAGCCTCCTGACCCGTACTGACAGGAAGGCGGAACCCTCATGAGCAACCTGCTGGCGGCCGCCGCCGTGGCGGCCGAGGAGGGCGGGCACGGCAACCCGCTGCTGCCGCACGCCTCCGAGCTGGTGTTCGGCTCGATCTCCTTCGCGATCGTGCTGATCCTCGTCGGCTGGAAGCTGGTCCCGCAGATCCAGAAGACCCTCGAGGAGCGCACCGACGCGATCGAGGGCGGCCTCAAGCGCGCCGAGGAGGTGCAGCAGGAGGCCAAGGAGACGCTGGAGGCCTACAAGCGCCAGCTCGCCGAGGCGCGGCACGACGCGTCGCGGCTCCGCGAGGAGGCCAAGGAGCAGGGCGCGCAGATCATCGCCGAGATGCGCGAGGAGGCCCAGGCCGAGGCGCGCCGGATCGTCGAGGCGGCGCACGCCCAGATCGAGGCCGACCGGCAGCAGGCGCTTCAGCAGCTGCGGGCCGAGATCGGGGCGCTGTCGGTCGAGCTGGCCGGCCGTGTGGTGGGCGAGTCCCTTGAGGACAGCGCCCGGCAGAGCCGCGTGGTCGACCGGTTCCTCGAGGAGCTGGAGGAGCGCGCCCGCACCCAGGAGCGGATCTCGTCATGACCATCACGGGAGCGGTGAGCAGGGCCTCGCTGGCCGAGGTGCGCGAGCGGCTGGAGGCGACCATCCCCTCCGCGGACCTCACGGCGCTGGGCGGCGACCTGTTCGCCGTGCTGCAGCTGATCGACCGCGAGCACGGGCTGCGCCGGGCGCTCTCCGACCCGGCGCGCGACGGGGCCGACAAGGCCCAGCTCATGCACGTGCTGCTGGAGGGCAAGGTCTCGCCGGCCGCGCTGGACCTGGTGGCCGACACCGTGCGGCTGCGCTGGTCCACCCCCTCGGAGCTGTCGGACGCCATCGAGGTCCTGGCGGTCACCGCCGAGGCCGCGCGCGCCGAGGCCGAGGGGAGCCTGGACGACCTGGAGGACGAGCTGTTCCGGTTCTCCCGGGTCCTCGAGGGCGAGCCAGAGCTGCGCGCCGCGCTCTCCGGTCCCGCGCTGCCCGACGACCGCAAGCAGGGGCTGGTCGCCTCGCTGCTGGAAGGCAAGGTGACGGCGGCCACGCTGGCGCTGGTCACCGAGCTGGTGCTGCGCCCGCGAGGCCGTAGCCTGGAAGGCGGGCTGGCCGAGTACGGCCGGCTCGTCGCCCAGCGGCGGCAACGCCTGGTGGCGCTGGTGCGCACTCCGGTGGAGCTGTCGGAGGACCAGCGGACCCGGCTCGCCGCGGTTCTGGCCGCGGCGTACGGGCACGAGGTACATCTGAACATCGTGATCGACCCGGACACGATCGGCGGCCTGTCGATCCAGATCGGGGACGAGATCATCGACGGCACGATCGCCGGGCGTCTGGACGACGTGCGCCGGCGGCTCGCGAGCTGAGCTGACCACCCCACCAAAGGGAGCAAGAGAGGAATCATGGCGGAGCTGACGATCCGTCCGGACGAGATCCGGGACGCGCTGGAGCGCTTCGTCCAGTCGTACGAGCCCGAGGCAGCCGCGCGCGAAGAGGTCGGCACCGTGGTCGATTCCGGCGACGGTATCGCCCACGTCGAGGGGCTGCCTTCGACCATGGCGAACGAGCTCCTGGAGTTCGAGGACGGGACGCGCGGGCTGGCGCTGAACCTGGACGTGCGCGAGATCGGAGCGGTCGTCCTGGGCGACTTCTCCAAGATCGAGGAAGGCCAGAAGGTCCGGCGCACCGGTGAGGTGCTGTCGGTGCCGGTGGGCGACGCGTTCCTGGGCCGCGTGGTGGACGCGCTGGGCAACCCGATCGACGGCAAGGGCCCGATCGAGACGTCCGAGCGTCGCGCCCTGGAGCTGCAGGCCCCCTCGGTGGTGCAGCGGCAGTCGGTGAAGGAGCCGCTGCAGACCGGCATCAAGACGATCGACGCGATGACGCCGATCGGCCGGGGCCAGCGGCAGCTGATCATTGGTGACCGGCAGACCGGCAAGACCACGATCGGCATCGACACCATCCTGAACCAGAAGGCCAACTGGGCGTCCGGCGACGAGAAGAAGCAGGTGCGCTGCATCTACGTCGCCGTCGGCCAGAAGGGCTCCACGATCGCCAACGTGCGCCGCACCCTCGAAGAGGCCGGCGCCATGGAGTACACCACGATCGTGGCCGCCCCGGCGTCCGAGCCGTCCGGCTACAAGTACATCGCCCCCTACACCGGGTCGGCGATCGGGCAGCACTGGATGTACCAGGGCAAGCACGTCCTGATCATCTTCGACGACCTGTCCAAGCAGGCCGAGGCGTACCGCGCCATCTCCCTGCTGCTGCGCCGTCCGCCGGGCCGTGAGGCCTACCCGGGCGACGTGTTCTACCTGCACTCGCGGCTGCTGGAGCGGTGCGCCAAGCTGTCGGACGACCTCGGCGGCGGCTCGATGACCGGGTTCCCGGTCATCGAGACCAAGGGCAACGACGTGTCGGCCTACATCCCGACGAACGTCATCTCCATCACCGACGGGCAGTGCTTCCTGGAGACCGACCTGTTCAACCAGGGCGTCCGCCCGGCCATGAACCCCGGTATCTCGGTGTCGCGAGTCGGCGGCTCGGCGCAGATCAAGGCGATGCGCAAGGTCGCCGGTACGCTGCGGCTGGCGCTGTCGCAGTACCGCGACCTGGAGGCGTTCGCCGCGTTCGCCTCCGACCTGGACGCGGCCTCCCGCGCCCAGCTGGCCCGCGGCGCCCGCCTGATGGAGCTGCTCAAGCAGCCGCAGGGCGCCCCGCTGCCGGTGGAGAAGCAGGTCGTGTCGGTCTGGGCGGGCACCTCCGGCGAGCTGGACGACGTGCCGGTGGAGGACGTCCGCCGCTTCGAGGCCGAGTTCCTGGAGTACGTCGCGCGCGAGCACGGCGGGCTGCTGACCGGTATCCGCGAGACCGGGGAGCTGTCCGACGACGCGCTGACCGCCCTCAAGGACGCCATCACCGAGTTCAAGAAGGGCTTCCAGACCAGTGCGGGCGCGCTGCTGGGCGAGGAGGAGCCGGTGGAGGCGATCGACGAGGAGAGCGTGGAGCAGGAGACCATCGAGCGCGTCAGCACCGCCAAGAAGGACTGACGCACCGATGGCTGTACAGCTTCGCCAACTGCGGCAGCGGATCAGGTCGGTCAAGTCGATCGGCAAGATCACGCGTGCCCAGGAGATGATCGCGACCTCGCGGATCGTCAAGGCCCAGCAGGCGGTGGAGGCGTCCAAGCCGTACGCCGACCAGATCACCCGGGCGCTGTCCGCGCTGATCAGCCACAACGTGGGGATCAGCCACCCGCTGCTGGTCGAGCAGCCGGAGGACAAGCGTTCGGCGGTGCTGGTGATCACCAGCGACCGCGGGTTCGCCGGCGGTTACAACGCCAACGCGCTGCGTGGGGCGGAGGAGCTGATCACGGCCCTGCGCGAGCAGGGCCGTGAGCCCGTGCCCTACGTGGTCGGCAGCAAGGGGATCACCTGGTACCGCTTCCGCGACCGGGAGATGGCGGCCGAGTGGCAGGGCGTCAGCGACCGCCCCGAGTTCGCCAACGCCGAGCGGATCGGACGGCGGCTGACCGAGGACTTCCTCAAGACCGACGCCGAGGGCGGGGTCGGGGAGATCCACGTGGTCTACACCGAGTTCCTCTCGATGCTCACCCAGCGGGTCCAGGTGCGCCGCCTGCTCCCGGTGGAGGTGACCGAGAGCAGGGAGAGCACCGCGGTGCCGCCGGCCTACGAGTTCGAGCCGTCCGCCGAGGCCGCGCTGGACCTGCTGCTGCCGAACTACATCGAGAGCCGCATCTACCACATGCAGCTCCAGTCGGCGGCGTCCTACTGGGCGGCGGTGCGCCGGGCGATGAAGTCGGCCACCGACAACGCCAACGAACTGCTCGGGGTCTACACGCGCCAGATGAACCAGGCGCGGCAGGCCGCGATCACCCAGGAAATCAGCGAGATCGTCGGTGGCGCTGACGCGCTGGCCGATTCTGGCGGGGAGTGAGAATGACTGCACAGGTAGAGACGGCGACCGCGACCGGGCGCGTCGCCCGCGTCATCGGTCCGGTCGTCGACGTGGAGTTTCCCGCCGACGCCCTCCCGGAGATCTACAACGCCCTGCACGTGGACGTCACGATGGGCGACGAGACCAAGACGCTGACCCTCGAGGTCGCCCAGCACCTGGGCGACAACATGGTCCGCGCGATCTCCATGCAGCCGACCGACGGCCTGGTGCGCGGGGTGGCGGTGACCGACACCGGCGACTCGATCAGCGTGCCGGTGGGCGACGTCACCAAGGGCCACGTGTGGAACGCGCTCGGCGAGTCCCTGGACGTGCCGACCGCGTCGCTGCAGGTCACCGAGCGGTGGGGGATCCACCGCAAGCCTCCGGCGTTCGACCAGCTGGAGTCCAAGACCGAGATGCTGGAGACCGGCATCAAGGTCATCGACCTGCTCACCCCGTACGTGCGCGGAGGGAAGATCGGTCTGTTCGGCGGCGCGGGCGTGGGCAAGACCGTGCTGATCCAGGAGATGATCACCCGTGTCGCGCGGAACTTCAGCGGCACCTCGGTGTTCGCGGGCGTGGGCGAGCGCACCCGCGAGGGCAACGACCTGTGGGTCGAGATGGACGAGGCGGGCGTCCTGAAGGACACCGCTCTGGTGTTCGGCCAGATGGACGAGCCGCCGGGCACCCGGCTCCGGGTCGCGCTGTCCGGCCTGACCATGGCCGAGTACTTCCGGGACGTCCAGAAGCAGGACGTGCTGCTGTTCATCGACAACATCTTCCGGTTCACCCAGGCCGGCTCGGAGGTGTCGACCCTGCTCGGCCGCATGCCGTCGGCGGTGGGCTACCAGCCGACGCTGGCCGACGAGATGGGCGTGCTGCAGGAGCGGATCACCTCGACCCGGGGTCACTCGATCACCTCGATGCAGGCGATCTACGTGCCCGCCGACGACATCACCGACCCGGCGCCGCACACCACGTTCGCCCACCTGGACGCCCAGACGGTGCTGTCGCGGGCCATCACCGAGAAGGGGATCTACCCCGCGGTGGACCCGCTGGACTCCAACTCGCGGATCATGGACCCGCAGATCCTGGGGCAGCAGCACTACGAGGTGGCCCAGGAGGTCAAGCGGATCCTGCAGAAGTACAAGGAGCTGCAGGACATCATCGCCATCCTCGGCATCGACGAGCTGTCGGAGGAGGACAAGGTCACCGTCAACCGGGCGCGGCGCATCGAGCGTTTCCTGTCGCACCCGATGTACGTGGCCGAGCAGTTCACCGGCCAGCCGGGTGTGACGGTGCCGCTGTCGGAGACGATCGAGTCGTTCAAGGGGATCGCCGAGGGCAAGTACGACCACCTGCCCGAGCAGGCGTTCTTCATGTGCGGCGGGATCGAGGACGCCGAGCGCAACGCCAAGGAGCTGGCCAAGTAGCCGGTCCCCGGCGCGGGGCCGCTCGACGCGGAGGATGAACACGTGGCGACATTGAAGGTCGGGCTCGTCTCGCCGGAGCGCGAGGTGTGGGCCGGCGAGGCCAAGATGGTGGTCGCGCAGACCATCGAGGGCCAGCTCGGCATCCTGCCCGGGCACGCCCCGGTGCTCGGCGTGCTGCTCGACGGCAGCGTGGTGAAGGTCCAGCCCGCCGACGACGGCGAGTGGGTCACCGCCATGGTGGGCAGCGGCTTCTTCTCCATCGCGAACGACGAGGTCTCGATCCTCGCCGAGCAGGCCGAGCTGGGCGCCGAGGTGAACGTGGCGGCCGCCCGGCAGGCGCTGGAGGAGGCGCTGGCCGCCGAGGGCGGCGCCGACGCCACGGCCGAGCGGCGGGCCCGGGCGCGGCTGCGCGCCGCGGGGCAGGACGCCTAGCGACGGGACGAGAGCCGGGCGGCGCACGGACGACCGGGACGGACACGGAAACGGCGGGGGTAGTTGGGCGGGCAGCTGGCAGTGGATGCGGGCGTGGCGCTCGCCGCGGTCGTGCTGCTGGTCGCGCTGGTGTTCGTCGTGGTGTCCGTGCGCCGCTGGCTGTTCGTGCGCGGCGGCGGCACGGTGGAGTGCAGCCTGCGGGTGATTCCCGGGGAGGGCGCTCCCGGCCCGTGGCGGCTGGGCATCGGCCGTTACCGCGGGGACGTGCTGCACTGGCACCGCGTCTTCGGATTCAGGACCAGGCCCCGGCAGGTGATTCACCGCCGGGGCCTTGTCGTGTCCAACCGGCGCGAGCCCGAGGCGGGGGAGGCCGACGGGCTGCTGCCGGACGCCAGCATCATCGAGGTGCGCGACGGGGACCTCACCGTGGAGCTGGCGATGAGCGCTTCGGCGCTGACGGGGTTCCTGGCCTGGCTCGAGGCCGCGCCGCCGGGTTTTCCGGTGGACATCCACCAGTCCGAGTGACCCGCGGGGGGCGTTCGGGCCGCATCGAGTGACACGTGTTCGGGGGGACACATGCGCAAGCTCGCCGCGTCGGGGGCCGTCGGGGGGACGGTGGCGCTGGCAGTGGCCGCGACGGGACTCTCGGGGACGGCCGCGGCCGTCTCCGCGGATCCGGCCGGTCCGGCGGATCCGGTGGCGATCGGGGACGTGCGCCGTCACCTGGCCGAGTTCCAGCGGATCGCCGAGCGCAGCGGAGGCAACCGGGCGGCGCAGACCCCCGGGGAGGAGCGTTCGGTGGCGTACGTGGCCGGCAGGCTGCGGCGGGCCGGGTACGCGCCACGGGTGCAGCGCTTCGCCTACGTCCGGTTCGAGGAGACGAAACCGGCGGAGTTCGCGCAGGTCGAGCCGGAGCGGGCGGCGTTCACGGCGAACGCCGACTTCCAGACGATGCTGTACTCGGGGGCGGGGGACGTCACGGCGCGGGCCGTCGCAGTCGACGTGCCGCCCGAGGGCACGACCGCCACGAGCGGGTGCGAACGGGGCGACTTCCAGCGCTTCCCCAGGGGCGCGATCGCGTTGCTGCAGCGCGGCACGTGCCGGTTCACGGAGAAGGCGGCCAACGCGCAGGCGGCGGGTGCGTCGGCCGTGGTCATCTTCGACGTCCCCGGGAGCAAGGAGGCTCTGGCAGGGTCGCTGGGACGGCCGTTCACGCTGCCGGTGCTGGGGGCGTCCCACGCGGTCGGGGCACGGCTGGTCAAGGCGGCGGCGGGCGGGCGGCTGCGGCTGCGGATCGCCGCCCACGCCGTCAACACCGAGCGGCGGTCGGCCAACATCGTCGCCGACACGCCGGGGGGCGACGCCCGCCGGGTCGTGGTGGTCGGGGCGCATCTGGACAGCGTCCGCACGGGGCCGGGGATCAACGACAACGCCACGGGGGCGGCCGCGGTGCTCGCTGTGGCCGAACGCTTCGGCGCGCTGTCCGGCAGGGCGTCGCGCAACCGGGTGCGGTTCGCGTGGTGGGGCGCCGAGGAGGACGGGCTGCGCGGTTCCGACCACTACGTCCGGACGCTGGCCGCCGCCGACCGCGACCGGATCGCCGCCGCCCTGAACTTCGACATGCTCGGCTCGACCAACGGCGTGCGCGGGGTGTACGACGGGGACGCCTCCGGCGGCACGCCGGTCAGGGAGTTCGCGCCGCCGCAGGGGTCGGCGGAGATCGAGAAGCTGTTCCGCGGGTACTTCGCGGCGCGGCGGCTGCCGACGGCCGAGCAGGCGTTCGACGGGCGTTCCGACTACGGGTCGTTCGTCGTGCGCGGCATCCCGGCGGGCGGCGTGGCCACCGGCGCCGGTGAGGTCAAGACGGCCGCGGAGGCCGCGACGTTCGGCGGCACCGCGGGCAAGCCGTACGACCCCTGCTACCACGCCGCCTGCGACACCGGCGAGAACGTCGACCTCCGGCTGCTGGACACCAACGTCGACGGCGCCGCGTACGTCACGCAGCGGCTGGCGGCCGGGCCACTGCCGGCGAAGGGGCCCGGCCGGCGGCTGGTCTCCGGGCGCGCCGCCGCGTCCGTGACGTGGGGGCCGGACGGCGACGTGCGGTGGACGCGCTGACGCCCGTCCTGCGCTGAGGCCCGTCCTGCGCTGACGAGCTGTGCGTCCCGGTGCCTTACGCGGCGGCGACGGTGATGGAGCCGTCGCCGGTCCTCAGGTTCACCTGGCGGGACGAGCGGTTGTCGTTGTGCACGCCGGGTTCGATCCGGCGCGCGCCGGTGTCGCTGTCCATCGTGATCGCGTAGGACTGCTCGGCGGGCAGGGTGAGCCTGATCGGGCCGGTGTCGGTGCGGGCCCGCACGCTGTCGGGCGGTGCGGTCAGGGTGATCCGCATGCCGCCGTCGGCGGTGCGCGCGTCCAGCCGCCGCGATCGCAGCTCGGCGGCGTCGATCCTGCCGGTGTCGGTGGTGAGGTCGGCGGTGTCGGCGTGACCGGTGAGCCGGATGCCGCCGTCGGCGGTGCGCGCGGTGAGGCGTCCGGCGCGCAGCGCGGTGGCGCTGATCCCGCCGGTGTCGGTGGTGAGGTCGGCCGTGTCGGCCCGGCCGCTGATCCGGATGGAGCCGTCCTCGGTGCGCGCCGACAGGGCGGGGGCGCGCAGGTCGCGGGCGGTGATCGAGCCGGTGTCGGTGCGCAGGGTCAGGCGTCCGCCGAGGCCGGTCGTCTCGATGGCCCCGTCCTCGGTGGTCACCTGCACGGCCAGGCCGCGCGGCACCCGCAGCCGGTAGGTGATCTGGCAGGCGCTGGGGCCGAGCACCGTGTGGCCGCAGGAGGCGCCGAGCGTCAGCGTGCCGCCCGCGACCGAGTGCCGGGGGGCGGGCTTGTTCCGCGAGTTCGACCAGCGCAGCCGTTCCTGCACGTGGACGCCGGGGGAGTCGGAGCCGACGATCTCGACGCGGCCGTTGCTGGAGGACAGCTTGACGGTGGTGACGGCGTCGCGGACGTCGTAGGCCCGGGTCTCCCGGTGGGTGCCGAAGTCCACCGAGCAGCCGGTCAGTGCGAGCGCGGCGGCCGCGGCGGCCCCTGTCGCCAGCGCCACGGTCGTGAGGGTGTTCACTCGTCGTCTCCCGCCCGTCGGTGGTCGAATCCCCGTCGGCCCAGCTTCGCCCTGGGGAAGGGGCCGGTACCAGGAGGCGGCCCGGCGTTCCCATGGTGGGGCTAACCCCACCCCCGGCGTGCCCGGCGGGAGGCTAGCGTTCGCCGCCGGGCTTCCACAGGACGTCGCCGTGCTCGGCGTTGGCGACGCGGCAGAGGATGAACAGCAGGTCCGACAGGCGGTTGAGGTAGCGCGCCGTCAACGGGTTGACGCCGCCTTCCACCGCGTCGGCGCCGGCGGTGTCCGCGTCGGAGGCGGTGTCGGCGGGGGCGGCGGTGTCCGCGTCGGAGGCGGTGTCGGCGGGGGCGGCGGTGTCGGTGCCGGCGGGGGCGGCGCCGTGCGCCTCGATCGCCGCCCACGCCGAACGCTCGGCGCGCCGCGTCACCGTGCGGGCGACGTGCAGCAGCGCCCCGCCGGGCGTCCCTCCGGGGAGGATGAAGCTGCGCAGTGGCGGCAGTTCGGCGTTGTGCTCGTCGCAGGCGGCCTCCAGGCGGTCGATGTAGGTGGAGTCCACCCGCAGCGGCGGGTACGGCGGATTCGGCGTCACAGGGGCGCACAGGTCGGCGCCGACGTCGAACAGGTCGTTCTGCACCCGGGTCAGCAGCGCCTTGATCGGCTCGGGGAGGTCGCCCATCGCCAGCGCCACGCCGATGGCCGCGTTGGCCTCCTCCACGTCGGCGTAGGCCGCCAGCCGCGGGTCGGTCTTGCCGGTGCGCGACCCGTCGCCGAGCCCGGTGGTGCCGTCGTCCCCCGTCCGGGTGTAGATCCGGGACAGCACGACGGGGGTCTCCCTGTTCTTCGCCATGACCCTCACACTAAGCCGTCGATGAACGCTCGGTAGGGTGCGAGGTGTCTCAGGGGGACGCCCCCGCCGAGACCCCCCGCAGTACCGGAGGCGCCAGTGGTGTACGACTACATCATCGTGGGCGCGGGCAGCGCGGGATGCGTGCTCGCCGCCCGGCTCACCGAGGACCCCGGCACCCGGGTGCTGCTGCTGGAGGCGGGGCCGCCCGACGACGCCCCGGAGATCCACATCCCGGCGGCGGTGGCGACCATGGCCCGGGGGCCCTACGACTGGGACTACGGGACCGTCCCCCAGGAGCACGCCGCCGGACGCAGCGTGTACTGGCCGCGTGGACGCACCCTGGGCGGCAGCTCGTCCACCAACGCGATGATCTACATTCGCGGCCACCGGCACGACTACGACACCTGGCGCGACTCCTACGGCTGCGCGGGCTGGGGGTACGCCGACCTGCTGCCGTACTTCCTGCGGGCCGAGGACCAGCAGCGCGGGCAGTCCCCCTACCACGGGGTGGGCGGGCCCCTGCGCGTGGAGGACCTGCGGTACAAGCATCCGCTCACCACGGCGTGGGTGCAGTCGGCCAAGGCGTACGGGCTGGCCGCCAACAGCGACTTCAACGGGCCCGAGCAGGACGGCGTCGGCTTCTACCAGGTCACCCACAAGCGGGGACGGCGCTGGTCCACCGCCGACGCGTACCTGCGTCCCGCCATGGCGCGTCCCAACCTCACCGTGGTGACGGACGCACTGGCACACCGGATCCTCATCGAGAACGGACGCGCCGTGGGGGTGCGGTACGAACGGCGTGGGGAGAGTGTCGACGTCCGGGCCGAGGCGGAGGTCGTGCTGTCGGGCGGCTCGGTCAACAGCCCGCAGCTGCTGATGCTGTCCGGTGTGGGCCCGGCCGACCATCTGCGTGACCACGGCATCGACGTGGTGGCCGACTCCCCGGTCGGGCAGGGGCTCCAGGACCACCCGTACGTGAACGTCATGTTCGCCGCGCCCCGCAAGAAGGCGCTGTGGGAGCTGGCAGGGGCCGGCAACCTCGCGCTATGGCAGGCGTTGGGACGCGGCCCGTACGCCTCCAACGTCGCCGAGGCGGGCGGTTTCGTCCGTACGGTCGAGGGGTTGCCCGCCCCCGACCTGCAGTACCACGTGCTGCCCACGCCCCTGGTCGACCAGGGGCTGACGGAGGCCCGGCAGCGGGTGATGTCGGTGCTGGTCACCGCGATCGCGGTGGGCAGCCGGGGCGCGCTGCGGCTGCGGTCGGCCAGCCCGTACGCCAAGCCGCTCATCGACCCGGCCTACCTGGCCGACAAGGCCGACCTGGACGTGCTGGTGGCGGGGATCCGCCAGGCCCGGGAGATCGCCGCGACCGGGCCGCTGGCCGCGCTGGTCGGCGGCGAGTTCGCCCCGGGCGAGCAGGCGTCCGGCGACGCGGCGCTGGCCGAGTTCGCGCGGCGCCAGGTCGCCACGCTGTTCCATCCGACGAGCACGTGCGCCATGGGCGGCGACGGCACCGTCTGCGACACCGAACTGCGGGTGCGCGGCGTGGAGGGCCTGCGGGTCGTGGACGCCTCCGTCATGCCGTCGGTGCCGCGCGGCAACACCAACGCCCCCACCATCGCCATCGCCGAACGCGCCGCCGACCTCATCCGGGGCCGCGCCCCCCTGGACCCCGTCACGCCCTGAGACGCGAGAACGCCCCCGCCGTGGTCCTCGGTGGACCGGGCGGGGGCGTCGGCCGGAGCGGCAGCCGTCAGGGGGTGACGGCCGCGCCTGCCTACGGCTCACCGCTTGCGGGCCTTGGCGGCCCGGCGGGCGGCCTTCGCCTCGGCCTGCAGACGCCGTACGCGCTCGGCGGCGATGGCCCTGGCCACGTCGTGGTGCAGCATTCGCGCTCTCCTCGGTTCCGCGGGTCGGCCTTCCCGGCCCGACATGTTCAAGGTTCGCGCTAAGGCCGTACGCCCCACATCGGGACGACGCCTTATCTGCGTGGCCTGCCACCGCCTTAGCCGCGCCTAGGACGTCTTACGCGTCCCGCGGCGCCTTATGAGACGGCCTAGGCGACGCCCACGGGCGGCCTACTGCTCCCAGATGAGGGCCTTGGCGGACCCGGCGGTGATCTGGGCGGTCTGCGTGCCGTAGTGGATGACCTGGAACCGCACCCGGAAACCGTCGTTGACCGTGTCGGCCGGCAGCGAGTAGTGCAGGAACGTGTCCCCGTTCGTGGCGATGTACTCGGCGATGGGGCCGGCCTCGACCTTCCCGTCCGACTCGCGCCGCTCGATGGCGCGGGCCTGCAGCTCCGTTCCCGCGGGCAGGCCCTCGATGCGGACGTTGGCGGTCAGGGAGTAACGGGCCGGGCCGTGCACGAGGCTGGGGCCGCCCTGGTTCCAGTGGTGGTGCGCGGAGTCGGCGAACTCCTTCGGCCAGTCGACCGTCGTCCAGGTGTTGGGCGGCAGGTCCTGGGCGTCGGTCACGCCGACGGACACGTACTCGGGCATGTCGTCCTCCTGGATGGATCCGGCGGGCATCCCGGCCCGCACCCACGCGTACAGCTGGTCCCCCGGGCACGTGGTCGCGTACACGTCGCGGTGCCCCAGCTTCTTCAGCGACCGGTCCGCGCGTCGGCCCGCCTCGTCGTACAGCCACCGGATCGCGTTCTTGGCGGCGGGGGTGGCGTCCCCGTTGCGGCCGATCATGCACACGCCGATGCCCGAGGTGTTGTGGTCGGGGGCGTGCGCGCCCACGACCAGCCAGCCGCGCCCCTCGTAGATCCGCCCCTGGACGTCGACCAGGAAGTTGTAGCCGATGTCGGCCCACCCGTTGGAGTCCATGTGGAAGTCCTGGATCTGGCGGGGGGTCTGGGTGGTGGGGCCTTCGGAGTAGTGCACGATGAACTCGGTCCGCCGCGACCACGTGGTGGTGGTACGGGAGCGCGGGGCGCGGGCGCCCCATTCCGCGCGGCTGATGATGTCCACGGAGCCTCCCTGTGGTGAGCGGGTACCAGCGGCGCCGTCAGCGACGCTAGCGGCCCGCTCACCACCTGGTGGGGTGTCCGGGGAAATGCGCCCTATGCCACACCTGCCGGGGCCGGGTGGGGGATCAGCGCCGGTAGTTCCGGCCGTGGAGGAGCGTGACCAGCTGCAGGACGCGGGCCATGTCCTTGTCGGTCCGGGTGAAGGAGGTCAGGTTCGTCGGCAGGGCGAAGCGCTGGCGGGTGATGGCCTTGGGACGGGCGAACTCGCGCAGCCCGTCGGCGCCGTGGATGCGCCCGAACCCCGACTCGCCGACGCCGCCGAACGGCAGCGCCGCCACGGTGGCGAACGCGGCGAAGGCGTTGATGGAGGTCATGCCCGAGCGCATGCGGCGGGCCAGCTCCATGGCGCGGCCCCGGTTCCGGGAGAAGATCGTCCCGGCCAGGCCGTAGCCGGTGCGGTTGGCCTTGTCCAGGGCCTCCTCCAGGTCCGCGACCCGGTGCACGGTGATCGTCGGGCCGAACGTCTCCTCGCAGACGGCGGCCGAGTCGTCCGGCACGTCGGTGAGGACGACCGGCTCCACGTACGGCTTGCGCACCGACTCGGGCCCGCCGACGACGGCCCGGCCGCCCTTGTCGAGGGCGTCCTTGATGTGGCGTTCGATGATGTCGAGCTGGGCGGGCATGGTGATCGGGCCGTAGGCGGCCTCGCGGTCGAACCCGGGGCGCAGGTCGCGGGCCTTCTCGGTGAGCTTGGCCAGGAACGCGTCGTAGGCGCCGTCCACGACGTAGATGCGCTCGACGCCGATGCAGGTCTGGCCCGCGTTGGACATCGCGCCCCACAGCGCGGCGTCGGCGGCGGCGTCCAGGTCGGCGTCGGCGTCGACGATGCAGGCGTCCTTGCCGCCGCACTCGGCCACGATGGGCGTGAGGTTCTCCGCGCAGGCCGCCATCACCTTCTTGGCGGTGCGGGCGGACCCGGTGAAGGCGATCTTGTCGACGCCGGGGGAGGAGGCCAGCGCGGCGCCCGTCTCGCCCAGCCCGGTGACGACCTGCAGCACCGGCTGCTCGGGGATCACCGCGGCGACCAGCTCGGCCAGCAGCACGCCCACGCCCGGGGTGAACTCCGACGGCTTGAACACCACGGCGTTGCCCGCGGCCAGGGCGTAGGCGATCGAGCCCATCGGGGTGAAGATCGGGTAGTTCCACGGGCCGATCACGCCGACCACGCCCAGCGGCTGGTACTCCAGGACGCACTTGTGGTTCAGCGCGATCATGCCGGGGAACACGGTGCGCGGCCCGAGCACCTTGTCGGCGTTGCGGGCGGCCCAGTCCAGATGCGTGATCGCCATGATCGTCTCGAGCTGGGCGTCCTGCAGCGGCTTGCCGGTCTCGTTGTGGATCAGCTCGGCCATCCGGTTCAGGTTGCGGGTGAGCGAGCCCTTGACGTTCAGCAGCCGCACCCGGCGCTCGCGGCGGCCCAGCGCCGCCCACCACCCGGCCGCCTCCCGGGCCCGGCGCACCGCCTCCTCGACCGCGTCGCGGTCGTGGACGGGATGTTCGGCGACGACCTCGCCGGTCGCCGGGTTCAGCGAGGCGAACGTCGCGCTGCTCTGCGTGTCCACGGACATCGGAACCTCCCGGGGGCTCGGCCGCGGTAGTAAGCGGTCGCTTTCGTTACCGACTAGTCAACCACTGGACCGACGATACGGCTCCGGCGGGATCGCACGTGGCGAGAAACGCGCGAACCGCCGGACGGGTATACGACTACCAGCCGGGCGCCCCCCCACCTCCAGGGCGCCTCGTGCCGCAACTCCCCGCAACTCCTCGGAAGGGGGCGCCCCGTGCTCGCGCCTGTGCTGACCGGCAAGTGGCCCGCCGTCCGGGCGGCGGTCGAGAACGTCGGCGACCAGTTCGCCGACCTGCTGCTGTCCGTACCGCCCGGGGCGATGGCCACCGCCGACTGGACCGTCGCCGACACCGCCGCGCACGTCGTCGGGATCTCCGGCAAGTACGCGGCGATGCTGCGTTCGCCCGCCGGCCCCGGCTTCGACCCCGAGTTCACCGCCGTGCTCGACGCCACGACGGTCGACACCGTGGTCGACTTCAACGAGGTCCTGCTGACCCACGTCGCCGAACGCGACCCCCGCGCCCTGGCCGGGCGGCTGCGCGACGACATCGCCGAGATGCTGCGCGTCAGCGACGCCATGGACCCGGGCGAGCCGATCGACTGGCTCGGCGCCTCCCGCGTCCCCGCCGCGGGCCTGCTGGCCCACCTGGTCAACGAACTGCAGATCCACGGACGCGACATCGCCCGCGCCACCGGCGCCCGCTGGCCGGTGTCGCGGGCGGACGCCGCGCTGTTCTTCGAGCTGTTCCTGCTGGGCGTGACGACCTACGGCTACGGCCGCCTGCTCGACCGCGACGGCCCCGAACGCGCCGGACGCATCGCCGTGGAGTTCCGCTCCCGCCACACCGCGCCCGCCGCGATGATCCTGACCGACGGGTTCGTGACGGCCGAACGGCCTCCCGGCCGCGACATCGACGTCCGGCTGTTCTTCGACCCCGTGGTGCTCAACCTCATGCTCTTCGGCCGGCTCAGCCGGGTCCGCGCGGCCCTGACCGGAGGCCTCACCGTCCGGGGCGGCCGCCGTCCCTGGCTGCTGCCCGCCTTCATGAGCAAGGTCCGCCTCCCCTCGTGACCGTCCCCTGGGGTTCGCATCGGTGAAGATGCCGCGGCCGGGACCCCGGTGTGACCATGAGTCTGTCCGGCCCGTGCAGCCTTCAGGAGGGGCGATGCCGACCGTTCTCGGTTCCTTTCGCAGGACCGTGCTGGCCCCGTCGATGGCCGACGTCACCTTCGCCAAACGGGGCTTCCCCGGCGCGGGGGCCGAGGCCGCGCCGCACCTGGAGGCCATCCCCCAGTCGGTGGTCTGCGGGTTCGAATGGGGCATCGAGGGACGCGGCGAATGGGAGCTGGAACGGCTGCTCAGCCTGACCGACCCGGAGCTGCGGGGCTTCGCCTACGAGGGCGCCACCATGGCCTGCACCGTCCTGGACGTCATGCCCGGCCGGCGCCGCGACCGCACCAGGCGCCTGCTCACCGGGCCGGGGGAGCGGCACATCTTCCTGGCCTACATCGGCATCGGGTTCGCGATGGCGCGGCTGCCGAGGGCGCTGTGGGGCAAGGTGATCCCCGACCTGCCCGGATCGGCGTACTACCCGGCGATGACCTGGCTGGCCGTCGACGGCTACGGGTTCGACCGCGCCTACTTCGACACCGCGCGCTGGGTGGGCCGCCAGGAGATCCCCGCCGCCTACCCCTGGCAGGGCTTCCCCGACTACTTCCCCCGCACCCTGGACCAGGGCGTCGGGCGCGCCCTGTGGTTCATCCACGCCGCGCGCGTGCCCGACGTGGCGGCCGCGGTGCGGCGCTTCGCCGCGTCCCGCCGGGCGGACCTGTGGAGCGGGGTGGGCCTGGCCGCCGCCTTCGCCGGCGGCTGCGGACGCGAGGGGTTCGACGCGCTGGCGCGGGAGGCGGGCGACCACCGTCCCGAGCTGGCCCAGGGCGCGGTGTTCGCGGCCAAGGCGCGCTCGTACGCCGGTTTCGTGCCGTGGCACACCGGGGCCGCGATCGAGGCCATGGCGGGCATGCCCGTGCAGGGCGCCGTCGACCTGGCCGACCGCTCCGCCGTCGACTCCGACGGGGGCGGCCCCGTCCCGGACTACGAACTGTGGCGCCGCAACGTCCAGGCGCACTTCGCCTCCACCAGGCAGTCCACCGGCGCCTGAGAACCCGGGGCGCGGCGGGAACAATCCCGGACGGCCGGCAGTTACACTCTTCGTGGCCGGTGTGCCTGGTGTCCCCGGGCCTCACCTATCGCCTTCGCGGAATACCGGGTCGGTGTTCCCCGCTCCGGCGGGGCGGCATCGATCGCTTGGAGCCGCGTTGTGCCTTTCGCCGAGAGGCGACCCGCACACCGGTACCAACGTGGGGAAGGCCCCACGGGACGACCTCCCGTGGGGCCTTTTCCGCGTCCGGGCCGCCGCTCACCCGCGGGTTCCGGCGGTGGGTTCCCTGAGGTGGGCGGGATCGACGGGCTCGTCGGGCAGGAGCACCGTCAGCGTCGTGCCCTCGCCGGGGGCGCTGCGGATGGAGACCGTGCCGCCCAAGGTCTCGGCACGGCGGTGCAGGCCGGCAAGGCCGAAGTGCTCGCCGGTGCCCAAATCGGGCTGGACGACGTGGTCGGGGTCGAAGCCCACGCCGTCGTCGGTCACCGTGAGCCGGGCCGCGGCCTCGTCGAAGGCCAGCCGCACCGTCACCGCGCGGGCGCAGGCGTGCCTGCGGACGTTCGCCAGAGCCTCCTGCGCGGCGCGCAGCAGCACCACGTCGGCGGCGGGGGACAGCGGACGCGGTTCCCCCTCGATCCGGTACGTCGCGTCGACGCGGGTCTCCTCGCCGAACGTGGCGGTCAGGCGGCGCAGCGCCTCGGCGACCGGGGCGGCGTCCAGCGCCACCGGCGGGCGCGCCGCGATCAGCGCCCGGGCCTCGGCCAGGTTGTCGCGCGCGGTGCGGATCGCCGGCTCGACGGCGGCGCGCATCGGATCGTCCGGCGGCAGCCGCCGCTCGGCCGCCTGCAGCAGCGTCAGGATGGTCAGGAAGCCCTGCGCGAGCGTGTCGTGGATCTCGGTGGTCAGCCGCTCGCGCTCGGCGGCGGCCCCGGCGGCGTGCGACAGCCGCGCCACCTCGGCCTGGCTGGAGCGCAGCCGCTCGATCAGCCGGGCCCGCTCGCGGCTCTCGGTGATGATCCGGTCGATCCAGGAGCCGAAGAACACCGCGGAGATCGTGCCGAGCACGCCGATCGCCGCCATGATCACGATGACCGACGACTCGTGCCGGTAGCGCAGCAGCGCGGCCAGCGGCACCATGTTCGCCACCATCGCGGCCGTGCACGCCCGCCGCAGCGACAGCATCTGGAAGCAGTGCGGGACGAGCGCGAACGCCGCGTACCAGCTCGTCCCGGCCACGAACGACGCCGTGCCGAACAGCGCCAGCGCACCGCCCAGGTAGCCGTAGGCGTAGCGGGTGTCGTCGACGCCGGCGCGGACCGCGCGGTGCCCCAGCGTCAGGTAGAGCGGCACGATCGCCGACAGCAGGACCGACGCGGCGTACGGGTGGTCGGACGCCGCCGGCATCACGAACGTGAGGGTGATCGTGCCCGCCAGCACGAGCAGCGTGTAGGCGTCCCACACGGGCAGGCGCTGCCAGGCGTGCGGCCCGTCGGCGTCCATGGCGGCATCCACGGCAGCGGGGGGCGTGACGGCGGGCATCGCCGCCTGGGCGCCGTCGCTCATGAGTCCAGTATGTCGGCAGTCACTGACACAATCACCGCGGGGGCGTCGATCGCCGCCCGGCGGGGCCGCACGGCTCAGCCGCGCCAGACCTGGAACAGGTCGTGGCCCAGCTTGATCGGGAAGTTGTCCACCGGGATCGCCACCTCGAACGGGAACTCGCCCAGCCCCATCGCATCGGTGATGTGGTAGATCAGGCCGAAGAACTCCCGGTTGACCGCCGGGATCCACAGCAGCGCGATCAGCGCCAGGAACACGTACCCGCCGTACGCGCCGACGCGCTCCACCCACGCCCGCGGCAGGTACGGCTCGACGATCCCGAAGCCGTCCAGCCCGGGGATCGGCAGCAGGTTGAGCAGCGCCGCGGTCACCTGCAGGAACGCCAGGAACGCCAGCGCCGACCAGAACACCGCGTGCCCCCGGTCGGCCAGGCTGACGAACGCCACCGCCAGCAGCGCCGCGAACAGCACGTTGGCCAGCGGGCCCGCCGCCGAGATCAGGCTGTGCCGCAGCCGTCCCCGGATCGCGCCGCGGTCGATCCACACCGCGCCGCCGGGCAGGCCGATCCCGCCGAGCAGGATGAACAGCAGCGGGATCGCGAAGCTCAGCGTCACGTCGGCGTACCTGAACGGGTTGAGGGTCAGGTAGCCGCGGGTGGCCACGCCGTGGTCGCCGGACCGGTGCGCCAGGTAGGCGTGCCCGAACTCGTGCAGGCACAGCGACACCACCCAGCCCGCCAGCACGAACCCGAACACGGCGAACCGCGCGGCCGTCTCCATGGACGTGCCGTACCGCCAGGCGACCAGGCCGCACGCGACGGTGACCGCCACGATCACGAGGAACACCGGACTCGGCTGAACCGCCGAGCGTCCGCGCTGGTACACCGTCCCCATCCTCCGGGTCCCTCCCGTTCGGCGGGCGCCCCGCGCCCCGATCCTGCCTGTCGACTGTGCCCGGCCCCGTCCTCAGGGCCCGGCGATCACCGGAACCACGTACGTGCGCAGGAACCGGCGGGTGTCCTCGTCGTCGCGGTCGCGGTCCATGACGATCAGCGAGGTGATGACGCGGAAGAGGAACTCCACCGTGCCCTCCACCTCGATGTCGGCCCGCAGCATGCCGCCGCGCTGCGCCCGCTCGAAGTAGGGGCGCACGTAGTCGCAGCACAGGGCCAGCACCTGTTCGACGGCCCCGGCCACCGCGGCCTGCATGTGCCCGGCCGCCTCGGGGGCCAGGAACCGGCCGATCGTCGGCTCGGCGCGCACGAACGCCACCGCGTCCATGGTGCCCGCCACGACCGCCTCGGGCACCGACCGCTGCCGCCGCAGCCGCTCGGCCAGCCCGTCCAGGAAGCGCCGCAGGTTGCGCAGCAGCACGGCCAGGATCAGCTCGTCCCGCCCGCCGGTGACGCTGCGGTACACCGTCGCCCTGCTCAGCCCCGCCGCGGTCGCGATGTGCTCCACCGTCGTCTTGGCGACGCCGAGACGGGCGAAGCACTCCTCGGCCGCGTCGATGATGCGCTCGCGCGTGGCGTCGGCGGTGGGCGGGGGCATGCCTTGAAGGTTACCGGCCGTCCGCACCACGCCCGGCGGCCGCGCGGAGCGCTCACGGCGGTTCGGCGCGCGGCTCCGGCGGGGGCGGGCCGGAGCCCGGCGGTTCGGCGCGTGGCGGCGTCAGTCCAGGGTGTATTCCAGCGACCAGCTGTGGCCGCCGCCCGACTCGACGGTGATCTGCCCGTGGCCGCGGATCCCGGCCAGCTCGCCGGTGCCCGAGGTCGGCACGATCAGCCAGCGCAGCCACTGCGTGGCGGGCGTGCCGTCCTCGCTGCCCGCGCTGTGCTGCAGGACGAACGTGCCCTCCCGGCCGTGCAGGATGCCCGTGACCGTCTCGATCCCCACGTACGCGGCGGGACCCGCGGCCGTCTCCACGGTGATCAGGTCGGCGGTGCTGGTGCCCACCAGGTCGCCGTGGAAGGTCTTGCGCACCCGCACCCGCGTCAGCGTGGTGCCGTCGTGCTTGGCGTACGGCTCGCCGGCCTCCCAGGCGTCGATGTCGAAGGTGCCGCTGGCATGTGAGGTCATGCACGTCATCATGCCCGGGGACGGCCGCGCCGGGGGCGGGACACCGGACGCGACACGGGTCAGAACAGGGTGCCCTCGTGCTCGATGCCGCGCAGCGCGTCGTAGTCGAGCGTCACGCAGTCGATGCCGCGGTCGGCGGCCAGCACCCGCGCCTGCGGCCTGATCTCCTGCGCCGCGAAGATGCCGCGCACCGGGGCCAGGTGCGGGTCGCGGTTGAGCAGCTCCAGGTAGCGGGTGAGCTGTTCCACCCCGTCGATCTCGCCGCGCCGCTTGATCTCCACGGCCACGGTGGCGCCGCCGTCGTCCCGGCACAGGATGTCCACCGGCCCGATCGCGGTCGGGTACTCGCGGCGGATCAGCGTCCACCCGTCGCCGAGCGTGGTGATGTGCTCGGCCAGCAGCTCCTGCAGGTGGGCCTCGACGCCGTCCTTCCGCAGCCCCGGGTCGAGCCCCAGCTCGTGGCTGGAGTCGTGCAGGATCTCCTCGATGGTGAGGATGAGCCGCTCGCCGGACTTGCCGTGGGTGACGGTCCACCGCGCGATCGCGCCGTTGTCCTCGTACGGCTCCTCGCGGAGCGTACAGGGCGGATTCATCCAGTTGAGGGGCTTGTAGGCGCGATCGTCGGCGTGGATGCTCACGCTCCCGTCGGCCTTGATGAGCACCAGCCGGGGCGCCATCGGCAGATGGGCGGTGAGCTTGCCGACGTAATCGACACTGCAACGAGCGATGACCAGACGCACGCGGCCTAACCTTAGTGACTCCGATGACAGGGTTGCGTCCTATGAGCGACATCGAGATTCGCGGGGCCGTGGCGTCCGACGACCGCGCCCTGGCCGAACTGGACCGCCGCACCTGGTCCCCGGCGCACGCGGTGATGCCCGAACCCGCTCCCGGCACGCCGTTCTTCGACGCGGCCCATCCCGCGGACGACGTGCTCGTGGCCGAACGCGCGGGCAGGGTCGTCGGCTATGTCCGCCTGGTGCGCGCCCACAGGGATCTGGCCTCGGCCGAACACGTGCGGCAGATCCAGGGCCTCGCCGTGGACCCGGACGAACGGCGCCGTGGCGTGGCCAGGGCACTGGTCGACGCCGCCTGCGCCCGGGCGGCACAGGAGGGCGCGAGGCGCGTCACGCTGCGCGTGCTGGCCGGCAACGACGCGGCGCGTCGGCTGTACGAGGCGGCGGGTTTCGCCGTCGAAGGCGTGCTGCCGGGCGAGTTCTTCCTGGACGGCCGCTACGTCGACGACGTCCTGATGGGCCGGTCGCTGCCGTGAGGCCCGGGCACGGTGACGCGCGCCACTCCCCGGACGCGGCGGCCCGAACCCGCAGGCAGGGGACGGGCTTACCGGTGCTCTTGACCGAAGCGGGCGTCCTGTCAAGCCTGGAATTCTCGGACGGGCCTGTCTAGCGTCACGGGGTGTGGGTGCTCATCACACGCGGTGAAAGGAACCCCGTCCATGTCTCTTGACGTGTCCCCCGAGCTTCTCGAGACCGCGCGGCGCGGCGAGGTCGACGACAAGGCGTTCGTCGACTGCGTGCGCACGTCCCTCCCCTACGCCTGGGAAATGATCAGCGGGCTGGTGGCCCGGTTGCAGGTGGACGGCGGGGACTTCGCCGACAACCAGACCCCGCCGCCCGACGAGAAGGCCCGCGGCCAGCTGCTGCGCGTGCTGGCCAGCGACGCCATGCGCGGGGCCCTCGAACGGTACTTCGGGGTCAAGCTGGCCTTCCAGAACTGCCACCGGGTCGCGGTCTTCCCCACGGACGAGTCGGTGGCCTACCGCCGTTTCGTCACGGCCCGCGAGCAGATCCTCAACCAGTCCCCGGAACTGCGCGACTGCTGACCGGCGCGCCACAGGGCCCGGCCTGTCCCACGGACGGGCCGGGCCCTCGTCACGCGGGCGGACGCCTCGGGCACGGGTGGGCGGCTGTCACGCGGGGCGGGGCGGGCTCACACCGACAGGGCGGCGCGGGCCTTGGGGAGGACGTCGGTTCCCAGCCGCGCGATGTTCGCCAGGGTGGCCTCCCGGGAACCGGCCGCCTCCACCAGCAGGATGAGATGCCAGATACCGGTGCGTTCCACCGTCGTGACGAGCGCCTCCACGCAGTCGTCGGGGGAGCCGACCGGATGCAGGTCGCACAGGTGACGCGTGTAGGCCGGCGCGTCACGCTCGGGGCGGGGCCGGTCGTCCACGGGCACGTACCCCTCCAGCCCGGGGCCGAGCCAGCGCGGCATCTCCCGCAGCAGCGTGTCCACCGCGTCCGCGCGGGTGTCGGCCACCTGGGCGAGGTGCGTGGAGACGTGCGGGGCGTCGGCGTCGCCATGACGGGCCACGGCGGCGGCCTTCTCCCCGTCACCGACGTGCATCCCCAGCAGCATGGGCAGCCCGCGGGCGGCGGCCATGGACTCGGTGGCCGGTGACGTGCAGGCCACCGCCACCGGGGGCGGCTCGGGCGCGCGCGGCACCACCGGCACCTCACGGAACCGGAAGTGCTCGCCCTCCCACGCCACACGCTCGGAACGCAGCCAGGCCAGCAGCAGGTCGAGCGCCTCGGCGAACCCCTCCTCGTAACGCTGCAGGCCCGTGCCGAACACCTCCAGGTCGCGCCAGGGGCCGCCGCGTCCCACGCCCAGACGGAACCGTCCTCCCGACACCAGCGACAGCAGCGCCGCCTGCTCGGCCAACGCCACCGGATGCTGGGTGGACAGCACGCTCACGGCCGTGCCCACGTGCACGCGCGACGTGAGCCCCAGCAGATGCCCCGCCAGGGTCACCGCCGACGGCACGACGCCGTAGGACATGAAGTGGTGCTCGGCCAGCCACACGTCGTCGAAACCGGCGCGTTCGGCGGCGACGGCGGCCTCGACCGTACGGGCGAGGGCCGCCGCGTCGTCCTGGCCGGGATAGCGGGCGGCGAGCAGGAACACGCCGAAGCGCACGCGCGGGTCGCACCCCGGCGTGGCGCGGCGGGACGGTTCTGGGAGACTTCGGGCCATGACTGGTGGTTCGTTCGGCAAGGTCGGGGTCGTGGGGCTGGGCACCATGGGCGCGGGCATCGCGGAGGTCCTGGCCCGTGGCGGTCTGGCGGTCGTCGGGATCGAGGTGGGCCCGGAGGCCCTGGAACGGGGACGCGGACATCTTGAGTCCTCCACCGGGCGCGCCGTCAAGCGGGGCCGCCTCACCGAGGAGGCGCGGCGCGAGATCCTCGGGCGCGTCGCGCTGTCCACCGAGTTCGCCGACCTGGGCGACTGCGACCTGGTCATCGAGGCCGTCCCGGAACGGCTGGACCTCAAGCGCCGCGTGTTCGCCGAGCTGGACCGGGTGTGCCGGGACGACGCGGTGCTGGCCACCAACACCTCCTCGCTGTCGGTCACCGAGATCGCGGCGGCCACCGCGCGTCCCGCCCAGGTCGTCGGGGTGCACTTCTTCAACCCGGCGCCGGTGATGAAGCTCGTGGAGGTCATCCGCACCGTGCTCACCGACCCGGCGGCGGTGACGCGCGTGGCCGAGCTGGTGTCCGGGCTCGGCAAGACGCCGGTGACGATCGGCGACCGCGCCGGGTTCGTCGCCAACCGGCTGCTGTTCGGCTACCTCAACCAGGCCACGTCCATGCTGGAGAACGGGCACGCCACACGCGACGACATCGACACCGCGATGACCGAGGGCGCCGGGCTGCCGATGGGCCCGTTCACCCTCATGGACCTCATCGGCCTCGACACCTGCCTGGAGGTGCTGGAGGCCGTCCACGCCGAGTCCCGCGACCGGCGGCACGCCCCCTCACCGCTGCTGCGCGAGCTGGTCACCGCCGGGCTGCTGGGCCGCAAGACCGGCCGCGGCTTCTTCGACCACGGCGCCGCGCCCGCCCCCGGCGGGGAGCCGTCCGAGGCGACGCCGCCGGTGGTGGGCGTCGCGGGCACCGATCCGTCCGCCCTCGCCGTCGCCGCCGCGTGCGCGCGTGCGGGCGGCCGGGTGCGCGTGACGGCCGACGGCGAGAGCGGCGTGCGCGCGCTGCTGGACGGCGCCGACGCCCTCGCGCGGGTCGAGACCGGCGACCCGGCGTCGTTCGCCGACTGCGACCTGATCGTCGCCGACGCCTCCGCGCCGCTCGCCGCCCTCGGCGAGGCCGCCGGACCGGACGCCGTGCTGGCCGTCGCGTCCGCCACCGGACCCGTCGTCGAGCACGCCACCGCCACCGGACGCCCCGGCGACACGGTCGGCCTGCACCTGCCCGAGCCCGGCGGCACGCTGGTGGAGATCGCCACGACCGTGCTGACCGCGCCCGGCGCGGCCGACCGCGCCGCCGCCCTGGTCGCCGCGCTCGGCCTGACCGCGGTGCGGTGCCGCGACCGGGCCGGGTTCATCGTGGACGCCCTGCGCTTCCCCTACCTCAACGACGCCGCCGCCATGCTCGCGGCGGGCTACGCCGACGCCGACTCCATCGACGCCGCGATGACCCTCGGCTGCGGCTACCCCGCCGGCCCGATCGCCGACCTCGACCGGCTCGGCCTCGACCGCGCCGTGACGGTGCTGCGCGCCCTGTACGCCGAGACCCGCGAGGCCGCGCTGGCGCCGTCCCCGCTGCTGGAGGAGCACGTCAGGGCGGGACGACGGACCCTGCGGTGATCCCCCCTCACCGGCCGAACCCGCCCATATCCTGGACGCCATGAGCCCCCGGAAGAACCGCCGTGCCACCCCCGGACGCCCCCAGGGCAGGGGCGGCGGCGACGGTCCCTTCCTGGGCCTCGGCCGCCACGTCGAGGAGTCCGGCGACGGCGAGTGGATCGTGCAGGCCGTCGCCGGGGCCAACGCCGTCAAGGCGTACCGCTGCCCCGGCTGCGACCAGCTCATCCAGCCCGGCGTGCCGCACCTGGTCGCCTGGCCCGCCGACGAACGCGGCGGCGCCGACGACCGGCGGCACTGGCACCGGCCGTGCTGGCAGGCCCGGGAGCGGCGCGGCCCCCGCCTGCACCGCGGCCGGGGCGCCCCCCGGTACTGACGCCGCCGAGCCGCCCGAAGCGGCATTAGTTCACACACGGGCGGCCGGTGGCGGCCACATCCACCCACTCCCCGCCGTCCCGGGGTGACGATTGCCTGGCCGCCGTGTTGACGGCGCGCGGCCGCGGAGTCGAGGACGGGGAGGGGCGTCGCCATGTCCGTGCAGCTCTACGCCCGGGACGTCGGCATCGGGACACCGCTGGTGCTGCTGCACGCGTTCCCGCTGTCCTCGGCGATGTGGCTGGACCAGCGCGCGGGACTGGCCGCCCGGTGCCGGGTGATCACCCCCGACCTGCGCGGCTTCGGCGGCTCGCCGCTCGGCGCCGGCGAGCCGTCCGTCGACGCGATGGCCGACGACGTGGCGGCCACGCTGCGCGGCCTCGGCGTCACGCGGGCCGTCGTCGGCGGGGCGTCCATGGGCGGGTACGTGGCGATGGCGCTGTGCCGCCGCCGTCCCGACCTGGTGCGGGGACTGGTGCTGGCGGGCACCCGCGCCTCCGCCGACTCCGACGCCGCCCGCGAGCGGCGGCTGCGGCAGGCCGAGCGGCTCGACCGCGACGGCACCGTCCAGGTCCTGCTGGACGAGGTGCTGCCGCACCTGGTCGGCCCCACCACCCTGCGGCAGCGGCCGCTGGTCTACGGGCGGGTGCGCGGGCTGGTGCAGTCGGCGCCGCCGCACGCCGCCGCCTGGGCCCAGCGCGCCATGGCCGCCCGCGGGCCCGCCTTCGGCACGCTGCGGGAGCTGGGCGTCCCGGCGCTGGTCATGGTCGGCGCCGAGGACGCCCTGACCACCGAGGACGAGGCGCGCGCCATGGCGGACGCCCTGCCCGACGCCGAGCTGCTGGTCGTCCCGAAGGCCGGGCACCTGTGCGCCGTCGAGCAGCCCGAGCCGTTCAACCAGGCCGTCGCCGAGTTCACCGCCGCCCTGGCCCGCACCGCCCGCTGAGGCGCCGCCGGAGCCCGCCGGAGCCCCGTCGATGCCCCGCCGGGGCCCCGTCAGAGGCTCTCCTGGCGCGGGAGGATGACCTCCCGGATGATCAGCGCGACCGCCGCCGCCGTCGGGATGGCGAGCAGGGCGCCGACGAACCCCAGCAGCGCGCCGCCGATCAGCGCGGCGATGATGGTCACCGCGGGCGGCACGTCCACCGCCCGCTTCATGATCCGCGGATGGATCAGGTAGTTCTCGACCTGCTGGTAGATCACGAAGAACACCACGCAGGCGATGCCGGTGCCGAGGCCGTCGAAGAACGCCACCACGCTCACCAGCACCGCGCCGATCGTCGCCCCCACCAGCGGGATCAGCGCGGTGAACGCGACCGTGATGGCCAGCGGCAGCGCGAACGGCACCCCGACGATGCTCAGGAAGATGTACGCCGCGGTGCCCGCGATCAGTGCCACCATGACGGTGCCCGCCACGTAGCCGCCGATCCGGCCCAGGATCTCGTCGCCCAGCAGCGCCACCCGGGCGCGGCGCGAGCGCGGCGCCAGCCGGTAGAAGAACGACGTGATCGTCGGCAGCGAGCCCAGGAAGTACAGCGTGAGGATCAGCACCGTCAGCGTGCTGAACGCCCCGCTGACCACGACCCGCCCGGCCCCGACCAGGCCGCCCGCCGCGCCCTGCCCGAAGCTGGGGTTGGTCACGGCCTCCTGCACCTTCTCCAGCAGCTGGTAGCGCCGGTCCCACTCCTGGATCTGCCGGTTGCCCTGGAGCTGGCTGATGTAGGTGGGCAGGTGGTCGATGAACTTGCTGACCTCGTTGGTGACCGGCGGGACGATCGCGAAGCCGACCCCGACGAACACCAGCACCACGCCCAGGAACACCAGGCCGACCGCCGCGCCGCGCGGCATCCGGCCCCGCTGCAGCGACTCCACGGCCGGGTTCAGCCCGACGGCCAGGAACATCGACACGGTGATCAGCACCAGCACCTGGCGCACGTTCATGACGGCTTGGACCAGCAGCCACGCCGTCAGCACCCCGAGCGCCCCGGTGAAGCCGAACACGAACGGATGCGCCTGCCCCAGCGGCCGCCCGGGCCGCCCGAACGGCGCCGTCTCGTCCACCCCGGCCTCCTGCTTGCGCACGTCCACGTCCGTCACCGGATCCGGCAGCGCCACGTCGCCGCCCGCGTCGCCGGCCGGGCCGGCCTGGGCGTTGCCCGCCGGGCCGGGTGCCGCCGTCTCGGCGGGGGAGTCCGCGCCGCCGCCGGACGTCGTCTTGGTCGCGGTGCCGCCGTTCGAGGCGTTGGACGCCGTCTGCGTGGGCGCGTCGGTCTTGGTGGACGTGGCGTCGGCCGCGCGGGCCGGGCCGTTGGTCGCCGCTCCGGGCCCCGCGCCGGAAGGGGTGCTGCCGGGCGCGGTGGGGCGGGGCGAGGGGAGCGGCGGTTGCGCGCTCGGGTCGCCCGGATCCGCGGGGGGCGCCGGCCGGTCGTCGTGTGGCGTCTGGTCGGGCACGCCGCTCTCCTTCTGCTCAGTCCAACCGATACGCGCGGGACGTGGGCGCTCGCGCGGGGCGGGCCTGCGCGAACATCCGCTCACACGACGAAAAGCCTAGAGGCAGTCCGGCGCCTCCAGGCTTTTCGCGGGTCGCGGGCTCGGGCCCGTGTCACAGGTCAGGGACGGGCGGTCACTCCTGCCACCAGTCCTCGTCCTCCTCGTCGGACTTCTTGGCCTGGCCCTTGGCGGGCTGCTGCTTGGCCTGCGCCTGCTGGCCCTGGGACGAGGCGGGCTTGGCGGGCTCGGAGGCCGACAGCTCCGGCTTGGGGGCCGGGGCGGAGATCTCGTCCACGCCGCCCATCGCCGGGGCGACGCCGCCGATGAGCTGGCGCAGCTGGTTGAGGTGGCTGGTGATGCTGTCGCGCTGACGGGTCAGCTCGTCCACCTGGCGCTGGGCCGCGGTGCGGATGCGGTCGGCCTCGGCCTTGGTCTCGGCGAGCAGCTGCTCGGCCTGCGCCTTGGCCTCGGCGATGACCTGGTCGGAGTTCTTGCGGGCGTTGGCCATGAGCTGCTTGGCGTGCGAGTCGGCCTCGCGCCGGGTCTGCTCGGCCTGCTGGGTGGCCTTGGCGGCGCGCTGCTCGGCGGAGGCGGCGCGCTGCTCGGCCTCGGCGACCAGCTTCTGGGTGGCGGCCTGGGCGGCGGCGTGCCGCTCGGCGTCCTGCCGGTCGGCCTCCTCGCGCCGGGCGGCGAGCTGGATCTCGAACTCGGCCTCGGCCTGGGCGCGCTGGGCCTCGCTCTCCTCCAGGATCCGCTGGGCCTGGGCGCGCATCTCGTCGGCCTGCCGCTTGGCGGTGGTGAGGATCTCGTCGCGCTCGCGCTTGGTGGAGGCCCGCAGCTGGGCCACCTCGCGCTCGGTGGTGGTGCGCAGCTTGGCGATCTCGCGCTCGGCGGCGGCGCGCTTCTCGGCGACCTCGTGGTCGGCGGTGGCGCGCAGCTTGGCGACCTCGCGCTCGGTGGTGGAGGTCAGCTCGTCGGCCTCGCGGCGGGCCGCGGTGCGCACCTCCTCGGCCTCGCGCTCGGCGGCGCCCCGCATGTCGTCGCACTCGCGCTGGGCGGTGGCGCGCAGCTCGGCCGCGTCGTTCTCGGCGGTGGCGCGCAGCTCGGCGGCGTCCACCTTGGCCGCGGCCTTGATCTCGTTGGCCTCGGACCGGGCGGCCTGCACCAGCTCGGTGGCCTGCTCCTCGGCGAGCCGCAGCAGCTGCTCGATCCGGGCGCCGAGGCCGGAGTAGGTCGGACGCTCCTGTTCCTGCAGCTGACGATGCGCGTCCGACAGCTCCCGCTGCAGCGCCTGCGTCTGCTCGCGGGCCTGGCGGACCTCGTTGTCGAGCGCCTTGATGTGCTCGTCGACCTGGTGCCGGTCGTAGCCGCGAAGCACCACGTCGAACTCGCGCGGGGGCGTGTCTTCGAAAAAGTTGCTGAGCTGGGCGTCGATGTCGGACTGCATAGGGCTCAATCCTGATGTGACGGGGCTACGTGGGGTTCCGGGACCGGTTGATCGCCTGGCTGAACGGGCACGCGGGCCCCAGACCTCTTCCGGCGAAAGAAGCGTACTCCCGCCACTGCCGTGTTGGGGGCTCATCTTAACGCGCTGCGTAGTTTGTCGTTTTTGTCGCTCCACCCCGCGGCGCCCCAGATACGTGGGCGTCTACTCCCCAAACACACCAAACGTGGTCGAATCGTCACAGAATCGAGCTCGGCGTCCCCTATTCCGGCCGGGTGATATCAAACACATCACGATCTGGGGGTTCGGCCGAACATCACCGCCGGCCGCCGCGTCTCAGGTGCGGCGCCGCACTTGCGCGCGTCCCGGCGCGCGGTCGCGTGCGCCTCGTCGTCCCGCCGCCTCGCCCGCGTCCGTCGCGATCCGCGGGTGCGTACGGACGCGGGCGGCCGATGTCTACAGCACTTCTTCAGGAAGTCTTCAGGACGTCCTCAGGACTTCTTCTGGACGAGCTCGGTGAGCACCCCGTGGCAGTCCTTGGGGTGCAGGAAGTTGATGCGCGAGCCCATGGAGCCGCGCCGCGGGGCCTCGTACAGCACGCGCACGCCCTTGCCCGCGATGCCGTCCGCCTCGTCCTGGACGTCGCCGTCGGTGCCGAAGGCGATGTGGTGCACGCCCTCGCCGTTCTTGGCCAGCCATTTGGCGACCGGCGAGTCGTCCCGGATCGGCTCGATGAGCTGCAGGTAGCTGGCCGCGCCGTCCCCCGTTTCGTTGATCTTGAGCATGGCCTCGCGGACGCCCTGCTCCTCGTTCACCTCGAAGTGGACGTCGGTGAATCCGTAGGTGGACCGGTAGAACTCCACCGTCGCGTCCAGGTCGTGACAGGCGATGCCGATGTGGTCGATACGCGTCAGCATGCGCGCCTCTCCTCCGCTCTCCGTCCGGGCTCTCCGTCCGGCGGACGGACGCCTGGGGCCGCCCCCAGGACGAAAGGGTTCCGCTGGGTATGGTGACAAACGTCGCCGCCGACGTCTGTGGAGGCCCCTGTCATGACCGTTTCGTCCGTGATCGTCGCGGGAGCGCGCACCCCCATCGGCCGCCTGATGGGATCGCTCAAGGACTTCAGCGCCGCCGACCTGGGCGCCCTGGCCATCAGGGCCGCACTGGAGCGCTCCGGCATCACCGGCGACCGGGTGCAGTACGTGATCATGGGTCAGGTGCTGCAGGCCGGCGCCGGGCAGATCCCGTCCCGGCAGGCCGCGGTCAAGGCGGGCATCCCGATGAACGTCCCGTCGATCACCATCAACAAGGTGTGCCTGTCCGGGCTGGACGCGATCGCGCTGGCCGACCAGCTCGTCCGGGCCGGCGAGTTCGACATCGTGGTGGCCGGCGGCATGGAGTCGATGACCCAGGCGCCGCACCTGCTGCCCAAGTCGCGCGGCGGCTACAAGTACGGGTCGATCGAGGTCCTGGACCACATGGCCTTCGACGCGCTCACCGACGCCTTCGACCACGTCTCGATGGGCGAGTCGACCGACCGCCACAACGCCCGGCTCGGGATCACCCGCGAGGAGCAGGACGAGTTCGCCGCCCGCTCGCACCAGCGCGCCGCCGACGCGATCAAGAACGGGCTCTTCGACGCCGAGATCGTCCCCGTGGAGATCCCGCAGCGCAAGGGCGACCCGGTGGTGTTCTCCGCCGACGAGGGCGTGCGCGGCGACACCACCGCCGAGACCCTGGCCCGGCTGCGCCCGGCGTTCGCCAAGGACGGCACCATCACCGCCGGGTCGTCGTCGCAGATCTCCGACGGCGCCTGCGCGGTCGTGGTGATGTCCAGGGCCAAGGCCGAGGAGCTGGGCCTGCCGTGGCTGGCCGAGATCGGCGCGCACGGCAACGTCGCCGGGCCGGACAACTCGCTGCAGTCCCAGCCCGCCAACGCGATCAAGCACGCGCTCGGCAAGGAGGGCCTGGACGTCGCCGACCTGGACCTCGTCGAGATCAACGAGGCGTTCGCGGCGGTCGCCGTGCAGTCCATGCGCGACCTGGGCGTCGGCCCCGAGAAGGTCAACGTCAACGGCGGCGCCATCGCGCTGGGCCACCCCGTCGGCATGTCGGGCGCCCGCATCGCGCTGCACCTGGCCCACGAGCTGAAGCGGCGCGGCGGGGGCGTCGGCGCCGCGGGTCTGTGCGGCGGCGGCGGACAGGGTGACGCGCTCGTCCTGCGCGTGCCCGCCTCCTGACGCCCGACTCCTGACGCCCGTTCCCGGCCACCTCAGGCGGGGAACGGCCCGCGCCGCCGGAACCGGCGGCGCGGGCCGGAGCGCGTCACTGCGCGGCGGCCTGGACGTTGACGGTCTTGAAGCCCAGCGCGCGCAGCATGTTCTCCAGCATCAGCTTGGTGTTCTGGTCGGCGCGCTCGCGCAGCCCGCTCTGCGCCGCGGCCTGCTGGATCTTCTGACTGGCCAGCACGTACAGCTGCTGCTGGTCGTTGGGGTTGCCGCTGAAGAAGTCGCCGAACCGGTTGATCAGCCCGCGTTCGGTGGCGAACACGTGGCTGCGCTTGGGATCGAGGGCGGCGGTGTCGAGCTGGGCGCGCGGCAGCCGCACGGTGGCGGCCGTCCGGTCGGCGTTGACGGTGATCGCGCCCGAGCCGAGACGGGAGAAGTCGACGTAGGCGTCCACCGACCCCTGCCCGACGAACAGCGTGCGGGACCCGCGCACCGAGCTGGGCAGGAACTTGGCGTCCTTCTCCAGGTCCACGATGACCTGGAAGTTTCCGCTGGCGGCCTCGTAGCGGGACAGGTCGCGGATGGACTGCAGCAGCACCGGGCCGCTGCGGTCCTTGGTCTCCTCTTCGAAGGGGTTGAGGGAGTCCGGCAGCAGGCGCAGCGCCTGCTGGGCGACCAGCACGACCGCCACGGTCGCCACTATGAGCAGCACGGACGCGCCGATACCGCGCCGGGACGCGCGCCGGGGGGCGGCGGCCGGTCGCGACTCGGGGGCGTCCTTGGTGTTCGAGGGGGGCTCCGAGCGTGCCATGCACAGGACATTCCCGGCGTGCCCCCATGGTCACCTCACTTTGGCGCGGTATCGCGCCACGGCCCGCCCGGACGGCTGTGACCAGGACCATAGCCGTGGCCGAAACCCCGCGGCGGGGCCGGGACGTTGGCCGGACGTGGACATCGTGCGTGCTCTCCGTGTCGTCTCGATCGCCGAGGCGACCTCGTTCCTGGTGCTGCTGCTGATCGCCATGCCCTTCAAGTACATGGGCGACATGCCGCAGGGCGTGTCGGTGGTCGGCCCCATCCACGGGGTGCTGTTCCTGGCCTACGTCGGCCTGGTCTTCGTGGCGCGCGAGCAGCTCGGCTGGGACCTCAGGCGCACGGTCCTCGCGCTGGTCGCCGCGGTCCTCCCGGTCGCCCCGTTCCTGGTCGAGCGGTACTGGATCCGGCCCACCGGCGAGGGCGCGCCGGTGAAGGAGGCCGCCTGAGCGTCCGCCGGCTTCCGCGTGACCACGACGGGGCTCGGGGGCTCGACGTGGTCACGCGGGGGAACCCCGGCTAGCGGGGACCGCCGTACGGACGGGTCACGACACCGGGACGCGTCATGGTCCGCCTGGGGTGGACCACGGCCCGGCGCGACGGCCGCGTCAGGGACGGTCGTGTCAGGGACGGCCGTGTCAGGGACGGCCGCATGAGGCCGGGGCGTGTCACGGACGGCCGGAAGTGCCCGGGGCCGAGCGCGCAGTGCCGGTAGTCGGTGTAGTGGTGGCGCAGCCAGGCGCGGCGCGTCTCCTCGCGCCAGCCGCGGAAGCGCCGCGCGGCCGTCCGGTCGGAGATGGCCGGCGGCTCACGTCCCAGCAGCCAGGCGTCCACCAGCGCGCGGTACTCGGCGGCCGCGGGGTCGAGGGACGCCGCGCACGCCCGGGCGTCCACCAGGGCGTCCTGGATCTGCCGTACCGCGCGCGTCTCGAATCCGGGGGACAGGTCCGTCAGGTGGACGACGGCCACGCCGTCCGCGACACGCGCGGGCTCCCGCTCGGGCCGCTGCTCGACGCGGTTGAACGCGAACGGGGTGCCCGCCAGCCGGGCCGCCAGCGGAGTCGTCGCGTTGGACAGGGCGGGCAGGGCACTGCGCAACGCCGGGTGGACGCAGACGGTGAGGGGCCATTCCCGGCAGGCGAGCGCGACGGGCGCGGGAGCCGCCGCCTGCCCGTGGGAGGAGTGCAGCCCGGCGGTGCCCATCAGGGTCAGCGCCAGCGCGGCGGCCACCGGCACCGCCACCACGACGCGCCGGGTGGCCCACCCCACGTACGCCAGCACCAGCGCCGCGATCAACCCCAGCGACCACAGCGTCTGGTCGGCCAGCACACGCGTGCGCAGGCCGGTGAACAACGGCACCTGGGGGAGCGCGGCGGGCGGCAGGAGGCTCCACCACGACGATCCGGGGGCGCGCGACACGGCCCACAGGCACGTCACCACGGCCACGGTCACGGCTGTCGGGGGACGGGGGAACAAGCGTCCGGCCAGGTAGCCCAGCACCACGTGCAGGACGAGCGCCGCCGCCCCCGCCACCGCCCCGAGGGGATGGGGACGGCCCGCCTCGCCACGGAGCAGCGTCTCCACCACGATGACGACGGTCACCGTCCCGTACGCCGTCAGCGCCGCCGCCGCCAGCAGCAACAGGTCGTGCAACGCGCCGGTGGCCGGGGACCGGGTCGTGAGGTCGCGCAGGAAGTCGAGCCTGCGTTCCCGCAGGGCCGCCCACGCCGCCAGCGCCGCCGCCGCCGGGCCCAGGACACGGACCGTGTTGACCAAGGCCACCACGGAGTTGTCCCAGTAGCCGACGTTGGGGCCGAGGCTCAGCCACGCGGTGACCGTCCCGATGCCGGTGAGCACCGGTACGGCCAGCAGCAGCGCCGTACGGCGGGCGTCCAGGCGAAGCACCCGTCCCAGCTCGGACACGCGGCCGAGCTCAGACACCGGCGCCCGTCCTCAGGGGCAGCCGTGGCACGCGGTCGCGCAGCACCTCCGGCCAGGACGCCCGGGAGGCGTCTACCGGTGCCGGCGCCTCGCCCACGCCGGCGCCGGGGACCGGACGGTACGAACGCGTCGGCAGATCCGTGATCCGCCCTCGCGACAGGGCGAGAAGCCGGTCGCACCACCCGGTGAGGAGATGCGGGGCGGGGGCGGTGATGACGACCGTGGGCGCCAGCGAGTGCAGCAGCGGCATGAGCTCCGCCAGGTCCGCGAGATCCGCCAGTTCCGCCGGGTCGCCGTAAGGGACGTCGGCGTCCGTGCCCGCGCGTGCGTGCGCCCCGCCGCCCCGCCGGGAGGACGAGCCCCGTGCCGGCACGCCGCGCCGCGCGGACGCGACGCCCAGCGGGTCGTCCAGCAGCACCAGTTCCGGCTCGTGCACGCAGGTCGCCGCCAGCCCCGCGCGCAGCCGCACGTCAGGTGGAAGCAGCGCCAGTTCGGTGGCCGCGGTGTCGGCGATGTCGAAACGCCGCAGCGCCGGTCGTACGGCCGTGCCGCGCATCCCTTTGTAATACGCGGCATAGGCGACGAACTCCGCGGCGGTCAGATTATCCGCCCAGCGGAATCGGCCGGGAAGATAACCGATCCGCGCTCGGGCCGCACGCAGATCCGCGCAATTCCCGGTGTCGCGGCCGAGAATCCGCAGCGCCCCGGCCTGCGGTCTGCGCAGTGTCGCGAACGTGGCCAGCAGAGTGGATTTACCGGTACCCGGCGGTCCGGCCAGCCCGGTCACGCCCCCGGCGATGCCGAAGGCCGCCGGGCGCAGGAGCCACCGCCCCCCGCGGCGGACTCCCATCCCTCGGGCCACGATCGCGGAATGCTCCGCGATCAAACTCTTACCCCCCGTTGTCGCGTCGTGCCGTTCCTGCGGGACGATCCCCGCGGGCGGACGGTGCGGCCGGAAAACGCGGGGACGAGCCCCCGCGGCGCGACGCCGGTCGGCGTCTCCTCCGATGCCGCGGCCGCGCCCGCTCCGAACCCCTCACGGGGGCGGGCGGCGCGCCTCTTTGCCGTCGCGCCATGCATCGACATCGTGACTATAACCACGCTTGGCGATAGCTGTCAGCCGTCTTTTTGCTGCCGCGCGGAACGGCCTGGATTCTTTGCTCTGCGTACCAAGAGCAGACTTCGGAAAATGTTCCGCTCTGTCCGGGGCGGGTGCGGCGCGCGCCGCCCGGACGGCCGCCGAAATGTCGGAAAACGCGCCGGGCCGATCGCCCGCCGGCCGCCCGTCCGATCGATATGGCGTGAATTCCCGGCAGAAGCCGGGCCGGCCGGGACCCGCCGCGGGCGCCGGGCCGCCGCGCCGGGCGGTCCGCTGGGAGCGGACGGGCGTACGGACCGGGGCTCCGATGGGGCAGGATGGACCCATGCCTTCTCGGGACTTTTCGTTGCACGGGGCCATCGATCTGGGTGCCCGTCAGGCGGCCGTGAAGCGGCAGCAGGAGCGTCAGGCGGCCGCGGAGGCCGCGGGCGGCGATGCCGGCGGCGCGAACGGCGCCGCGGGCGGCCCGTACGTCGTGGACGTCACCGACCAGACCTTCAACGCCGAGGTGGTCGACCGGTCGCGCACCGTTCCGGTGCTGGTCGACTTCTGGGCCGAGTGGTGCGGACCGTGCAAGCAGCTCGGCCCCATCCTGGAGAAGCTGGCGAACGAGGCGGCCGGCCAGTGGGTGCTGGCCAAGGTCGACATCGACGCCAACCCGCAGCTGGCCGCGTACATGCAGCAGATGGGCGTGCGCGGCATCCCGTTCGTGGCCGTGGTGGTCGCGGGCCAGCTGCTGCCGTTCCTGAACGGCGCCGCGCCCGAGCCGCAGGTGCGCCAGGCCCTCGACCAGCTGTTCGACGCCCTGCGCAAGGAGGGCATCCTGCCGGAGGCCCCCGAGGGCGCCGAGGCCGGTGCGGGTGCGCCGGGCGTGTCCGCCGCCGACCAGGTGTACGGCGAGGCGGAGGAGGCGCTGCAGAAGGGCGACCTGGACGGCGCCAAGGCGGCGTTCCAGCGGATCCTCGACCGCAACCCGCGCGACGAGGGCGCCAAGCGCGGCATGACCCTGGTGGAGCTGAGCCTGCGCGTGCGCGGGGTCGACGCCCAGGACGCGCTGCGGGACGCCGAGGCCAAGCCCGACGACGTCCGGGCGCAGCTGCTGGCCGCCGACGTGGAGATGGTCTCGGGCCAGATCGACGCCGCCTTCGACCGCCTGCTGGGCGCGGTCCGGCGCACCGCCGGCGACGACCGCGACGCCGTCCGCAAGCACCTGGTGGAGCTGTTCGACCTGCTCTCGCCGGACGACCCCAGGGTCGGCAAGGCCCGTCGCAGCCTGCAGTCCGCCCTGTTCTGACGGTCTCCGGCCGTTTCCGGCGGTTCCGGCGCCCGCCGCGCGGTCCGGACGCCGACCCGGCTCCGGCCGGTCCGGCCGGTCGAGTGGCGAAACGGCGTGCGGGCGCCGGGCGGCCGGCCCGTGAACAGTGCCCGAAATGGGCAGTGCCCGAAATGGGCATGATGTCGGTATGGCCGCGCGTGTGGTCACCCTCTCCGCCACGTTCGGCGCCGGAGGCGCCGCCATCGGCCACGCCGTCGCCGGGCGGCTGGGGCTGCCGTTCGTCGACCGCGCCGTGCCCGTCGCCGTCGCCGCCGAGATCGGCTGCTCGCTGGAGGAGGCGCTGGCGCACGACGACCGCGCCGAGAGCGGCATCGGCCGGCTCCTGGTGGACGCCGCGCGCCTGCCCGGCGTGTCGCTCGGCGGCATGGACGTCTCCCTGCCCGAGCGCGGGGCGATCCCGGAAGAGGAGTTCGTCACACGCACCGAGGAGGCCATCCGGCGCGTCGCGCACGAGGGGGGCGGCGTGGTGCTGGGCCGCGCCGGGGCCCTGGTGCTCGCCCACCACCCGCGGGCCCTGCACGTGCGCCTGGACGGCTCGCGCCAGCGCAGGCTGGCCAGGGCCAGGGCGCGGTGGCGAGAACGCGGCGGGGAGGCCGGGGGCGAACGCGCGGAACAGAGCACGATGACTGTGCCCTCCGAACGCGATGTTGAGCGTATCCTCGAAGGCGATGACCGCGCCCGGGCGGCCTACGTGAAGCATTTCTACGGGGCCGACCCCGCCGATCCGCGGCTCTACCACCTCCTGATCGACAGCACCCGCATCCCCGAGCCCACCGTCGTCGAGCTCGTCGTGACCGCGGCCCTGGCGTTCTGAGGCGGCGGGTCCGCGGCGCCGCGAGGCCGGGTGACGGAACCGCCCATACCGTTCTGACATGGGACGATGGGGCGGACGAAGAGGGACCCCACAGCAGAGGGAGCAGTCGTGGCCAGCGTGCCCAGCGTGTCGTACTCCATCACCGTCCGGCTGGAGGTGCCGGCCGGCGGCAAGGCCGTCAGCCAGATCACGCACGTGGTCGAGAACGCCGGCGGCATCGTGACCGCCCTCGACGTCAACACCGCCGGGCACGAGACGCTGCGCATCGACGTCACCATCGCCACCCGCGACACCGAGCACGCCGAGGCGATCGTCGGCGCCCTGGAGCAGCTCGACGACATCTCCGTCCACAAGGTCAGCGACCGCACCTTCCTCATGCACCTGGGCGGCAAGATCGAGATGCAGTCCAAGGTGCCGCTGCGCACCCGCGACGAGCTGTCCATGGCCTACACGCCGGGCGTGGCGCGGGTGTCGCTGGCCATCGCCCGCAACCCCGAGGACGTGCGCCGGCTGACGATCAAACGCAACAGCGTGGCCGTGGTGACCGACGGGTCGGCCGTGCTGGGCCTGGGCAACATCGGCCCGGAGGCGGCGCTGCCGGTCATGGAGGGCAAGGCCGCGCTGTTCAAGCGGTTCGCCGGGATCGACGCCTGGCCGATCTGCCTGGACACCCAGGACACCGACGAGATCGTCCGCACCGTGCAGATCCTGGCCCCCGCGTTCGGCGGCATCAACCTGGAGGACATCTCCGCGCCGCGCTGCTTCGAGGTGGAGGCCCGGCTGCGCGAGCTGCTGGACATCCCCGTCTTCCACGACGACCAGCACGGCACCGCGATCTGCGTGCTGGCCGCGCTGACCAACGCGCTGCGCGTGGTCGGCAAGGAGCTGGGCGCGGTGCGGATCGCGATGGCGGGCGCGGGCGCGGCGGGCACCGCGATCCTGCGGCTGCTGCTGAACGCGGGCGCCAAGAACGTGGTGGTGTGCGACTACCGCGGCGCGGTGCACACCGGCCGCGACGACCTGGACGAGTCGCTGCGCTGGATCGCCGAGCACACCAACGACGAGGGCTACGCCGGCGACCTGCGCGGCGCGGTCAAGGGCGCCGACGTGTTCATCGGGGTGTCGGCGCCGGGCATCCTGACCGGCGCCGACATCGCGGCCATGAACGACGACGCGATCGTGTTCGCGCTGGCCAACCCCGAGCCCGAGGTGTCCCCCGACGAGGCGCGCGAGCACGCCGCCGTGGTCGCCACCGGGCGCAGCGACTACCCCAACCAGATCAACAACGTGCTGGCCTTCCCGGGCGTGTTCCGCGGCCTGCTGGACGCCCAGGCCGACGGCGTCACCCAGGACATGCTGCTGGCGGCCGCCAAGGCCCTGGCCGAGGTCGTCACCGACGAGGAGCTCGGCCCCAACTACATCGTGCCGAGCGTGTTCCACCCGGAGGTCAGCGGCCGCGTCGCGGGCGCCGTCCGGGAGGCCGCCGGCGGCCGCCCCCGCACCGAGGCGTGAGGGGCGCCGCCCGAGCCTCCGGACGGGGTTCCGGACAGGGCTCGGGACGGGGTTCCGGACGGGTCACTCGCCGCCGGTCTTCTTGGCGAAGATCTGCTCGCGGCGCCGCGGCCAGATGCCGCCGTACCAGAAGATGATCGCGCCGGTGAGCATGGCGGCGGTGCCGGTCGCGGCGCGCGCCCACAGCACCGTGGAGTCCGAGCCCGTGCGCGGCAGCTCGTCGCTCGGGCTCGGCGCGGGGGTGGCGCGGCGGCAGTCGGCGGTGATCGTCCGCTCCCGCACCGGCCGGTTGCGCCAGGTGACCTCGACGCGGGTGCGGCGGTCCTCGCGCAGGGTGATCTCGGTGGTGCGGGACGCGCCGGCGCCGAGCCGGCCGGCCGTGGCGGCCGACCCGTCGTTGCGCTCGATGGCGTAGTCCTCGGTGCCCCTGCCGGTGTTGCGGACGGTCACGTCCACCGTGCGGCCTGGGCAGTCCACCGCGCCGATCGTGACGGTCAGCGGCGCGTTGCCGGGCGCGGGGGTGCGCGTGGTGCGCGTCGGGCTCGGCGAGGCGCTGCGGCTCGGCGACGACGTCGTCCGGCTCGGGCTGGGACTGGCCGAGCCGTCGCCGTCACGCCCGGTGCGGGTGCCCGACGGCGTCGGGCTCGCCGAGCCCGAGTCGTCCGGGCTGGGCGATGACGTGGACGCGGCGGGCGACCCCGACCGGGTGATCCCGGTGAAGTCGGTCAGCCAGGGCAGCGCGAGCAGCAACCCGATGACGAAGAATACGGCGGCGATGAGGACCCTCGGCAACTGCATCGCGTTCCTCCCGGCCCGTCGGCTGGTTCCCGGCGCTCGGCGATCCTGAGTAGATCATTCTTAACCCGGCTCCGCGTTCTGCCGATACCCCGGGCGATAGGGATGCGTAACAGGCTAACGGTGCGGGGGGCGTGCCGCCGGGGCTCCGGGCAACGCATGATGGTTGCCATGGAAGACGGCATAAGGGTGGGGCAGCTGCTCGTGGCCACCCCCCAGCTGGACGACCCCAACTTCCGGCGCAGCGTCGTCCTGGTGGTCGAGCACGACATCGAGGGCGGCACGCTCGGCGTCGTCCTCAACCGGCCGACCGAGGTGCCCGTCGACCGGGTGCTGCCGCCGTGGGCGGAACTGGTGACCGGGCCGTCGGTGGTGTTCCAGGGCGGGCCGGTGGCGCTCGACAACGCGCTGGCGCTGGCGCGGCTGCCCGGCGAGGGCGAGCCGCTGGGGTGGCGCGCCCTGGACGGCGGGTCGGAGGTGGCCCGGGTGGGCCTGGTGGACCTGGACGCCCCGCCCGGCCTGCTGGCGCCCGAACTGCTCCAGCTGCGCGTGTTCGCCGGGTACTCCGGCTGGTCGGCCGGGCAGCTGCACGAGGAGATCGAGGAGGGCGCGTGGTACGTGGTCCCGGCCGAGGCGGGCGACGTGTTCGCCGGCGACCCCGCCCGGCTGTGGCGCGAGGTGCTCCGCCGTCAGGGCGGTGACCTGGCGTTCGTCTCCACTTTCCCCGACGACCCGACCCTCAACTAAGGTGATGGGGTGAGCGAGGCGACGGGCCGCCGGGCGGCGCGCAGCCGAGCCCGGCCGATCGGCCGCGTCGGTCCGATCGAGCACGATGAGCACAGCACCCCTGCGGACGCGGCTTCGGAGCCGCTGGGCGAGGAGGCCACGTGAGCACGAAGATCCTTCCCGAGAGCGACACCCGGCCGGATCTCTCGCACGGCGACGGCGACCACGAGCGGTTCGCCCACTACGTCAAGAAGGCCAAGATCACCGAGAGCGCGGTGACCGGCACCCCGGTGATCGCGCTGTGCGGCAAGGTCTGGGTGCCCAACCGGGACCCCAAGAAGTATCCGGTGTGCCCGGAGTGCAAGGAGATCTACGAGGGCATGGCCAAGGGCGACGACGGGGACCAGTGAGCGCGGCCCGCGCCGCCCGGGGGGATGACGGGCGGCGCGGCGCAAGGGCGGGCGTGACGTGATCTCGCGGCCAGCGGGCAGACCGGCCGCGAGATCATGAATTTCTGATTCGGGGGATCGATGAAGCGGCTCGGCAGGGTCTTCTGCTGCTCACTTGTCATTACTCTCTGTGGTGTTTCCCTTGCGTATGGCGACGCACGGGTCGTCCGCCGGGCCGCGCCGGCGACGGCCGCCTGCGACGACACGCCCGGCCGGACGCAGGGCCGCACGCCGCCGGGCCGTGGCGCGCTGCGCCGCACGGGCGAGCCGGGCGAGCCGCCCGTCCGCGATCGCGCCGACCTCGGGCGCGCCCAGGTGCGGGCGATGCTGGACGACTTCCGCCGCACCCTGCGCGCCCGGTTCGGCACCGACGACGAGCGGTTGCTGGAGTCCCGCTGGCGGCGCCGGCCGATCGTCATCCCGGTCCGGTTCCACGTGGTGACCGACGGCAGGAACGGACGCCTGTCGCGGGCCAGGGCCAAGCAGCAGGTCGCCACCCTCAACGCCGCCTACGGCGGCAGGTGGGGCGGCGCCGACACCGGCATCAGGTTCCGGCTCAAGAGCTACGAGGTCACCGCCAAACCCGGGTGGTTCGCCGAGCCGCACGCGCACGAACGGGCCATGAAACACCACCTGCGCGGCGGCGGACCCGGCACCCTCAACCTGTTCACCGCCGCAGTCGGCACCGACGTGCTCGGCTTCTCCACCTTCCCCCAGTGGTACCGGGGGGAACCGGGCAACGACGGCGTCGTCGTCGACCACCGCAGCGTGACCAACGGCTCCTTCCAGCACTTCGACCGCGGCTACACCGTCGTCCACGAGGTCGGGCACTGGATCGGGCTGTTCCACACGTTCGAGAACGGCTGCGAGGTCCCCGGCGACGACGTGGGCGACACGCCGTACGAGGCGTGGCCCGCCCAGGCCTGCCCGCGGCGGAAGGACACCTGCCCCGAGCCGGGCAGCGACCCTGTGCGCAATTTCATGAACTACGGATGGGACGACTGCATGCGGGAGTTCACCGCTGGTCAGGGACGACGTTTGCGCACGTTGTGGGCCGCGTACCGGGAGCCGCGCCGGACGGGTTCCGCGCGCGGTGGGGCGCGATTTGTCGGTGAGTCTAGGTAGCCTTCGATGACCGTGAGCACTTTCGCCGCTTCCAGCATGCCCCCCGCCTTCCCCGAGCGGGCCGCCTGGGGGACCGCCTCGTCCCTGCGTGCCTGGCAGCAGCAGGCTCTGGAGGCGTACTTCGGCGCGGACGGGGGCACCGGCCCGCGCGACTTCCTCGCCGTCGCCACGCCCGGCGCCGGTAAGACCACCTTCGCGCTGCGGCTGGCCCGCGAGCTGCTCGACCGTCGCGTGGTGGTCGGGGTCACCGTGGTGTGCCCCACCGAGCACCTCAAGCGGCAGTGGGCCGAGGCCGCCGGCCGTGTCGGCATCAGGATCGACCCCGAGTTCCAGAACGCCCAGGGGCGCGTCGGCAAGGACTTCCACGGCATCGCCGTCACCTACGCCACGGTCGCGGCCCGTCCGGCGCTGCACCGCAACCGCACCGAGGCCCGCAAGACCCTGGTGATCTTCGACGAGGTGCACCACGCGGGCGACGGGCTGTCGTGGGGCGACGCGGTGCGCGAGGCGTTCGAGCCCGCCACCCGGCGGCTGTGCCTGTCCGGCACGCCGTTCCGCACCGACGTCAACCCCATCCCGTTCGTGCAGTACGAGGAGGGCTCCGACGGCATCCGCCGCAGCCGCGCCGACTACACCTACGGTTACGGCCCGGCCCTGGCCGACGGGGTCGTCCGGCCGGTGCTGTTCATGGCGTACGCGGGCGAGATGCGCTGGCGCACCCGCGCGGGCGAGGAGCTGACCGCCACCCTCGGCGAGCCGCTCACCCAGGACCAGATGTCGCAGGCGTGGCGGGCCGCGCTCGACCCCAAGGGCGACTGGATCCGGCAGGTGCTGGTCGCCGCCGACAAGCGGCTCACCGAGCTGCGGCGCGCCATCCCCGACGCGGGCGGCCTGGTCATCGCCACCGACCACGAGTCGGCCCGGGCGTACGCGGCGATGCTGCGCGCGGTCACCGGGCAGGGCGCCACCGTGGTGCTGTCGGACGACCCCACCGCCAGCAAGAAGATCAAGCAGTTCGCCGGCACCGACGAGCGCTGGATGGTGGCGGTGCGGATGGTGTCCGAGGGCGTCGACATCCCGCGGCTGTGCGTGGGCGTGTACGCCACGTCCACCAGCACGCCGCTGTTCTTCGCCCAGGCCATCGGCCGCTTCGTCCGGGCCCGCAAGCGCGGCGAGACGGCTTCGGTGTTCCTTCCGTCGGTGCCGACGCTGATGGGCCACGCCGCCGAGATGGAGGCCGAGCGCGACCACGTGCTCGACAAGCCGGTCCGCGAGGACGGTCTCGACGACGACCTGCTGGCCGAGGCCAACCGGCGCCGCGACAACCCCGACGCGGTGGGGGAGGAGTTCTCCTTCGAGACCGTCGAGGCGTCCGCCACCTTCGACCGGGTGCTGTACGACGGCGGCGAGTTCGGCATGCAGGCCACGCCCGGCTCGGCCGAGGAGGAGGAGTTCCTCGGCATCCCCGGTCTGCTGGAGCCCGAGCAGGTCAGCGCGCTGCTGCGCAAGCGCCAGGCCGACCAGCTGCGCGCCCGCCGCAAGAACAAGACCGGCGACCCGCGCGCCGACGGCGCCGACGACCGCACCACCGCCGAGGACCTGCACGCCCTGCGCAAGGAGCTGAACGGCCTGGTCGGCGCGTGGAACCACCGCACCGGCCAGCCGCACGGCGTGATCCACGCCGAGCTCCGCCGCGTCTGCGGCGGACCCGCCATCGCCCAGGCCAGCGCCGAGGACATCCGCCGCCGCATCGCCAAGATCCGCGAATGGGCCGCCCGGCGCCGCTCCTGACCCGCCGGCCGGATCCGCGCCTGCGCCCGCGTCTGCGCCTGCGTCCGCGGCGGCGGCCGGTCAGGCGCGGGTGACGGGGCTGCCGACGAGGTCGACGCCCTCGCGGCGCAGTTCCTCCAGGGCCCGGTCGACGGTGTCCTTGGCGACGCCCGCCGTCAGGTCGAGCAGCACGCGGGTGCGCAGCCCGGCGCGCGCGGCGTCCACGGCCGTGGCCCGCACGCAGTGGTCGGTGGCGATGCCGACGATGTCGACCTCGTCCACACCGTGGCTGAGCAGCCACTCGGCCAGCGGCACCTCGTCGTCGGTCGCGCCCTCGAACCCGCTGTAGGCGGCGTCGGTGCGGCCCTTGCTGAACACCACCTCGATCGGGGCGAGGTTCAGGTTGGGGTGGAAGTCGGCGCCGGGCGTGCCGATCACGCAGTGCGGGGGCCAGGTGTCGACGAAGTCCGGGTCGGCGGAGAAGTGGTCGCCGGGATCGAGATGGAAGTCGCGGGTGGCGACGACGTGGGCGTACTCGTCACGGTGCGCGGCGACGTGCGCGGAGATGGCGGCGGCCACGTCCGCGCCGCCGCCGACGGGCAGTGAGCCGCCCTCGCAGAAGTCGTTCTGGACGTCAACGATGATCAGGGCCTTGCCCATGAGCGCTCCTCGATGAGGTTCCCCCGGTATGTCCCCGGACAACGCGAACGCTACTCCAGCGGGCGCACGCCGCCGTCGACGAACTCGGTGGGGATCGCGGGCTGCCCGCGCGACAGCTGCACGGCGGTCGGGGGCAGCTCCCGCAGGGCGCGGGCGTGCCGCTCGCGGGCGTCGGCCAGGGGCTCGCGTCCCACCACCTCGCCGTCCTTGATCAGCGGGACGTGCAGCAGCCGGTCGCGCGGCCCCGGCGTCGGCTCGCCCGTGGTGATCAGCTCGCAGGTCGCGGTGCCGTGCGCGTCGACGCGGCGGACCGCCGCCTTGCGGCCGCCGCGCGTGGGCTTGCCCGCGGACCGCTTGGCCACCGGGCGCATGGGGGCGTCCGGCTCCGGCCCGTCGGCCCGCGCCACCAGCTTGTAGACCAGGGACGCGGTGGGCGCCCCCGACCCGGTCACCAGGGACGTGCCGACGCCGTAGCCGTTGACGGGGGCGGTGCCGAGCGACGCGATGCCGTACTCGTCCAGGTCGCCGGTGACCACGATGCGCGTGTCGGTGGCGCCGAGCGAGTCCAGCAGCTCGCGGACGCGCCGCGCCATCACCCCCAGGTCGCCGCTGTCGATGCGCACCGCGCCCAGGGCCGGCCCGGCCAGCTCCACGGCGGTGCGCACGGCCCGCTCGACGTCGTAGGTGTCGACCAGCAGCGTCGTGCTCTCGCCGAGGGAGGCGAGCTGGGCCTTGAAGGCGTGCCGTTCGCTGTCGTGCAGCAGGGTGAACGCGTGCGCGGCCGTACCGGCGGTCGGCACCCCGTACCGGCGTCCCGCCTCCAGGTTGGACGTGGTGGCGAAGCCCGCGATGTAGGCGGCGCGGGCGGCGGACACGGCGGCCCGCTCGTGGGTGCGGCGCGAGCCCATCTCGATCAGCGGGCGGCCCGCCGCGGCCTGCACCATCCGGGACGCGGCCGAGGCGATCGCGCAGTCGTGGTTGAGGATCGACAGCGCCACCGTCTCCAGCAGGACGGCCTCGGCGAACGTGCCCTCCACCACCAGGATCGGCGAGTCGGGGAAATAGCACTCGCCCTCGGGATAACCCCATACGTTCCCGGTGAAGCGGTACTTCTCCAGCCATTCGGCGGTCGGCTGGTCCACCACGCCATGGGCGGTGAGGAACTCCAGCTGGGCGGCGTCGAAGGTGAAGCGCTCGATCGCGTCCAGCAGCCGTCCGGTGCCCGCGACCACGCCGTAGCGCCGTCCGTTCGGCAGGCTGCGGGCGAACACCTCGAACACCGCGCGGCGTCCGGCGGTGCCCTCGCGCAGCGCCGCCTGCAGCATCGTCAGCTCGTAATGGTCGGTCAGCAGAGCCGTGCCGTCACCAAGGTCCACAAGTGGAACCTTAAGGCCCGGTGTGTGCACCATGGAGATGCGGGCCGCCGCGGACCGCGGCGGCCGAGGGGCGAACGCGGCCGACGGCATCGCGCATAGCATCGGGAACGGTGGCGGAATCGACTCCGCGGGGAACGAGGGAGACGTGAGGAGCCGATGAGCACAGCACCCGCACCGGTCGAGCTCGAACGGCCGGACGTCGGAGAGGACCAGAGCGCCGACCGGCCCTGGCTGGCGATCGTCTGGAACGACCCGATCAACCTCATGTCGTACGTCACGTACGTGTTCCAGACCGTGTTCGGCTACACGCGGCCCAAGGCCGAGAAGCTCATGCTGGACGTGCACCACAAGGGCCGCGCCGTGGTCGCCAACGGCACGCGTGAGGAGATGGAACGGGACGTGGAGATCCTGCACTCCTACGGCCTGTGGGCGACGGTGAAACGAGACGACTGAGAATCGAGATCCATGAGTGCGGTCAAGAGGGTGCGAGGCGGCGGCGTCAGCGTGCGGCTGGAGCCCGAGGAGGCGGCGCTGGTCCGGGCGTTGATGGAGCAGCTGCTGGCGCTGCTGGACCAGGACGCGCCGGGCCGGGGCGACGAGCTGGCCGCCGTGGGCATCTCCGAGCGCACCTCCCCGCCGGACGACCCGGTGCTGGCGCGGCTGTTCCCGGACGGCTACCGCGAGGACGACCGCGCGGCCGGCGAGTTCCGCCGCTACACCGAGCTTGGCCTGCGCGACGGCAAGCGCGAGGCCGCCCAGACGGTCCTCAAGACGCTCGACCGGGGCCCGCGGACGGTCCTGGACGACGAGGAGGCGCAGATCTGGCTGCGGGCCCTCAACGACGTGCGGCTGGCGCTCGGCACCCGGCTCGACATCTCCGAGCAGTGGTACGAGGAGGCCGCCGAGCTGGACCCGGCCGACCCGCGCACGCCCATGTTCGCCGCCTACGACTGGCTGACGATGCTGCAGGAGAGCCTCGTCCGAGCCGTGTGGTGACCGCCCGGGCGGGGGAGCGGGCCGCAGGTGGGGCGGGGGCCGGTTGGGCCCGCGGCGGCGGGTAGCCTTCGGGGCATGCTGACGATCGAGCGTGCCCTGGTTGACAAGATCGTTGCGCATGCGCGCGCCGACCACCCCGACGAGGCATGCGGCGTGATCGCCGGTGCGGCCGGATCGGACCGGCCGACCCGGTTCATCGCGATGACCAACGCCGAGCGCTCCCCCACGTTCTACCGGTTCGACTCCATCGAGCAGCTCAAGGTGTGGCGGGAGATGGACGACCGGGACGAGGAGCCCGTGGTCATCTACCACTCCCACACCGCCACCGAGGCGTACCCGTCCCGCACGGACGTCGCCTACGCCTCCGAGCCGAACGCGCACTACGTGCTGGTGTCCACGCGCGACCCCGAGGAGATCGAGTTCCGTTCCTTCCGGATCGTGGACGGCGAGATCACCGAAGAGGAAGTGAAGATCGTCGACGGCTACGAGTGAGCGGCGTTCCGATGCGGACGGGCGTGCCCGGGCGGCCGATCGGGGCCGCGGACACGGCCGGTAAACTGGCCGTCATGTGGACGAGCGGGCGGTCGGGGCCGGGCGCGGCGCGCCGTGCGCCGGCCGGTTTCGCGCCGCCGCCGCGGGCGGCCCGCTCCGCACTCGCCGGGTTCCCGCGGGGTGCCGCGTCCCCCTGTCCCGTGCAGAGCTTCCTGTTCGGGCACTCGCGCGCCGAGGTCGTCTACGACTGTCGCTGACGCGCCTGATCCCGCCTGGAATTCCCCCGCCTCCCGCCCGGTTGTGATGCCTCGGGCGGGGAGCCCTTACCTCGAGCCGGGGGCGTGGGGGGTGGTCCCCCCACAGAGAGACACGACCCGAAGGAGATCATCGCGATGGCGATCGAGGTCCGGATCCCGACGATCCTGCGCAACTACACCGGCGGCGCCAAGTCCGTGGAGGGCAAGGGCGGCACGCTCGACGAGCTGTTCTCCGACCTGGACGCCCGCCACCCGGGCCTGCGCGAGCGGCTGGTGGACGACAAGGGGCTGCGCAAGTTCGTCAACGTGTACCTGAACGACGAGGACGTGCGCTTCCTCGGCGGTCTCGACACCGAGGTCGCCGACGGTGACAACGTCACCATCCTGCCGGCCGTCGCCGGCGGCTGACCCCGGGACGCCGTGCCGATGCGTTTCGACTCCCTGCTGGACTCCCTGGGCCGCACCCCCCTGGTCGGCCTGCCCCGGCTGTCGCCGAGCCCCGAGGTGCGGCTGTGGGCCAAGCTGGAGGACCGCAACCCCACCGGTTCGGTCAAGGACCGGCCCGCCTTCTGGATGATCGCCAAGGCGGAGAAGGAGGGCCTGCTCAGCCCCGGCTGCACGATCCTGGAGCCCACCTCCGGCAACACCGGCATCTCCCTGGCCATGGTCGCCAAGCTGCGCGGCTACAACATGGTCTGCGTGATGCCGGAGAACACCTCCGCCGAGCGGCGCCAGCTGCTGGAGATGTGGGGGGCGCGGATCATCTTCTCGCCGGCGGCGGGCGGGTCCAACGAGGCCGTCCGCGTGGCCAAGGGCCTGGCCGCCGAGCACCCCGACTGGGTGATGCTCTACCAGTACGGCAACGAGGCCAACGCGCTGGCCCACTACGAGACGACCGGCCCGGAGATCCTGGCGGACCTGCCGACGATCACCCACTTCGTGGCCGGGCTGGGCACCACGGGCACGCTCATGGGCGTCGGCCGGTACCTGCGCGAGCAGCGTCCCGACGTCAAGATCGTGGCGGCCGAGCCCCGGTACGGGGAGCTGGTGTACGGGCTGCGCAACATCGACGAGGGCTTCGTGCCCGAGCTGTACGACGACACCGTGCTGACCACCCGGTTCTCGGTGGGCTCGGCCGACGCGCTGCGCCGCACCCGCGAGCTGCTGGAGCGGGAGGGCATCTTCGCCGGCATCTCCACCGGCGGCGCCCTGCACGCCGCCCTCGGCATGGCCGCCAAGGCGGTCAAGGCGGGGGAGCGGGCCGACATCGTGTTCATCGTCGCCGACGGCGGGTGGAAGTACCTGTCGACGGGTGCGTACTCCGGCACGCTGGAGGAGGCCGAGGAGCGTCTCGAAGGCCAGCTCTGGGCCTGACGGGGCAGGTCCGGCGGAGTGTCCGTTGCACCGCAAGTTGCGTGCCCGGCGCGCTCCGGCCGCCCTGCCGGGGCCGGTGGCGGCTGCCCTGAGGGATAGAGTTCATACTCGAACGACATTCTAGATCCGTGCCGGCCGCGCGCCGGCACGGAGCCGGGACAGGGCGGCGGCCGGGAGGGCGGATGAGCAGGTTCGGCGACGCGACGGCGGTCACGCGGGTGGACGAGGGCAGGTATCGCATCGATCTCGACGGCGCGTTCGGGTTCGCCGAGGCCCTCAACGGCGGCTACCTGATGGCGGTGCTGGCCCGCGCCGCCGTCGACGCCGCCCCGCACCGCCACCCCGTCGCCACCGCCGCCAGCTTCCTGCGGGTCGCCAAGGCGGGCCCCGCCGAGGTGCTGGTGGAGCCGCGCAAGGCCGGCCGCACCGCCAGCGCCGCCCACGTCAGCCTCGTCCAGGACGCCCGCGTCGCGGTGGACGCCCTGATCACCACCGCCGACCTGGAGCCCGGCGCCGAACCCGAGTGGGTCGGCGAACCGCCCACACCGCCGCTGCCGCCGATCGAGCGGTGCACCCACTTCCAGGGACGCGACCGCGAGCGCGGCTTCGCCGACCAGGTGCAGATGCACTTCGACCCCGCCACGCTGGGCTGGCTGGACGGGCGGCCCAGCGGACGGCCCGAGTGCCGCGCCTGGTTCCGGCTGCGCGACCCCCACGAGCCCGACGCGTTCACCCTGGCCCTGGCCGTGGACGCGCTGCCGCCCATCGTCCTCAACACCGGCGCCAAGGGCTGGGCCCCGACCGTCGAGATGACCTGGCACATGCGCGCCGTCCCCGCCCCCGGCCCCCTGGCGCTGCACGGCAGCGGCCGCATGGTCACCGGCGGCTGGTTCGACGAGGAGGTCGAGGTCTGGGACTCGGCGGGCCGCCTGGTCGCGCAGAGCCGCCAGCTCGCTCGCGTCGGCCGTCCCCCGTCCCGCTGAGCCGCGCGGATCCCGGGTCGGCGACCGTCACACCCGGCACGGGACACGCCCGGAATCACAGGAGTGGGCGCCCGGGGCGCGCGCACGGCGGTTTCGAGCATGTGACCGTGTGATGTCCGACGCATGACGCGCCTCGGCGGCGTCCGTTCGCCTAGCCTTGAGTCTCATGTCTGACGCGCCGATCGGGATCTTCGACAGCGGTTTCGGCGGGCTGACCGTGGCCCGCGCCATCCTGGACCAGCTGCCGAACGAGTCGATCGTCTATCTCGGCGACTCGGCGCGCCAGCCGTACGGGCCGCGGCCCATCGCGCAGGTGCGCGCCTTCGCCCTGGAGATGCTCGACCAGCTGGTGGACGAGGGCGTGAAGATGCTGGTCATCGCCTGCAACAGCGCCAGCTCGGCGATGCTGCGCGACGCCCGCGAACGCTACGACGTGCCGGTCGTCGAGGTGATCAACCCGGCGGTGCGGCGGGCCGCCCGCGCCACCCGCAACGGCCGGGTCGGGCTGATCGCCACCCGTGCGACGGTGACCAGCCGCTCCTACGAGGACGCCTTCGCCGCCGCCCCGCACATCGAGCTGACCGCCGCCGCCTGCCCCCGTTTCGTGGAGTTCGTCGAGTCCGGGGTGACCATGGGCGACGAGCTGCTGGAGGCGGCGCGCGGATACCTGCGGCCCGTCGTCGACGCCGGCTGCGACACCCTGATCCTTGGGTGCACCCACTACCCATTGCTTACCGGCGTCATCTCGTATGTCGTGGGAGACGGGGTCACACTGGTCTCAAGTGCCGACGAGACCGCCAAGGACGTCTATCGAGTGCTGCACGACCAGGGGCTGGCCCGGGCGGAGGCCGCGCCCCCGCCCGTCCACCGGTTCCGCGCGACCGGTGACCCGGCCGTGTTCGCGGCGCTCGGCCGCCGATTCCTGGGCCCGGAGATCGGCCTCGTGGAGCCCACCGCGAACAAGGCTCTGACCACCTGATTCCTCGGGAACACAAGAGGAGGAGTGAGCGTGCGGGTCACTGTGATCGGCTGCTCCGGCAGCTTCCCGGGGCCGGAGAGCCCCGCGTCCTGCTATCTGATCCAGGCGGAGGACTACTCCCTGCTGCTCGACCTGGGCAGCGGAGCACTCGGCACGCTGCAGCGCTACCACGGCCTCTACGACATCGACGCCGTGTGCCTGTCGCACCTGCACGCCGACCACTGCCTGGACCTGTGCGGCTACTGGGTGGCGCGCAGGTACTGTCCCGGCGGCCCGGCGCCCCGCATCCCCGTCTACGGGCCCGAGGGCACCGCGGCCCGCATGGCCAAGGCCTACGACCTGGAGCCCGAGCCGGGCATGGCCGAGGCGTTCGACTTCCGTCCGCTGCTGCGCGGCCCGTTCGAGATCGGGCCGTTCCGCGTGACCACCGCGCAGATGCCGCACCCCGTCGAGGCGTACGCCTTCCGCGTCGAGCACGACGGCAAGGTCCTGGCCTACTCGGGCGACACGGGCCGGTCCGCCGCGCTGGTGGAGCTGGCCCGCGACGCCGACCTGTTCCTGTGCGAGGCGTCCTTCCTGGAGCAGCCCGACCTGCCCAACGACCTGCACCTCACCGCCCGTGAGGCGGGTGAGCACGCCGCCCGGGCCGACGCCCGCCGGCTCGTGCTGACCCATCTGGTGCCCTGGAACGACGCGAACCGCTCCCTGGCCGAGGCCAAGGCCAGCACGTTCGGGGGCACCATCGAACTGGCCCACGTGGGCGCCGCCTACGACCTGTGACGCGCCCGGGGACTAGGGTGGTCCCCATGGCACGCCCCGACGATCGCGCACCAGACCAGCTCCGTCCCGTCCGCATCCAGCGCGGCTGGCTCGACCACGCGGAGGGCTCGGTGCTCATCGAGTTCGGCGGCACGCGCGTGCTGTGCGCGGCCTCCGTGCAGGACTCGGTGCCGCGCTGGCGCCGCGACAGCGGCCTCGGCTGGGTGACCGCCGAGTACGCCATGCTGCCGCGCGCCACCAACACCCGCAACGAGCGCGAGTCGGTCAAGGGGCGGCTGGGCGGCCGCACCCAGGAGATCTCCCGGCTGATCGGCCGGTCCATCCGGGCCTGCGTCGACTACAAGGCGCTGGGCGAGAACACCGTCCAGCTCGACTGCGACGTGCTGCAGGCCGACGGCGGCACCCGCACCGCCGCGATCACCGGCGCGTACGTCGCGCTCGCCGACGCGGTGGCCTGGATGCGCGGGCGCGGCATGACCAAGGGCGAGCCGCTGATCACCTCCGTCGCGGCGGTCAGCGTCGGCGTCATCGACGGCGAGGCCCGGCTCGACCTGTGCTACGAAGAGGACGTCGTCGCCCAGACCGACATGAACGTGGTGTGCACCGGCGACGGCCGGTTCGTGGAGGTGCAGGGCACCGCCGAGGGGCGGCCGTTCGACCGGGCCGAGCTGGACGCCCTGCTGGACCTGGCCGCGGGCGGCTGCGCCGAGCTGACCGTCCTGCAGCAGGAGGCGCTCGGCCGATGACCCGGCTCGTCCTGGCCACACGCAACCAGGGGAAGATCGCCGAGCTGCGCGACATCCTGGCCGGCCTGCGCGCCGCCGACGGCTCCGGCGTCGAGGTCGTCGGCCTGGCCGAGTTCCCGGACGCGCCCGAGGTCCCCGAGACCGAGGCCACCTTCGCGGGCAACGCCCTGCTCAAGGCCCGCGCGATCGCCGCGCACACCGGCCTGCCCGCCGTCGCCGACGACTCCGGGCTGTGCGTGGACGCCCTGAACGGCATGCCCGGCGTGCTGTCGGCACGCTGGTCCGGCCGGTTCGGCGAGGCGACGGGCGACAAGGACCGCGCCAACCTCGACCTGGTGCTGGACCAGCTCGCCGACGTGGCCGCCCCGCACCGGGGCGCCGCGTTCGTCTGCGCCGCCGCGCTGGTACTGCCCGGCGGCGCCGAGCACTGCGTGGAGGGACGGCTGCGCGGCCGCCTCCTGGACGCCCCGCGCGGCACCGGCGGCTTCGGCTACGACCCGATCTTCCTGCCCGAGGGCGAGACCCGCACCAGCGCCGAGATGGCGCCCGAGGAGAAGAACGCGATCAGCCACCGCGGCCGCGCCTTCCGCGACCTCGCCGCCCTGCTTCCCGAGGCCCTCGCCGCGACGTCCCGCTGACGGGCTCCTCGCCCGCACCCGCCGAAAAAAGACCGGCGCCGTGACAACCTCACGGCGCGCCGCGCGGGTTCAAGGGGTGTCACTCTGTTCACCCCGAGGAGCAACATGAGCGAAAAAGGGCGTTTCCGGCGTCCGCGCGGGCGGGTCACGATGGCGGTCGCGGGCGTCGTCGGTGCCGGCGTGCTGGGCACGGGCATCTGGCTCGGCGCGGCGGCGGGCACGGACGCCGCGGACACCACGGACGCGGCCAAGGTCGCGGCCAGGGGCACCCTCGGGCCGTCGGCGCCGCCCGTCCGCCCGGACCGGCCCACCGCGCCGCCCGCCCGCCCGTCGGCGCCGCCCCAGCCCACGGCCGCGCCGCAGCCGCCGACGACGCGCCCGCCCACGCCGACCACGCCTCCGCGCCCCTGCGCGACGGCGCGGCCGTCGACACCGCCCCGGCCGCCGTCGGCCAGCCCGGTGCCCCGCCCGGCGGACCCCACGCGCACTCCGGCGCGTCCGTCCACGCGGGACACGGCCAGGACGCCCGAGCCCCGGCCGTCCACGGCACGCCCCGCGCCGCCGGCCGCCAAGCCGACGGCCCCGCCGGAGCGGCCGGTTCCTGCGCCCTGCCCGCCGCAGCCGCGGCGCTAGGCGCGGCCCGTACGTGTCCGCGTTGAGCAGCACCCAGGAGGTCCGCGGCGGCGACGTCACGACGTTCGAGGAGTTCGTGACCGCCACCGCGGGCCCCCTGCTGCGCACCGCCGTCTTCCTCGTCTACGACCGGCACGTCGCCGAGGATCTGGTGCAACTGGCCTACGAGCGGGTCGCCCGGCGGTGGCGGCGGCTGGCGTCGGGCAACCCCGAGGCGTACGCCCGGAAGATCATCGTCAACCTGGCCATCGACGAGCGAAAGCGCCGCCGCGACCTGCCGGTCGGCTCCGTGACCGAGGTGGAACGACTGGCCGGGACCGCGCCCGCCGGACCGCCCGGCGGGGCGGCCGGCGGGGCGGACGGCGAACTGGACGAGGCGCTGCGCGCCCTGCCGCCCAAGCAGCGCGCCGTCCTGGTGCTGCGCTACTGGTGCGATCTGAGCGAACAGGAGATCGCCGAGACCCTCGGGATCTCCCGGGGAACGGTCAAGAGCCACGCCGCGCGCGCCATGGCGGCCCTGCGCGAGCACATGACGGCCGAGGAGCCGCGGCCCGCGGCGGAAGGGGACGGGGCGCATGGACGATGAGCTCGAAGCCCTGCTGCGCGACCACTACCGCCGGGCCGCCGAGGAGATCGACGCCGACCCGGCGCTCGTGCGCCGCTACCGCGCCGTCGCCCGGCCCGGGGCCGACGGCACGCGGACGCGAGGCGCCGGCGCGTGGGCGCGGAACCCGCTGCGGGACGGCGCCGGCGTCCGGCGCTGGGCGCTGCCCGTCCTCGCGGCCGCCGCCACGGCCGCCGTCGTCCTCGCCGCGGCGATCCTGCTGTGGCGATCCCCGCAGCCGACGCCGCCGCCACGGCCCGCCGCGCCGCCCTCGCCCGCGGCCACCACGACACCCACGCCCGTGCCGTCGCCGCCCCGGGCTCCGTCACGACCGCCGGTGTCGAGGTCGGCGGAGCGTTCCCGCACCACACCGCCGTCCCCGCCGACGGCCCCCGGCCCTTCGACGCCACCGCGGCGGCCGGAGCCGACCGCGCAGCCGTCGACCAGGCGCCCGGTGGCGCCCGAACGACCGCCGGCGACGGCGGTGCCGGAGACGCCACGGCCGCCCACGGGGTCGCGTTAAAGTGACGCAATGTCCACGACCGAGATGATCATGCTCGGCGCCGTCGTCGTGCTGATCCTGGGCCTGCTGATGATCGCGGTGGCCCGGAGCGCGGAGCGACGGCGCCGGCGCCGGCACGAGACGGCCTACGTCAAACCGTCCTCCGCCGTCGTCGGCGTGCCCGCCCCCGCCCCCGATTCCGTCCCGCCCGTCGTCGGGGTCCCCGCCGCCACCCGCGACCGCGCGCTCGAACTGATCGGGCAGGGCCGGGTGATCCAGGCGATCAAGGAGGTGCGCATGGACACCGGCCTGGGACTCAAGGAGGCCAAGGACTTCGTCGACGCCCTCAAGGACGGACGCGTCCCGCCCCGGCCCGTCATCGGCGCCGCCACCCTCTCCGACCGGGTCCGGGAGTTCAAGGCCAACGCCGACGTCGAGTCGGCCATCGCCCTCGTCCGCGCCGAGACCGGCATGAGCCGCGGCGAGGCCGAACGCTTCGTCGCCGCCCTCGAATGACGCCTCACATGACGTCTCATAAGACGTCTCAGGAAGCGCCTCAGGCGGCGTAGAGGCGCACGAACGTGCCGTCCCAGCCGGTGCGCAACTCCATCAGGTCCACCAGCAACCGGACCGTCCACAGCCCGAAACCGCGCTCCAGCGCCGAGCCGGGCGGAACGAACCCCGTCAGCGAATCCGGCCGCGGACGCCACAGGCCGTGGTCACCGACCTCGCACACCACGTTCCGGCCGTCCCGCCACAGCCACAGCCCGACCGGCGGGCAGCCGTACGCCAGCGCGTTGGCGGCGACCTCGTTCGCCGCCGTCACCAGGTTCCGCGCCGAACCGCCGTACAGCCCGTGCCGCACCGCCCGCTCGCCGACGAAGGCGCGCAGCGGATACAGGTCGTTCGACCGGATCGGCAGGTAATCGGCGTCGGCGGGACGGCCGACGCGGCGGGCGCGGTCGCATTCGTCCCCGAAGTCCACCGGATCCGTGTAGCGGCCGTTGCGGACCGTCGCACCGCCGTCCAGCAGCAGCGGATGCGTACGCCGGGCGTGGTCGAGGACCGCGCCGGGCAGCGCCGCCCGGTCGTACGGGCACAACGCCAGCGCGTCGACACCGCCGAACACCAGGTTGATCAGCGACTCGTACCGCGCCCACTCCACCGTCTCCCGGGCGTCCCGCCCCTGCCACACCGGCTCGGCCAGGGCCCGGACGCGGCGCGGCGCCATCGCGTTGACCAGCTGCTGGTACTGCTTGAGCGTCCGCACGGGATGCCGGTAGAACTCCTCGGAGTCGTAGAACCGTACGAGCCCCTCGAAACCGGACAGGCTGTCACGCAGCGCGCCCAGGCCGGGCTCGCGGACCACCGCCACCACCGCGTCCCCCGCCCGCACCCCGTCGCGCAGGAACGGCACGGCGACCCGCAGGAACTCCTCCAGGCCGCGGTAGAGGAACGCCCGGTGCTCCAACGCCATGAGGTCAGTTCTCCCGCGCCGGGACGGGACGGCGACGGCCCCGCAGCAGCCCGGGCAGCCGGCGCCGGCCGACCATGTCGATCAGCTCCGCCACGCCGGCCGGCACGTCGTCCAGCACCAGGCCGCGCCCGCCGGGCAGGCCGGCGGCGTGCCGCGCCAGCAGGGCCAGCCCGGCCACGTCGATGAAGCGCAGCCCGGACAGGTCCAGGTGCGTCCGCCGCCGCGTGGCCGTGACCCGCGCGAGCTGGTCGGCGAACACCGTGTGCCGCGCCGCGTCCAGCTCGCCCTCCACCCGCAGCCCGTGCGGCTCGAACGTGCGCACGATCCTCAGGACGCCGTCGTCGTACTCCGGATTGGCCGCCACCAGCACTTCGTGCGCGTCGCGCAGCGCCGTCAGCTCGTCCCGCGGACGGGCTCCACGGCGCACCTGGCAGATCGCCATGGTGGTGGTGCTGGGCGAGACGGCCTGGTCGACCAGGTGCTCGCAGCTGAGCATCCGCGTCAGGCCGGCGGGTCCGGGCGCGGCCAGCAGCCAGCTGAAGTCGATGGTGACGCGCACGGCCCGGAACTCCTGCCCGAACGCCGACTCCACCTCGCGCGCCACCGCGTCCAGCATGCGCGGCGGATCGAACCGCCCGGTCCGGTCGAGGCAGGTCAGCTCCCGCGACAGCACGCGCAGCTGCCGGCGGCGCACCCGGTCGAGCAGGTCCGCACCGGCCAGCCGCCGCACGCCCGGCAGCCGCTCGGGCGGCGCGTCGGTGACGTACACGACCTTCTCCTCGGTGTTGCGCAACCCGTCGTGCACGAAGTCACCGATGACCAGCTCGCGTTCCTCGGGCGTGCGGTAGGCGAGCCACCCATGATCCCCCGGCCGCAACTCGCCCACGGCGCGCTCGGCGAACCACCCGCCGCCCGGCTCGCTCATGACGGGCCCCGCCGATCGAGGCCGGCGTTCCCGCCCGCGAAAGCGGGATCATGCCGACGGGGAGCGGCATGATCCACCTGAAACGGCGCCATGCCCCAGAGTAAGCCGCCCGCCCCCGCCGTTTTTGCGATGGCGGCGGCCTCAGGTGGCCGGGAATGCCGGTAAACCGGATGCGTCACCCACCCGTCCGGGCGCTAAGCTGATCGAAGTTTCCTCGCGACATTCCGGCGGGCGTGGCGAAATCCGGCATACGCGGCAGGTTTAGGTCCTGTTGGTGGTGACACCGTGGGGGTTCGAGTCCCCCCGCCCGCACCAGTCGAATGCGCGTGCTCGCCGCCTCGCGCGGGCGCCCTCGCCCGAGGGCCTCGGCGGCCGGGCGCGCCGAGGCCCTCGGAGCCGGAGCTCACAGATCGAGGTCGCGGCGGAGGCGGTCGACGTGGCCGGTGGCCTTCACGTTGTAGTAGGCCTGCTCGATCTTGCCGTCGGGGTCGATGATGAAGGTGGAGCGGATCACGCCGACGACGACGCGGCCGTAGAGCTTCTTCTCGCCGTAGGCCCCGTACGCGCGCAGCACGTCGGCGTCGGGGTCGGACAGCAGCGGGAAGGTCAGCCCCTCCTTCTCGCGGAACTTGGCGAGCTTGGGCGGCTCGTCGGGGGAGACCCCGATGACGGTGGCGCCCGCGGCCTCGAAGTCGGCGAGGCTGGACTGGAAGTCGACCGACTCCTTGGTGCAGCCGGGGGTCATGGCCGCCGGGTAGAAGTAGAGGATCACCCGCCTGCCGCGCAGCGACGCCAGGGACACCGGGTTGCCGTCGGCGTCGGGAAGCTCGAACTCGGGGGCGACGTCGCCGGGCTGCAGCCGATCGGACACCACATCCGCCTTTCCTGCTCGAATGGACGCCTCCACCGTACCGGCTGGGGTGAGGCGGGCGTTCGGCGGGAAGACCTGACAGACTGTTCGGATCATGCGCTGCCGACGCCCGTGACACGATGCCCGGATCCGGTCCTCGAACGGGCGGGACGATCTCGAAGACCACGAACGACGATAGGAAACGGCATGGCTGACAGGGCCCGCGACCCGGAGGCGCTGGAGCGGGAGATCGAGCGCACCCGCCAGGAGCTCGCCCGCACCATCGACGCGCTGGCCGACCGGGTCAGTCCCCGCAACGTCGCCCAGCGCGGCGCCGAGCGGATCAAGGAGGAGGCCGGGCAGGTCGCCAAGGTCGCCCGCACCATGCTGACCCCGGCCGACGGCCAGGAGCCGGGGGAGCGTGCGGGCGGCGACCGCCGGGCCCTGCTGATCGGCGTCGGCGTGGCGGTGACGATCACCGCCCTGGTCGTCTGGCGCCGCAGGCGACGCTGAACGATCCCCTCGAACAGGCGCCGGTCCGCTCCCGCGGCCGGCGCCTTTTCCGTGCCCGGCAGTGAAGGGCCGCGGGTCAGCGGAGGGTCGGTTCGGCGCGGGTGACCCAGTCGGGGCCGCGTTCGAGTTCGGCCTCGGGGATGTAGGGCACGATGAAGGCGTACCGTTCGAGCACCTCGGGCGGTACTTCGCCGGTGTCGCCGAAGGCGGCGATCTCGCCCCAGCAGGGGGCGCCCAGCGAGCCGCTGTGGTGGCGGACGGACAGGCCCGCGCACAGGTTGGCGAACGACAGCCGGTGGCCGAGTGGCCAGCCCGCGAGGGTGCCGAAGACGAACCCGGCGGCGAACACGTCGCCCGCGCCGGTGGGGTCGAGGGCTTCGACCGGCAGGGCGTCGGCGTGGGCGTGTTCGCCGGTGGACGAGTCGATCGCGATGGCGCCGGCGGCGCCCTGCTTGACGACCACGACGGGGACGCGGTCGGCGAGGGCGTGCAGGGCCTCCTCGGGGGTGCGGGTGCGGGTGTAGGCCATGGCCTCCACGGCGTTGGGCAGGAAGACGTCGACGTGGCGGAGACGGTCGAGGACGTCGGTGGACCAGGTCTCGGTGGGGTCCCAGGCGACGTCGGCGAAGACGCGGGTGCCCGCGCGGCGCAGTTCCAGGGCCCAGCCGGGGACGGGGCGGTCGATGTCGACGAAGCAGGTCGCGGCGGCGGGCGGCTCGGTGACCAGATCGGTGTCGCCGGGCGGGGCGGGACGGGCGTAGGTGACCATGCTGCGGTCGGAGTCGTAGGCCAGCGACACCGTGACCGGCGTGGGCCAGCCGGTGATCTCGCGGGACCAGCGCAGGTCGACGCCCTCCTGCTCGGACAGGGCGCGCCACAGGTAGGCCCCGAACATGTCGTCGCCGAACGCGCTGGCCAGGCCGGTGCGCAGGCCCAGGCGGCTCATGGCGACGGCGAGGTTGGCGACGCCGCCGGGGGCCGAGCCGAGGCCGTCGGTGACCAGTTCGGTGCCGGGCGGGGGCAGGCCGGGCAGCCCGGTGAAGATCATGTCCATGAAGACCCGGCCGGTCAGGAAGACGTCCAGGCCGTAGTGCGGCACGTCTCCGGCGTGCAGGATGTCGCCGGCGGGGCCGCGTTCGGCGCACGGGTCCCGCAGGGAGGGCTCGGGGGGCGTGCCGGGCGGCGGCCCCGGGTCGGTCACGGTCATCTCATCCCCCCGTTTCGGTGGCATGCCTGCGCGGGACCCCGTCGTCCCGTCACGCGCCCCTAGCCGTCCAGGTCGGGAGCGGTCACGGTGAAGCGGGCCTCGACGGATGAGCGCACGAGCTGGGTCTCGGGTTCCAGGACGATCGGCTCGGGTTCGGACGGCGGGACGGCGCCGTAGGTCTCGGCGGCCATGGGCGCCGCCATCATGGGCGTCGCGGCCCGGACGTTGTCCCTGATCAGGCCGGAGTCGGCGAGCTCGACCAGGCCGGTGAGGCGGGCGCCGAGCGCCTCGGCGTAGCTGCGGGCGCGGGCGACGGCCTCCTGCGCGGCCTGGCGGGCGGCCCGCGCGTAGACCTCGCTGTCGCGGCGCAGGTCCCACTGGGGGCCGTGGACGAAGGTGCGTTCCATGTCGCCGAGCCGGGTGACCAGCTCGCCGAGCACGGTGAAGTCCACGACGGTGACCTTGATCCAGGCGGTGCCCTGGTAGGCGCGGATCTCGCCCTCGCGGCGCCGCTGCCGCAGCACCGGCGAGATGGCCAGGCCGCCCGTCTCGACCCGCTCCACCGCGGCGCCGTACGACCTGATCAGGTCGAGGGCGTGCTGGTTGCGTTCGACGAGGCGGTCCAGGGCGGTGCGGCGCTCGTCCTCCTGGCTCTGGACGTGCACCGACAGCAGGGCCAGTTCGGGCTGGGCCTCCAGCACGACCTCGCCGCGGACGCTGATCACTGGGGCGTCGCTCATGCCCACAATGTACGACGCCGGCCCGCCATTTCACCGGCGCGCGGCCGGGGAAAGGGGCCTCACAGGAACGTGCGGCCCTCGCCCCGGTAGGTGGGGACGGTCCGCACCAGGCGGTCGCCGTCGATGAGGTGGAGTTCGGCGAAGCGTTCGCACAGTTCGCCGGCCTTGGTGTGCCGGAACCAGACGCGGTCGCCGATCGCCAGCCGGTCGGCGGTCTCGCCGAGCAGCGGCGTCTGGACCTCTCCGGCGCCCTCCTCCGGGTCGTAGGACAGGCCGGTGGGCAGGTAGGGCTGGGGGAGGCGGATCGGGTCGCCGGGGCCGGACGCCAGGTAGCCGCCGCCCAGGCAGGTCACCACGCCGGGGGCGGGGCGCCGGACGACCGGCAGCGCGAACAGGGCGGCGGGGCGGCCGCGGAAGTTGGAGTAGTGGTCGAACAGGTGCGGCTGGTAGAGACCCGATCCGGCGGCGACCTCGGTGACGGCGCGTTCGGCGGCGGTCTTCTCGACGCTGCCGGTACCGCCGCCGTTGACGAACTCCAGGTCGGTCAGTTCACGGACGGCGGTGACGATGGCGGCGCGGCGGCGGGCGAGTTCCAGGCGGGAGCGGCGCTGCATGACCTGGATGGCGCGGGCGCGCACGGGCCGGCCGGGCGGCAGGTCGCCGACGCCGGCGATCTGCCCTTCGTAGGCCATGAGCCCGACGAGTCGCAGGCCGGGCCGTTTGAGGATGCGTTCGGCGAAGGCGCGCACCTGGGCGGGGGCGTGCAGCGGGGAGCGGCGTGCGCCGACGCGCAGCCGTCCGTGCAGGGCGCGGTAGGAGGCGTCGACGTCGACGCAGACGCGTACGGGGCGGCCTTCGGCGCAGCGTTCGATGAGGTCGAGATGGTCGTCGCAGTCGACCATGAGGGTGACGGTGCGGGCGGCGTGCTCGTCGCGGGCGAGCGCGGTGAGGGCGGTGCGGTCCGTGGTGGGGTAGGCGACGAGGATGTCGTCGCTGACGCGCCGTTCGGCCAGCCAGAGGGCCTCGGGAAGGGTGAACGCCATGACGCCGGCGAAGCCGTCCATGGCGAGGGCCTCCTCCAGCAGCGCCCGGCACCGCACGGACTTGCTGGCGACGCGGATCGGCTTGCCGGCGGCGCGCCGGACGAGGTCGGCGGCGTTGGCCCGGAACGCGGCCAGGTCCACGACCGCGAACGGGGCGTCGAGGGCGGCGGTGGCCGCGTCGTAGCGCTCCCGGAGGTTCATGGGCACACCCTGCCACAGGTTCCGGCGAATATGAAAACAGTTCATATCCGGCGGAGCGCCCGGGGTGGGCGCGGGGCGCGGCCGGGCGTCAGGCGCGGGAGTGCTCGGCGAAGAAGTCCCAGAGCATGGTGCTCGCGCGGGACGGCCACTCGTGCGTGCCGCCCCGCACCCGGCACAGGGTGACCTCCGCGCCCCGCGCGCCCCGGCCGGTGGAGTCGCACTCGATCGCGCCGACGCTGATGACCTTGGGCCGCAGCCGCGGCAGGTTCCCGGCGTCGCGCCAGACGTCGACCGCGTACGAGACGGGCGGGTAGGGGCGGTCGTCGTTGACGTCGCGGCGTCCGCCGCCGTCGAACGGGACGTTGCGGTCGGCCGTCCCGTGGAAGATCATCGCGGCGACCGGGCGGTCCGGATCGCACTCGGTCACCAGCGCGCCCTCGACCACCCCGATCGCGGCGACCTTGCCGGGCTTCTCGCAGGCCACGCGGTACGCCATGCCCGCGCCGTTGGAGAAGCCGGTGACGTACACGCGCCCGGCGTCGGCCAGGCCCGCGCCGGTCAGCCGGTCGATGAGCCTGGTGAGGAACCCGACGTCGTCGATCTTGCCGATCTTGGCGGGCCCGCAGCAGTCGCCGGCGTTCCAGGTGGTCATGAAGCCGTCGGGATAGGCGACCAGGAAGCCCTTGTCGTCGGCCAGTTCGTCGAACCCGGACAGCGTGCGCATCTTGTCCATGGTGGCCAGGCCCCCGTGCAGCGCCACCACGAGCGGCATGGGCTTGGCCGGCCTGCCGTCGCGCCACCGTCCGTTCGCCATCTTCGGCGGGACGTGCAGCAGGTACTCGCGGTGCCCGAACGTCCCCACGTCGAGTTTCTGCTTGTGCGTGCCGGCGGAGGTGGGGATGCCGTCCACGGTCGCGGGCCGCTTCTCGTCCGCACCCGGGCCCTTCCGCTTGCCGGTGCCGTCGCCGCCGCCACTGTCGCCGCCGCCGTCCGTGCATCCGGCGAGCACCACCATGACCGTCAGGAGGAGGACGAGAAGTCGCCGCATGCGTGCGAATCTAACCCTCCGCCGCACACCGAAACTACCGCTCGGTTAACAAAGCGCGTCTCCGCAGCTCACCCTCGCACGACAACCGGCTCGGCGGCCAGCCCCGCCAGACGCGCCAGGCGCCGGTGCGAGTCAAGCCGGGCCGCGCGGTCGTAGGTGCTGGTGTGCACGAGGAACTCGTCTGCCCCCGTACGCGCGAGCAGGCCGTCCAGGGCGTCGGCGACCTCGTCCTCGGTGCCGTGGACGTGGCCCTGCATCGCCTCGTCGAACAGCCTGCGCTCCCGCTCGCTCATCGACTCCGGGGACGGGACGTCGTGCGGCGGCATCAGCGGGGGGAACTCTCCGCGCATCCGGGAGTAGGCCATCGACCACGCCTCCGGCACCAGCAGCCGCCGGGCCTGCTCGGTGGTGTCGGCGATGAGGACGGTCCCGGAGATCACCACGTACGGCTCGTCGCCCCACACGGTCGGACGGAAGCCGTCGCGGTAACGGCCGATCGCGTCGAGCATGCGGCGCTCGCCCCGGACGGCCGCGATCACCAGCGGCAGCCCGAACCGCGCCGCCACGTCGGCTCCCGCGCCCGTCGCCAGGACGAACGCGGGGACCCCCAGCCCCTCGGCGGGCCACGCGTGCACTCCGGGATGCTTCGGCTGGTCGCCGGTGAAGTAGCCGAGCAGCTCGCCGAGCTGCTCGGAGAACTCGTCGGCGTCCTCCTTGCCGTGCCCGAGCGCGCGCCGCACGCCGCCCGTGAACCCGACCGAGCGTCCCAGGCCCATGTCGATCCGCCCCGGGTACAGCGACTCCAGCACGCCGAACTGCTCGGCGACCACCAGCGGCTGGTGGTTGGGCAGCATCACCCCGCCGGTGCCCACGCGGATCCGCGAGGTCGCCGCCGCGACGGCCGCCGCCAGCACCGTCGGCGCCGAGCCCGCCACCCCCGGCACGCCGTGGTGCTCGGCCACCCAGAAACGGTGGAACCCCAGCGCCTCGGCCTGCCGCGCGAACTCCACCGTCTCCCGCAGCGCCCGTTGATGGCTCTCCCCGCGCCGCGTCCGGGACCGGTCGAGCACCGACCACCGGACGCGCCCCAACGCCGCTCCCATGGTCGTGGTCAACAACGCCCGGCGCCCGGATCATCCTTCGTGGCCGGCCGGGGGAGCCGCGCCGGCGATCTGGTTTCGACCGCCGCCAGCAGCGTCAGGACGGAGAACCGCGCCGGGGTGTGGACGATCGGGTCGAGGTCGTGCCGGGGGTGGCTCATGCCCGGCGTCCCGTCCAGGCGGCCACGAAGAACGGCAGCGCTTCTGAAACGGGCAATCGGCGCGTCAGCCGTCCGCCGCCAGCAGCGGGGCGACGGCGGTCAGCAGGTGGGGCGGGTCGATGTTCGGGAGGGCGGTGATCTCCTCGTGGGTGAGCCAGGCGTGGCCCAGGTAGGTCTCGTTCTCCTCGGGCGTGAACCCGCCCGGACGCACCGCCGGCGATCCGCCGAAACGCGCCAGGTAGAACGGCTCGACCTTGACGTAGTGGCGGCCCAGCCAGTGGAAGTCGCGGTCCACCCGGACGCACACGTCCCGGATCGCCTCGCCGGGCAGGCCCGTCTCCTCGCGCAGTTCGCGGCGCGCCGCGTCCAGGGGCGTCTCCCCGGGGTCGATGCCGCCGCCGGGCGGCTCCCAGAAGACCCGGCCGGACACCGGGTCGTGCCAGTGCAGCAGCAGGACGCGCCCACCGGAGTCGACGCAGATGACGCGCACGGCGGGACGGTCGGACGGCGTCTCGGTCATGGAAAATCCCCTCTCGGCGGTACGGCGCCCGGGAACGGCGGCGAGCCCGCCAGTAAGCTCGTAAGTCTCACCCAGCGTGATCGTTCCACCGTCTCCGAAAGCGGCGAAGTGACATCGTGACCAGCTCCAGCGCAAGCGAATACGTGCTGACGCTCTCCTGCCCCGACCGTCCCGGCATCGTGGCGGCCGTCTCCGGGCTGCTGGCCGAGCGCGGCTGCAACATCGTGGAGAGCCAGCAGTTCGGCGACCGCGACTCCGGCACGTTCTTCATGCGGGTGCAGTTCGTCGCGCTGCCCGACACCGATCCCGACGAGCTGCGGGGCGCGTTCGCGTCCCTGGGGCCCGAGCTGGGCCTGGACTGGCGGCTGCACGACACGGCCGAGCGCACCCGCGTGCTCATCATGGTCTCCAAGGGCGGGCACTGCCTCAACGACCTGCTGTACCGGCAGCGGTCCGGCCTGCTGGACATCGACATCGTGGCCGTGGTGTCCAACCACCCCGACCTGCGGCCGCTCACACAGTCGTACGGGATCGACTACCACCACCTGCCGGTCACGGCGGGCGGCAAGGCGGCGCAGGAGGCCGAGGTGCTCACCCTCGTCGAGCACTACCGCGCCGACCTGGTGGTGCTCGCCCGGTACATGCAGATCCTGTCCGACGACTTCTGCGCCAAGCTGCCCGGGCGAATGATCAACATCCACCACTCGTTCCTGCCGAGCTTCAAGGGCGCCCGGCCCTACCACCAGGCGCACGCGCGCGGCGTCAAGCTGATCGGCGCCACCGCGCACTACGTGACCCCCGACCTGGACGAGGGCCCGATCATCGAGCAGGAGGTCGCCCGCGTCGACCACACGCACCGTCCCGAGGACCTGATGGCGGTCGGCCGCGACATGGAGTGCCTGGCGCTGGCCCGCGCCGTGCGCTGGCACGCCGAGCACCGCGTCCTGCTGAACGGGGACCGCACCGTCGTCTTCCGCTGAGCGCCGTCCGCCGACGCCCCCGGCCGTTCCGGCGTGCGCCCGGGAGTAATGATCCGTCACTGTGGGTAGTGGCGTGGTTACGCATGCCCACTTGTCGACGGGGGTGGCGATGGGCGAAACGACACTGGTCACACAGGTGACGGAACGGACGCGCGCACCGGAGGCCGCGCAGTGGCTGACCCGGCGGGCGTTCCGGCCGCAGTGCGCGCTGGCGGCGCTGGCCGCGGCGGCCGTGGTCACGGCCGCCGGGGCGGTGACGGCGGTCGAGGCGATCTGGGCCATGGCCTCGGGCGGGGCGCACCTGCTGCCGGTCGACCGGATGGCCTCCGTGCTGCGGCGCGTCACCTGGGAGGAGACGCCCGCGCTGGCCACGGCGGCCGCGCTGACCGCGCTCGGGCTGGCCATGGTGGTCTCGGCGGTGCCCCGCAGGGGCCGGACGCTGCCGATGCGCGGCGTCACCCCGTGGTCGGCGGCCGGGATGAGCCGCTCGGACGTACGACGCGTGCTGGTCGACACGGCCGCGCGCGTGCCCGGCATCACGCGCGCGCGGGTGGGGGTGCGCGGCAGGCGGGTGCGGCCCCGGGTCGTCGTGCGGACGACCACGCACTACTGCAATCCCGCCATGTTCGATTCGCGGGTGCGCCGGGCGGTGCTCGACCGGCTGGCCGAGCTCGACCTGCTGGAGGAACGGCGCGTCAGCGCCCTGACGACGTGGCGGAGGGACTGACCGATGCGAGTCGCCACGGCCCTGACCGGCACGGTGCTGCTGATGTGCGGAGCCCTCGCGCTGTGCGCCGGCCTCGGCGCGTTCGGCGCGGCGTGGCAGCTGCGGCCGGTGCTCGACCCGGCGGTGATCCGGTACGCGGCGCGCAACGCCTGGTTCTGGCCCGTCCTGGCCAGCGTCGCCGAGTTCCTGGCGCTGGTCGGGCTGGCCTGGCTGATCCGGGAGGGGCGGGCGTCGCTGCGCCGGTGGCGTCCCGCGCTGCGCGGCCACGCACGCGCGCAGGCCCGGCGGGCGGGGGAGGAACTGCTCCGCGACGCCGGGCGGGTGCCCGGCGTCGCGGAGGTGCGGATGCGGCTCACCGGCAGCGCGGCCCGGCCGCGCCTGCTGATGACCGTCACCTGCGCCGAGGACGCGTCCCCGGCCGCGATCTACGCCGCGCTGGTCGCGGGGCCGGTGGCCCGGTACCGCGCCGTGACGGCGATGGGGGGACTGGAGGCGGTCATCGACTTCCGGCTGCGGCGGTCCGGGAGGCCGAGTCGCCGTCCGGTCCCGACCCGGGCGCCGCGCCGCTGGGGGCCGCGGACGCCGTGGCGGCGGCCGTCCCGGACGCACCGGACGGTTCGGGCGCGGATCGCCCGGACGGCTCGGACGATGTCGCCGGCTCGGCTGCTGCGGCGTGGTCGTCCAGGAGCGTCGCCTCGTTGAACGGGTCCTCGCCCGCCAGCACGCGGCGCGCCCGGGCCGAGTCCAGCTCGCCCGTCCAGGACCCGATGACCACGGTGGCGACGGCGTTGCCGGCGAAGTTGGTCAGCGCCCGAGCCTCGGACATGAACCGGTCGATGCCGACGATGAACCCGACGCCGTCCACCAGCTCGGGCCGGTGCGACTGCAGGCCGCCCGCCAGCGTGGCCAGTCCGGCGCCGCTGACCCCGGCCGCGCCCTTGGACGCGATGATCATGAAGACCAGCAGGGACAGCTGGGCGCCCAGCGACAGCGGGTCGTCCTGCGCCGCGGCGATGAACAGGGTCGCCATGGTCAGGTAGATGGCGGTGCCGTCCAGGTTGAACGAGTAGCCGGTCGGCACGGTGATGCCGACCACCGGCCGGCTGACGCCCAGGTGCTCCATCTTGGCGATCAGCCGCGGCAGCGCCGACTCCGAGGAGGAGGTCGACAGGATCAGCAGGAACTCGCGGGCCAGGTAGCGCAGCAGCTGGAACAGGTTGATCCGGGCCACCGCCCACAGCACGGTGCCGAGCACGACCACCACGAACAGCGCACAGGTGATGTAGAACCCGAGCATGATCACCGCGAGGCTGCGCAGCGCGGACCAGCCGGTCTCGCCGACCACCGCGGCGATCGCGCCGAACGCGCCGACCGGCGCCGCCCACATGATCATCGCCAGGATGCGGAACACCAGCCGCTGGACGTGCTCGATGCCGCGCAGGATCGGCGCGCCCGCCGGGCCCATCTTCTGCAGCGCGAACCCGGCCAGCAGCGCCACCAGCAGGGTCTGCAGCACCTGGCCCTCGGTCAGCGCCGACAGCAGCGAGGTCGGGATGATGCCGAGCAGGAAGTCGACGGTGCCCTCGCCGCCCTCGGCCGACTCGTGCGCCTTGGCGGCCGAGCCCGGGTCCAGGTGCATGCCCTCGCCCGGGTGCAGGAAGTTGCCGACCGCCAGGCCGATGCCCAGCGCGAACGTCGACATGACCAGGAAGTAGCCGAGGGCGATCAGCCCGACCTTGCCGACCTTGGCGGCCTTGGCGACCGAGCCGATGCCCAGCACGATCGTGCAGAAGATGATCGGCGAGATCATCATCTTGATCAGGTTGACGAACCCGGTGCCGAGCGGCTTGAGTTCGGTCGCCACGTCCGGTGCGACCAGGCCCACCGCGATGCCGGCCACCACGGCGCCGATGACGGCCAGGTAGAGGTAGTGCACCGGGTCCCGGCGCCGCCGGGCCGGGGCGGTGCCGGTGCCGCCGGTTGTCGGCGTAGCGGACACGGTCGCCTCCTCGGGGTCTCGCGGACCGTCACGGGTCCGGGGGGTGGATGGGGGTGCGCCGGGCATGCCGGCGCGTTCGAACAGCGACTATCCGGGTTCGTGTGATAGTCGTCACGTTTTTGTACATTTCGTTCACATGCAGGTGATGTGCTCGTCATGAAGGCAGCGCGATGAGGGTGTCGCGATGAACGGGGCGCCGCGATGAGGCCGCCGATCCCGGGAGCGGGCCGGCGGTGGAGCCTGGCCGGGCAGCTGCTGGCGCTGCAGGCGGCCGTGGTCGCCCTGCTGGTGGTGGTCGGCGCCGCGCTGGCGTACCTGGACGCGGCGCGCGCCGCCGACGACCGCGCCCGCGAGACGGTCACCGTCGTGGCCACCACGCTGGCCGACTCCCCGGGCGTGCGGGAGGCGCTGGCCGAGCGCGACCCCAGCCGCACGCTGCAGCCGCTGGCCGAACGGGTCCGCGTCGACACCGGCGTCGACTTCATCACGATCATGAACCGGAACCGGATCCGCTACTCGCACCCGAACCCGGAGCAGATCGGCCGCCCCTTCGTCGGCAACATCGGCCCCGCCCTGGCCGGGCGGCCGTTCACCGAGACCTACACCGGCACGCTGGGGCCGTCCGTGCGCGCCGTCGTGCCCGTCTTCGACGAGGGGCACCGGGTGGTGGCGCTGGTGGCGGTCGGCATCACCGTCCACGCGATCTCCGCCGAGCTGCGCGAGCGGCTGGTCACGCTGGCCCTCGTCGTGCTGGCCGTGCTGGCGGTCGGGATCGCCGGCAGCGGCCTGGTCAGCGCGCGGCTGCGCCGGCAGACCCGGGGCGCGGCGCCCGCCGACCTGCGCGCCATGTTCGACTACTACGAGTCGATCCTGCACGCGGTGCGCGAGGGCCTGATCCTGCTCGACCGGGACGGCCGCGTCGTGCTGTGCAACGACGCCGCCCGCGAGCTGCTCGACCTGTCCGGCGACCCGCGCGGCCGCCGGGCCGCCGACCTCGGCCTGCCCGACGAGCTGACCGCCGCGCTGGTGTCGCCCGAACCCCGGTCCGACGAGATCCACGTCGCCGACACCCGGGTGCTGGTCGTCAACACCGTCCCGGTGCGGTCGCGGGGCCGCGCCATGGGCACCGCCGCCACCCTGCGCGACCACACCGAGCTGCAGACGCTCACCGGCGAGCTGGGCGCCGTGCGCGGGTTCGCCGAGGCGCTGCGCGCGCAGGCGCACGAGGCCGCCAACCGCCTGCACACCGTCGTGTCGCTGGTCGAGCTGGGCCGCAGCGAGCAGGCCGTCCAGTTCGCCACCGCCGAGCTGGAGACCGCCCAGCGGCTCACCGACCGGGTGGTGGACGCCGTCGGCGAGCCCGTGCTGGCCGCGCTGCTGCTCGGCAAGGGCGCCGACGCCGCCGAACGGGGCGTCGAACTCGTCCTCACCGACGAGTCGGCGCTCGGCGACACGGTGGTCGACCAGGCCGGGATCGACCCCCGTGACCTGGTCACTATCCTCGGAAACCTGATGGACAACGCGGTCGACGCCGCGATCGAGGGCGCGGCCTCCCACCGGGAGCCGCCCCGGGTGGTGGTCACCGCCCGGACGGACGGGGGAGAGCTGGTACTGCGGGTGGCCGACAACGGTCCGGGCGTGGACCTCGAGCGCGTGCCCGCCATGTTCCGGCGCGGCTGGACCACCAAGCCCGCCGAGGGCCCGGTGGGGCACGGCCTCGGGCTCGCGCTGGTCGGCCGGGCCGTGCGGCGGTACGGCGGCACCATCGAGGTCACGCGCGACGTCGGCGCGGTCTTCACGGTCCGCCTGCCGCTGCGCGCGAGGAGGACGCCGTGATCCGGGTGCTGGTGGTGGAGGACGATCCGGTCGCCGCCGAGGCGCACCGGACGTACGTGGAACGCGTGCCCGGGTTCGCCGTCGCCGGGGTCGTCCACTCGGGGGCGGACGCGCTGCGGTTCTGCGAGCGCACGCCCGTCGACCTGGTGCTGCTGGATTTCTACCTGCCCGACACCCACGGGCTGAAGGTCTGCCGGGCGCTGCGGGCCGCGGGCAGCACGGTCGACGTGATCGCGGTGACGTCCGCCCGCGACCTGGCCGCGGTGCGCTCGGCGGTGTCCGCCGGGGTGGTGCAGTACCTGCTCAAGCCGTTCACGTTCGCGGCGCTGCGCGACAAGCTGGAGCGGTACGCGCGGTTCCGGCAGCGCGCGGCGCGCTCCGGGGAGGTGACGGGCCAGGCCGACGTGGACGCGATGCTCGCCACCCTGCGCACCCCCGACCGCGGCTCGCTGCCCAAGGGCATGAGCGAGGAGACCCTCCAGGCGATCACCGAGGCGCTGGCCGGGGCGGACGAGGGGTTGTCCGCCGCGTCCGCGGCCACCCTGACCGGCGTGTCCCGGGTGACCGCGCGCCGCTACCTGGAGTACCTGGCCGACCAGGGCGTGGTGCGGCGCCGGCCGCACTACGGGCAGGTCGGCAGGCCCGAGGTGCGCTTCTACCGGGCCGGCGCGGCGGAGTAGATCTTCGCAGGTCCGGGTACGTAACCCGCTGTCCGACCAGGACCGAACGGCAACGGGGGGATGCGCTGTGGGGGACCTGCACGACAACACCGATCGCACGGGCGCCGCGCGGGCGGGCGGCCGGGCCGGGGGCAAGGGCACGGGACGGGACCGGCGCGCCGGCGGCGAGACCCGCCGCGACGACGCCCGCCGCGACGACGTCCGTCCGGATGACGCCCGGCGCAAGGGACAGGTGCGCCGGACCCCGGACAAGGCCAAACGGAACGACGCGGCGAAGAAGATCAGGGCGATGTTCGAGCCCAAGCTGTAGCGGCCGCACACGCGCGGGCCGGTGGCGCCGACTGAGGGGCCACCGGCCCTTCGGCGGACTGGACGGTTGTGTTCTCAAACTCACGACGCTACGTTCGGGGCCAGTGAGTTGGATTTTCCAACTCGACCATCGAACGTGATCTCGGAGGAACGCCGTGAGCAGTCCGACCATCCGGGCCGGGGACGCCGCAGCGGACGGGGCGGTGCGCGGGGCCCGGCCGGCGGCCGTCTTCGCCGTCGTCGCCGCCGGAGTGGCGATGTCCAACCTGGACTTGTTCATCGTCAACGTGGCCCTGCCGCGGATCGGGGAGCGGTACGCGGGGGCGTCGCTGTCCGAGCTGTCCTGGGTGCTCAACGCGTACGCGGTGGTCTTCGCCGCGCTCATGGTCCCGGCCGGCGGATTCGCCGACCGGACCGGGCCCCGCCGCGCCTACCTGCTCGGCCTGGCCGTGTTCACGGCCGCGTCGGTGGCCTGCGCCGTCTCGCCGGGCGTGTGGTCCCTGGTGGCCGCGCGCGTCGTCCAGGCCGCCGGGGCTGCGTTGCTCATCCCCTCCTCGCTGGGGCTCCTGCTGGCCGCGACCCCGCCGGAGCGGCGGCTGCCGGCGGTGCGCGGCTGGACCGCCGTCAGCGGGCTGGCGGCGGCGCTCGGTCCCGTCGCGGGCGGGCTGCTCACCCAGTTCGACTGGCGCTGGGTCTTCCTGGTGAACGTGCCGATCGGGCTGGCGGCGCTGGCGGCGGGCGCGAGGCTGCTGCCCCGTCCGCCCGCCCGCGCGGACGGGGCGCGACCGGACCTGCCGGGTGCGGCGCTGCTGACCGCCGGCGTCGCCGCGCTCGCCCTCGGCGTGGTCAAGAGCGACGACTGGGGCTGGACGTCGGCGCGGGTGCCGGGCTCACTGGCGGCCGGTGCCGTGCTGCTCGCGCTGTGCGCGTGGCGGTCGGCGCGGCACCCGTCGCCGGTGGTCCCGCCCGGGCTGCTGAGGCTGCCCGCGTTCGGCCCGGCCACGGTCGCCAACATCCTGTTCGCGGTGGCGTTCGCCGCCATGCTGCTGTCGGCGGTGCTGTGGTGCCAGCAGGTCTGGCACTGGTCGGCGCTGCGCACGGGGCTGGCGATCTCTCCCGGTCCGCTGATGGTGCCCGGACTGGCGGTGGGCGCGGCACCGCTGGCCCGCCGCGTGGGCGCCGGGCCGCTGTCGTTCCTCGGCTGTGTCCTCTTCGCGGCCGGGATCGGCTGGTGGATGTGGCGGATGGAGGACGGCTACGCCGCCGGCATGCTGCCCGGGATGCTGCTGACCGGAGTGGGCGTCGGGCTGACCCTGCCGACGCTGATCGGCGCAGCGGTGTCCGCGGTGCCGCCGCGAAGCTTCTCCACCGGCTCGGCGGTGGTCACCATGGCCCGGCAGGTCGGCACCGTCCTCGGCGTCGCGATGCTCGTGGCGCTGCTGGGCGCGGGGGACCCGCGCGCGATCTCGTTCGACGCCGGCTGGCTGGGCACCGTGCTCGCCGCCGCGGCCGCCGCCCTGGCCTGCCTGACGCTGCCCCGCGCCCGCCGAGCCTGAGCCGGCGCGGCGCCCGCCGGATGTGATCCGGGCCACCCGGCGAGTGGGTTGTCTTTTCCAACTAACCAGCCGAGAGTGGGATTCAGAACGGGATTCGGCCCGGTGGGGTCCGACTCATCGAAGGAGACCCAGATGCGAGACGCGGTGATCGTGGAGGCGGTGCGCACGCCGGTCGGCAAGGGCAAGCCGGGCGGGCGGCTGCACTCGGAGTACCCGGTCGACCTGCTGGCCCGTACCCTCAGGACCCTCGTGGAACGGGCCGGGATCGACCCGGCCGAGATCGACGACGTGGTGGGCGGCGTGGTCACCCAGGTGGGCGACCAGGCGGTGAACGTCACCCGGTCGGCCGTGCTCGCCGCCGGGTTCCCCGAGAGCGTCCCGGCGACCACCGTCGACCGGCAGTGCGGGTCCTCCCAGCAGGCCGCGCACTTCGCCGCGCAGGGAGTGATCAGCGGCGCGTACGACGTCGCGATCGCCTGCGGGCTGGAGTCGATGTCGCGCGTCCCGATGGGGTCCGGCGTGCTGCCCGGCAGCAACCCGTTCGGCGCCCTCCTCCCCGAGCGCTACCCCGGCGGGCTCATCGGGCAGGGCATCGCCGCCGAGCGGATCGCCGCCCGCTGGAAGCTCTCCCGCGAGGAGTTGGACGCGTTCGCCTACGAGTCGCACATGCGCGCGCACGCCGCCTGGGAGAACGGCGAGTTCGACCGCGAGGTCGCCTGGAGCGGGCAGCGCGACGAGACCGTCCGGCCCACCACCTCGATGGAGGCGCTGGCCGGGCTCAAGCCCGCCTACTACGACCCCGTCTACGAAGAGCGGTTCCCCGAGATCGGCTGGCAGATCACCGCGGGCAACGCCTCCCCGCTCAACGACGGCGCGGCCGCGCTGCTGATCATGAGCGGTGACGCCGCCCGGCGGCTCGGGCTGCGGCCGCGGGCCCGCTTCCACGGCTTCGCGGTGGCCGGGGACGACCCCCTGCTGATGCTCACCGCGATCATCCCCGCCACCGAGAAGGTGCTGAAGCGCTCCGGCCTGACCCCGGACGACATCGACCTGTTCGAGGTCAACGAGGCGTTCTCCTCGGTGGTGCTGGCGTGGCGGCGCGAGACCGGCGTCTCCTCCGACAGGGTCAACGTGCGCGGCGGCGCGATCGCCATCGGCCATCCGCTGGGCGCCAGCGGCGCGCGCATCATGACCACCCTCCTGCACGCCCTGGAGGACCGCGGCGCCCGCTTCGGCCTCCAGGCCATGTGCGAGGCCGGCGGCATGGCCAACGCCACCGTCATCGAACGCCTCTGACCACCGTCCGCCGGGGGCCGGGCGACCCCGGCCCCCCCTCCGGGGCGCACGACGAGCGGGCGCGTCGGAAAATCCAACCAACGTATTGTGGGGTCCATGCCGAAAGACGCCGACCCGCGCGAGTGCTCCATCGCCGACGCCCTGCAGATCGTCGGCGAACGCTGGAGCCTGCTGGTCATCCGCGAACTGGTCTACGGGGTGCGCCGGTTCGACGGAATCGCCCGCAACACCGGCGCCCCGCGCGACATCCTCACCGCGCGGCTGCGCAAGCTGGAGACCGCCGGAATCGTCCGGCGCGAGCTGTACAGCGAGCGTCCGGCCCGGTACGAGTACCACCTCACCGAGGCGGGCTGGGAACTGAGCGACGTGCTGGCCGTGTTCATGAGCTGGGGCGACCGGCACCTCAACCCCGACGACCCGCCCGTCCGGTGGACCCATGTCTGCGGCGAGCGCCTGCGGCCCCAGGTGGTGTGCGCCTGCTGCGGCCGCCCGGTCAGAGACGGCGCGACGCCCACCGGCCGCGGCGCCCGCACCTGACCCGCCCGTCCACCGCCCTCCAGGCGGACGGACGACACGACTCCGGCGGAACTCCTCACGCGGAGACGACGCGCAGCGCCTCGGCGATCTCCTTCACCTCGATCTCCGAACACGACGTCGCGATCCGGACCACCAGATCGAACGCCTCGTCCTCGGCGAGATCCGGCCGTCCGCCGTTGAGGGCGAGCATGGCCCGCATGGCCGTCCATGCCGTGCGCTTGTTGTCGTCGACGAAGGCATGGTTGCAGATGACCGAGTGAAGCAGGGCCGCCGCCTTCTCGGGGAGCGTGGGATACGCCTCGACGCCGAAGGCGACAGTGGTCGGGCGCATCGCCGACGATGTCACCAGGCCCGCGTCGCGTACTGTGGCCGTACCGCCCAGCACGGCCGCGTTGATCTCGGTCAGGTCTTCCGCGGTGAGGTATTCGGTCATGCGTCGGCCAGCCGCCTGAGCAGGTTCGCGTCCTCCGTCATGACCTCCGCGACAACCGCTTGCACCCGTGCGCGGTGGTCGCGCGCCTGGGCCCACTGCTCCACCGCCTGGACGATGGCCGCGTTGATGGAGATGTGCTCCGCTTCGGCGGCCCTGGTGAGAAGTTCGTCGATGTCGTCGGGGATGCGGACGCTGCGAGTGGTCATGTCCGCAGCATAACTCGTCGTCATACCGAAATGGTATCGCATGATCGTGGCACTGCGTCATCAATTGACTACGCAAGGCCATTTCGCCTGGCGGTCAGCACTCGATCACGTTGACGGCCAGGCCGCCGCGCGAGGTCTCCTTGTACTTGTCGAGCATGTCGCGGCCGGTGTCGCGCATCGTCTTGATGGCCTTGTCGAGGGAGACGAAGTGGCGGCCGTCGCCGCGCAGGGAGATGCGTGCGGCGCTGATGGCCTTGGTGGCGCCGACGGCGTTGCGCTCGATGCAGGGGATCTGCACCAGGCCGCCGATGGGGTCGCAGGTCAGGCCCAGGTTGTGCTCGATGCCGATCTCGGCGGCGTTCTCCACCTGCTCGGGGGTGCCGCCGAGCACCTCGGCGAGGCCCGCGGCGGCCATCGAGCAGGCCGAGCCGACCTCGCCCTGGCAGCCGACCTCGGCGCCGGAGATGGACGCGTTCTGCTTGAACAGCACGCCGATCGCGCCGGAGGTGAGCAGGAAGCGGACCACGCCGGTGTCGTCGGCGCCGGGCACGAAGCGGTCGTAGTAGTGCAGGACGGCGGGGATGATGCCCGCGGCGCCGTTGGTGGGGGCGGTGACGATGCGTCCCCCGGCGGCGTTCTCCTCGTTCACGGCCAGCGCGAAGAGGGTCACCCAGTCCATCGCGTGCAGGGGGTCGGCGGGGCTCTCGGCCAGGAGCTGGCGGTGCAGGTGGGGGGCGCGGCGCCGCACCTTCAGGCCGCCGGGCAGCAGCCCCTCGCGGGTGCAGCCGCGTTCGACGCACGCGCGCATCACCCGCCACAGGTCCAGCAGCCCGGAGCGGATCTCGTCCTCGGTGCGGCCGAACGCCTTCTCGTTCTCCAGCATCAGCGCGGGGATCGACAGGCCCGTGTCGCGGCAGAGCGCCAGCAGTTCGGCGGCGGACGCGAACGGGTAGGGCAGGACGGTGTCGTCGGGCTTGATGCGGTCGGCGCCGGCGGCCTCCTCGTCGACGACGAAGCCGCCGCCCACCGAGTAGTAGACGCGGGCGCGCAGCTCGCCGCCGGAGTCGTCGAACGCGGTGAAGAGCATCCCGTTGGGGTGGCCGGGCAGCGTCTGCTTGCGTTCGAAGACCAGGTGCTCGCCGACGACGAACGGGACGTCGTGGGAGCCGAACAACCGCAGCGCCTTGTTCGCCCGGATGGCGGCCAGGCGTTCGTCCACGGTGTCGACGTCGACGAGCTCGGGTTTGTCGCCTTCCAGGCCGAGGATCACGGCCTTGTCACTGCCGTGGCCCTTGCCGGTCAGGCCGAGCGACCCGTACAGGACCGCCCGGACGGACGCGGTCTTCTCCAGCAGGCCGTCACGGGCCAGGCCGCGGGCGAAGCGGTGTGCGGCTGCCATCGGCCCGCCCGTGTGCGAGCTGGACGGTCCGATTCCGATCTTGAAAAGGTCGAAGACACTGATGGCCATCGCACGCTCCCTCCGTGACCGGGGGGTCGCCCCGGTCACGGGAGGCACTAGAGGGTCGGATACAGGGGGTGCTTGTCGGCGAGCGCCCGCACGCGGGCCGCCAGGGCCGCCTGGTCGCAGGACGGCTGCAGGGCCTCGGCGATCACGTCGGCGACCTCGGCGAAGTCCTCGGCGGTGAAGCCGCGGGTGGCCAGGGCGGGGGTGCCGATCCGCAGGCCCGAGGTGACCATCGGCGGACGCGGGTCGTTGGGCACGGCGTTGCGGTTGACGGTGATGCCGATGTCGTGCAGCCGGTCCTCGGCGTCCCGGCCGGTCAGCTCGGAGTCGACCAGGTCGACCAGGACCAGGTGGACGTCGGTGCCGCCGGTCAGCACCTTCACCCCGGCCTTGGCCGCGTCCTCGGCCAGCAGCCGCTCGGCCAGGATGCGGGCGCCCTCCAGGGTGCGGGCCTGCCGGTCGCGGAACTCCGCCGACGCGGCGATCTTCAGCGCGACCGCCTTGGCGGCGATCACGTGCTCCAGCGGGCCGCCCTGCATGCCCGGGAACACCGCCGAGTTGATCTTCTTGCCGTACTCCTCGCGGGCGAGGATCAGCCCGCCGCGCGGACCCCCGAGGGTCTTGTGCGTGGTGGTGGTGACGATGTCGGCGTACGGGACGGGTGAGGGGTGCAGCCCGGCCGCGACCAGGCCCGCGAAGTGCGCCATGTCCACCATGAGCAGGGCCCCGACGGAGTCGGCGATCTCGCGGAACGCGGCGAAGTCGAGCTGGCGCGGGTACGCCGACCAGCCCGCCACGATCATCTTGGGGCGGTGCTCGGCGGCCAGCCGGGCGACCTCCTCCATGTCGACGCGGCCGTCCTCGGGCCGCACGTGGTAGGCGACCACGTTGAGCATCTTGCCGGAGTAGTTCAGGCGCATGCCGTGGGTCAGGTGCCCGCCGTGCGCCAGGTCCAGGCCGAGGATGGTGTCGCCGGGCTGGAGCATGGCGAAGTAGACCGCCGTGTTGGCCTGCGCGCCCGAGTGCGGCTGGACGTTGGCGTGCTCGGCGCCGAACAGCTCCTTGGCCCGGTCGATCGCCAGCTGCTCGGTGACGTCGACGTGCTCGCAGCCGCCGTAGTAGCGCCGCCCCGGGTAGCCCTCGGCGTACTTGTTGGTCAGCACCGAGCCCTGCGCCTCCAGCACGGCGACGGGCGCGAAGTTCTCCGAGGCGATCATTTCCAGCGTGCCCTGCTGGCGGCGCAGCTCGGCGGCGACGGCCTCGGCCACCTGCGGGTCGACGGCCGCCAGGGACTCGTTGAGGGACACGGGTCAGCCCTCCTCGATCAGCTTGCCGTAGGCGGTGGCGTCCAGCAGGTCGCCCGGCTCCTCGCTGAGCCGCACCTTGAAGATCCAGCCCTCGCCGTACGGGTCGTCGTTGATGACCTTCGGCTCGTCGACCACCGTGGCGTTGATCGCGGTGATCTCGCCGCTGACCGGCGAGTAGATGTCGCTGACCGACTTGGTCGACTCCACCTCCCCGCAGGGCTCCCCGGCCTCGACGGTGTCGCCCTCGCCGGCCTGCAGCTCGATGAAGACGATCTCGCCCAGGGCGTCGGCGGCGTGCTGGGTGATGCCGACGGTGACGATGCCGTCCTCGTTGTCGAGGCCGGACACCCACTCGTGCTCCTCGCTGTAGCGGAGCTGTTCCGGAACGCTCACGTTCGTTTCTCCCAGGTGTTTCAGGATCGCTTGTAGAACGGCAGGGGGACGACGTCGACCGGCTCGTGCCGGCCGCGGACGTCCACGGCGAGCCCGCTCTCCGCGACGCCGCTGTCGACGTACGCCATGGCGATCGGCCTGCCCAGTGTGGGCGACGGAGCGCCGCTGGTCACGACGCCGCACGGCGTGCCGTCGGAGCCGACGACCGGGTACCCCTTGCGGGGGGCCCGGCGGCCGCGCGCGACCAGCCCCACGAGCCTACGGCCTGGCGGGGTCTGGGCCTGCGCCGCCAGGGCGGACCTGCCGACGAAGTCGGCCTTCTTGTCGAGCTTGACCACGCGGCCGAGCCCGGCCTCGTAGGGGGTGGTCTCGGAGGTCAGCTCGTTGCCGTACAGCGGCATGCCCGCCTCCAGGCGGAGGGTGTCGCGCGCCGACAGCCCGGCGGGCACCACGCCCTCGGCGGCGGCGAGCGCCCGCCACAGCGCCACGGCGTCGCCGGACGAGACGAACAGCTCGAAGCCGTCCTCGCCGGTGTAGCCCGTGCGGGCGATGAGCGCGTCCACCCCGGCGACCTCCCCCGCCATGACGGCGTAGTAACGCAGGTCGGCCAGCGGGGCCTCGGTGTATCCGGAAAGGATGTCCTGGGAGCGGGGGCCCTGCAGCGCGACCAGGCCGTAGGAGGCGGAGCGGTCGTCGACGGCGGCCTCGAAACCGGCGGCCCGCCCGGTCAGCTCCTCGCGGACGGTGTCGACGTTGGCGGCGTTGGCGACCACCATGAACGTCTCGGCCGCGAGCCGGTAGACGATCAGGTCGTCCAGCACGCCCCCGTCGTGCGCGCAGATCATCGTGTAGCGGGCCCTGCCGACCGCCATGGGGGACAGGTTCCCCACCAGCGCGTGGTCGAGCGCGGCGCCCGCCCCCGGCCCGGACACGAAGATCTCTCCCATGTGGGACAGGTCGAACAGCCCGGCCCCGGTGCGGACGGCGCGGTGCTCGGCGGTCTCGCTCTGGTAGCGCAGCGGCATCTGGTAGCCCGCGAAGTCGACGAGCGTGGCGCCGAGGTCGGCATGGACCTCGTAGAGCGGCGTCTTCCTGGACATGGGTGGGCTCCTTCATCGCGGGGGCGCGCGTCGGGACGCGCATCATCATCGTCCCATCGGCGCACCGGCGTCGTCGGTGCCTCCCCCTCTGTCATCGGCGCCTGAGAGCTTCACCCCTCGCGCGGGGTTTTCACCTTCGGCGGGGGACCGTGTCCCCGCTTTCCAGAGGGCGCCTGGCCTGCGCGGTCCTGGGGCCTGAGAGGTTCCGGGGAGGATTTGCTCCTTCGGCGGCCCCCGCCGGCTGCGAGGGCGCTCTCCCGCACGGGATCAGCGGCGCAGGGTCAGCGTATCAGCGGCCTCCCCTCCCGCGTAGATCCGCGCCGCGGCGACGAAGGACAGGAACAGCGCCGGGTCGTCGCCCACCTCGGGATGCCACTGCACGCCCAGCGCGAACGCGCGTCCGGGCAGCTCGGCGGCCTCGACGACGCCGTCGTCCGCCCAGGCCACGGCGCGCAGGCCGGTGCCGAGACGGTCGATCGACTGGTGGTGGTAGTGCGCCACCGTCGGCGTCGTGTCGCCGCCGAGGGCCTCGGCCGTCCGCGACCCCGGCTCCACGCGGACGGGGAAGTGCCCGTAGACGCCGGGGGCGGGGGAGTGGTCGGTGCGGCCGCCGACGACGTCCGGCAGGTGCTGGACGAGCGTGCCGCCCAGCGCCACGTTCAGCACCTGCAGGCCCCGGCAGATGCCGAGGAACGGCAGGTCGCGGTCCAGCGCGGCGTGCACGAGCGCCAGCTCGGAGCCGTCGCGGAAGTCCCGGACGCCGGAGACCTCGGGGTGCGGCTCGGCGCCGTACAGCGCCGGGTCGATGTCGCCGCCGCCCGCGACGACCAGCCCGTCCAGCCGGTCCACCAGGGACGCCGGCGCCCCGACGGGCGGCAGCAGCACCGGCTGCCCGCCCGCCTCGGCCACCTGCCGGACGTAGGCGTAGGGCACCAGCGCCGACCGCATGTTCCACACGCCGAAGCTCGCGTCCTCGACGTATCCGGTGATGCCGATGACGGGGCGGTTCGTCTCGTTCGCGGTGCCGGTCATAGCGGGGTGACGTAGGCGCCGGAGATCCCGCCGTCCACCAGGAACTGGGACGCGGTGATGAACGAGGCGTCGTCGGAGGCCAGGAACGCCACCGCGGCGGCGATCTCGTCGGCCTCGGCGAACCGGCCCATCGGGATGTGCACCAGGCGCCGCGCCGCCTCCTCCGGGTTGGCCGCGTACAGCTCGCGCAGCAGCGGCGTGTCCACCGGCCCGGGGCACAGCGCGTTCACCCGGATCCCCTCGCGGGCGAACTGCACGCCCAGCTCGCGGGTCATGGCCAGCACGCCGCCCTTGGACGCGGTGTAGGAGATCTGCGAGGTGGCCGCGCCCATCACCGCCACGAACGACGCGGTGTTGACGATGGAGCCCCTGCCCTGCTCGCGCATGTACGGCAGCACGTGCTTGCAGCACAGGTACACGCTGGTCAGGTTGACCTCCTGCACGCGCCGCCAGGCGTCCAGCCCGGTGTCCAGGATGGACGCGTCGTCGGGCGGGGAGATTCCGGCGTTGTTGAACGCGACGTCGACGCGGCCGTAGGCCTCCTTGGCGGCCCGGAACAGGGCCTCCACCTCGTCCTCCCGCGCCACGTCCGTGCGGACGAACAGCCCGCCGACCTCCTCGGCGGCGGCCTTGCCCGCGGTCTCGTCGACGTCCGCGACGACGACCTTCGCGCCCTCGCGCGCGAACCGGCGCGCGGTGGCCAGCCCGATGCCGCCGCCGCCTCCGGTGACGACGGCGACCCGGTCCTGCAAGCGCTGCATCCTGAGCCACTCCTACTCGGTAGCGATGAAGACGTTCTTGACCTCGGTGAACGCGTCGAGGGCGTCCGGCCCGAGCTCGCGGCCCAGCCCGGACTGCTTGAACCCGCCGAACGGCGTCCAGAAGCGCACCGCCGAGTTGGAGTTGACCGACAGGTTCCCCGAGTCGACGGCGCGGGAGACGCGCACGGCGCGGCCCACGTCGCGGGTCCAGATCGAGCCGGACAGGCCGTACTCGGTGTCGTTGGCCAGCCGGACGGCCTCGTCCTCGTCGTCGAACGGCGCGACGACCACGACCGGGCCGAACACCTCCTCGGTCCAGGCGGGCAGGCGCGCCGGGTCGCCGGGGGCCAGCAGCACGGTCGGCGCGAACCAGAACCCCGGGCCGTCCGGGGCCGAGCCGCGGAACGCCACGTGCGCGTCGTCCGGGACGAACGAGGCGACCTTGGCGCGGTGCGCGGCGCTGATCAGCGGCCCGACCTCGGTGTCGTCCTTGCGGGGGTCGCCCACGACGACGTCGCGGACGGCCGGTTCCAGCAGCTCCATGAACCAGTCGAAGACGGGGCGCTGGACCAGGATCCGGGAGCGGGCGCAGCAGTCCTGCCCGGCGTTCTCGAACACCGCGAGCGGGGCCGCGGCGGCGGCCCGCTCCACGTCGGCGTCGGCGAAGACGATGTTGGCGCTCTTGCCGCCCAGCTCCAGCGTGACCCGCTTGACCCGGGGCCCGGACGCGGCCAGGATCTCCCGGCCCACCCGCGTCGACCCGGTGAAGACGATCTTGCGGACGTCCGGGTGGTTCACCAGCCGCCGGCCCGCCACCGGGCCCTCCCCGGGCAGCACCTGCAGCACGCCCTCGGGCAGGCCCGCCGCCAGCGCCAGCTCGCCGACGCGGCGGGCGGTCAGCGGGGTCAGCTCCGACGGCTTGACGATCACGGTGTTGCCCGCGGCCAGCGCCGGGGCCACGCCCCAGCCCATGATCGGCATCGGGTAGTTCCACGGGACGATCACGCCGACCACGCCCAGCGGCTCGTGGAACGTCACGTCCAGGCCGCCCGGCACGGGGATCTGCCGCCCGGTGAGGCGTTCGGGCGCGGCGGCGTAGTAGTACAGCGTGTCGCGCAGGTTGGCGACCTCCCAGCGGGCCTGGCCGAGCGGGTGCCCGCAGTTGGTCACCTCCAGGTCGACCAGCTCGTCGGCGTGGTCGTCGACCTGCGCGGCGAACGCCCGCAGCAGCCGGGCGCGGTCGCCGGGCGCCACGGCGCGCCAGGCGGGGAACGCGGCCTTGGCGCGTTCCACCGCCGCGTCGACCTCCTCGGTGGAGGCCATCGGCACGGCCGCGACGATCTCCTCGGTCGCCGGGTTGATCACATCGAAGTCCATCGGTCCCCTCACAGGCGCTCGAAGCCGCGGAACAGTTCCCAGTCGGTCACGGCACGGTCGTAGGCGTCCAGCTCCACCCGGGCGGCGTTGGCGTAGTGCTCGACGACCTCGTCCCCGAACACCTTGCGGGCGAGCGCGCTGGAGCGCCAGTCCGCGGCCGCCTCGCGCAGCGTCCCCACCACCCGCGGCGCGTCGGAGGCGTAGGCGTTGCCGCGGTAGGCCTCCTCCAGCGGCAGCCGCTCGTCGACGCCGTGCAGCCCGGCGGCGACCAGCGCGGCGACGGCCAGGTAGGGGTTGACGTCGCCGCCCGGCACCCGGTTCTCCACCCGCAGCGACGGCCCGTGGCCGACCAGCCGCAGCGCGCACGTGCGGTTGTCCACCCCCCACTTGATCGCCGTCGGGGCGAACGAGCCGGGCTGGTAACGCTTGTAGGAGTTGACGTTCGGCGCGTACAGCAGCGTGAGGTCGCGCAGGCACGCCAGCTGGCCGGCGACGAAGTGCTCCCCGATCTCCGACAGGCCGTACGGGCCGTCCCCGGCCATGACCGGCGTGCCGTCCTCGGCGCGCAGCGAGACGTGGACGTGGCAGGAGTTGCCCTCGCGCTCGTTCGGCTTGGCCATGAACGTGATCGACATGCCCTCCTGGGCGGCGATCTCCTTGGCCCCGGTCTTGTAGAGGACGTGCTGGTCGCAGGTGGTCAGCGCGTCGGCGAACCGGAAGGCGATCTCGTGCTGGCCGAGGTTGCACTCGCCCTTGGCCGACTCGACGTACATCCCGGCGCCCTCCATCGACAGCCGGATGCGGCGCAGCAGCGGCTCGACGCGGGCGCCGCCGAGCAGCGAGTAGTCGACGTTGTACTGGTTGGCCGGGGTCAGGTCGCGGTACCCCTTCGTCCAGGCCTGCTCGTAGGAGTCCTGGTAGACGACGAACTCCAGCTCGGTGCCCACGTACGCGCCCCACCCGCGTTCGGCGAGCCGGGCGAGCTGGCGCCGCAGGATCTGCCGCGGCGACGCGACGACGTCCGTCCCGTCCTCCCACGTCAGGTCGGCGAAGACCAGCGCGGCGCCCTCCTGCCAGGGGACGCGCCGCAGCGTGGCCAGGTCGGGGCGCATCACGAAGTCGCCGTACCCGGTCTCCCAGGACGACATCGCGTACCCGTCGACGGTGTTCATGTCGACGTCCACGGCCAGCAGGTAGTTGCAGCCCTCCGACCCGTGGGCGGCGACCTCGTCCAGGAAGTACCGGGCCGACAGGCGCTTGCCCTGCAGGCGGCCCTGCATGTCGGTGATCGCGATGATGACGGTGTCGATCCGGCCCGCGGCCGCCTCGTCGCGCAGCTCGTCCAGCGTGATCAGACCGGGGTTCCTCACAAGACGCTCATCTCTGTGGCATGGGGCGGACCGGGATGTCGGAGAGCGAATGGTCTGGACGAAGTCCATTTATCCGGGTCGGGGGGCCGGGGTGTCAAGAGCGGACGCGCGCGTTCGCGGGATCGAACAACGGCTCGCGGGCCACCTCGCCCGTCACCCACTCGCCGAACAGCTCGACCTCGACCTTCGCGCCGGGCGCGGCCCGGTCGGCGGGCAGGTAGGCATAGGCGATCGACGTGCCCACGGTGTAGCCGTAGCCGCCCGAGGTGACCCGCCCCACCACGTCGTCCCCGACGCGCACGGGCTCGTTGCCCAGGCAGACGGCGCGCGGGTCGTCCAGCGTCAGGCAGCGCAGCCGCTCGGCGACGCCGCGCTCCCTGGCGGCGACGAGCGCGTCCCGGCCGAGGAAGCCGCCCGGCTTGTCGAGCTTGACGCAGAAGCCCAGCCCCGCCTCGTAGGGGTTGCGGTCGGGGGAGATGTCGGCGCCCCACACCCGGTAGCCCTTCTCCAGGCGGAGGCTGTCGATCGCCCGGTAGCCGCCCGGCGTCGCCCCGGTGGCGGCCAGCGCCCGCCACAGCGCCGCGCCGTACTCGCTGGAGCAGTACAGCTCCCAGCCCAGCTCACCGGCGAACGTCACGCGCAGCGCCCGCACCGGCACGTCGCCGACGACGATCTCGCGGGACGTCAGGTACGGGAACGCCGCGTCGGAGACGTCGTCGGGGGTGAGCGGCGCCAGCAGGTCGCGGGCACGCGGCCCCCACAGCGCGAAGCAGGCGTACTGCCCGGTCACGTCGGCGACGCGCACGGAGCCGTCGGACGGGGCGTGCCGCCTGATCCAGTCCAGGTCGTGGCCGCCGAACGCCGTCCCGGTGACGATCAGGAACGCGTCCCCGGCCGTGCGGGTGACGGTGACGTCGCACTCGATGCCGCCGCGCGAGTTGAGGCACTGCGTGTAGGTGACCGCGCCGACCTCGCGGGCGACGTGGTTGTCGCACAGCCGCTCCAGCAGGCCCGCCGCGCCCGGCCCCGTCACCTCGATCTTGGCGAACGACGTCTCGTCGAACAGGCCCGCCGCGGTACGGGTGGCGATGTGCTCGGCGCCGATCGCCGGGGACCAGGCCCGTCCTGCCCAGCCGCGTGGACGCAGCGACTCGTCCCCGGCCGCCGCGTTCGGCTCGTACCAGTTGACCCGCTCCCAGCCCGCCTTCTCGCCGAACACCGCGCCGTGCGCCTCGTGCCAGGCGTAGATGGGGGAGACCCGCAGCGGACGCCCGGCCGTGCGCTCCCGGTCGGGATAGGGGATGTCGTAGTAGGTCTCGTAGTTCTCCACCGTGCGCTTGAGCGTGTACGACGGCGACCGGTAGTGCGGGCCGAAGCGGCGGATGTCCATGTGCCACAGGTCCATGGGCGGCTCGCCCGCCATGATCCACTCGGCCATGACCTTGCCGATGCCACCCGCGCCCGCGATGCCGTGCGCGCAGAATCCGGCCGCCACGAAGAATCCCGCGACCTCGGTCTCGCCCAGGCAGAACTCGTTGTCGGGGGTGAACGCCTCCGGCCCGTTGATCAGCTTGCGGATCCCGGCGTCGGCCATGGCCGGCACGCGCAGCTGGGAGTTGGCGGTGATCTCCTCGAAGCGGTCCCAGTCCTCGGCCAGCAGCCGCCCGTTGAAGTCGGCGGGGATCGCGTCGTGGCCGTTGCCGCCGTCGTCCGGCAGCGACCAGGACGCCGAGTCGCGCTCGTACCCGCCCATGAGCAGGCCGTCCACCTCCTCGCGGAAGTAGACCAGGTGGTCGGGGTCGCGCAGGGTCGGCAGCCGTCCCCGCCCGCCCCCGGGCCCGCTGCGCGTCCGCAGCGGCTCGGTGACCAGGTACTGGTGCGACATCGGCACGATCGGCACCCGCACCCCGGCCATCCGCCCGATCTCGGCGGCGAACATGCCGCCGCAGTTGACCACGATCTCCGCCTCGACGTCCCCGCGGTCGGTGCGCACGCCGGTGACGCGGCCGTCCTTCACCTCGACGCCGAGCACCCGGGTGCGGGTGAAGATCCGCACGCCGCCCGCGCGGGCCCCCGCCGCCAGCGAGTAGGTGAGCTGGGAGGGGTCCACGTACCCGTCGGTGGCCAGGTACGCCGCGCCGACCACGCCATCGGTGCTCATCAGCGGGAACATCGCCTTGGCCTCGTCCGGCGAGATCTCCTCCAGCGGCAGCCCGAAGGTGCGGGCCCAGCCGATCTGCCGCCGGATCTCCTGCATCCGCTCGGGCGTGCCCGCCAGCCGGATGCCGCCGCACTCCACCCAGCCGGGCGGGTCGTCGCCCTGCTGGAGCCTGCGGTACAGCTCGGCCGAGTACATGTTCATGCGGGTCAGCGTGGGGTCGGCGCGCAGCTGCCCGACCAGGCCCGCCGAGTGGAACGTCGAGCCGCTGGTCAGGTCGGCCCGCTCGACCAGGACGACGTCGCGCTCGCCCAGTTCGGCCAGGTGGTAGGCGATGCTCGTGCCGCCCACGCCGCCGCCGATGACGACGACGCGCGCGCGGCCGGGGAGGTTCTTCGACACGGGGGTCCCTTCATGCGTGCCAGGGTCGGTTCGTGCGTGCCGGGATCGGTTCGTGCGTGCGGGGTCGGTTCGTGTGCGGGGGGTGGCGTCCGGGCCGGGGGTCAGCGTTCTTCGGGGGACGTCCAGACGACGACGCGGGTGCGGTCGCCGCGGAACAGGTCGTCGGCGTGCTCGATCGGCTCGCCCGCCGCGTTGTAGGCGACCCGCTGCACGGCCAGCAGCGGGGTGCCGGGCGCCACGTCCAGCAGCCCGGCGGTCTCGGCGTCGGCGGCCACCGGCTCGATGCGCTCGACGGCGCGTTCGGGCGACTCGCCGTACTTGTCGCGCAGCAGGTCGTACAGCGAGCCGCCGAGCGCCTGCTCGGCCAGGTCGGGGAAGCGCCGGGCGGGGAAGCGGGAGCGTTCCAGCGCGATCGGCTCCCCGCCCGCCAGCCGCACCCGGGTGACCGCCACGACCGGCTCGTCCCTGTCCAGCCGCAGCGCCTCGGCGACCGGCGGCTCGGGGACGGTCAGCGCCACCGCGATCACCCGCGTCCCGGCGACCAGGCCCTGCCGGCGGATGTACTCGGCCAGCCCGGCGAAGTGCGCCAGGTCGCGCTCCACCTTCGGCGCGGCCACGAACGTGCCGCCGCCGCGGCCGGGCCGCCGCACCACCTGCCCGGCGCGCTCCAGGTCGTGCAGGGCCAGGCGCAGCGTGGCGCGGCTGACCCCGAGACGCTCGGCCAGCTCGCGCTCGGGCGGCAGCCGGTCGCCGGGCAGGTAGCCGCCCTCGCGGATGGCCGCCAGCACGCCCTCCCAGGCCCGGCCACGCAGCGATTCGTCGCTTCCGTCCGTCATGACCGACTTCCTACCACGCCAATGGACATACCAAAAGGGGGTGAGGTCGAACCGAAAGAAAACCGTCGACGCCCTATTGACGCGGGCCGCTCACGCTCGCAGACTTCCAGGACATCGAACGTCTTCGGGGGCATGGACGGGCCCCCGGACGCCCAGATCGTGTTTCCAATGGGTTAAGGGCAGCCCAATCCATGTAGCGCCGAACTCACATGGGGACGGTTCATGGCCGCTGCCATCGAGGAAGTGCTCGCCCGAGCCGGTCTGCCGCCGGACCCGTCCGGCGCCGGGGTCACCTGCACCACGCTCAAGGGCGGCCTCAGCCACCGCGTCATCCGCGTCGACACCGGCGGGCGGCGCTACGTCCTGCGGATCCTCGACCCGGCGGTGAGCGAGGCCGGGCTCGGCGTCCCGCTGCGCCAGGAGATCGACAACACCGTGCGCGCGGCCCGCGCCGGCGTCGGCCCGCGCGTGCTGGCGGTCGTCGACGACTACGCCGACGGGCGGCCCGCGCTGCTGCTGGAGTTCGTCGACGGCCGCACCCTCGGCCGGGACGACGTGCGCGACCCCGGCATGATCCCGCGCGTCGCCGCCGCCTGCCGCAGGCTGCACGCCGCGCCCGACCCGTTCGGCAACCGGTTCAGCATCTTCCGCAAGCAGGACGAGCTGGTCGCGCTGTGCCGCCGCCACGGGCTGCGGGTGCCCGACGGCTACGCCGACCACCTGCCGGTCATGGCCGGCATCGAACGCGCCATGGACGCCGCGCCGCTGCCGCTCGTCCCCTGCCACAACGACCTGCTGCCGGAGAACCTCATCGACGAGGGCGCGGCGGTGCGGATCGTCGACTACCAGCTGTCCGGCATGAACGACCCCGCCTTCGAGCTGGGCAACATCGCCGCCGAGGCCGACTTCGACCCCGACCGCGCCGCCGCCCTGGCCGCGGCCTACTTCGGCGCCGACCTGACCGAGGCGCTGGTCGCCCGGGTACGGCTCTACCTGCTGGCGTCCAACTACACGTGGACGCTGTGGTTCTCCGTCCACCACGGGCTGCTGGCCGCCGACGCGGCCGACGCCGAGTTCGACTACTGGGCCGAGGCCGCCGACAAATGGGGCCAGGCCCTGCGCGACCTCACCGACCCGGGTCTCGGCCGGCTCATCGACACCGTGCGGGCCGCCCGATGACCGGGCCGGGCCTGACGATCGCCGGGCTCCCCGGCGTCCGCGCCGCGATCTTCGACTTCAACGGCACCATCACCGACGACGAGGAGCTGCAGTACGAGGTGTACGCCGAGATCCTCGCCGAGCACCTCGGCGTCGTCCTGGAACGTGACACCTACTTCACCGACCTCGCCGGACGCAGCGACCCCGCCATCGTCACCGCCGTCCTGGAGCGCTGCGACCCGGCCCCCGCCGGGCCGGCCCGCGACGCCCTGGCGGCGCGGATCATCGAGGCACGGGTGCGGCGGTACGCCGAACGGGTGCAGGACGCCCCGCCGGTGCGGCCCGGGGCGGCGGCGCTGATCCGGGCGCTGGCCGGGCGGGTCCCGCTGGCCGTGGGCACCGGCGCCTTCCGGGCCGAGGTCGACCTGGTGCTGTCGGCGGCCGGGCTCGCCGGCGCGTTCGACGCGATCGTCACCGTCGAGGACGTGCGGGCGGGCAAGCCCGACCCCGAGACCTTCCTGCGGGCCCTGGACCTGCTGTCCCGCCAGGCTCCCACCCCGTCCGGCCGGGGCCCCGCGCTCCGGCCGGCCGACGTCGTGGTGTTCGAGGACTCCCCGTTCGGCATCGAGGCGGCGCGCGCCGCCGGGATGCGCTGCGTCGCCGCCCACCTCACCAGCGAGGCGGGCGCCGAGGCGGCCGGGGCGGTCGTCGGCGCCCTCGGGCCGGAGCTCCTCGCCGGCCCCTGACCCCGAAACCGCCCACCGCCTCACGAGGAGGCCCCATGGCCCGACAGCCCGACCCACAGGCCGACCCGCGGCTCGACGACGACGCCAGGCGGCTCGCCGAACTCGGATACAAGCAGGAGCTGGACCGCTCCTGGAGCGGCTTCTCCAACTTCGCCATCTCCTTCTCGATCATCTCGATCCTGTCCGGCTGCTTCACCACCTTCGGGCAGGCCTGGAACAACGGCGGGCCGGTCGCCATCGCCTGGGGCTGGCCGATCATCGCCGGCTTCATCCTGGTCATCGGCTTCTGCATGGCGGAGCTGGTGTCGGCGTACCCGACGGCGGGCGGCATCTACTGGTGGGCGGCGCGGATGGGCCGTCCGGTGCACGGCTGGTTCACCGGCTGGCTCAACCTGATCGGCCTGGTCGCGGTCACCGCGTCGGTGGACTACGGCGCCGCCACCTTCCTCAACGTGCTGCTGGGCATGCTGAACGAGGACTGGGGCGGCGACCTCGGCTTCGTCTTCGGGCTGTTCCTGGTGATCCTCGTCCTGCACGCGCTGATCAACATCTTCGGGCACCGGCTGGTGGCGCTGCTGCAGAACATCTCGGTGTGGTGGCACGTGTTCGGCGTCGCCGCCGTCGTGGCGATCCTGGTGTTCGGGCCCGACTCGCACCAGAGCGTCTCGTTCGTGTTCACCGAGCGGATCAACAACTCCGGCTTCTCCGAGGGCATGTACTGGTTCTACGTGCTGCCCCTCGGCTTCCTGCTGACCCAGTACACGATCACCGGCTTCGACGCCTGCGCGCACGTGTCGGAGGAGACGCGCGGCGCGGCCCGCACCGCCGCGCAGGGGCTGTGGCGCTCCATCGCCTATTCGGGCGTCGGCGGCTGGATCCTGCTGCTGGCCTTCCTGTTCGCCGCCACCGACGTCGACGCGGTCAACGAGCAGTTCGGCGCCGTGTCGGCGATCTTCACCACCGCGCTCAGCCCGGCGCCGGCCAAGATCGTGGTGGCGATCTCGGTGATCGGCCAGTTCTGCTGCGGGATGAGCTGCGTCACCAGCATGTCCCGGATGACCTACGCCTTCGCCCGCGACGGCGGCATCCCCGGCTCGCGGCTGTGGGCGAAGGTGGACCGCAACCGCACCCCCGTCAACGCGATCATCATGGGCTGCGCGGCCGCGCTGGTGCTGACCCTGCCCGCCCTCTACAAGAGCCCCACCGGCACGCCCGTGGCGTTCTACGCGGTGGTGTCGATCGCGGTGATCGGGCTGTACCTGGCGTTCCTCATCCCGATCTGGCTGCGGCTGCGGATGGGCGACGCCTTCCGCCCCGGCCCCTGGACGCTGGGCGCCAAGTACAAGGTCATGTGCTGGATCGCGGTCATCGAGATCGCGGTGATCTCGGTGTACTTCGTGCTGCCGCTGGCGCCCGCCGGGGTGCCGGGCGGCGGGGACTTCGACTGGACGGCGGTCAATTACGCCCCCATCGCCCTCGGCGTGGTGCTGCTGCTGGTCGGCGGCTGGTGGCTGCTGTCGGCGCGCCGCTGGTTCACCGGACCGCGAACCACCCTCGACGACACCGAGCTGGCCGTGCTCGGCGGCGAGAGGGAGCCGGGCGCGGGCGCGCCCGCCTGACCTCGCCGCGGCGGGCGGACGCCGGGCCGGGCCGCCGGCCCGGCGTCTACCCTTTGCCCACGGAACGAGGACGGCGTCGGGAGGGCGGAGAAGTGACCGGGGACGAGCCCGCGACGGTCGCCTCGATCGTGTTCCGCCCCGTCCGGGAGGGCAACGCGTTCGAGGAGACCGTCGAGCGGCTGCTGCAGGCGATCAAGCTGGGCGTCGTCGACCACGGCGAGCGGCTGCCGCCCGAGCGGGAGCTGGCGCCCCGCCTGGGCGTGAGCCGGGTGACGCTGCGCGAGGCGATCCGCGCGCTGCAGCAGGAGGGGTACGTCGAGTCGCGGCGCGGCCGCGCGGGCGGCACGTTCGTCACCTACCGGCCGCCGCGTCCCCGCGACGGCGACCTGGCCCGGGTCGCCGCCGATCGCGGCGCCGAGCTGAGCGACGCCCTCACCTACCGGCTGGCCGTGGAGAGCGGCGCCGCCGCGCACCTGGCCTCGACCGGGCTGACCGGCGGGCAGGCCGACCGGCTGCGCGCCGCGCTGGCCGCCGTCAACGGCGCCGACCTGGCCGGGTACCGGCGCCTGGACGTGCGCTTCCACCTGACCATCGCCGAGCTGACCGGATCGCCGCTGCTGGCCGCCGCCTGCGCCGACGCCCGGATGCGCGTCACCGACCTGCTCAACGCGATCCCCGTGCTGCGCCGCAACATCGAGCACGCCGCCGTCCAGCACGCCGCGATCGTCGAGGCCGTCCTCGCCGGGGACCCGGACGCGGCGCGCCGCGCCGTCGTCGAGCACCTGGAGGGCACGGGCGCCTTGCTGCGGGGTTTCCTGGCCTGAACGGCCCGGAGCGGCCAAGGTGAATTCGTACGCGGTCGGACGCGTATCTCATGACGTACCCTGAGCGGGTTGCCGGAGATCACGGAGGGATGCCACGGTGGACTGGCTGACGGGGGTGCTGATCCTCTTCCTGGGCCTGATGGCGTCCATCGCGCTGCACGAGCTCGGGCACTTCTCCTTCGCCAAGCTGTTCGGCGTGCGCACCACCCAGTTCATGGTGGGCTTCGGGCCCACGCTCTGGTCGCGCACCAGGGGGGAGACCGAGTACGGGGTCAAGTGGATCCCGCTCGGCGGCTACATCCGCATGATCGGCATGCTGCCGCCGCGCAGGGGAGACCGGCCCGGGCAGGTCCGGCAGATCTCCACCGGCCCGTGGCAGGGGCTGATCGAGTCGGCCCGCGGCGCGGCGCTGGAGGAGGTCCGGCCGGGCGACGAGGACCGCGTCTTCTACGCCAAGAAGTGGTGGCAGAAGCTCATCATCATGTTCGCCGGACCGGCCATGAACCTGGTCCTGGCCGTGATCTTCTTCGCGATCCTGCTGATGGGCATCGGCACGCCCACCCCGCAGCCGGTGATCGGCTCGGTGGCCAAGTGCGCCATCCCGGCCGGGCAGCAGACCACCGAGTGCCCGGCGAACTACACGCCCACGCCCGCCGCGCAGGCGCGGCTGCAGGCGGGGGACCGGTTCGTCTCCTACGACGGCCGCAAGATCTCCTCGTACGAGCAGCTGCAGGGGCTGATCCGCGACTCCGGCGGCCGCACCGTGCCCGTCGTCGTCGAGCGCGACGGCCGCACGATGAACCTGAACATCGCCGTCACCCGCAACCAGATGTACGACCTGGAGGACACCGACAAGGTCGTCAACGTCGGGTTCCTCGGCATCACCCCGCTGCAGGAGCGCGAACGGCAGGGTCCGGTGGCCGTCGCCGACTACATGGGCGAGCTGACCGCGCACACCGCCGGGTCGCTGCTGCGCCTGCCCGAGCGGATGGTCGGGGTGTGGCAGGCGGCCTTCGGCGGCGAGGAACGCGACCCCAACGGGCCGATCGGCGTGGTCGGGGTGAGCCGCCTCGGCGGCGAGATCGCCGCCTCCGAGAGTCCGGTGGTGGAGAAGCTCGCCATGTTCATCGCCCTGCTCGGCTCGGTGAACCTGGCGGTCGCCCTGTTCAATCTGATCCCGCTGCTGCCGCTGGACGGCGGGCACATGGCCGGGGCGCTGCTGGAGGCGCTCAAGAAGGGCGTCGCGCGGCTGCTCGGCCGCCCCGACCCCGGGTACGTGGACGTCGCCAAGGCGCTGCCGGTGACCTACGTGATGGCCGCCGTGCTGATCGTCATGGGCGGCCTGCTGATCTACGCCGACCTGGTCAACCCCATCAGGTTCTCGGGCTGACGGGCCCGCCCGCCCGGCGTGCCCGCCGGACGGGCGCCTCGGTCACGGCGTGCTGTCGTCCGATGACACGGGCATCTCGCCGGTCTTGTGGAAGGCGCGCAGCGCCTCCAGGTACGGGGTGACGTCCAGCCCCCGGTCGGCCAGCCACGCGTCCGACCCGTACGTCCCGGCGTACCGCTCCGCGCCGTCGCAGATCAGCGTGACCACGCTGCCGCGCTCGCCGCGCGCCCGCATCTGCGCGATCAGCTCGACCGCGCCCCACATGTTGGTGCCGGTGGAGCCGCCGACGCCGCGCCCGGTGACCTCGGCGGTCCAGCGCATGGCGGCGATGGACGCCGCGTCCGGCACCTGGATCATCCGGTCGATCACGGTGGGCAGGAACGACGGCTCGACCCGGGGCCGTCCGATGCCCTCGATCCGCGAGCCCGTGGCGGTGCGGGCGGGGTCCTCGTCGCGGAAGGCCCCGAAGAACGCCGAGCCCTCCGGGTCGACGACGGCCACCCGCGTCTGGTAGCGGCGGTAGCGCGCGTACCGGCCGATCGTCGCCGACGTGCCGCCGGTGCCCGCGCCGACCACGATCCACGCCGGTTCGGGGAAGCGCTCCAGCCGCATCTGCTCGTAGATCGACTCGGCGATGTTGTTGTTGCCGCGCCAGTCGGTGGCGCGTTCGGCGTAGGTGAACTGGTCCATGAAGTGCCCGCCGCACTCCTCGGCCAGGCGCCGCGACTCGTCGTAGATCGCCGCCGGGTCGTCCACCAGATGGCAGCGGCCGCCGTGGAACTCGATCAGCCCGATCTTCTCCGGGCTGGTCGCCGCCGGCATCACCGCCACGAACGGCAGGCCCAGCAGCCGCGCGAAGTACGCCTCGCTGACCGCCGTGGACCCGCTGGACGCCTCGATGATCGTCGTGCCCTCCCGGATCCACCCGTTGGCCAGCGCGTACAGGAACAGCGAACGGGCCAGCCGGTGCTTGAGCGACCCGGTCGGATGCACCGACTCGTCCTTGAGGTACAGGTCGACGCCCCATTCGGGCGGCAGCGGGAACACGTGCAGGTGCGTGTCGGCGCTGCGCCCGGCGTCCGCCTCGACCTTGCGGATGGCCTCGGCGATCCAGGCCCGCGACCCCGGATCGCAGCGGTCCACGACGCGGCTCATGAGCGGCCTCCCCTCCCCGGTTCACCGGGCACGATATCTCCCGCCCGGGGTCACGGCGACGGCTCGTCGTCCAGCACCGGGGCGACGGCGCGGACGGTGTCGATCGTGTCGGCCTCGGCGGCGGACTTGTCGGGGCGGTAGCGCAGGACACGGGCGAACCGCAGCGCGATGCCGCCGGGGTAGCGGGGGCTGCGCTGCACCCCGTCGAAGGCGATCTCGACCACCAGCTCGGGACGCACGTGCACCGTCCAGGAGTCCTCGTGCGTGGCCAGGGCCCGCAGCCGCTCGGTCTGCCAGGCCAGCAGCTCGTCGGTCAGGCCCTTGAACGTCTTGCCGAGCATCACGAACCCGCCGGTGGCCGGGTCGCGGGCGCCCAGGTGCAGGTTGGACAGGAAACCGCGGCGGCGGCCGTGCCCCCACTCCACCGCCAGCACCACCAGGTCGAGGGTGTGGCGCGGCTTGACCTTGATCCACCCGGCGCCGCGGCGGCCCGCGGTGTAGGGGGAGGCGAGCGACTTGACCACCACGCCCTCGTGGCCGTGCGCCACCGCCTCGTCGAACATCCGCTTGGCCTCGCCCGGGTCGCCGGTGACCAGCCGCGGCATGCGCAGGTCGCCGGGCACCACCCGGGCCAGCGCCGCGCCGCGCTCGGCGCCCGGCGCGTCCAGCAGGTCGACGCCGTCCAGGTGCAGCACGTCGAACAGGAACACCGACAGCGGCACCGGCTCGGCGATCTTGCGGGTGCGGGTGGCGGTGCGCGCGGCGGTGACCTGGAACGGGTGCGGCCGCCCGTCCGGACGCAGCGCGATCAGCTCCCCGTCGAACACCGCGTCCCGCACCGGCAGCCCGCGCATCACCTCCACGACCTCCGGCAGCCGCTCGGTGATCTCGTCCAGCGTCCGCGTGAAGATCCGCACCTCGACCCGGCCGGCGTCCTGCCGCGCGTCGTCGTGCCCGTGCCCGTCCTCGTGCGCGGGGACGCGGCGGATGTGGATCTGGGCGCGGATGCCGTCGAGCTTCCACTCGACGGCGGCGTCGGCGGCCTGGTCGGCTTCCCCCACGGGGAGCTTGGCGAACGCCTCGTCGAGCGTGGGGGCGGAGGCCGCCAGCATGGGACGGATCGGGCGGCCGACCTGCAGCCCGAAGGCGCGCAGGCCCGGCACGCCCTCGGCGAGGGCGGCGGTGGCGACCGGGCCGAGCGCGCCGCGCAGCATGGCCGCGCGCCGCACCTCGGCGGCGGGCACCCCGGCGGCCGCGGCGATCGCCTCGGCCATCACCCCGTCCAGCGCGCCCTGGCGCAGCTCACCGGCCAGCAGGCGGATGAGGAAGTCCTGCTCGGCATGGGTGGCGCGGGCCATCAGCGCGCCCACCAGCTCGCGCCGCCGGGCCACCGAGCCCTTGCCGGACACCGCGCCGATCTCGGTGAACGCCGCGTCCACCTGCGGGACCGTCAGCGTCGCCGTGGCGGCGGGCGGCGGCAGATCGCGCAGCGCGGCGTACCCGACCCCGATCTGGCGCTGCGGAAGCTCACCGGACAGGTAGGCCACCACGATGGGCGCCTCGTCGGGGGCCGCGGCCCGCAGGCACTCGGCCAGCGCCCCGACCTTGGCCTTGCGCGCCGACGTCCCGGCCACCGACCCCGAGGTACGGGCGATCCGCTCCAGCAACACACGACCCATTGTGGCTTCGGAGTCTGACAATTGGCGCTTCCGGGGGCCCTGGTCAGTACCTTGCTCGTCTTATTACCTTGCCTGGGGTAGGGGTGGTGCGATGCCCGGGCCCGCGCGGGGCGCGCGACGCGTGCCGCGGACGGCCGGGAGTGAGGAGCGGGAGAGTGGGCCTTCCGCGTCCGTCGGAGTTCCAGCGGGTCTACTCGGCGCCCGAGCCGCCGTCGGGACGGCGGCCGCGCCTGCTGGCCGTGGTGGTCGCGCTGGTGGCGTTCGCGCTGGCCGCAGGGGCGGTGTTCGTCCTGGCGCCGGGCGGGGACGACGGCGAGCGGGCCGCGTCCACGTCGTCGCCGCCGGACGAGGACCGCGGGTCGGTGACCGATCCGGGTGCCACGCCCACGTCGTCGCCCTCGCCTTCCCCTTCGCGGTCGCGGGCGTCCGCGTCGCCGTCGCCGGACACGGCCCACCCGATCACCTCGCTGCCGCCGCCGTGCGGTAGCGTGCCGCGGGCGACGGTCGCGCGGCTGGTGCCGAACGCCCAGCAGCGCGAGAGCTCCAACAGCACGTTGACCACCTGCACGTACTCGTCCACCGGGAAGGACTTCCGCTGGCTGCGCGTCGAGGCCCACCTGTACGCGCCGGCCGACACGGCCACGCCGGTGCAGGACGCCCGCAGCTACTACGGCGCGCAGTGGACGCAGGCCCACGAGGCCACACTGGAGCGCACCGTCCGCCTGGAGCGTGAGCGCGGCCTCGGCGACGAGGCGTTCCGCTGGTTCAAGATGGACAAGGGTCAGCCGACGGTGGTGGGGCAGGTCACGATGCGCATCCGCAACGTGGTCGTCACGGTCGCCTACAGCGAGCAGGCCCGCGACGCGGCGGCCGCACGGGATCGGGAGAACGCTTGCCTGAGCAATGCCGGCGCGGTCGCGCGAGAAGTACGCGGCCGCTTCGGTTAACTTGGTTTCTGACCTCAATCGGCCGATCATGGCATATTCGCTGTCAAGGGAAACTAAGGTGTTTTCGTAAAGGGGAGGAAAGACACCGGTCGGGGCCCGTGCCCATGGCGGGCCCACCGGCGCCGAGCGCCTGGGGAGGAGGAGATCGGCGACGTGACCGCATATCGGACAGGAGTGTCCTGGGTGAGGTAGCCGCAGGTGAGGCGGATCGACCACAAGGCCGCGGAATGGAGCATCCGTTCCGCGGCCTTTGCCGGTCCGGACGCGGACCAATCGTCCGGCGCCCGGGGCGGCCGCCGCGCGAACCCGTGCAGAAAATCGGCCGCCGTCCTCTTTGCGGCGGCTTTCCTCAATCGTCATCCTGACGAATGTCGACGGCCCGTAGGAATGGAGTGAAGGTGGAACCGGTTACCGTTTGGTGGGGCGAGCCCGGCTGGGCGGGCGCCGAGCACGTGGCGTTGCTCGACCCGGTGGAGCGGGGCCGGCGTGACCGCTTTCTGCGGGACGCGGACCGGAACCGGTTCACGCTCGGCGTGGCGGTGACCCGGCTGGCCGTGGGCGCGCTGCGCGGGCTGCCGCCGGAGCGGGTGCCGATCTCACGGGCCTGCGCGGACTGCGGCAAGCCGCACGGGCGTCCGGTCGTCGAGGGCGGGCCGCACGTGTCGGTGTCGCACTCCGGCGACCGGGTGGCGGTGGCGCTGTCCCCGCACGGGCCGGTCGGTGTGGACGTGGAGGCCGCCGACCGCGAGCTGGGCGCCGGCATCGTCCGGCACGTGCTGGGCGCGTCCGAGATCGAGGCGTCCGCCGGCGGCCCGGACATGGGCCGGGACGAGCTGCTGACGTACTGGACGCGCAAGGAGGCCGTGGTCAAGGCCACCGGGGACGGGCTGCGCGTCCCCCTGACCGACGTCACCGTGTCGCCCGCCGCCGAGGCGCCCGGCCTGCTGGCGTGGGGCCGCCGTCCCGACATGCCGGGACGGATCGTCATGCGCACGCTCGACCCCGGCGAGGGCTACGCGGCGGCCATCGCCCTGCTCGACCACCCGCCGGGCGTCCCGGTCGTCGAACGCTCGGCGGCCGACCTGCTCAGACCCGCCCCACGCCCCTGAACGCGCGCGCCCCTGAACGCGCGCGCCTGAACGCGCGCGGCCCTGAACGCGCGCGGCCCTGAACGTTCCGCGGGTCTGAGCGTCCGGTGGGTCTGAGCGTCCGGTGGGTCTGAGCGTTCAGCGCAGGGGGCTCGGGACGCGGGCCAGCATGCGCATGGTGCCGGGCGACACGCGCGACAGCACGCGCGCCATGTGGCTCTCGGCGGAGACCGGCACCAGCGGCTTGTTCTTCACGATCGCCGTGACGATGTGCTCGGCGACCTTCTCCGGCGGGTAGTTGCGCACCCGCAGCGCCTTCTCCGCGCGTTCGCGCGCCCGGCGCCGCCCGGCCTCGTCCAGCCCCACGAACGTGGCCGCCTGCGCGATGCCGGTGGCGGTGAAGCCGGGGCAGACGGCGGTGACCCCGATCCGCAGGCCCGCCAGCTCGGCGCGCAGCGACTCGCTCAGCATCACCACCGCGGCCTTGGTGGTGTTGTAGGCGGCCTGCCCGCGCCAGGGCGCGAACGCGGCGGCCGAGGCGATGTTGACGATGTGCCCGCCGAAGTTGGGCGGCTCGGGCCGGACCGGCAGCGCCCGCACCCGCTCGGCCATCTGGCGGCCGAACAGGCGGCAGCCGTGGATGACGCCCCACAGGTCGACCCCGACGATCCGCTCCCAGTCGTCCAGTCCCGTCTCCAGGAACGGGCCGGTGACCAGGATGCCCGCGTTGTTGACCACGATGTCGGGCACCCGGTGCTCGGCCCGCACCCAGGCGGCGAACCGCTCCATCGCCGCCGCGTCCGACACGTCCACCTGGTAGGCGACGCCGGCCGGGCCGAGATCCCCGGTCAGCGCGGCGGTGTGCTCGGCGGCGGGCAGGTCGAGGTCGGCGGCGACGACCGTCGCGCCGCGTTCGGCCAGGGCGAGCGCGGTGGCCCGGCCGAGGCCGCGGCCGGCGCCGGTGACGACGGCCAGCGCTCCGTCGAACTGCGCGATGGGCATGGGCACCTCCGGGAGGCAAGGGGTACCCCAACCGTACTCAGCGGGCGCCCGCCGGCGCGATCACTTCAGGTACGGCGCGAGTCCGTGGCGGCAGAAATCGGTCATGTGGCGGGCCGCGTCCTCCACGGTCAGCTCCGGGTGTCCGGCGCGCCACAGGGCCAGCCGTTCGCAGGCGCCCACGATGATCTGGGTGTAGGCGGCGACGGCGGTGGCGGGGGCGTCCGGGGCGAACGTGCGCAGCACTCCGGCGATCAGCTCGCTCTGCTGGCGGCGGGTCTCCTCGATCGCCTCGGCGGTCTCCGGCGGCCCCGACAGCGGCTCCTGCAGCAGCATCGCGAAGGGGCGGCTGTGGGAGTCGATGAACGAGAAGTAGGCGACCATGCCGCGCCACAGGATGTCGTCGGGGGTGCTCGCCCCGGCCATGGCCTTCTGGGTCACCTCGTACAGCTCGGCCTTGGCCCGGCCCATGCAGGCCAGCAGCAGCCCGTCCTTGGAGCCGAAGTACTCGTAGAGCATCGGCTTGGACACCCCGCAGCGTTCGGCGATCTCGTCCATGGACGTGCCGCGGTAGCCGCGCTCGGTGAACACCTGCTCGGCGACGTCCAGCATCTGCCGCTCCCGCTCGGCGCGCGACATGCGGCGGCGCCGGGGCGGCCCCGGGTCGGCGCCCGGTGTGGCGGTGTTCACAGAAGAATCCTATTCATTGGACCTACCGTCAGTAAGCTACCGCGAGTAACTTACTCATAGTAGGTCACGTGGAGGGACGAGCATGGACGAACGGCACCCCGCGATCGTCATCGTCGGCTCCGGCTTCGCCGGGCTCGGCATGGCGATCCAGCTGAAGCGGCACGGCTTCCACGACTTCGTGGTACTGGAGAAGAGCCCGGCCCTGGGCGGGACCTGGCACGACAACACCTATCCCGGCTGCGCCTGCGACGTGCCGTCGCACATGTACTCGTTCTCCTTCGAGCTCAACCCCGGCTGGTCGCGCATGTTCGCGCCGCAGCCGGAGATCCGCGCCTACCTGGAGCGCACCGCCGACAAGTACGACGTCCGGCGGCACATCCGCTTCGGCGTCGCGGTCGAGACGATGGAGTACGACGAGACGGCGCGGCGCTGGAACGTCACCACCGCCGACGGCGCCGTCCTGCGCCCGCGGGCGGTCGTGTCGGGCATCGGCGCGCTGCACATCCCCAAGTACCCCGACCTGCCCGGCATCGAGAACTTCCGGGGCACCGCGTTCCACTCCGCCGAGTGGGACCACTCCTACGACCTGACCGGCAAGCGCGTGGCGGTCATCGGGACGGGCGCGTCGGCCATCCAGTTCGTCCCGAAGGTCGCCGAGCAGGCCGCCGAGCTGGTGGTGTTCCAGCGCACCGCGCCATGGATCCAGCCCAAGCCCGACTTCACGTTCCCCGCCCCGGCCCGCGGCCTGCTCAAGACGGTGCCCGGCGCCGCACGCGCGTTCCGGAACGGCATCTACTGGGTGCTGGAGGCGCGCGCCGTCGGCTTCACCATCGACCCGCGGCTGTCCGGCCCGCAGAAGCAGGTGGCGCTGCGGCACATCCGGCGGCAGATCCCCGACCCGGAGCTGCGCGCCAAGGTGACCCCCGACTACACCATCGGCTGCAAGCGGATCCTGCTGTCCAACGACTACTATCCCGCGCTCACGCGGCCCAACGTGGAGCTGGAGACCGCCGGCATCGCCGAGGTGCGCGAGCACTCGATCGTCACCGCGGACGGCCGCGAGTACCAGGTCGACGCCATCATCTACGGCACCGGCTTCAAGGTGACCGACGCGCTGGCCGAACAGCGCGTCGTCGGCCGCGACGGCGTCAAGATCCAGGAAGTGTGGGCGAACGGCATCGAGGCGTACCGGGGCACCACCGTCCCCGGCTTCCCGAACCTGTTCTTCCTGCTGGGGCCCAACACCGGCCTCGGCCACACCTCGGTCGTCTTCATGATCGAGGTGCAGATCCAGCACGTGCTGAGCTGCCTGCGGCTGCTGGCCGAGCACGGCGCCGACGCGATCGAGCCGCGTCCGGCGGCGCTGCGCCGCTTCAACGACCGCATGCAGCGCCGCCTGCGCCGCGCGGTGTGGAACGAGGGCGGCTGCCAGAGCTGGTACCTGGACGAGGACGGCGTCAACCGCACCCTGTGGCCCGGCCACACCTTCGAGTTCTGGGCGGGCACCCGCAAGGCCAGGCCGGAGGACTACATCCTCATCCGCTGAGCACGCGCCTGCGGCCCCTTCCGGCCGGTTGCGGGGGCAGGGTGCGCAGGCGGGCCACGGTCAGGCGCTTGCCGGCGTACAGGTGGCGGGCGCGGCGCACGTCGCGGCGGCGCCGCGCCACGCGCACCCGGACGAACACGATGGCGCCCGTCGCGGTCAGCGCGGTCAGCCAGCCGGCCTGGATCGCGGCCAGGTCGCCGGCGTCCCAGCCGTCGTCCGGCATGGCCCGCAGCCCCGCCACGGGCGTGATCGGCGTCGGGCTCGGCGCCAGCTGCGGCGCGGACACCGGCGGCAGCGCCACCTGCGGCGAGCGGATCGCCGGCACCGACTGGAACGAGGAGTTGGTCAGCGGCGGCGCCACCTGGGGCGCCACGCCGGTCAGCCCGGACGTCCCGGAACCGGACCCCGAACCCGACCCGGAGCCCGAGCCGCCGCCGCTCGACGGCGCCTCGGTCACCTTGAACGTGAACGTCCGCGACACCGGCTTGGCCTTGGCCGCGGTGACCTTCGCGGTGAGCCTGACCGTGCCGGGCTCGGCGTCGGACGGCACCCGCACCGTCACCCGCGCGGTGCGCCCGCCGGCGCCGACCTTGCCGAGCGCCACGCTGCCCGGTTTCACCGTCACGTCGGCGGCGTTGACGCTGAGCCTGGTCTCCTCCGCCGTCGCCTTGGCCGCCTTGACCTTGGCGGTCGCGGTCAGCGACTCGCCGGGCCGCACCGACTTCTTCGACACCGACACGCCCAGCGACAGCACCGGCGTCCGCGGGTTCTCGCTCGGCGGCGGCTCACTGGGCGGTGGTTCGCCGGTCGGCGGGTCGCTGGGGGGCGGGTCGCTGGGGGGCGGCTCACTGGTCGGCGGGTCGCTGGGAGGGGGTTCGCTGGTCGGCGGGTCGCTCGGAGGCGGCTCGCTTGACGGCGGGTCGCTCGGCGTGGGCTCCGGTGAGGTGGGCTCCTCGGACGGCTCGCTCGAGGACGAGCCGCTCGGCGACGGCGTGGGATCGGCCAGCACAGGCGGCGCCATCACCCCCAGAACCGCCGCCGCTCCGAGCCCGGCCAGGACCGTACCGCCCGCCGTCCGCGAGAGCACCCGTCGCACCTCCACGCGCCGATCCCTCTGCCCGCACATCGTCGGAAGCGATCAGAGCACGAACCCCGCAGCCGATTCAACCCCCGGCGGGCGGGCCTCTCCCGGGCGCCGGGCGGGTGTCGCGCCGGCGTCAGGGACGCCGTCGGGCGTTGCGGCGCACGTCGCCGCCCGGTCCGCCTCAGGCGGGGTTGCGCGCGCCGTGCAGGTTGCGGAGCAGGCCGACCTCGGCGACGTTCTTGGTCAGCTCGACGGTGACCCAGCCCGCCACGTCCGCCAGCGTCATCTCGCCCCACGGCAGGGTGGCCGTGCGCTCGGTGGAGTCCAGGTCGGCGTCGCCGAGCCGCGTCAGCTCCTCGCGCCAGCGGTCCTTGAGCCCGCCCAGCCACGCGGCCGTGGCGGCCGCGCCGCCCGGCCAGGTGATCTCCTCGCGGTCGGGGGCGCCGTCGCCGAAGCAGTGCCCGAGCACGGTGGTCCACCAGTAGCCGATGTGCCAGGTCACCCAGGCGATCGTCACGGCGGGCACCGGGTCGGGCTCGGGCACCTGCCAGTCGGCGACCCAGCGTCCCCGCTCGTCCTGCCGGACGGTCCAGCAGTGCGGCGCCGGCTCCCACAGGCACACCGCGTCGTCGAGGTCCTTCAGGTGGTATTCGAACAGCGCCCAGGCGATGTCGAGCTGGCGCAGCAGAAGTTCGGTACGGGGTACGGACATCCGCGCAGTGTTCCATCGCGCCGGTGGGCCGGCGCAACAGGTTTTCGCGGCCCCACACGGGGCGCCACGTGGGGCGCCACCGGAGCGGGGCGCTACTTGAGCGGCGCGAAGACGGGGCGGAGGCCGGAGATGAGGCGGCGGATGATGGCGCGCTGCTCGGCGGGGGTGCGGCCGCGCAGGCCGAGGACGGGGTCCAGTCCGTCGTAGTACGGGGCCAGCGCCAGGTGCGGCAGCGTCATCAGCATGATCGTCGCCAGTACGTCCAGGTCGGCGTCCTCGCGGATGTCGCCGCGCTCCTGCCACAGCTTCAGCACCGGGTGGAGGACCTGGAGGTAGTGCTGGTTGGCGGTGTCGCGCACCACCGAGCGCACCGCGTTGTCGAGCTCGAAGTTGGTGGCCGCCGTGACCGCGCGTTCCAGCGGGTGGTCCGCCATGTACTCGGTCCACTCGCACAGGACGTCGAACAGCCAGTCGTCGAAGGGCTGGTCGAAGTCCAGGCGGGCGATGCGGCGTTCCATCTCCTCGCGGATGCGGCGGGACGTCTCGTCGCACACGAACGCGAAGAACTCGAGCTTGTCGGAGAAGTACTGGAACAACGAGCCCTTGGCGATGCCGGCCTCGCGGGCGATGGTGTTCAGGCTGCCGGTCGAGTACCCGTGCTCGCCGAACTCGCGCATCGCCACTTCGAGGACCCGTTCGCGCTTGGCGACGTTGAGCCGGAACCACGTGGAGGTGGGCATGTGGGGTCACGTCTCCTGTCAGCGTGCGCGTGGCCGACGGTCAGGCTATCGGTACGCAGCGGGGTCGGGCAGGCGAATTGGCGGCGGACCCGCGGCCGGAGCGCCGGTCAGCCCGCCAGGCGGATCAGGATGCGGCAGACCTCTTCGATGATCTCGGTGGCGTCCGACTCGTCGTCGGCGAGCGCGATCTCGCGGCCCGCCTCGCCGATCACGGTGGTCAGCACCAGGCTGAGCACCTGCTCGGGGCGTCCGGTGCCGGCGATGCCGCGCAGCAGCTTGGTGTTCTGCCCGATCCACTGGCGGGCGCGGGTGCGGCGCATCAGCGAGAAGCCGGACGGGCCCTCGCCGCCGTGGAAGAGCCGGGCGGCCTCCCGCCGCTCCCAGCAGACCCGGAGGTAGGCGCGGGCGCCGGCGATGAACAGCGCGATCGGGTCGCGCTCGCCGTCCCTGCGGGCGGTGGCCACCGCCTCGGCGGCGCTGCGCTCCTGCTCGGCGCTGAGGTCCTCCCACAGCGCCAGGTACAGGCCGGCCTTGCCGCCGTAGTGGTGGTAGAGACTGCCCACGCTGATGCCGGACCGTTCGACGATCTCGGCGATGCCGGCGTCGGCGTAGCCCCGGTCGGCGAAGACCTCCAGGGCGGCCGTCAGCAGCGCCTGGCGGGTGGCGTCCGCCCGCGCCCACTGCCGTCCCGTGCCCTCGCCCGCGCCGTTGCCCCCGGTCCGGGCCCTGCTCGTCCGCATGCTCACATGGTGCCTCACGGAGCCGCCGTGAACCGAGCCGTTCAGTACCAGTGGTTGCGCTGCCAGAAGGCCCACGCCCCGCAGGGGTCCTTGTAGCGGGCCTTGATGTAGCCGAGCCCCCAGGCGATCTGGGTGGGGGAGCTGGTGCGCCAGTCCGCGCCCGCGCTGGCCAGCTTGGAGGCGGGCAGCGCCTGGGGGATGCCGTACGCGCCGCTGGACGGGTTCACGGCGCGTTCGTTCCAGCTGCTCTCGTGCGTCCAGAGGGTCTCCAGGGACGGCCAGCAGCGGCCCCAGCCCTTGAGGGCGTTCATCTTCTTGCCGTACGCCTTGTTCTGCGCGGCGCTGGGGTTGGACCGGGCCAGCCGTTCGCGTTCCTGTTCGGCCTTGAGTTTGGCGCGGGCGGCGGCGTCCCGCTCGGCCTTCTCGCGCAACGCCTTCAGGTCGCGCTGGTGCTGCTCGTAGGCCCGCTTCTTGGCCTGGGCGATGGCGTCGGCGGCGATGGGGTCCATGTCGGACGAGGTCATCATCGCCAGCATGTCGTTGGTCGACAGGTCCTCGGTGCCCGGCGGCGGCTCGGGGTCGCCGGCGAAACGGTGCCAGTCGACCGCCACGACGGCCGTCATGATCGCCGCGAGGGCCACGACGGTGATGGTGACGTTGCTGGTCAGCACCCGCAGGAGCCGTCGCCGTCCCCGCCGTCGCGGCGGGGATGGGGGCTCGGCGTGGACGTCGTGGGCCGGGTGATCGTCGTACGGGCCCGTGCCGTAACCGCCTGTCTCGTACGGGGGCGCGGGCGGGAGCCCGGACTCGCGCTGCGCGCCTCCTGCGCGGCCTGCCGCCCGTCCCGTCCGTCCGCGCCGGGAGCGCCCCTGCGGACGTGACGCGGGAGTACGTCTGCGCGTGCCGTGACTTTGAGGCATGGGAGTACTTTGCCTTATCGCCCGTCGGTTTTGGCCTTCGCTGACCCTGTACGCGTGCGGCGTCCCGTCCGGTTCACGCCATCGCGAGCGGACGGGACGGGGTCACAGGTCGGCGTCCCCGGCCGCCAGGCGGGCCGGCTGCAGGGCGTCGAAGATCTCACGGTGCCGTCCGGCGAACGCGCCGAGGGCGCCGTCGGGCGACTCCAGCGCCTCGTTGGCCGCGGCGGCGCGCTCGCGTCCCTCCTCGGTGATGGACACCAGGGTGGCGCGCCGGTCGGTGGGGTGCGGGCGGCGCGCGACCAGGCCCGCCGCCTCCAGCTGGTCGACGGTCAGCTTGACCGTGGTCGGGTGGAGCATCATCAGCCTGCTGAGCGTGCTGAGCCGGGCCTGGCCCTCGCGGGTCAGCGCCAGCGTGGTCAGCAGGAAGTAGCCGGTGCGGCCGAGATCCAGCCGTTTCAGCTCCGCCTCCAGGGCCTTGGTGAGGAGGTGGTGGAGCCGGGCCACCGAGCACATCGCCATGAACGGCCAGGGCGCGCCGGGCAGTCCGCGTTCGGTCCAGCGCTCCTGTACACCGCTGACCAGTGGATCGTCTACGCACCTCGGTGTGGGTGTTCGCACCGGTCGATCGTAGCCGCCGCACATTTCGGATGTAAGTACTCGCTTCTTAGAGCTTTCTGGCATAGAGTGCTCCAGATCACACCGGTGCTTCCAGGGCTTCGTGCGGCGGAAGGGAACCGGGTGAGGTATCGGATGGGCGCCAACGTCCGAGAACGAAGGAGGGCTGGAATGTTCCTTCCCCCCACCCCCGAAGGGAAGGGATCCGGCTGATGGCCCCCTCGGTCGTCACGGGCCTGGCGAGGGCACCCGACCTGGCCCGGCGGCGCGTCGGGCGGGCGCTCGACGAGACCGGGCTGCTGTGCGTGACGTTCCTGGAGGGGCTGCGCCGCACCTGGGACCTGCGTCAGTGGTGGGGCGAGTTCATCGAGCAGTGCTGGTTCCTGGCGCGGGTGACCAGCGTCCCGGTCATGCTGATCGCCATCCCGCTGGGCGCCACCATCTCGCTGCAGGTCGGCGACATCGCCCGGCAGCTCGGCGCGCAGTCGGGCACGGGCGCGCTCCTGGTCGCCGCGATGATCCAGCAGGTCGCGCCGCTGGCCGCGGCGCTGCTGGTGTCGGGGGTGGGCGGCTCGGCCATCACCTCCGACATGGGGGCGCGCAACATCCGCGACGAGCTGGCCGCGCTGGAGGTCATGGGCATCAACCCCGTCCACCGCCTGGTCACGCCGCGGCTGTGGGCGGCCAGCACGGTGTCGGCGCTGCTGTGCTCGGTGGTGATCCTGGCGGGGGTGCTCGGCGGCTACTACTTCAACGTCGTCCAGCAGGGGGTCAGCCCCGGCGCGTTCTTCGACGGCGCCACCACGCTGCTGCAGTTCTCCGACCTGGCGGTCACCCTCTTCAAGGCGTGGATCTTCGGGTTCATCGCCGCGGCGGTGGCCTGCTACATGGGCATGAACTGCGACTACGGGCCGGTCGGCGTGGGCCGCGCGGTCAACCGGGCGGTGGTGGTCACCTCGATCGTGGTGTTCGCCGCCAACTACGTGATCACGATGATCTACCAGGTCCTGTTCCCCCCGAGGTTCTGAATGGTCGCGATCTCCCCCGTACGCAGGCTCGGCCGCGCGGTGCGCGGGCGCACCGCCGGGCTGGGCGCCTCGCTGAACCTGCCGGTGTTCCTCGGCCGGGTGCTGTACCACCTGGTGGTCGACATCGTGCTGCGGCGCAAGTACGGCAGGACGCTGGCCCGGCAGGTCAGCGACATCACCGTCGGCGTGGGCGCGCTGGTGATCGGCGGCGGCATGATCTTCGTGATCGCCACCATGTCGCTGGCCACCGGCGCCATGGTGGGCCTGCAGGGCTATCCGGGGCTGGAGCGCATCGGCGCCGAGGCGTTCACCGGCCTGGTGGCCAGCTACTCCAACGTCCGCGAGGTCACCCCGATCATCGCCGGGGTGGCGCTGGTGGCGCAGGTGGGCACCGGGTTCACCGCCGAGATCGGGGCGATGCGCATCTCCGAGGAGATCGACGCCCTGGAGGTCATGGGCATCAACTCGCTGGCCTACCTGGTGTGCACCCGGGTCGCCGCCGGGGTGATCGCGCTGGTGCCGCTGTACCTGGTGTCGCTGTTCATGGCGTTCGCCGCCACCCGGCTGATCACCATCGAGTACTTCGGGCTGTCGCCCGGCATCTACGACTACTACTTCAACCTCTACCTGCCGCCGATCGACGTGTTCTACAGCGCCATCAAGGTCGCGGTGTTCGCGTTCATCGTGATGTTCGTGCACTGCTACCGCGGCTACTACGCGGCCGGCGGGCCGGTCGGCGTCGGGGTGGCGGCGGGCCGCGCGATCCGGGAGTCGACCATCCTGATGATCCTGACGAACCTCGTCCTGTCCTACATCTTCTGGGGCCACGGCGGCACCGTGAGGCTGACCGGATGAGCGGCGCCCAGACCAGCGGGGCCCAGGCCAGCCGGGCCCAGGCGAGCGGGGGGCGCCGATGAGCGAGGAGACCCTGTCGGGCCGGTCACGGCTGATGTTCGGCCTGGTGGGCGCCGGGGTGCTCGCCGCCGCGGCGGTGGCGGTGGCCGCCGGGTCCCGGGAGGACACCTCCGGCTCGACGTACTACACCGCCTCGTTCGGCCGCGCGGGGCAGGGCCTGGACCCCGGCCGGTCGGACGTGAAGATCCGCGGCATCACCGTCGGCACCGTCGACCGGCTCACCCTGGAGCGCGACGGCCGGGTGACGGTGCGGCTGCGGCTCGACGAGGGGGTGCGCGTCCCCGGCACCACCAGCGCCCGCATCGAGCCGGTGTCGGTGTTCGGGCCCAAGGACCTGGCGCTCGACCTCGGCCGGGACGAGGGCAGGGGCCCCTACCTGGCCGACGGCGGACGCATCGCCCGCACCGAGGACCCGCGCGAGCTGTCGGAGACCGCCTGGCCCGCGTACCGGCTGACCCGGGCCATCAACCCCGACGAGGTGACCACCATCCTGCGCACGTTCGGGGCGGGGCTGTCCGGGGAGGGGCCCGCGCTGCGCCGCACCATCGACAACGGCGCCAAGGTGATCGACGCCGCGCACGCCAACCGCGCCGTCATCCGCCAGTTGATCGGCGACCTGGACGGCCTGTCCGGCGAGTTCGCCGACAGGGGCGACACCGTGATCGCACTGTCGCGCGACTTCAACCGGGTGTCGCCCGCGCTCAGCGGACGCCCCGACAAGGTGTCGCAGCTGCTCGCCCAGTCCTCGGAACTGGCCGCCAAGGTCGGCACGTCCCTCGAAGGCCACGGCGCCAACCTCGGCAAGGTCGTCGACGGGGCGGGCGACACCGCGTCCGTGCTGGCCTCCCGCCGCCGCTACATGCCGCTGATGCTGGACAACCTCAACGGGTTCTTCGGCCTGCTGTCGCAGGTCATCCGCGTGCCGGGCCCGCAGGGGACCATGCTGGGGCAGGTCGTCGACACCCTGCCGCTGGACCTGTGCCAGACGTTCGTCGACCTGTGCCCGACCAGGCCGACGCGCACGGCGTTCGACCAGCCGGTGAAGACGGTGGTGCAGCGGTGAGCGGGCTGGGCGGCGTCGTCCTGCGCGGGCTGGGCATCCGGCGCGGCCGGGGCCGCAGCGCGCGCGGCCCCGCGCCCGGCGTCACGCTGAAGTTCGCGGTGTTCGCCGTGCTGACGGTGCTGCTGACGTTCTTCATCGGCCAGCAGATCCTGGGCGCCAGCCTGCGCTCGCGCTACCAGCTGACCGCGGTGTTCGACGACGTCACCGGCCTGCTGGAGGGCGACGTCGTGAAGATCGCGGGCGCCCCGGTGGGCCGGGTCGAGGACATCAGGGTGCGTGACGGCAAGGCCGTGGTGCGCATGGCGATCGACGACGACGTGCGCGTCCCCGCCGACTCCACCGCCGCGATCCGCTGGCGCAACGTCGCCGGGCAGCGCGTGGTGTACCTGGAGCCCGGCACCAGCCCGGGACGGCTGGGCGACGGGGCGCGGGTGCCGCGCACCCGCTCGGTCGTCGACCTCGGCGAGATCGTCAACAGCCTGGGCCCGCTCACCCGCAACCTGGACCCCGACCAGCTCAACAAGATCCTGTTCGCGCTGGCGCAGGCGCTGGACGGCAACGCGCAGAGCGTCAACCTGATGATCGACAACCTGGACGCGCTGCTGCGCACGTTCGCCGCGCGCCGGCAGACCATCGAGCGGATGATCGACGACTACGAGACCGTCTCCGCCGCCGTCGCCACCCGCGACAGGCAGATCGCGGCCAGCGTCGACAACCTCAGGGAGCTCACCGAGGTCTTCGCGGGCAACCACCGGATGCTGGAGGACGCCGTGGTCCAGATCTCCGGCGTCACCACCGACCTCAACCGGGTGCTCGGCGGCAACGACGCGCAGCTGTCGCGGATCATCCGCAACCTCGGGGTGTTCGCCGACACGTTCCGGCGGAACGTCGACCAGCTGGAGAAGATGGTCCAGCAGCTCCCGCTGACGATGCGGCAGCTGTTCGCCGCCGTCAACGGCGGCCACTTCATGCGCACCAACGCGCTGTGCCTCAACGTCGTCCAGGGGCCGTGCCCGTTCCCCATGGAGCTGCCGGGCGCGCAGGGCCGGGGCGGCGCGTCCGCGACGTCGAACGGGCCGACCAAGGAGGACCTCGAACAGCTCAGGCGCATCCTGCGGGGTGGTCGCTGATGGCGCTGAAGTCCCTGCGCGACGTCAACCAGCGGATCGTGGCGATCGTGACGCTCTCGGCGCTGACGGCGGGCTGCGTGTTCGCCTTCGCCGTCGGGCAGCTGCACCTGTTCGACCGCGGCTACACCATGAGCGGGGTGTTCGCCGACACCGGCGGCCTGAAACCCGGCCAGGACGTGCGGGTCGCGGGGGTCAAGGCCGGGCGCGTGACCTCGGTCGAGCCCGACTTCGGCAGGGGCCGGGTCGTCATCACCTGGCACGTCGACGCCGGGATCGACCTCGGCCCGCAGACCCACGCCGACGTGCAGACCACCACCCTGCTGGGCGGCCGCTACCTGCGCCTGTCCGGCCCGGTGACCGAGCCGAAGATGGCCGACGTGCCCGAGGCGCGGCGGCGCATCCCGCTGGAGCGCACCAGCGTGCCGTTCACCGTGCCGGACGCCATCGAGGGCGCCCAGAACATCGTCGGCCGCCTCGACCAGCGCAGCGTCAACAAGCTGCTGGAGGAGATCAACAAGATCGAGTCGCCGGACGCGCCGAAGCTGCGCCGGATGCTGGTCAACGTGCAGGAGCTGTCGCGCACCTTCAACGACTCCTGGCCCGAGGTGCGCCGGCTCATCGACAACAGCCGTCAGGTCACCGGCACGCTGGCCAGAAAGGACGAGCAGCTCCGCGAGATCATCAACGCCAGCCAGGTGCTGCTGCGGGCGCTGGTGCGGCGGCGCGACGAGCTGGCCGCCACCATCGGGCAGGGCAGCCGCACCGTGCGCACCCTGTCCAACGTCATCGAGCGCAACCAGCGGGAGATCAACGCACTGCTGGACAACCTGCACCTGCTCACCACCCGCCTGGCGCCCAACATGGACGCCCTCAACACCGACTTCGCGCTGATCGGCCCGACGCTGCTGCAGGTCGCGGGCATCAAGGGCAACGGCCACTGGGTCGAGGGCGTGCTGATCGGCCTCGGCCCGCTGCAGCCGCCCGGCCCCATCTCCACGCGGCGCCCGCCCGCCGGCGAGCAGGGCGCCGCCACCGGACGGGAAGGGGGCAACTGATGACACCCGGACGCGCCGCCCTGCGCAGGACGCTCGTGGCGGGGCTGTGCCTGCTGGTGACGGCGTCGCTGGGCGGCTGCTCGCTCGTCCCGCGGCCCGCCGCCGGGCAGCGCACGATGACCGTCTACTTCCCCAAGGCCCGCTCCTTCTACAAGGAGTCCAAGGTCAAGATCATGGGCGTCGACGTGGGCCTGGTGGACCGCGTCGAGACCCAGGGCGACCGCATCAAGGTCACCTTCCACCTGCGCCGCGACATCCGGCTGCCGCGCGGCGTGCGGGCCTCGATCGTCCCGCTCAACCTGGTGGGCGAGCGCAACCTGATCCTGCATCCGCCGTGGAAGCCGGGCGTGCCGGTGGAGACGAGCGACGTGATCCCGATCGAGCGCACGCACGTGCCCGTGGAGGTCGACGACGCGCTCACCTCGTTCACCAACCTGGCCACCGCGCTGGACCCCACCAAGACCCGCACCGCCCTGGACCGCACCGCCCGCTCCTTCAAAGGCAACGGCCGCGAGTTCAACGCCACGCTGGAGCAGAGCGCCCGCCTGGTGGAGAACGTCGCCGGGCAGGACAAGGAGCTGATCGAGGTGGCGCGCAACCTCAACCGCCTGGCCGGGGTGGTGCGCGGACGCGAACAGGTGCTCGGCCAGCTGATCGGCGACTTCTCCGAGGCCACCCGGGTGCTCAGCGCCGAACGCGGCGACCTGCAGGAACTGGTCCGCGGCATCCTCGCCCTGGCCGACAACGGCGGCAAGCTGCTCGACAAGTACAAGGGCCGGCTGCCGTACGACCTGGCCGTGCTCACCCGCACCGCGCTCATGCTCCGGGGCAACTCCCGGCAGGTCGCCCAGCTGCTCGACGCGCTGCCCGGCATCAACGACGCGCTGATCGGCGGCTACAACCCCGAGAACAAGTCGCTGCAGATCCGCTTCACCACCGACGCGTTCCTGCGCACGTGGCTCAAGGGGCTGCTGGACGACGACGACGTCGCCTGCCCGCTGCCCCCGCCCAACTCCAACTGCCCCTGGCAGAACGGGACGCAGGGAGGCGGCGGATGATCGCCGGGGCGCGGGCGAACGCCGGGACGTGGACGGTGACGGCCGTGTGCGCGCTGGTCGCCGCGCTGCTCACCGGCTGCTCCATCCAGACGGCGGGCGCGCCCAAGGGCGGGCTGACCCTCACCGCGACGTTCGACGACGTGCAGGGGCTCGTCACCGGGCACAGCGTGCAGATGTCGGACGTCAAGGTCGGCACGGTGACCGGCGTGCGGCTGGACAAGCGCGCCTTCAGGACGACGGTCACCATGTCGATCAGGGACGAGTACCGGATCCCGCGCGGCACCCGCGCCGAGATCAAAGTGACCTCGCTGCTCGGCGAGAACTACGTCGACCTGGTGCTGCCGCCCGGCGGCCGCACCGACCGCGGGCCGTTCCTGGCCGACGGCGCCGCGATCTCCGACACCAGCGTGCAGCCCTCCTTCGAGCAGGTGGTGGGACAGGCCGGGCCGCTGCTCAAGGCGCTGGCCAGCGACGACGTCGCGGCCGTCGTCAACGCCGGGGCCACCGCCCTGGACGGCAACGGAGGGAAGCTGAACACCGTCGTGGCCAAGAGCGGCGACCTGCTGGCGACCTTCGCCCGGCAGCGGGCCGAGCTCGGCCGGTCGGTCGACCGGCTCGCCCGGCTGGGCCGGTCGCTGGCCGAGGGCGACGACGAGCTGGAACGCACCCCCGCCGAGCTGGAGAAGACGACCCGGCTGCTCAACGACAACAAGGAGGAGATCCTCACGACGGTGCGCCGGCTCACCGACCTTGCCGTCCAGCTCAACGACAAGGTGCTGGAGGGCCGGATCCAGAAGTTGCGCAAGCTGCTGCGCGACCTGGACCCGGTGCTGGCCACCCTCGCCGGGAACCGGCAGCGCCTCACCGACCTCGTCAACGGCCTGGTGACGTTCACCCAGAAACTGCCGCTGGCCACCTACGACGGTCAGCTGCTGATCTATCCGCTGGTCAGGGTCGTGTGGCCGGACGGCACCCCGGTCATCCCCGGCCTGTCCGGCAACGGCGGCAACGGCGGGAGCAGGGCGAACGGGAACGGCGGCAACGGGACCGTCCGGGACGGGAAGCAGCCCGACAAGCAGCCTGAGAAACAGCCCGAGAAGCCGGAGAAGCCGGAGAACACCTTGCCCGACATCGGCGAGCTGCTGGGGGGACGGCCACGATGACCCGGCGCGTCGCGATCAACCTGGTGGCGTTCGCCGTCCTCGGCGTGGTGATGGTGTTGTGGGCGTTCCGCAACGTCGTCCACTTCGACTTCGTCGACCGGCCGTACCACATCACGGTGGAGTTCGAGTCGTCGCCGGGCCTGCATCCGGGCTTCGAGGTGGACTACCTCGGCGTGCGCGTCGGCAAGATCGACTCGGTGCGGCTGGACGGCAGCCGGGTGGTGGTGCGGCTCGACATGGAACGCGGCGTGAAGATCCCGCAGGGGGTGACCGCCGCCGCGGCGCGCAAGTCGGCCGTCGGCGAGCCGGTGGTCGAGCTGACCCCCGGCCCGGGGCGGGGCGACGCGCCGCCGCTGCGTCCGGGCGCGGTGATCCCGGTGTCGAAGACCAAGGTGCCGCCCAAGTACAGCGACCTGTTCGACTCCGTCCTGGACTCGCTGGAGGCCATCGACCCGGACGACGCACGGATCCTCACCCACGAGCTGGCCGAGGGCTGGTCCGGCCGGGACGGCTCGCTGCGGCAGATCATCCGCGGTTCCGACCAGCTCACCGCCACGTTCGCGAGCAACAGCGAGCTGCTGGACGGGCTCACCAAGGACCTCGGCAAGATCACCGAGGTGCTCAACCGGCACCGCGGCGAGCTCGGCGCGGGCATCGACGACCTGGCCGCGCTGACCGCGGCGCTGCGGCAGGTCCGCGGCGAGCTGACCCGGCTGCGCGACGACGGGCCCGGCCTGCTCAACACCGTCAACGGCCTGCTGGACAAGACCACGCCCGACTTCGAGTGCGCCGTCGACACCCTGGCGAACTGGGGGATCCGGCGCCACAACCCCGACCCGCTGGACGACCTGCGCCGGACGCTGGAGCTGGCGCCGCAGCTGAACGAGGTGCTGCGCAACGTCGTCGGCCGGGACCAGGGCAAGCCGGTGCTGAACGTGGTATTCCTGGTGACCCTTCAGAAGCAGGCCGCGCTGGAGTACCGCTATCCGCTGCCGCAGCCGGGCGTGTCGGAGATCCCCGACTGCCCGGACGGCCGGCAGCCCGGCGTGACCGAGCAGAAGCCCTACAAGGCCAAGGACCCCGGGGAGACCATCCCCACGCACGACCCGTCCGTCCAGCGGGCCGATGACGAGCTGCGGGCGCGCAACGCCGCCGGACGGTCCGCGGACGAGGGAACCGGGGGCCCGCCCGGGTGGCTGCTGTACCTGCCGCCGCTGCTGGCCGTGCTGGTGCTGATCAGGGTGATGGCGGGCTCGGTCCCCGTCCTGTCCCGCCTGTCCCGCCTGCGGCGCGGCAGGAGATGACCCCGACTCCGAGGAGCATCTGAAGTGACAGACAGCGAGAAGACGGCCGCGGAGCGCCCGGGCGGCGACGGAGCCGCGCCTCCCGACCGGCCGCGCCGCAGGCGCCGCGTGCGCGTCATCGAGGTGCTCGACGACGAGGACCTCGACGAGGTCCTGGACGCCATCGAGGCCGAGGAGGAGCAGGACGCCGAGCCCGCCCCGAGGCCCGTGAACGGCACCAAGGCCCGTCCGGCCGAAGAGGACGACGAGGACGCCAAAGGCGCCAAGGAAGGCGCAGGCGTCAAGGAAGACAACGGCGTCAAGGAAGACAGCGGCGCCAAGGTCGTCAAGGACGAGGACGACGAGGGCGACGAGGAGGCAGGCAGCGACGCCGAGGACACCGCGACGACTCGCAAGCTTGCGCGCAGGGCCGCCGCCTCGTCCGCCTCCGGGGACGGAGCAGGGACGCACGGGACGTTCCTCGGCCTCGCACGCACCCAGGCCGTGGTGGTCGTGCTGCTGGTCGCGGTGCTGGCCACCTTGGCGATCTGGCAGTGGCGCAGCGCGTCCGCCCAGTCGTCCACGGGGGACGCGCGCGAGGAGGTCGCCAAGGTCGCCTCCGCCTACGGCGACGCGGCGCTGTCCTACAACGCGTCCAACTACCAGGAGCAGATGGACAAGGCGCAGAAGCTCATGGGCGGCGACCTGCTGGAGACGTTCAAGACCCAGACCCTGCCCAACCTCGGCAGCACCTTCAAGGACAACCCCGACGTCGCGCTGACCTCCAAGACGAACCAGGTGTTCGTGGGCAGCGTGGACGACCGGTTCGCCACCGCCGTGATCTCGGTGGACATCACGATCCGCAACAAGGAGCAGTCCACCGACCAGCCCGCCACGCTGCTCCGCCTGGCGCTGTCCAAGATCGACGGTGAGTGGAAGGTGACCCGGCAGTACGCCTCGGGCGTCAACGACCAGAACCGCGACGGCGGCACGCTCGGCAACGTGCCGGGCGGCACGCCGTCCCCGTCGCCCAGCGCGACCTCCACCGGCAAGGACGCCAAGTCCGGCAAGGACGATAAGTCCGGCGACGGCAACTGAGCCGGCGCTGTGGCAGTGTGCGCCCCGTGCGGGAAGCCGTACGGGGCGCACGCGCGTTGTCAGCGGGCAGGACGGGGGAGGAGGCGGGGATGGGGACGACCGCGGAGAGGGACGGGGTGGTCCGCGAGTTCGGCGCGCTGCTGGGCGCGGCGGCGCTGCTGGAGCGCATCGCGGGCCGGGAGCTGGAACGCCGCTGCGGCATCCGGCACGTGGCGTTCGAGGTGCTGCTGCGGCTGTCGGAGGCCGACGGCCCGCTCACCATGGGCGGCCTGGCCGAGCAGATGATCCTCACCAGCGGCGGCATGACCCGGCTGGTCGACCGGATGGAGGCGGCCGGGTACGTGCGGCGGCACGCCGCGCCCGGCGACCGGCGGCGGCAGCTGGTGGAGCTGACCGACGCCGGTCGCGCCAAGCTGGCCGAGGCGCTCCGGGTGCACGCCGCGACCCTGGACCGCCACTTCGCCGGGCCGCTCGCGCCCGAGCGGCGGCGTCAGCTCGTCGAGGCGCTCGCCGTCCTGCGCGAGCACGCCCGCCGCGAACTCGGCAGCCTCGGCTGAGGCCGCCGGGTCACAGGTAGCGGGCGGCGGCGGTCTCGGCGGGGGCGTCGGCGCCGGTGACGCCGCCGGGGCCCTTGGGCACGCCGTCGTCGATCTCGGCGGGCGCGTTGATGGTGACGCGGTGCATCTTGCGGCGCTGGGTGTAGTCGGCCACGGCGTAGTGCTGGGTGGGGCGGTTGTCCCAGAACGCCAGGGTGCCGACGCGCCAGCGCAGCCGCACCTGGAACTGGGGGTCGCGGACGGCGTCGAACAGCAGCGGCAGGATCTGCTCGTTCTCCCGGCGGGACAGGCCGACCAGCCGGGTGACCGACGAGCGGTTGACGTACAGCGCCTTGCGGCCGGTCTCGGGGTGCACCCGCACCACCGGGTGCACCACCGGCGGGTTCTTCTCCTGCATGTCGCGCAGGTCCAGCCGGTGGCCCTTGTCGATCGCCTTGGTGACCGACATGGTCAGGTCGTGCTCGGCGTACAGCTCGTCGCACAGGCGCCGCAGCCAGGGCGCCAGCGACTCGTACACCAGGTACATGTTGGCCCACAGGGTGTCGCCGCCGACCTCGGGCAGGATGACCGCGCGCAGCAGCGAGCCCATGGGCGGGGTCTTCATGAACGTGTTGTCGCTGTGCCAGGAGTCGCCGCCCTCACCCTTGGGGTCGGTCTGGTCCAGGACGTGCACCGCGCTGCCGGAGACGTCCATGGGCGGCAGGTTGGCGGTGCCGAACCGCTTGGCGAACGCCACGTGCTGCTCGTCGGTGATGTGCTGGTCGCGGAAGAACAGCACCATGTGGTCGAGCAGGCCCTGCCGGATCGTCCGCACCTGCTCCTCGTCGAGCGGCTTTGCGATGTCGACGCCGGTGACCTCGGCGCCGATGTTCCGGGTCATGGGGTGGAATTCGATCATGTCCTGGCCTCCATCGATCACCAAGCAATCGCTAGGTTGATGCTAACCGATGGAGGCGGACGCCTGTCCAGTCCCGGGGCCGGCCGGGGGCTCAGCGGGAGTAGTGCTCGACGACGAGCTGCTCGTCGCAGATGACCGGGATCTCCGCGCGCTCGGGCAGCCGCGCCAGGCGGGCGACGAGCGCCTCGTGCCGCACCTCCAGGTACGGCGGAACGCCGTCGGCGTGCGCGCCCGCCGCCGCCTCGGCGAACGGCACCGTGTCGCGGCTGCGCGGCGCGATGGAGATCACGTCGCCGGGCCGGACGCGGAACGACGGCCGGTCCACGCGCCGTCCGTTCACCAGCACGTGCCGGTGCACGACGAACTGCCGGGCCTGGTAGATGGTGCGGGCGAACCCGGCCCGCAGGACGAGCGCGTCCAGGCGGCGCTCCAGGTCCACCAGCAGCGCCTCGCCGGTCTTGCCCTCGACCTTGGCGGCCTTGGCGAAGGCGTTGCGCAGCTGGGTCTCGCGGATGTTGTACTGCGCGCGCAGCCGCTGCTTCTCGCGCAGTCTCAGCTTGTAGTCCGACTCCTGCTTGCGGCCGCGGCCGTGCTCGCCGGGCGGGTAGGGGCGGGCCTCGAAGTACCTGACGCTCTTGGGGGTCAGCGGAATGCCGAGCGCCCGGGACATCTTGATCTTGGGTCGGGGGTTGTTCACGGTGCTCCTCGGGTGGTTAGGTAAGCCTTACTTAGGTAACCCTAACTTACAGCGTCAAGGAGGGGCCGTGAGCGAGCAGCCACACGACCGGGCGGACGCGCACCCCAGGCGGCGGGGCCGGACGCCCCGTCCGACGGCGGGGGAGCGGGCCCGCACCCTGGCCTACGGGATCGCCGACGGCGTCCTGACGGTGCCGGACGTGCCGTACGCCCCCGTGCCCGCGCACGCCACCGACCACGACGGCCGCCCGCTGCTGCTCGTCGAGACCGGATCGCCCGTCGTCGCCGCCCTGCGCGGCGAGCCCGACCTGCCCGCCATCCTGCAGATCGGCGACGTGGCGCCGGTGCCGTTCCCCGACCGGGTGCGCGGACGCGCCTGGCTGCACGGCTGGGTCACCGAGGTCCCCGCCGCCGAGCGCCCGCACGCGGCGGCGGTGCTGGCACGCCTGCACCCGCGCCCCGAGGTCCTCGGCATCCGGTCCGGCGACCGGGGCTTGGACGGGGCCGAGCCGTGGACGCTGCTGGCGCTGGAGGTCGCCGAGGTCGAGATCGCGGACGCCTGGGGCGGCGCCGCCGTCGAACCGGAGGTCTACGCCGACGCCGCGCCCGACCCGTTCGTGGCCGTCGAGGCGGGCGTGCTGTCCCACCTCGACGCCTTCCACCGCGACGAGCTGGCGACGCTGCTGCGCGGACTGGTCGCCACCCGGGCGGCGCCCCGGCACGAGGCGCCCCGCAACGAGGGGCTCGCGGCCGTCGGGCGCGCCGCGACCGTGCGGCCACTGGCCCTGGACCGGCACGGCATGTGGCTGCGCTGCGCCCACCCCGGGGAGGGGGACGGCGCGGCGCCGTGGACAGCGGACGTGCGGATGGTGTTCCCCGAACCGGTCAGTGATCTCCCCGGTCTGCGGTGCGCGTACCGGCGGCTGTTCGCCGCCGCGTCCCGCTGAGTCCCACCACCTACGTGGACGAGATCCGGCCACCTCGTAGAGGAATCCGGGTCGGTTGCCGGTGTTGTCCCGGATGTGGAAACGGCCGCCGCCGGGTGATGCTCGGTACTCCGGCCGTGGGCGGCCCGCGGCGTCCGGCTCGGCCGGCTCCGGTGAGTCTTCGCGGGGTTGGCGATCCGGAGCGGGATCGGGGACGGGCCTCTCCGGGCGTCCGGGGCGTCCCGGCCGGTGACGGTGGCCCGGCGCCGCGATGTTCACGGGGACGCGGCCCGGGCCACTCTTCGCGATTGGATCTGTCGACGCCGCGCGTCCCGCCCGCACCCTGGTGACATGAGCGACGTACACCCGACGAACGCACAGCCAACGAACGCGCAGCGTCCGCAGACGCGGGCCGTCCACCCGACCGTCGAAACACCTGTCGGGAGCCGGCCGTTGAACGTCCCCCTCTACCAGGGGCACCTGTTCGCCTTCGACGACGCCGACGCCTTGGCGGCGGCGTTCGACGGCCCGCGCGCCGCGTACCTGTACGGACGCATGGGCAACCCCACCGTGCGCGCCTTGGAGAACGCCGTGGCCGAGCTGGAGGGCGGCACCGGCGCGTACGCGACCGCCTCCGGGATGGGCGCGATCAGCGCCGTGCTGATGGCGCTGCTGCGCACCGGCGACCACGTGATCGCCCAGTCCGGCCTGTACGGCGGGACCTGGGCGCTGCTGCACGACCTGCGCGAACGCTGGGGCGTCGAGGTCAGCGAGGTCTCCGGCGACGACGCCGGCGAGGTGCGCGCCGCGCTGCGCCCCACCACCCGCCTGCTGTACCTGGAGACCATCGCCAACCCCATGACGCAGGTGGCCGACATCCCCGCGCTGGCCGCCGTCGCCCGCGAGGCCGGGGTCACCACCGTCGTGGACAACACCTTCGCGCCGCTGCTGTGCCGTCCGCTCGACCACGGCGCCGACATCGTGGTGCACTCGGCCACCAAGTACATGGGCGGGCACGGCGACATCGTCGGCGGGGTCGCGGTGTTCGCCGACCCCGCCGTGCACCGCCGCGTGTGGGACCACGCCGTCGAGCTGGGCGCCACCGCCGACCCGTTCGCCGCCTGGCTGGTGCTGCGCGGCCTGGTCACGATGCCGATGCGCGTCGAGCGGCAGAGCGCCACCGCGCTGGAGCTGGCCCGGCGCCTGGCCGCCCACCCGTCCGTCGAGGGCGTCCATCACCCGGGGCTGCCCGGCCATCCGCAGCACGAGCTGGCGGGCCGGCTGCTGTCCGGCGGCTACGGCGGCGTGCTGTCGTTCGACCTGGCGGGCGGACGCGACGCCGGGCGCGTCTTCGTCGAGTCGGTGCGCGTGGCGTCGCTGGCACCGTCGCTGGGCGACGCCGCGACACTGGTGATGCACCCGGCCAGCACCTCGCACCGGCAGCTCGACGCCGCCGCGCTCGCCGCCGCCGGGATCGGGGAGGGCACCGTCCGCGTCGCCGTCGGCCTGGAGGACCCCGACGACCTGTGGGCCGACATCGAGCAGGCCCTCGCCAAGGCCGCGGGCTGACCCCGGGCACCCCCACCCGGCCCAAGCCCATCGCCGCGCCGCGGCCGGGCCCGCGCGGGCTCTACAGGTAGAAGCCGGTCGCCGTTCCGGAGGGGGCGTCCCCGTCGCCGGGGCGTCCGTCGCCCCGGCGCAGTGCCGCCAGTTCCGCCAGCGTCGCCCCCTCGGCGGGGACGGCGGCGCCGGCGGCCGCGTCGTCGCCCAGCCACGTCAGCGCCTCCGGCCGGGTGAGCGGCCCCACCTCGATCTGGGCCAGGCAGCGTCCCGGCCGCACCACCGCGGGGTGCAGGCGCGCGATGTCCTCGTTGGTGGTGATCGCCACCAGCACGTTGCGGCCCTGCCCGAGCATCCCGTCGGTCAGGTTGAGCAGCCGCGACAGGCCCTGGCCCGTGGACTGCTTGGCCTCGCCGCGGATCAGCTCGTCGCAGTCCTCCAGGATGAGCAGCCGCCAGCGGCCCTCGTCGTCGTCATCGTCGCCGATGGTGACGCGCATCAGGTAGCTGGGCGTGCCGAACAGCGCCTCGGGGTCGAGCACGCAGTCGGCCTGGCACCACGAGCTCCACGCGCGGGCCAGCGCCCGCAGCGCGGTGGTCTTGCCGGTGCCCGGCGGGCCGTGCAGCAGCAGGAGCCGCCCGTGCGCCTCGTCGCGGCCGAGGCCCATCACCCGGTCCAGCTCGCGGGCGACGCGCGCGGTGTAGTTGCCGCGGATGTCCGCCCAGGCGTCCGCGGTGATCGTCCGCTCGGTGCGCTGCGGGCCGTGGCCCAGATGCCAGAAGCCCATCTGCACCGCGGACTCGTCGACCTTCGGCGGCTCGACGGCGTCGCGGACGCACTCGTCCATGACCGAGTCGGCCAGCTCCTCGCTGACCGCCGACACCTCCACGTACGCCGAGCCGGTGTTCCAGCGGATCGTCAGCAGGCTCCAGCCGTCGCCCTCGGCCAGCTCCGCCACCCGTGACTTCTCCCGCGACACCCGCACCACCCGGGCGGTCGGCGGGCGCAGCGGCGCGTCGGCGCGCACGTGGTCCAGGTGGGCGGAACGCCCCCACGGGTGCTCCCCGGTGGCGAACGGACGCAGCGCCATGACCTGCATCACGTCGGCGTGGCCGTTGTTCTCGTCCAGGTTGAACACCACAGGCAGTCCCAGCTCGCCCTGGAACACGGGCTCCCGGGCGGGGGTGGGCTGCTGCCGGGCCTGGGGGAGACGCACGACCTCCCGGGGCCCTTCCTTGGACGCGGACATGTTTCGATCATCAGGCGTGACGGCCGCAGCCGTCCAACGAATTACCGATGATTCACCGAGGGATCGCCGTGTACGCCCCATCTCTGCCATGGTGGGAGGGACGTGATCCTGTGAAGGGGGATGAGCATGGAACCGTTGGACGCGGCGGCGGACGCGCACGCGCTCATCCGGGACCTGCTCCCGGTGCTGGCGCCCACCGCCTGGTTCGACGGCGGAACCTCGGAGGTCGTGGTGCCGGTCGGCCGGTCCGAGGCCCGCGCCTCCACCTGGACGCTGCTGGAACGGTGCGCGCGGGCGCCGCGCCCGGCCTGGCCGCGGCTGGTGGACGAGTGGCTGCGCGAGGCCCGCGACCGCGCCTTCCTGGCGATCGGCGAGATGGAGCTGTTCGGCGACCTGCGCGAACTGCTGCGGCTGCGGATCGTGCCCAAGCTGGATCCGCGCGACCGGGAGGGCCTGGTGGTGGTCCCGGCCGGGGACCACTTCGACGCCATGGTGATGATCGAGCACCCCCGGTACGGCGGCCCGCTGACCAAGGCGCGGGCCGGGCTGCTCGGGCTGCGCCGCCTCGGCTACGTGGTGACCAACACCCACGACCGGGAGCTGGCGGACGTGGCGGCCCGCGAGCAGCCGCTGCTGCTCGGCGAGAACGTGCGCGTCGTCACCAAGCCCGGCAGCCGGTACGTGTCGGCGCTGCTGGGCGAGATCGACCAGTTCCTGCCCCGGCACAATCCGTACGGCGCGCTGGTGGGCGTGCCGAGCCACAGCACGCTGCTGCTCTACCCGATCACGTCGACGGCGGTGCGCCGGGTGCTGCCGGTCTTCGCCGACGTGGTCCGCGAGATGCACGACGACGCCGACGACCCGTGCGCGCCCGGCGTGTACTGGAGCCATGGCGAGCGCCGCCTCACCCCGCTGCGGCCGCCCGCCGACCTGGAGGGCTCCACCGAGTTCGCCGCCCTGCTCCGCCGCCTCCCCGACGCGTAGTCACGGGGGCTTGCGCGGGTCACGGGGCCTGCGGGCTACGGCAGCTTCCAGTCGAGCGGCTGGGCGCCCTGGCGTTCGAGGAGCTGGTTGGCGCGGCTGAACGGGCGGGAGCCGAAGAAGCCGCGGTCGGCCGACATCGGGCTGGGGTGGGCCGACTCGATGCACGGGACGGCGCCGAGCAGCGGCTTGAGGTCGCGGGCGTTGCGTCCCCACAGGATCGCCACCAGGGGACGGCCGCGTGCGGCCAGGGCGCGGATGGCCTGCTCGGTGACCTCCTCCCAGCCCTTGCCGCGGTGCGAGTTGGGCCTGCCGGGCATCACCGTCAGGGACCTGTTGAGCAGCAGCACCCCCTGCTCGGCCCAGGGCGTCAGGTCGCCGGTGGACGGCTGGGGGTGTCCGAGGTCGTCGCAGTATTCGCGGAAGATGTTGATCAGGCTGCCGGGCAACGGCCGCACGTCCGGCGCCACCGAGAAGCTCAGGCCCACCGGGTGACCCGGGGTCGGGTACGGGTCCTGGCCGACGATCAGCACTTTGACCTCGTCGAACGGCTGGGTGAAGGCGCGCAGGATGAGGTTTCCGGCGGGCAGGTAGCGGCGGCCGGCCGCCACCTCGGCGCGCAGGAAGTCGCCCATGGCGGCGATCCGTCCGGCAACCGGCTCCAGCGCCCGGGCCCAGCCCGCCTCCATGATCTCGGTGAGTGGTCGTGCCGTCATGACCGACCAGCGTAACGGCGTGATCTCGGGCCCGTTCGCCGAACGAGCGTTTGATATTCCAGTAAGATCTCTTGACCTCATGCGGTCAGAAAAATTGCTCGTTTTCCATGCTTCAGGCCGGTGAACTGCGACGAATGCCCTGTTAAGTCCGCGTTACTTTCTGAGGTGGCGCATTGACGTACCGTCCCGTACCGGCATACCTCTCGGAAGAGCAGCGGACTTCGACAGGGACGGGACGACGAGCATGAGCCAGCTGACCGCCGTGGACGCCGCGTTCCTCAACGCCGAGACGGACACGACGCACGCGCACATCGCCGGGGTCGGGATCCTGGACCCGGCCGCCTGCCCGGGCGGCAGGCTCACCGTGGAGGACGTGGCGGACGTGGTCCGGCGGCGCGCCCACCTGGCCCGGCCGCTGCGGCAGCGGCTCGCCCAGGTCCCGCTCGGGCTCGACCTGCCCTACTGGGAGGACGACCCGGACTTCGACCCCCGCCGGCACATCCTGGAGATCGCCCTGCCCGCCCCCGGCGGTCCCGCCCAGCTCAGCGAAGCCGTCGCGATGCTGCACGAACGCCCGCTCGACCGGGCCCACCCGCTGTGGGAGCTGGTGCTGATCCAGGGACTGGCGGGCGGGCGCGTGGCCGTCTACCTCAAGGTGCACCACGCCGCCATCGACGGCGTCATGGCCGCCGAGACCCTCGCCGCCTTCCTGGACCTGTCCCCCGTGCCGCGCGAGGTGCCCGCCGACGACGCCGAGCCCCGGCGCGCTCCCGGCCCGCTGCGCATGCTCCGCACCGGGCTGCTCAAGGCGGCGCTGCACCCGGTTCGCAGTGCCGTGACCATGGCCAGGACCGCGCCTTACCTGGACGAGATCCCCGTGCTCTCCCAGCTCCCCGGCGCGGGGCTGATGTCGCAGGTCGCGCAGGCGCTCGGCCGTGAGGAGATGCCGCGCGCCCCCCGCGTCAACGCCCCGCCCACCCCGTTCAACCGCCCGATCGGCCGCCGCCGCTCGGTCGCCTGCGGGGAGCTGTCGCTGGCGGAGATCAAGCAGGTGCGGCAGGCGCTGGGCGGCAGCGTCAACGACGTCGTCATGGCGATGTGCGCGAGCGCGCTGCGCATGTGGCTCGACAAGCGCGGCGAGCTGCCCGACCGTCCCCTGGTGGTGGGCGTGCCGGTGTCGCTGCGCCGCGGCGACGGCGCCGGCGAGGCGGGCAACCAGTTGTCGATCATGTCCGCTCCGCTGGCCACCCACATCGCCGACCCGGCCGACCGCTACGCCGCCGTCCGCGCCGACATGGACGCCGCCAAGCGCCGCTTCGTGGCCTCCGACGGCGCCTGGGTGCGGCAGGTGAGCAGGCTGCTGCCCGCGCCCCTGGCCGGACCCGTCACCCGCATGGCCCTGCAGGCGCTGCCCACCCTGCGCGCCGTCCCGGCCCCGGCGCTGCGGCCCATCAACCTGATCATCTCCAACGTGCCCGGCCCGCAGTTCCCCCTGTACCTGTGCGGCGCCCGGGTGCTCGGCTACTACCCGATCTCCGTGGTCACCGACATCAGCGGCGGCCTCAACATCACCGTTTTCTCCTACGACGGCCAGGTCGACGTGGGCATCGTCGCCGCCCGCGACCTCGTCCCCGACCCCGCCGAGATCGTCGACCACCTGCGCGACGCCCTCAACGAGCTCAAGGACCTGGCCGACGCCGGCCGCGACGGCCTACCAGAGGAGGGAGGCGCGGTGGTGCCACGCCAGGCGAAGGGCGGCGGCGCCGGCGGGCTGCATGGGGGACGGGACGGTGCCGTCGAAGGCGGCCGGCCGCACGTCGCCCTCGGCGTTGACGGTGACCAGGCCGCCGAAGACCTCGGCGAACAACGCGTCGTCGAAGACGGCCACGGTGAGGACGTCGACGGCCAGGGTGAGCGGGTCCACGCCCAGTCCGAGGCAGTGCACGCGTAGGCGGCCCTCCGCGCGGGCGCGGGTGAGGGTCCGGTGGAACGGCCATGACTCCTGGTCGAAGCCGGGGCCGTAGTCCTCGGGCGTGCCGAGCAGTTCCTCGCTGAACTCGCGCGCCATGCAGCGCCATAGGTCCAGGTCGGCGCGCTCGTCGGTGAGGGGCTGGAACACGCCGACCGGCATGACCTGGTGCAGCCCCCCGGCGTGGGCGACCTTCTCGGGGTCGCGCCAGTGCAGCACGTACGAGCCGGACCGCGTCAGCGTCAGCGTGGTGATGGCGACCAGGGCCGGGCGGCGCGTCAGGTCGCAGGGGTCGCCGATGCGTGTTCGCAGGGGCAGGCCCCGGGACGAGGCGGCCAGTTCATGGGCGACGGCCTCGCCGACGTTCACGCCGTCGAAGTACTGCGCCGGCCCCAGCCGCAGTACGGGGTCGCCCTCCAGGGCGGCGTGCAGGAGCCGGTAGCTGGGGCGGTTCTCGAACACCTTGGGAGAAGCCAGGGCGGCCATCGCCTCCGCGTAGGTGCGGAAGCCCGGCGGCAGCCCGTCGGAAGGTTCCGCCACGGCGGGCGGGGCCGGGTGCGCGTCCCACACCAGCCGTAGGTCTTCCAGGGGGATCGGCGTGGCGGGCACCCATTCCGGGCGGCACAGCAACGAGGTGCCCGCGACGCGCGGTATGTCGTCGGGGTACCAGTCGTCGGCCAGACGGCCGAGTTCGTGACGGCTGCGGTTGAGGCGCGCGCGGACCTGTTCCCACACGCGCCTCAGCCTAGATCGTCCGGCGGGGCGTACGGCTCAGCCGCACGTGCCGCTCAGTTGGGCGTGCAGCGCAGCGACGCGGTGCCCGGGTTGCTCCCGGTGCCCTGGAAGCCGAAGCTCGTCGCGCCGTTGGCGGCGACCGCGCCGTTGTACGCCGCGTTGACGGCGCGCACCGACTGCCCGCTCTGCGTGACGGTGGCGTTCCAGGCGTTCTGCACGCGCTGGCCGCCGGGGAACGACCATTCGACGGTCCAGCCGTTCAGCGGCTGGGCGCCGGAGTTGGCGACCGTCACCGTCGCGGTGAACCCGCTGCCCCAGGAGTTGTCGACGCGCAGGTTCGCCGTGCACGCCCGGTCGCCCGTCGGCGGGTCCGTGGGCGGGTCGGTGGGCGGGGTCGTGCCGCCGACGCTGACGGAGAACGAGTTCGTGGCCAGGCCCGCGCCGCCCTGCCAGATCTCGAAGCCCGCCTCCACGTCGATCAGGTACCAGGAGTTCTGGATCTGGCCGCGGCCGACGGCGTCGCGGGTGAAGGCGCGCAGGTCCAGGTCGGAGACGGACGAGGTGCCGGACGTGCGGACGTAGGCGATGTACTTCCAGTCCATCTGGGCCGTCCACACGTCCCAGGTGGCGCCGGCGATCTGCACGCCGGTCGCGACGCGCGACCCGGCCGGCTGCACGCCGCCGTTGTGGTTGAGCCAGATCATCACCTCGGCGCCGTCGGGCGCGCCGGTGGTGGTCGGCGTGGTGTTGTACCAGAGGTCGTAGGAGACGTTGTACGCGCCGCTGCCGGTCTGCGTCGTGCTCCAGCTGCTGGTCACCGCGGGCATGGAGCCGACCTGCACCGGCAGCCCGCTGTTGGACGTGCACTGGCCCCAGTGGCACCCCTTGAACAGGGACGGGTACGCGGCGGGCGCGCCGCTGGTGCTGTTCTGGTGGCCGGAGGAGTCGACGCGGAACGACGTGCCGTCCACGGTGATGCACTGCGGGGTGGACGCGCCCCAGATGTTGTTCTGGGCGACGTACTGCCCGCCGCCGACGGAAAGGGTGTCGGTGGCGCCGCACAGTTGTGTCGCCGCGTGCGCGGGGAGCGCGACGCGCACCGCCAGGCCGGCGGTCAGCACCAGCAGGCCGAGCGCGACGGCGACGGCGGCGGCCGCTCTCCTGAGCGGCGTCCCGCCGAGGGACGCCGTGCCGGGTGGGGGCGGCGAGGTTCTCAGGGGTGAGGACATCGTGGGATCGCTCACTCTCCGGGCCGGACGGGGACCGGCCCTCCAGGGATGGGAGCGCTCCCAAATTCGGCGAACGGGTCTCCGGGTGTCAAGCGGACGCGCACGTCCCGCGCCCCGTCCGGCCCGCTGACCCGTGGCTCCGCCGCGCACGCCGGTGAAAGACCGGTGAAAGACGGCCGGAACACGCCGTTCACCGAGCAGGCGAAAGGCTGCCTTATCGTGAGTAAACGTGCAAAACGAAAAAACCCTTACGCGTGCCTCGTCCCCGACCCTGCCGCCGACCTCCCCGCTCACCTCCAGGGACACCCGCGTACCCGCCCTCGCGTGGACGCTCTGGGCGGTCGGCGTGGCCGCGTACGTGGTGGCCGTTTTGCACCGCACCTCCTTCGGCGTGGCCGGGCTGGACGCCGTCCACCGCTTCGACACCTCCGCCGGGATGCTGGCCTCGTTCACCGTCCTGCAACTGGTCGTGTACGCGGGGCTGCAGATTCCCGTCGGGCTGATGCTCGACCGCCTCGGCCCGCGCCGCATGGTCGCGGGCGGCGCGCTGGCGATGGCCGCCGGGCAGGCGCTGCTGGCGTTCACCACCGACATCGGCACCGCCGTCGTGGCGCGCGTGCTGGTGGGCGCGGGCGACGCCATGACGTTCATCAGCGTGCTCAGCCTGGTGACGGTGTGGTTCCCCGCGCGGCGCATCCCGGTCGTCACCCAGCTCACCGGCCTGCTCGGGCAGACCGGGCAGGTGCTCAGCGCCGTCCCGCTGGTGGCGTTGCTGCACGGCCCCGGCTGGAGCGCCGCGTTCGGCTCCGCCGCCGGGCTGGGCGTGCTGGTCGGCGTGCTGGCGCTGGCCGTGCTGCGCGACGCCCCGCCCGGAAAGGAACGCGCCAAGGCGCCCGGCCTGGCCGAGGTCGGCGGCAACCTCGTCGCCGCCTGGCGGCACCCCGGCACCCGCCTGGGCCTGTGGACGCACTTCGTCACCCAGTTCTCGGGCACCGTCTTCGCGCTGATGTGGGGCTACCCGTACCTGGTGTCCGGGCAGGGCATGGCGCCGTCGTCGGCCAGCACGCTGCTGACGGTGTTCGTGCTGGCCACCATGGTGTCCGGGCCGTACGTCGGGCGGCTGGTGGCCCGGCACCCGCTGCACCGCTCCTGGCTGGTGCTGGGCGTCGTCGCCCTCAACGCCGGCGCGTGGGCGGCGGTGCTGGCCTGGCCGCCGCCCGCGCCCGCCTGGCTGCTGGTGGTCCTGGTGCTGTGCGTGGCGCTCGGCGGCCCCGGCTCGATGATCGGGTTCGACTTCGCCCGCACGTTCAACCCGCCGACCCGGCAGGGCGCCGCCACCGGCATCGTCAACATGGGCGGGTTCTGCGCCGCGCTGGTGACGATCCTGCTGATCGGGTTCGTGCTGGACGCGCTGTCGCCGGGCCGCGAGTTCACGCCCGAGGCGTTCCGCGTCGCGTGGATGGTGCAGCTGCCGATCTGGATCATCGGCGTGACCTGCCTGCTGCGCAGCCGCACCCTGGCCCGCCGCCGCCTGGCCGAGGAGGGCGTCACGGTGCCGTACCTGCGCCACACCGTGCGCCGCACCGTGCGCGCCGCCGTCCGCCGCTCCCCGGGCCGCCGTTCCCCGGAGCGCCGTTCTCCGGGGCGCCGCTGAGCGCTACGGCGCCGCCTGCCCCGCCCGCAGTTCCAGCGTGCAGCACTTGGGGCCGCCGCCGGCCTTGCGCAGCTCCGACAGGTCGACCGGGACGGGCTCGTACCCGTGCCGCCGCAGCGTCGCGATCAGCCCCGTGGCCTCGGCGTTGATCACCACGTTGCGGCCGTCGCAGACCGCGTTGAGGCCCAGCACGGCCGCGTCCCGCTCGTCGGCGACGATCGCGTCCGGGAACAGCCGCTCCAGCACGGCGCGGCTGCCGGGGGAGAACGCGCCCGGGTAGTAGGCCACGTTGTCGTCGCCGAGCGGGAACAACGCCGTGTCCAGATGGTAGAAGCGGGGGTCGACGAGCCGCAGCGTCACCACGGGCACGCCGAGGAACTCCTGCGCCTCCTGGTGGGCCGCCACCTCGGTGCGGAACCCCGTCCCGGCCAGGATGAGGCGGTCCAGCGTCAGGAAGTCGCCCTCGCCCTCGTTGGTGTGGACGGGCTCGCGCACCTCCGGGAAGCCGTTGGCGCGCAGCCACGCGGCGTACGCGGGGCCCTCGGCCGCCCGCTGGGGATGGGCGAACCGCGCCCCGTACGCCCGGCCGTTCACCACCAGCGCCCCGTTGGCGGCGAACACCATGTCGGGCAGGCCCTCGACCGGGTCGATCAGGCTGACCCGGTGCCCCAGGCCCAGGTAGGCGGCGCGCAGCGCCTCCCACTGCGCCACGGCGCGGGCCGCGTCGGCGCCCGCCGCCGGGTCCATCCAGGGGTTGATGGAGTAGGTGACGGCGAAGTGCTCCGGGCGGCACATCAGGAAGTGCCGCGGCCGCGCGACGCGTGCGCCGCGCTCCGGTTGCTCGCCGCGCTCCACGCTTTCCGGCAGTGGCGAGGACGCCGGTTCCATCGCCGGGGACAGGGTCATGCGGGTCTCCCGAAAGGCTTCCCAGAGGGGGATCAGATGATCGAAAGCCTAGGAAGCGCAGGGGCCCCGAACCAAGCCGCCGACCTTGCGTTGACCTGCGCGTTCGTTGCGTCTTACGGCCCCGCGGCGGCGATTCGTTGCACCGTCGCCGCGCCGGAACCGGGGGGTGACACGGCGGCGCCCGGTGCGCCGGGACGGACGCACCGGGCGCACCGGGCGGACGGCGTGGTGATCAGAGGTTGATCATGTGCCCGGCGGCGCCGTGCACCGCCTCCTTGATCGCCTCGCTGAGGGTGGGGTGGGCGTGCACGTTCCGGGCGACCTCGTGCACGGTCAGGTCCCAGCGCTGGGCCAGGGTCAGCTCGGGCAGCAGCTCGGTGACGTCCGGGCCGATCATGTGGGCGCCCAGGATCTCGCCGTACCGGGCGTCGCTGACCACCTTGACGAACCCGTCGGAGTCCCCGAGGCCGAGGGCCTTGCCGTTGGCGCTGAAGGGGAACTTGGCCACCTTGACGTCGTAGCCCTCCTCACGCGCCTGCGCCTCGGTCAGCCCGAAGCTGGCGACCTGCGGCTGGCAGTACGTGGCCCGCGGGATCATCACGTACTCCAGCTCCATGGTCTCGGCGTCGGCGATCGTCTCGGCCGCGACGACGCCCATGGCCTCGGCGGTGTGCGCCAGCATCAGCTTGGCGGTCACGTCGCCGATGGCGAAGATGTGCGGCACCGAGGTGCGGCAGCGGCCGTCCACCGCGATGGCGCCCCGGTCGGTCAGCGCCACGCCGGTCTTCTCCAGGCCGTAGCCCTCCACGTTGGGCTGGAACCCGATGGCCTGCAGGACCTTGTCGGCCTCCAGCACCTGCTGCGTGCCGTCCTTGCCGGTGACGGTGACCTTGACGATGTCGCCGGAGTCGTCGATGGCGTCCACGCGGGTGGACGTCAGCACGTCGATGCCGAGCTTGCGGTAGCGGCGCTGCAGCTCCTTGGACACCTCGGCGTCCTCGTTGGGCACCATCCGGTCGAGGAACTCGACGATGGTCACCTTCACGCCGTAGTTGTGCAGCACGTAGGCGAACTCGACGCCGATCGCGCCCGCGCCCGCGATGACGATGCTGCGGGGCAGCTCGGAGGTGAGGATCTGCTCCTCGTAGGTCACCACCCGCTCCGACAGCGACGTGCCGGGGAGCAGCTTGGTGTGCGCGCCGGTGGCGATGATGCAGTGGCCGAAGGTGACCGTCTCCGAGGAGCCGTCGCTCAGGGCCACCTGCAGGGTGTTGGGGTCGGTGAACGTGCCGCGTCCCTCGAAGGAGGTGATCTTGTTCTTCTTCATGAGGAACTGCACGCCCTTGACCAGGCGGTCCGACACCTGGCGGCTGCGCCGGAACGCCTCGCCGTAGTCGAAGGTGACCTGGCCGTCGACCTTGATCCCGTACGTCTTCGCCTCGTGGGTGAAGATGTGCGCCAGCTCGGCGTTGCGCAGCAGGGCCTTGGAGGGGATGCAGCCGACGTTGAGGCAGACCCCGCCCCAGTACTTCTCCTCGATGATCGCCGTCTTCAGCCCGAGCTGTGCCGACCGGATCGCGGCGACATAACCACCCGGGCCGGCGCCCAGGACCACGACGTCAAAGTGATTGCTCATTCTTGTGACGATATTCGGCCGCGGCGGGTCCTCGCATCCCGACCCGGCACCTGTGTGACCTGCGTCCCGGCGGCCGTCGCGCGGTGCGGCCCGCTGGTGCGGGACGGGCCGTGCCGCGGCGGTCCGGCCGGGGCGCGCGGGGACGGGTCGGCGGGGCGCCGTGCGCGCGGGCGGGGGACGCCTGTTAGTGTTTCGAACGGCCCCACGTGGTCACGACTCTTCTGCGTAGCGCGGGGGCGCGTGAGCGACGCGACCTTCGCCCTGACCTGGAACCTCTCGCGTCGGCCGCATCGTTGTCGCCTCATCGGCCCGCCGGACGTGCGTGCCCGATCCTCGCCGTCCGGCCCGCCAGGGGCACGCCGCGGCCGCGCCCACGGCCCCGCCCCGGCGCCCGGACACCATCCGGCGTGGGCGCGGCCGGCCGGTCCCCGCCGGGACGACACCCGGCGCGCCGGCGCACCCGGGGCGCCGACGCCCGGGACGTCGCCCCGGCCCGGCGGTCGAGGGCGGCGAGGGACGCGGCGCGCGGGGTGCCGGGCGGATCACGGAGCGGCAGAACCGGAGGAGAGAGCCGAGTGAGGATTCCCAAGCGCGTCAACGCCGTCCTGGACCGGGCGGAACAGCACTTTGGCGCTCTTGCGGCCGTCGTGGCGCTGGCGGCCGCGGCCGCCGCGGCGATGTGGATCCCCCTGCTCGCCGGCTTCATCCTCGGCGTCGCCGTCGGCGGCTTCCTGGTGCATCTGCGCAAGGCCCGCCGGATGGCCCGGCTGCGCGCCGAGATCGACGACCTGCTGCGCCAGAACGGCGCGCTGCGGCACCGCAACAACGTGCTGGCCAGCGGTGTGATCACCAAGGAGTCCCAGGTCACCCAGGCGCTGCTGCAGATCCCCGAGGACGGGCTGCTGAAGATCGAGAGCGACCCGGGACGCACCCAGCGGCTGCCCGAGCTGCCCGACGACCTCGACGTCTCCGGCTCCCCGGAGGACACCCTGGAGGAGGGCGCGGGCGGCGACGCCAACGGCAGATCGTCCGGCTAGCCCGGACATGGCGGGGTAGGTCCGCCGCGTGCCGGGGATGTGTACCGGCCGGAGGTGATCGCGTCGATGTCCATGAGCACACCGCCGTCGCACGAACCCGCCGGACCCGCCGGGCCGGGCGACCCGACGGCACCGGACGGGGGACCGGGCGCCGACCCGGCCGCGGTGAAGAAGGCCGTGGTCGCGTCGGCCATGGGCAACTGCATCGAGTGGTTCGACTTCGGGGTGTTCACCGCCGGGGTGATGACCTCGATCATCGGCACGGTGTTCTTCCCGCACGACGCCGCGGGCAGCGCCACCCTGCGCTCGTTCGCGCTGATCGCGGCGGCGTTCGTGGCGCGCCCGTTCGGCGGGCTGTTCTTCGGCCCGCTCGGCGACCGGCTGGGCCGCAAACGGGTCCTGGCCGCCACGATCCTGCTGATGTCCGGCTCGACGTTCTGCATCGGCATCCTGCCCGGCTACGCCACGATCGGCGTCGCGGCGCCGATCCTGCTGCTGCTCGTCCGGCTGGTCCAGGGGTTCTCCACGGGCGGCGAGTACGGCGGCGCCGCCACCGTCATCGCCGAGTACGCGCCGACCCGCAGACGCGGCTTCTTCGGCAGCTTCCTGGAGCTCGGCACGCTGGCCGGCTACGCCTCCGGCGCCGGGCTGGTGCTCGCCGTCGACCTGCTGCTCAGCCGGCAGGCCATGCACTCCTGGGGCTGGCGCATCCCGTTCCTGATCGCGCTGCCGCTCGGCCTGGTCGGCCTGTACGTGCGCAGCCGCATCGAGGACACCCCCGCGTTCCGGCAGATGGAGCGGGCCGGGGCCAAGGCGCGCTCGCCGCTGCGCGAGACGCTGGCGCACAACTGGCGCATGATCCTCAACCTGATCGGCATCGTGTTCCTGCTGAACGTGGCCGTCTACACGCTGCTGACGTTCATGCCGTCCTACCTGACCGACGACCTGGCGACCGGCGAGGTCACCGCGCAGCTGATCACCATCGGCGTGGAGCTGGCGATGATCGCGGTGATCGTACCGCTGGGCGCGCTGTCGGACCGGATCGGGCGCAAGCCCCTGCTGCTGGCGCCGATCCTGCTGATCCCCGAGACGGCGGGCGTGCCCATCCAGCGCGTCGGACGGTCCCGGCCGCGCCGCGCCGCCGCGGCCCGGCCCCGCCGCCTCGACCTCGGCACCCGCTAGGCCGGGGACGGGGGCCGCCGGGGAAGGGGGGCGCGGAGGAAGGGGGCTCAGTCCCAGTCGGCGTCCGTCCAGAAGCGGGCGCGCCGCCACGCCTCCTCGAACTCGGCGGCGTCGATCACCTTGGGGAGCAGGGCCGGGTTGTACAGGTCGACCGGCGGGTTCAGGGGCCACACCGTCTCGTCGGAGGCCACGGCCTCGCCGTCCGGGCGGATCTCCACCTGCCGGATGCGGCGCCCGTCCGGGCCGTGCTCGGTGAGGAAGACGTAGTCGGCGAACCCGTCGTCGCCGGCGCCGTCGGGGTCCTCGGAGTCCAGATCCCAGTCGCCGGGGGCGCGCAGGTGGACGCGCTCGCGGCCGGCCAGGGCGCCGAAGCCCGGCAGGCGGCGCTGCCGTTCCCGCTTGGCGCGCAGGCTCTCCAGCGAGACGTCGTCCCTCGCCGGATCGTCGACGTCGGCCTCGTCCAGGTCCCAGTCCTCGGCCTTGGCGACCTGCTCGGGGTCGGTCACCACCTCCGTCTCGGCGAAGGTGGTGACGACCTCCTCGGGGGACGCCGCCCAGATCCACCACCACACCCCGCCCATGCCGTAGTCGTGGCAGACCAGATGGCGCGTCTTCCCGTCCCGGGTGCTCATGGTCACGACGCCCGATTATCCGACGGCCGCCAGGCGCTGCAGGGCGCCGTCCAGCAACTCCCAGCCGTCGATCTCGACCGGCCCGGCGTCGAACCCGTGGCCGCGGTGCGACGCCTCGTCCAGCAGCGCCCGCACCACCCCGGGACGATGCAGGTTCAGGTAGGCGTCGTCGTCGCGGCGTACGACGCCGCCGTCGTGCAGCAGGCCGTCGGCGACGAGACGGCCGGGACCCGCGCGGAAGACGATGTTCAACAGCCCGGACGAACCCTCCCGGCGGACGGTGAGCACCTCCCGGCAATCGATGGTCTGAGGGCGACCCGTGTCGTCCTGCCCGCGAACATGAGCGTGGCCCGCCCCCCAGTAGTAGACGTCCGCCCCCACCAGGAGGCGTCGGTATCGGCGACGCATGCCCCGCATGCAACCAGCCATCCCCAGGCATGCGCGACAGGTTTTCGGCCTGTGTACCCGGGAGCCTGGCTTCGACGGACCGCGCCCGGCGCGCCCGGGGGCCTGTGTGCGCGTGTGTAGGCCCCATGTCGGCGGCGGCCGGGCGGGGGCCGTCTTTCGTCAGACGAATGCGTCCGGAACGGTCAGCGGAGGGGGCGGAAGAACGCCCGGATGAGGGACGTCAGCAGTTCCGGGGCCTCCAGGGCGGCGAAGTGGCCGGCCTCGTCGTGCTCGGTCCAGTGGGTGATCTCGTTGTCGCGTTCGGCGAAGCGGCGGACGGTGGAGTCCCCGCGGAACACGGCTACGCCGGTGGGGACGGGGGAGCGCGGGACGGGCTTGCCCCCCGAAGTCGTTGCCCTGCGCGCCGTACCGCTCGTACCCCAGGCGCCGCATCAGCTCCGCCCAGGCCCGCGCCACGCGCTCCAGTCCCCAGCCGCGCTCGCGCGTCGGCCCGGAGAACGCGAAGCCGGGAATGGACGGCGCGACGACGTGGAAGGCGTTCCCGGGGTCGCCGCCGTGCGCGCGCGGGTCGGTCAGCGGACCGACCATCCGGCTGAAGTCGGCGAACGTGCTCGGCCGGCCGTGGGTGAGGATGAGCGGCAGCGCGTCCGGTTCCGGCGAACGGGCGTGCAGGAAATGCACCCGCTGGCCGTCGATCTCGGTGGTGAACTGCGGAAATTCGTTCAACCGAGCCTCGTGCCGCCGCCAGTCGTATTCGGTGCGCCAGTATTCGGCCAGCTCTTTCACCCGTTCCAGCGGGATCCCGTACGACCAGCCCACCCCGGGGAGCTGGTCGGGCCAGCGGGTGCGGGCCAGCCGGTCGCGGAGGTCGTCCAGATCGCCCTGCGGGACGGCGATGCGGAACGGTCGGATCTCGGTGTCTTCCATGGCCGAAACGCGAGGCGGGGTGGCGGTCACGGGACGTCCGCGATGGTCGGCGGGATGCCGTCCGCGGCGGATGCCGCCATCGCGGCGCAGGTAAAGCAGGGGTAAGGGAAGTGTCCCGTTGCGTTTGAATGATTACGATGGGTAGCGTCGCTGGCGGATGCGGGCCGCGCATTCCGAAAGCAGCGTCCGCGGCAATTTCCCACGCGTTTTCCGTGGGTGTGCCGTGCGCGTTCCGACGATTCGCGGTTCCCGTGACGGCGACAACGGATCGGTGGTGGACCGTGACCGAACAGCAGTTCAGCCTCGCCACAACGGCTGCGCGCAACCTGGCGACGACGACCAAGTCCGTCCCGCAGATGCAGAACATCACCTCGCGGTGGCTGCTGAAGCTGCTGCCGTGGGTGCAGGCGTCCGGCGGGGCGTACCGGGTGAACCGGCGCCTCACCTACACCGTGGGCGACGGCGTCGTGACCTTCGTCATCGAGGGTTCGAACGTGCGGGTCATCCCGCAGGAGCTGGGCGAGCTGCCGCCGCTGCGCGGCTACGAGGACGAGGAGGTGCTGCGGGCGCTGGCCGGCCGTTTCACCCAGCGCGAGTACGCCCCCGGCGAGACGATCGCCGAGGCGGGGCAGCCCGTCGACCAGGTGTTCCTGATCGCGCACGGCAAGGTCAACGAGATCGGCGCCGGCGAGTACGGCGGCGAGGCGGTGCTCGGCGTGCGCGGCGACGGCCGGTACTTCGGCCACACCGCGCTGCTGGACGAGCAGGGCCACTGGGAGCACACCTACCGCGCCCTGACCCCGTGCACGGTGCTGGCGCTCAGCACCGACGAGTTCCGGCAGGTGCGCGAGAACGCCGAGACGCTGCGCGACCATCTGGCGCAGACGAGCGACGGGTCCGAACCGGCGCGCAACGAGTACGGCGAGGCCGCCATCGAGCTGGCGTCCGGCCACGAGGGCGAGCCGGTGCTGCCGGGCACGTTCGTCGACTACGAGCTCAAGCCCCGCGAGTACGAGCTGAGCGTGGCGCAGACCGTGCTGCGCGTGCACACCCGCGTCGCCGACCTCTACAACAAGCCGATGGACCAGGTCGAGCAGCAGCTGCGGCTGACCATCGAGGCGCTGCGCGAGCGGCAGGAGCACGAGCTGATCAACAACCGGGACTTCGGCCTGCTCGCCAACGCCGACCTGCGCCAGCGCGTCCCCACCCGCAGCGGCCCGCCCACCCCCGACGACATGGACGAGCTGCTGTCGCTGGTGTGGAAGGAACCGGCGTTCTTCCTGGCCCACCCGCGTGCGATCGCCGCGTTCGGCCGCGAGTGCAGCAGGCGCGGGCTCTACCCCGACACCGTCGACATGGGCGGCCACAAGATCCCGGCCTGGCGCGGCGTGCCGATCTACCCCTGCAACAAGATCCCGGTCAGCGCCACCCGGACCAGTTCGATCCTGCTGATGCGCACCGGCGAGGCGGCGCAGGGCGTGGTCGGCCTGCACCAGACCGGAATCCCCGACGAGTACCAGCCGGGCCTGTCGGTGCGGTTCATGGGGATCGACGAACGGGCGATCATCTCCTACCTGGTCAGCGCCTACTACTCGGCGGCGATCCTGGTGCCCGACGCGCTGGGCGTGCTGGACAGCGTGGAGGTCGCGCACGGCGACGGCGCGGCCGCCTGAACCGTCCGTGCCCTTGCAGGAAGCGGCCCGCCGGGCCGGGGCGCGGGCGGGCGCACCGGGCCCGCCGTGCCGCGCCCGGCCCGCCGGGCCGGGATCGTCCATCCGTGATGGCGGGAGGAGCAGGTCGTGACGGTCGAGCAGTTGAGCCTGAGCACGGCGGCGGCGCGCAATCTGGCGACCACCACCAAGTCCAGGCCGCAGATGCAGGGCATCACGCCGCGGTGGCTGCTGCGCGTGCTGCCGTGGGTGCAGGCGCCCGGCGGCGCCTACCGGGTGAACCGCCGCCTGACCTACCGGGTGGGCGACGGCCGGGTGACGTTCGTGGTCAGCGCCGGGCAGGTGCGGGTGGTGCCGCCCGAGCTGGCCGAGCTTCCGGCGCTGCGCGGCCTGGACGACGGCGAGGTCCTGGAGGGCCTGGCCGGACGGTTCGCGCAGCGCGTGTACGAGCCCGGCGACACGATCGTCGAGGCCGGGCGGCCGGTCGACCGGGTCGTGCTGATCGCGCACGGCAAGGCCGTCAAGCTCGGCGCGGGGGAGTACGGGGGCCTCACCCGGCTCGGGGTGCTGGCCGACGGCGAGTTCTTCGGCGACCGCGCGCTGCTGGGCGGGGACGAGCGCTGGGAGTTCACCGTCCGGGCGCTCACCCCCTGCACGGTGCTGACGCTGCCGCGCGCCGACATCGACGAGCTGACCGGCCGGTTCGACGCGCTGCGCGCCCACCTGGAGGAGCATCGGTCGGCGGCCCTTCCCCCGCACAACCGGCACGGTGAGGCCGCCATCGAGCTGGCGTCCGGTCACGAGGGCGAGCCGGTGCTGCCGGGCACGTTCGTCGACTACGAGCTCGCGCCGCGCGAGTACGAGCTGGCCGTGGCCCAGACGCTGCTGCGTGTGCACACCCGTGTCGCCGACCTCTACAACAACCCGTACGACCAGGTGGGCGAGCAGCTGCGGGTGACCATCGAGGCGCTGCGCGAGCAGCAGGAGCGCGAGATGGTCAACAACCATGACTTCGGGCTGCTGCACAACGTGGATCTGCGTCAGCGCGTCCAGACCGACGGCGGGCCGCCCACCCCCGACGATCTGGACGAGCTGCTGAGCCGCCGCCGGGGCACCCGGGTGTTCCTGGCGCATCCGCGCGCGATCGCCGCGTTCGGCCGCGAGTGCAACCGGCGCGGCGTGTACCCGCGTCCGGTCGAGCTGGACGGGGCCCGCGTGCGCGCCTGGCGCGGGGTGCCGCTGCTGCCGTGCGACAAGATCCCGGTCAGCCGCCGGGGCACCAGCGCGATCCTGGCGATGCGGCTCGGCGAGGACAAGCAGGGGGTGGTCGGCCTGCGGCAGACCGGCATCCCCGACGAGGTGTCGCCCGGCCTGTCGGTGCGCTTCACCGGCACAGACGAGCGGGGAATCCTGTCGTACCTGGTCAGCACCTACTTCTCGGCCGCGGTGCTGGTGCCCGACGCGCTGGGCATGCTCGAGAACGTGGAGGTCGGCCGGTGAGCGCCGCCATGCCGGCCGCCGAGCCCCCGGCCGTCGAGCCCGCTGCCGCCGAACCCCCGGCCGCAGAGCACCAGGGGGGCGCGCCGCGCTCGGCGGCGGAGGTGCTGGCCTGGAGCCGCGCCCTGGTCGACCCGGGCCTGCGCGCGGTCGTCGACGGCATGCCCGACGAGGTGCGGGCCGTCACCGCCTACCACTTCGGCTGGCTGGACGAGCACGGGCGGCCCGTCGCCGGCGGCGGTGCGGGCAAGGCGCTGCGCCCCGCGCTGGCGCTGCTGTCGGCGGAGGCCGTCGGCGGCGCCGCCGCCGACGGACTGCCCGCCGCGCTCGCCGTCGAGCTGACGCACAACTTCTCGCTGCTGCACGACGACGTGATGGACCGCGACCGCACCCGCCGCCACCGGCCCACGGCGTGGAGCGTGTTCGGCGCCAACCCGGCGATCCTGGCCGGGGACGCCCTGCTGGCCTGCGCCTTCGAGAGCCTGGCGGGCGCCCCGTCCGCATGGCCGCCCGCCGGGCACGCGCCGGCCGAGCACGGGGTGGCGAAACGCGTGCCGGCCGAGGGCGTGCTGGCCGAGGGCGTGCGGACACTCAGCCGCGCCGTGCTGGACCTGGTGGAGGGCCAGTGCGCCGACGTGTCGTTCGAGACGCGCACCGACGTGGACGTGCCCGAATGCCTGCGCATGGCCGAGCACAAGACCGGTGCGCTGCTGGCCGCCTCGTGCGCGCTCGGCGCCGCGTACGGGGGCGGGACGCCGCCGCAGATCGGGGGGCTGCGGCGGTTCGGCGCACGCATCGGCCTGGCGTTCCAGCTCGTCGACGACCTGCTGGGCATCTGGGGCGATCCGGCCGTCACCGGCAAGCCCGTCCACGCCGATCTGCGCCGCCGCAAGAAGTCGCTGCCCGTGGTGGCCGCGCTGGCGTCGGGCACCGCGGCGGGCGGCGAGCTGGCCCGCCTCTACCTGCGCGACGGCCCGCTGCCCGAGGGCGACGCCGCCCGCGCCGCCCGGCTGGTCGAGGAGGCGGGCGGCCGGGCCTGGGCACGGCAGCGGGCCCGCCGCCTGAAGGCCGAAGCCCTCGCCGAACTCGACGCCGCAGCCCCGGTCGAGCGTCCCCGCGCCGGGCTGCGCGCCCTGGCGCACCTGGTACTCGACCGCGACCACTGAGCCGTTTATCCGCCGCCTCGGGCACCAGCGCCGCCTCAGTCCCCCACGGGCGGCGCTGGGGCGGCGGCGGGGATCACCATGCTGGGCGCTCAGTAACGCAGGCCGTGCCCGTACGGGTAGAGCCCGGCGATGGACACCGGCAGCCGCCCGCCCGGCTGCCTGCCGAACACCACCTCGGCCGCGGCCCGGTGCATCGTCATGTCGACCCGCTGCGTGCGCGCGGTGGTGGCGTAGCTCGCGACGTACGCCCGGACGTCGGGGTAGGACTCGATGTCGTACGGCAGCCCGGTCGCGAGCGCCGCGACCGGCTTGCCGGTGGCCTGCAACGCGCGCACCAGCTCGGCCTGGCCCTCCGGCAGGGTCTTGGACGAGTACGTGGCGACCAGCACCCGGTCGGCGTCGCGCGCCCGCCGCACCGCCTCGGCGATCTCGGCGTCGGTCGGGTCGGTCGTGGCGGCCTGCCAGGACGTCACGGGCCCGGCGGCGACGGTGTCCACGGCCCGCGCGAGCTGCTCGGTCTGCACCACCCCGGCGACGAGCGTGCGCTCGCGCGCCCGCCGGTCGAACGGAAGCACGCCCCCGTCGTTGCGCACCAGCGTCGTCGCGGCGACGCCCATCTCCAGGGCGCGCCGCTGGAACGCCGCGTTGCCCGCCACCTTCTCGGCGGCCCGCGGGCTGACGTACCTGCGCTCGAACGCGCCGTACTTGCACTTGAGCTCCAGCACCCGGCGCACCGACTCGTCCACCCGCGCACGCGGCAGCTCACCCGAGCGCACCGCGTCCAGCAGCGCGCCGACGGCGTCCACGTGGGTGGCGTACTCGCCGGTCGACATGATGACGTCCGCCCCGGCCTTGACGGCCATGACCGTGGCCTCGCGGGTGCCCCAGTTCTCGTCGATGGCGTCCATGTCCATGCCGTCGGTGACGATCAGCCCGCGGTAGCCCAGTTCGCCGCGCAGCAGCCCGGTCAGCACCTTCGGCGACAGCGTGGCGGGCAGCGTGGGGTCGACGGCCTTGACGACCACGTGCGCGGTCATGATCGCGTCGGCGCCGGCGTCGATCGCGGCGCGGAAGGGCGGCAGGTGCACGCGGTCCAGCGTCGCGCGGTCATAGGCGACGGAGGGCAGCCCGAGATGGCTGTCGTGCTCGGTGTCGCCGTGCCCGGGGAAGTGCTTGGGCGTCGCGACGACCCCGGCGGCCCGGTACGCGCGCACCTGAGCCCGCGTCAACCGGCTGACCAGGCCGGTGTCCTCGCCGAACGACCGGACGCCGATGATCGGGTTGCGCGGGTTGGTGTTGACGTCGGCGACCGGCGCGTAGTTCCAGTGGAACCCCATCGCGCGCGCCTCGGCCGCCGTGATGGCCGCGGCGGCGCGCGCGTGCTCGGGGTCGCGCGCGGCGCCGAGGCCCATCGCGTTCGGCAGCGGCGTGGTGCCCTCGCGCACGTTGTGCGTGGTGCCGAACTCGAAGTCGCCGGACACCAGCAGCGGCAGCCCGAGCCGCGTGCCGGCCGCCCACCGCTGCACCTGGTTGGAGTAGCGGGCGGCCAGCTCCGGGGTGCGCGGCTCGGAGGTGATGACGGACCCGATGTTCAGTTCCTGGATCGAACGCCGGGTCTGCTCGTCGGGCATGCCGTCGGGCCCGTCGTGCGTGATGGCCATGACCATCTGCCCGACCTTCTCGGCGTCGGTCATCCGGCCGAGGACGGCCGCCGGATCGCACGATCCCGCGGGGGCGCCCCTGCCCGCGTCCGCGTGCGCGTGCGCGGGCAGGGGGGAGGCCAGCGTGAGGCCGGCGGCGGTGGTCAGGACGGTGGCGAGCATGCGGTGTCGGCTGTTGGGGGGCATCCCGCTCCTTCCGGGGCGAAGATCGAACTGCCGGTCCTTACCGGTCTAGACCGCTATGGACCGGCCGTCAACACCCCGGCCGCCGACGCGCCCCGGCTTCAGGCGCCGGCGGCGGCGCGCCCGGCGGCGGAGGCCATCCCGAGCCAGGTGTGCGGGTTGCCCGCCCAGCACCAGCCGAGCTTGGGTGCGTTCTGACTGATCCAGATCGCGGGGACGCGGCGGTCGCCGCAGCGTGAGCCGCCCAGGGAGAAGCACTTGTTCTTGGCCAGGGCCGCCGGGTACTGCGTCACCAGCGCGATGCCCTCCTCGATCGTCAGCGGCGTGCGTCCGCGGTCGGCGATCGCGGCCATGGCGTCCTCGGGGACGGCCCCGCAGAACTCCTCGCCGCGCTCCACGTCGAACAGCACGTAGGCGCGCGCGTCGGGCAGCTCCACCTCCTTGGTCGGCGTGAAACGGATGAGATCGCCGTCGGCGAAGTGGCGATCGACGACACCGGGCTTGGTGCGGCCCGCCAGCGTGGTGAGCGCGACGGCCCGCTCGACCGGCACCACCTCCCTGGTCACCACCAGGACGAACGGAACGCGCCCCTCCTCCGGCGCCACCGCCGCCCCGCCCCGTTCCGTCACGGTCTCCCGCAGCGGGGCGAGCAGGGCGCCGAACTCGGCGGCGGTCAGGCCGGCGGCCTCGGGGTGGCCGCGGTCCAGCAACGTCCGGACCTGGCGATCGAACTCGGCGGCTGCGTCAAAGGCGGTCATGGGCTCTCCTCCCGATCGGCCAACAACTCCGTACAACATACAGAGAAAAGCCGCGTATTCCCCGGCATGCCCGCGTCCCGCACGGGAAGGGCGACGCCATGACCGAACAGCCGAGGGAACGTCCCGTCGAGGAACCGGGCGAGCCGCCCGTCGAGCGCCCCGCCGAGCCGGAGGACGCGACCGGCCCGCCCCGCAGCATCCAGGGCGAGGAGATGGACGCCGACGTCCCGGAGCAGACCGCCGAACCCGAGGAGGACGGCACGACCTCCGGACGCACCGAAGACCTGGACGACGACTACCTGGCCGAGGACGGCTACACCCCGGGAACGGCCGAACGCCCCCTGGACTGAGCACCGGGCGGGCTCATTTCGCGATCACCAGCGCGTCGGCCGTGCGGGAGACGACGGTAATGGCCTGCCGCGCCCCCGGCGGGAAGGTGAGGTCGGACGTCGCGTCCACGCTCCTCCCCCGACCGAGCCCGGCCGGTCACCCGCCGGTGCCGCGGGCGACGACGCCCAGCATGTCGCGGATCTCGCCGAGCAGCTCGGTGGTCAGCCGCTCGGTGTCGTGGAGCATCCGCTCCACCTCGCCGTCGGGCCTGGCGCCGGGCTTCACCATGCCGGCCGTCGCCGCCGCGGGCTGCACCGCCGCGGGCTGCGCTGCCGCCGCGGGCTGTGCGGCGGGGGCGGGGGCGGCGGGCGCGCGCCGCATCTGCGCGACCAGGAACGCGGCCCGGGCGCCTTCGAGACAGGCGTCCATGCGCTCCTTCTGGCCCACCGTGAACATGAACATGGCGCGGTCGTCGACGTAGTCCATGTAGTTCATGAACATGTCTCCGTTGGGCCCGTTGTCGCAGGTGATGTGCGGGAAGGCGGGCACCCCGCGGTTGGCGTCGGCCTGGTTGGGCGTGTCGGACACCCGGTCGTCGTTGCTGCACGCGCCGTCGTCGTCCCCCCAGATGTGGAACAGGTCCAGCCAGTGGCCGATCTCGTGGGTCGCGGTGCGGCCCCCATCGAAGGGGAACGCCGCGGTGCCGGTGTTCCCGAAGGCCGTGTTCAGGATCACCACGCCGTCGGTCTGCGGGGGGCCGCCGGGGAACTGGGCGTAGCCCAGCAGGCCGTCGCCGAGCTGGCAGACCCACATGTTGAGGTACTGGTCGGTCGGCCAGGGGTCGGCGCCGCCGGTGGCGCTCGCCTTCACCGGGTCGCGCACCGGAGGGGAGACCGAGTCGTCGACCGCCGGGAAGAACTCCCGGCCGGTCTCGACCCGGATGATCCCGTCGGTCGGATTGCCGAGCGGGTCCTGTGTGGCGAGCCGGAACTCGATCTGGGGGTCGGCGACCAGCGGCCGCCACACCTCCGGCACCTGCGACACGTCGGGATTGGCGGCCCGGTAGTCCAGGTTGAGGACGTCGATCTGGCTGTGGATCTGCCGGTCGTCGATGTTCTGTTCCGGGTTGGCGGGGTTGTGCACGACGTGGACGACCACGGGGATGGTCACCACGCCCCGGTGCACCGGGCTGCGCCGGCCGGTCCTGTACTGGAGCGCCCGGTTCTCGATCCGCGCGCGCTGCGCGCGATAGGTCGTGCTCTCGTTGAGCAGATGGCGATGGATGTGCATCGCGCCGCACAGGTCCCGGCTGGGCGGCGGGAAATGCGGGGTCTCGGTCATGGGAATTACCTCCAGGGCGAGCGGGAGGCGGCCCGCATCAGGTGGGGGACGCGATCCCGGCTCGATGAGGGGCTTCTACCCGACGCCTCCCGCGACCGAGCGAAAGAGAGCCTAAACATGCTCAATATAAGCATTTGCCCGTTATGACCAATATGGTCAAAATGTTAATATTCCCGAGGGGAATGATCGACGGGGGCGAAACGGCCGCGTTGCGGTCCGCGGAGCGGCTCGCGGGGTCGTCGACGCGGGCCGGTCCGCTCAGGGGGGCGGCGCCTGACCTGAAGAAACGCCTCGTTGGCGGCCGGGGGTCGGCTGAGCCGGTCCCGACGGAAAAGTGGTATTGACCACTTGGGTGGCCGACCGTACCGTGGGTGGCGATGGGAACGACGGCGAGAGGCGCGGACGGCCTGCGATCCGGTGACGGGGGGCAGCCGGCGCCGACGAAACGGCGGGCGGTGCGGCGGGAGTTGCTGGCGATGCTGGACGCGCTGGAGGTCGGTGACGCGCTGCCGTCCGAACGGCGCCTGGCCGAGGAGCTGGGCGTGTCGCGGCCGACGCTGCGCGCGGCGATCGACGGGCTGGTCGTCGAGGGGCGGCTGGAGCGGCGGCACGGGAGCGGCACGTACGTCGCCGAGCCCCGGATCGCGGTGCCGCTGACGATGACGTCCTTCACCGAGGACATGATCCGGCGCGGGATGCGGCCCGGCGGGCGGGTGCTGTCGTTCCGGGTCGAGGCGGCCGGCGCCAAGATCGGCCGCAGGCTGTCGCTGTCGCCGGTGGAGGAGGTCTTCACCATCCGGCGGCTGCGGCTGGCCGACGGTTCGCCGATGGCCATCGAGACGCTGCACATGGCACGGGCGCTGCTGCCCGGCCTGCGCCGCGAGGACCTCGAAGGCCAGTCGTTCTACGAGCTGCTGCGCGAGCACGGCGTCGTGCTCGGCGCGGGCGTCGAGACGATCGAGCCGACCGTCACCACGCCGGAGGAGGCGGAGGTCCTGGGCGTGCCGGTGCATGCCCCAGCGTTCCTGTTCGAGCGGCTGACCCGCGACGACCGGGGGAGTCCGGTGGAGTTCGTCCGCTCGGTGTACCGCGGGGACCGGTACCGGCTGGAGCTGGAGCTCAGGCCGCCGGGCGACTGATCCCAATTGGTCAATACCAGTCGATTCGTCCGCGCCGACCCGGGAGGCGCAGCGCCCGAGGAGAGGGAGGGCACCCCTTGAGGAGATGCTTGAAGGTCACCATGGCGGCCGCGGGGGCGACCGCCATGGCGGCCGCCTCCGCCGCGCGGCCCGTCGTCGCGGAGTCCGCGTCCGGGGCCGCCGCGAGGGGGGCCGGCGGCGCCGGACGCAAGGGCTGGACGCTGGTCGCCCGGGAGGGCTTCGACCGGCCGCTGACCGTCGACGGCGCGCCGTGGCGGCTGGACCCGCACGGGCCGCGCAGCCCCTGGCACGTCGACGCGTTCGACGACGACGGCGAGGCGTGGAGAAAGATCAGCGGGCCCGCGTTCGAGCGGCAGCTCGCCACGCTGAACGTGTTCCGCAAGCGCGTCGCGTTCGGCCGGGACGGCTGGCTCACCGCCGAGATCGCCGCCGTCGACAAGGACCGCGACGGCCGTCCCGACTCCCGGCTGGGCCTGGCGAACGCGACGCTGCCGGACGGGCAGCGGGTCGGGCGCATCTCCGAGCCGAGCTGGGACGCCGGGGTGCTGATCCGTCCCACCCGTCCCCTGCCCCGGCACTACCGCGTGGAGATGACGCTGCGCGGCATCGACTTCGGCGGCAAGCGCGGCGGCACGTTCGACTACGACGGCAAGCACAACGGCTACACCAGGGAGCCCTGCAAGACCCGCTTCCCGTGGACGTTCTGGGGCGCGCTGGACGGCAGGACCAGGTGCGAATACCCCGACGTCACGCGAGAGAACGGGTTCTACTACCTGACGATCCTCGACTACGCGACCCCGGCGCCGCACGGCAACCCCGGCATCCACTTCCGGCGCAAGGTCATCATGGACGGCTACTACAGCGACGACGACCGCTGGAAGAACGCCGGGACCTGCGACCCCAAGACGCGGCAGATCTACCGCACCTTCGACGGCACCTTCAACGGCGTCAACGCCCTGTTCGTCCGCGGCGACAGGTTCCGCGAGGCCGCCAACAACAACGTCAGCAACGAGTACTACATCAAGACCCCGTGCGGGAACGTCTCCATGGACCGGCCGTACGGGCCGGGCGGGCGTTTCCAGGGCCACCTCACCAGCGTCGAGCTGCGCCCGGAACTGCTGCCCCAGGCCGCCTACCGGTTCGCGGTGGAGCGTGACGACTCCGGCTACACGCTGGAGATGAGCGGCCCGTTCCGGCACACCGGGCAGACCACGCTGCGCGTCCGCCACGAGTTCGTGGAGGACGGCCGCCCGATCTGGCACTACAACCAGACGCCCGGCGAGTACGACGGGCGCTTCGACCGAAGGCTCGTCCACACCGGCCCCGCCGGCACCCACACCACCGAGCACACCTGGCCCAAGGGCTCGGCCTACCCCGACTCGTTCATCATCGGCGACCCCCACCTGAACTACTACGAGGGGTCGGCGCTGGTCGACGACATTCGCCTCTACGTCCCCGACAACGCGAGGTGACACCCCCATGGACATCGTGAAGGACGTCCTCACCTTCCTGGCGGACAACGTGTTCGGCCAGGTGCCCATCCTCATCGGGCTGATCACGCTGATCGGCCTGCTCCTGCAGCGCAAGCGCCTGGAGGACGTGCTGGCGGGCGCGCTGCGCGCCACGATCGGCGTCGTCATCCTGTTCATCGGCGTGGAGGTGTTCACCGGCGGCCTGACCAGCTTCCAGACGGTGCTGGCCAGCGCCATGGGCACCGAGCCGCCCAAGGCCGACCACACGCTGGCCGAGTTCCTGTCCCGCCAGGGCGGCACGGTCGCGCTGGTGATCACCGTGGCGTTCCTGGTGCACGTGGTGATCGTCCGGCTGTTCCCGGCGGCCCGGTACCTGTACCTGACCGGGCACCTGATGTTCTGGATCAGCACCGTCACGGTGGCGGCGCTGGTCACCATCGCGCCGGACGCCGACCAGCTCACCCTCGTGCTGTGCGGCGCCGGGTTCGTGGCCGCCTACTGGACGCTGCAGCCGCTGTGGATGCGGCCGCTGATGCGCCGCGTCATGCCGGACGACCGGTTCGGGTTCGCCCACACCAGCTCGCTGGCCGCGCTCGTCACCGGGTACGTGGCCCGGCCCTTCGGGGACCGCGAACGGCACGACACCGAGAAGCTGAAGCTGCCGCGCCAGCTGTCGTTCTTCAAGGACATCAACGTCAGCACCGCTCTGATCATCTCGGTGATCATGCTGGCGGCGGTGGCGTTCGCCGACGACGCGGTGGTGACCAAGCTGGCCGCCGAGATGGACGAGAAGCTGTCGCCGTGGGTGTGGGGCCTGCTGGTGGGCCTGCGCTTCGCGGGCGGCATCGCGATCCTGCTGTTCGGCGTGCGGATGTTCCTGGCCGAGATCGTGCCCGCGTTCAAGGGCTTCAGCGACCGGGTGATCCCCGGCACCCGGCCCGCGCTGGACGCCCCGACCGTCTTCCCCGTGGCGCCCACCGCCGTCATGATCGGGTTCGTGTCCGCGCTGGCGGTGTTCCTGGCCTGCCTGGCGGGGTTCGCCGCGGCCGGCTGGTTCACCCTGGCCCCGCCGATGATCATGCTGTTCTTCGTGGGCGGCGCGGCCGCGCTGTTCGGCAACGCGGTGGCGGGCTGGCGCGGCGCGGTCATCGGCGGCGTGATCAGCGGCCTGACGCTGGCCGTCGGGCAGGCCGTCACCTGGGACCTGTTCGACCGCACCGCGCCCGAACTGGCCACCCTCGCCGACCCCGACTGGTACGCGATCGCCTGGCTGCTCAAGGCCGCCGACCCGCTGGTGGGCGGCGCCGCCGTCTGGGCCGTCCCGGTGGTGGCGCTGGCCGCGACCGTGGTCACCCTGGTCGTCCTCGGCCGCCGGGAGAGCCGCCGCGAGGCGGTGGCGGGGGAGGCCGCCGGCAAGGACGCCGGTTCGGGTAAGGACGCCGGTTCGGGCAAGGACGCCGAGGCCGTCTCCGGCGCGTAGGCCACGGCACCGACGAGAAGGAGAGAGAGAACATGGCACTGGACCGCAGGCTCGAAGTGCTCGCCGTCTGCGGCGTCGGCATGGGGTCGAGCCTCATGCTCAAGATGACCGCCGAGGACGCGCTGCGCTCGCTCGACGTGGACGCCCGGGTGGAGAACACCGACATCTCCACCGCCCGGGGGATGACCCCCGACGTCGTCATCGGCCAGGGCATGCACACCGCCGAGATCGCCGACCTGGCGCCCGTCGTCATCACGGTCACCGACTTCCTCGACCGGGACGGCCTGGAGAAGCGGTTGCGCGAGGCGTTCACCGCGCAGGGCTGGCTCTGACCCCCCACCGATCACACCCCCCGAAGGAGGCTGCGCCCGATGCCTGAAGGGCATCCCGCCCTGGTCCGCGCCCTGCTCGACGACCTCGACGAACGATCCGCCAAGCCGATCGGCGACGCCGCCGCGCTGGTGCTGGAGGCCATCGCCGCCGACGGCCTGGTGCACGTCGGCGGGGCCGGGCACTCCCTGGCCCTGGTGTGCGAGACGTTCTACCGCGCCGGGGGCCTGGCGTGCGTGCGGCCGCTGTGGGACCCGTCCGTCCTGCCGCTGAACGACGCCCTGGCCAGCACCGACGCCGAACGCCGTCCCGGCCTCGGCCTGTCGGTGGTGCGGGCGGCCGACCCGTCGCCCCCGGACGTGGCGGTGGTGTTCTCCACCAGCGGGCGCAACCCCTACCCCGTGGAGATCGCCCGCGAGTGCGCCGCACGCGGCGTCCCGGTCATCGCCGTGACGTCGCCCGAGGCGTCCCGGCACGCCGCGGCGCGGGCGGAGAGCCGGCTCACCGACCACGCCACGGTCGTCGTCGACACCGCCGTGCCGCCCGGCGACGTCGTCCACCCGCCGGGCGCGGCCCGCACCGCCGCCGTCTCCACGATCCTGGCCGCCTACGCGTGGACGCGGCTGCTGGCCGAGCTGCACGACCTGGCCGCCGGACGCGGCCTGGACCTGCCGTGCTGGACCAGCGCCAACGTCCCCGGCGGGGACGAGCGCAACCGGCACCTGCTGGAGCGCTACCGCCACCGCGTCCCCGAGCTGGGCGGCCCGCCGGACTGACCGGCCGGTTATACGCTCGTCGGCATGGGACGACCGCCGCGCCATGACGCCGACCGGCTGCTCGACGCCGCCGCCGACCTGGTGGCGGAGTCCGGGCCGCGCAACGTCACGGTCGCCGCGGTCGCCCGTACCGCCGGAGCCCCCAGCGGCTCGGTGTACCACCGCTTCCCGGGGCTGCCCGCGCTGCTGGCGGCCCTGTGGGTGCGCACCGTCGAACGGTTCCAGGAGGGGCTGTACGACGCGCTGCGGCTCGACCCGCCGTGCCGGGCGGTCATCGCCGCGTCCCGGCACACGCTGGTGTGGAGCCGCGAGCACCCGCGCGACGCGCGCATCCTGCTCTACAGCCCCGCCGACTTCGACGAGCCGAACTGGCCGCCGGAGACCCGCGAGCGCCTGCGCGCCGCCAACCGCCGCGTCCTGGCCGAGGTGCGGGCCCTCGGCGGCCGGCTGGGCCTGGACACCCCCGAGGGCCTGGAACGCCTGTACCAGATCGTCGCGGACCTGCCGCTCGCGGTCGCCCGGCGGCACCTGTCGACGTCCCGCACCATCCCCGAGTACGCCGAGACGATGCTGGTGGCCAACCTGGAGGCGCTGCTGGCGGGTGATCCCACGGCATCGTGACCGCATGTGGTCACATCGTCACGCAACGGTCGTCCGCCGGGAACGATCGGGCCGTGACCGATGTGATCGTGGTCGGCGCGGGACCCGCGGGCTCGGCGGCGGCCTGCCACCTGGCCCGCGCGGGCCTGGACGTCCTGCTGCTGGAGAAGGCCGCGTTCCCGCGCGAGAAGGTCTGCGGTGACGGCCTGACACCCCGCGCGGTCCGCGAGCTGATCACCCTCGGCGTCGACCTGGACCGCCCCGGCTGGGCGCGCAACCGCGGCGTCCGCCTGGTCGCCGAGGGACGCGCGCTCGACCTGCCCTGGCCCGACGGCACCGCGTTCCCCGCCTTCGGCCTGCTGCGCACCCGCCGCGACTTCGACGAACTGCTGGCCCGCCGCGCCGTGGCCTGCGGCGCCGTGCTGCGCGAACGCACGCGGGTGACCGGCCCGCTGCTGGACGACCGCACCGGCCGCGTCGTCGGCGTCACCACCGACGCCGGCTCCCACGAGGCGCGTCTCGTCGTCGCCGCCGACGGCGCCTCCTCCCGCCTCGCCGTCGCGCTCGGCCTGCGCCCCCGCGCCGACCGTCCCGTCGGCGTGGCGGTGCGCCGCTACTTCCGCAGCCCGCGCCACGACGACGACATGCTCGAATGCCACCTCGACGTCGTGCCCGCCGGCTACGGCTGGGTGTTCGGCATGGGCGACGGCACCTGCAACGTCGGCGTCGCCCTGCTGCGCCGCACCCACCACGACCCGCGCCGCCTGATGGACTCCTGGCCGGCCGCGCTCCCGCCCGCATGGGGCCTGACTCCCGAGAACGCCACCGGCCCCGTCCGCGGCGCCGCGATCCCGACGGGCTTCGCCCGGCTGCCGCACTACCGCCCCGGCCTGCTGCTCGTCGGCGACTCGGGCGGCATGGCGAACCCGATGAACGGCGAGGGCATCACCTACGCCCTCGAATCCGCCCGCATCGCCGCCGACGTGATCGTCCAGGCCCTGGCCCGCCCGACGGCGTCCCAACGCGAACGCGTCCTCTACACCTACCCGCAGGCCCTGAGATCGTCCCTCGGCGGCCCTTTCACCCTGGGCCGCTGGTTCGTCAACGCGATCGAGAACCCCCGCATCATGCGCCTGGCCACCCGCCAGGGCCTGACGCACCCCTCTCTCATGCGCCTGGCCGTCCGCATCCTGGCCAACCTCACCGACCCGTCCCCCCGCACCCCCACCGACCGCCTGGCCCAAGCCCTAACCCACCTAACCCCCGCCCCCTGACGAGCCCGTTCGCTCTCGTCACCCCGCTGGAGCACGACGGCTGCCAGCAAAGGGGCCACCGAGGCGGGTCGCGGGGTCCGCCCTACCGCAGCTGCGGGCGCCACGAAGACGACGCCCAATCCGCCTGCGGCGAGACGTGGCGGACGTGGCGAGCTCCCCTTGCATCACCCGGATCAACGAGTGCCGCTCGGGCAGTGCACCCTTGCGCAGCGGGCGGCACGGCTCAGCCGGGACGTAGGGCCGGTCCACGAGGGCACGGCCGTGAAAGGCGAAGATCCATCTGAAGCCGCTTGGGTAATCTGTGGCACGCGTCCCTCCGCAGTCGCCCGGAGGTATCCGGGATGGGGCATGGTCCCCGGCCGGCATTCGAAAGGACCGACGACGTGGCCGTCGATCGCCCGGGTAAAGACACTGACACTCGCGTCGAGCCGGTCCAGAATCCGCAACTGGACAAACCGCCGCCGCCCCCGCCCGACCAACCGGATTCTCCCAGCCAGCCCTCCCGCGCCGAAAGCAGGGCCGCCGCCCAAGCTCCCCCCGGGGATCGTGCTGGCACGAGCACCAGCCAGAGGGCTTCCAAGGTGGAACACCTCAAGAAGCCGTCGGCTTCGGACAAGCCGTCCGCGCTTCCTCCTGACCGGCCAGGGGCACCAGGGCAGCCCTCCCGCGCCGAAAGCAGGGCCGCCGCCCAAGCACCTCCGGAGAATCCGGAAGACGCAGGGACGTTCAGGCGAGACACCACGGCGGCGCCCGCCGGAAAGCGGCCGGCTTCGGATAGGGGATCCGCGCTCCCGGCTGCGCGTCCCGGTGCGCCAGGGGACGGGCCACAGGCAACCGACGAATGGTCCGATCTAAATGACGAGGCAACGCTCCAGAATGAGGGCGATGCACCCGGCCAGGCACACGGAACCGGGGAAGCACGCGGACCTCGAGACGGTGCCTCCCGCACCGAAAACCGCGACGCCCGCCAAGCCGCCCCACAGGGGGATCGCCAAGGCGATCAGGCGCGACCGGAGGCCGGTACAGAAGCGGAAGGCGACCAGCCGCCCCGAAGGGAGATGTCCGGGGAAGGCATGCCTGATGATGACGCCCGGACAGCCGATGGGGACGAGCATGACGTGGAGGGCAGCCTATCCGACCGGTTCAATCGAGTTTTCGGCAGGAAGATTCTCGGGAGGTCGGAGCATGCCGACGACCCCCGAGAGTTGACTGACACGATCGACCGGCCAGCCTTTCAGGATCCCAGAGAGAAACCTGAGAAGGTGCCGGATCGGTACGGGACTCCACTGGAACGGCCTGACGGAACGCGAACTCCGCTGTTCGACGGTGAGCCTGTGCGCGAGCAGGCCAAACAGGGCAGGCTCAACGATTGCGGCATCATCGCCGCTCTCGGTGCGGTAGCCGGACATCGTCCCGAAGCGATCCGGGACTGCGTTCGGGAAACCGATGACGGCAACTACGAGGTGCGCCTCCACGAGACGCGGTTCTCTCCCTCGAAGAGGCGCTACGAACCCACCGGGCGGTCCATCGTGCTGACCGTCACTCCAGAACTCCCGGTCTTCGACGCCAAGCCGCACATGCCGGCCTTCGCGGATTCGGTCGAGACCAAGGCCGCGTGGGCGCCTGTGCTGGAGAAGGCCATCGCCGGAAGCGATCGGACGTGGCACGACGAGCGACGTGCCATGGAGAACCGTCTGTGGGAAGCCAAGGGGAAAACCGGAGAGCCGCCGACCGGGTATGTCCGGCTGAATCAGGGCAGCAAGCCCCGCGATCGCGCCGAGCTGCTCACCCAGCTCACCGGCCGGCCGGCCCGGAGCGTGGAGTTTCCCGAGTACGACAGCCAGGGGCGAACTCCCGACAAGCAGTTGCTTGAGGACTTCCGTCGGCGACTGGCCGACCGCAAGCCGGTACTGGTCGGTACGCGTGACAAACGGCCGGACGAGTCATTTCTCCCCAACAATCTGGCGGATGGTCATGCCTATGAGGTGACCAAGGTCGACGAGCGCGGCATGATTCATCTCCGCAACCCCTGGAACGCACACCATCCCCGTCCGATGGGGATCAGGGATTTCAAGGCCTACTTCAAACCTCGCTACATCACTCTGGAGTAATCGTGGCTCGTGAAGAGATATGGCTCGGCCCCCACCTGCAGGCCAACACCGAGGTCGCGGGAAAGCCCGCCAGCTTCGGGGTTATCGGCGTTGATGCGCGGGAGGGGCATCCCCTCACCGTTCGCCTTGGAGCCGCCACCGACGAGGAGCATGTTCTCGACCTGCGCCCCGGCGACACGTTCCCCGTCTATGACCAGACGTGGAAGATCGACCGTGTCGAGGACGCCGGCAGCCCCGACTGGTCCGTCGTGCTGGTCAGGGTGAAATAGCGTCGTGCAGGCTTGATCCGCGGACCCCGGTTCGCCGAGGCCGGGCGAGCGCTGATTGCACCCGCGTGGGCCGGCCGTGCGCAGCCTGCGGACCGCCTTGGCCAGGGCCGCCGCCGTCGACGGGCTTGCGCACCACGTCGTCAACGACGCCATCGGCGTACGGCCCAGCAGATCACTGCTGCGAGACCGACCGGGGTGTCGTCGGCCTGGATCGGCGTCGTGGTGTCGGCAGTACGGCCGCTTGGGGGGATGGTGGGCCTGGCCGCGGCGGATTGGTGGGGGGTTGGTGGGGGGTGGGTTGGGGTGGGGATGCTTAGGGGCGTGGGGGTGGGTAAGGGAAAGGGCATGGCAAAGCAGGCCCCGCAGGAGGTGCTCGAACAGAGCATGGAGATCACGCGGGACGTGGCCGAAGCGGCGCAGCGGGAGATGTGGGACAAGGCGCAGCGCCGGCTGCCGGCCGTGCAGATGGGCATGGTGGCGGGGACCCTCGGCGCGCTGGCGACCGCGGCCTCGTATCGGCTGAGCGTTCTGCTGCTGGAGAAGAAGCTGCGGCCCGAACTCGCCGCGGCCGTGGCGGCCGCCGCGTACGGCGGCGGGGCGGGGGCGGCGGCGATGGTGGCGGCGCGACGCTGGCGGGGGCACCCGGTGCCGCTGCCGACCGAGACCGCCCGCAAGGTCGCCGAGATCCTCGCGGACGCGGCGGGCGGCGACTAGGCCGGAAGCGGGTTCCGGAGGGTGCGGCCCGACGTGGTGGTCATGGTCGGGTTGCAGGGATGCGGCAAGACGACCTGGGTGGCGGCGCATCTGGCGCGGACGCATGCGGTCGTGAGCAAGGACCACTGGCCGAACGCCCGCGGACGCGAGGCGCGCCAGCGGCGGGTGCTGCACGAACTGCTCGGCGAGGGACGGAACGTCGTCGTCGACAACACCAACCCGTCGCCGAAGGAGAGGGCGCCGATCATCGAGATCGCCCGTCGGCACGGCGCGACGGTCCGGGCCGTGTTCCTCGACGTGCCGCTGAACGTGTGCCTGGAGCGCAACGCCGCCCGGACGGGGCGGGCCCGGGTGCCGGAGGTGGGGGTGCTCGACGCGAGGAAACGGCTCGTCCCCCCGGCGGTGGAGGAGGGGTTCGACCGCGTGGATGTGATCAGGCAGGGCGGGGGAGCCGGTTAGGGCGGATATTCCCGGGTAGCCGATACCCCGGTACGTCGTCCAGACCCGGGAGTGAGGGCCATGGAGTACGAGGCCAGCCGCACCATGCCGGCCGACGGCCGCGTGGTGTTCGACATCGCCGCGGACACGGGGACCATGCACCGGTGGCTGCCCGGCGAGATCGACGTGCACGAGATCGCCCCCGGTGTCGCCGAGGCCGAGGACCACGCCTACGGCGTCGACCGGGAAGGCGTCATGCGCACCTCGCCCGAGCAGTTCCGGCTGGAGTGGGGGAGCCGGGGCACGCCCGACTACACGGGCTGGCTCCAGGTCATGGACCACCCCGGAGGCACCAGCGAGGTGGTGGTGCACCTGTCGTTCCTCGGTGACCAGCCGGAGGCGACGGGGGCGTCGCGGGCCCGCGACCATGCCGAACGCGAGCTGCGGCACTCGCTGGACCGCCTGGCGGAGGAGGTCGCCCGCCGCGTCGGGCAACCCGGCGGGGGCTGACCGCCGGACGGACATGGAACCGGCCCGGGCAGCGGGGGCGTCTCCGCTGGCCGGGCCGGACGTTCGGTCGCGCCTACTTGCCGGCGACGAGGTGGTACTGCCGTTCGATCTCCCAGGCGGTCAGCGGGCGGTCGAGCAGCATGACGCTGTCGATGCGGCAGTTGCAGGGGTTCTGCTCCCGCGTGTTCTGCGGGAAGCTGCCGCCGATCTTGATGCCGCGCGGGTCGGTCGCGGTGGTCGTGTGCGGGCCGGGGGTGCTGCCGATGGCCCACGGGTCGTCGCTGCGGGTGTAGAAGCCGGGCAGCGGCTTGCCGTCCTTGTACAGGGCCATGGTGCCCTTGTCGAAGTCGAACGTCGCGGCCAGGAACACCCAGGTGTTCAGCGGCAGGATCTTCTGCCAGTCCTCGCCGGCGGCGAACGTCTGGGAGTTGCCGGTGTCGATGCGGCGGCCGAGGGCGACGACGCGCTGCTGGCCCTGCACGTCGATGATCTCCAGGAGGGCGCGCACGTCGTGGCCGTTGGAGTTGCCGCTGAGCACGCCCGCCAGCCCGGTCGCGTTGTACCTGTCGTCCGGGTTGGCGGTGTTGGAGTTCGGGCTCGGGTTGGTGCCGGTCATCTTGAACCAGCCCAGGACGGTGGCGCCGCGCGTGGCGTTGAACGCGCGCAGCGTCGGCACGCCGGACTCGGAGTAGATCCCGGCCTTCCAGTCGTCGTTGCCCGGGACGGCCGGGTTGACCTGCCCGAGCTGGATCGAGCCCTTGCTGCCGCGGTGCGCGCCGTCCGGCACGCGCATGGCGGCGCCGCCGTTGACCAGGTCGATGTCGGTGCCGGACGGGCCGAGGTCGCGTTCGCGCGCGGGCGCGCCCTGGACGGGGTGCTCGAAGTCGTAGTGCGCCACGAGGCCGTGCCGGAGGCTGGGGAACACGTCCGGGCGGCCCTTGCCCGACGCCGCGTCGGCCTGGGCCTGGGCCGGGACCGCGGCGAGCGCGCCGCCGAGCAGCGCCGCCACCGCGATACGGCGAACGATCATCGTCTTCTCCTTGGGGCGGGGAGTGTCCGTGGGACGAAGGGGGCGTCCCCGGGCGGGCGAGGGAGGTGTGGCGCCCGCCCGGGGCCGGCCGCACGACCGCCGGAGCGTCGGAAGGCGGCCGTGCGTTCGTGCCGGTACTCGGGGGTTACTCGGCGCGGGTTCCGGTGACGGTCAGGTCCCGGAGGCTGCCGACGTTGTCGAACGAGCCGAAGCCCACGCGGCCGGAGCGGAACGTCTTGTCGACGGCCGTCATCAGCGGGCGCTTCGAGCCGTCCATGTAGACGGCGATCTCGCCGGTGTCCGCGCAGTGCTTGACGCGCACGTCGTGCCACGCCGCGTCGGTGACGGCGGGCGCCGCGCCGTGCGGGACGAGCCGGTTGCCGTTCCACTGCTGGTCGATGCGCAGCCGGTCGGCGTCGTTCACCGCGAAGATCCCGTTGTGCGGGTAGATGGTGTTGTCGCTGGACAGGTGCGCGTAGTAGAAGCGGGTGTCGGACTGGTAGCCGAAGACGATGATCACGTCGCGGTTGCTGACCGACACCGGCGTGTCGAGCCGGACCTCGGCGGTGATCTCGCTGGATCCGAGCGCCGGGCCCTTGGACAGGACGGCGTACTCGTACGGGCGGCGCGGGCCGGGACGCTGCGAGCCCGCCTCGGCCAGCACGACCTCGCGGCCGTTGAACCGCCACTTGGACGGGGTGACCGGCGTCCAGTCCTTGGCGGACGTGGCGTGGTCGACGCGGACCGGGGTGGTGCGGCAGTCGGCGAACGTCCGGGTGCCGACGACCTTCCAGATCTTGCCGTTGGCCTTGGCCAGCAGGTACGGCTCGCCCTGGGCGTCCTGGCCGAACCGCGCGTCGACGCGGGCGTCACCGGCCAGCTGCTGCATCGTGACGGGGTTGCCCTCGGTGTCGTAGGCGGCCATCGAGTAGAGCTGCGCGCGCTTCTTCCCGGACGGGTCGCGCTGCATCTCCTTCTCCTCGGCGTAGAGGAGCTTGCCGTTCACGATGTCGGTGATCAGGAACTTGCCGCGCAGGTCCGCCAGCTTCCCGCCGCGGTAGACGAAGCCCGTGGAGATGGCGTTGCCGCTGTCGGAGGTGCAGGACACGTTCGGCGGACGGTCGTGGTCGTAGGCCGCCAGCGGGTAGGTGTAGCCGTACTTGGCGTCGTCGGCCGGCAGCGGGTGCAGGTAGCAGCGGTCGTTCTTGTCGAACCGGAACGCGCCCTCGCGCTCGCTCCAGCCGTAGTTGTCGCCGGGGCGCACGTCGTAGACGGCCTCGATGGCGTGCTCGCCGATGTGGCCGAGGAACATGCGCTTCTGCCCGCCGGTGTCCCAGCTGAACCGGTGCGGGTCGCGCATGCCGTTGGCGTAGATCTCCTTGACCACGCCGTCGCGGTTCGCGTACGGGTTGTCGGCGGGGATGCCGTACTTGCCGTTGGCGCTGTTGTCGCCGGCCGGGTCGATCCGCAGGATCTTGCCCTGCGGGACGGCGAGGTTCTGCGGGTCGCCGCCGTTGTCTCCGACGTTGCCGTTGCCGCCGTCGCCGACCGCCAGGTAGAGCTTGCCGTAGTCGGCGCTGCCGGGCCGGGCGTTGGGGTTGAAGTCGATCTGCTGGATGCCGTGGATGCGCCCGGCGAACCCGATGCGCAGCAGCTCGCGGTGGGTGCCGCTGAAGGTCTGCGCGGCCGGGTCCTCGGCCGTCCACTCGCTGACGATGCCGTGGTAGGCGGTCTTCGGCTGCGGCGTCAGGTCGGGCTTCTTGGTGGTCAGCGCGTTACCGGCCTCGACGTGCACGGTGTAGAACTTGCCGTTGTGCTTGAAGTCGGGGTGGAAGGCGACGAAGCCGAAACCCTGGCCGAGGCCCTGGGCGGAGAAGAAGTCGGGGAACTGCGCCTTGACGTCCAGGTAGACGTTCTGCCGGTAGGTCTTCTTGTCCAGGAAGTACAGGTTGCCGTTCAGGTCCGGCACGTACAGGCGGCCGGAGTGGTCGGGCACCTCGCCCACGTAGTTGATGCGGTTGTGCCGCTTCAGCCGCGGGTCGGTGACCATCTCGGCCGGGGTCGGGGTGGACTGGGGGAGTTGGGCGACCTCTTTGAGCACCAGCCCGATTCCGGACGGTACGGGGTCTTCGGGAATGGGGTCGACGATCGGGTCGTCCGCCCGCGCCTGCGGCGGGGCCGCAAGCAGCGCGGCGACCAGTGACGCGAACAGTGCCGTGACGAGCGCGACCAGTGTCGGAGGAGACCAGCGGATTTTTGTCATTCCGGCCGTCCTGGGGGTGGGAGTAGAGGTGAAAGCGCTTTCTGTAAGCGCTTTCTAGAACGTACGAGCGGAGATCCGGTCCGTCAAGAACGAATTTATGGTTGGGAGTGTGGCCGATTTCGGACACGGTGGTGCACCAAGGTCGCCACAGCCGAAACCAGGAGTCCGGCCGGGGCCGCCGCCGCGAATCCGGCGAGCGTGAGCGCCAGCGCGGTGCCCGCCGCGGGCGCCCACAGCCAGGTGGAGACGGGACGCGCCGCGTGCCCCCGCCGTCGCCGCGCCGCCTCGGCCGCCATCGGGGGGACGAGCGCCGGCAGCACCGCCGCCAGCAGGGTCAGCCAGTACAGCAGCATCTGGTCCACGCGCAGCGCGGCCAGCACGGCGCCCGGCACCGCGATCGCCAGCACCGCCGGCGCGTGCGGCAGCGGCGGGGCGAACCGCTGGACGGCGAACACCCCCGAGTGCACCGTCGCCAGCGTCGGCGCGATCACCGACGCGGCCACGAACAGGTTCGCCACCGGCAGCCCGTGCGGCCCGGCCAGCACCGCCACCACGTCGGTCGAGCCGCTGGAGGCCGCCAGCCCGGCCCCGACCACCGAGGCCGCCAGCGCCGGGACCACCAGCAGGCCCACGCACCAGGCCAGGTCGCGGCGGTCGCGCAGCCCCACCGTGAAGTCGGGGGCGCGCACCGCGAACACCGACACGTACCCGACGTAGCCCGCCAGATCGGCCGCCAGCGTGACCGGCGGTCCCGCCCGCGACCACACCACCGGCGGGTCCGGCGGCGCCAGCCGCACCGCCACGATCGCCACCAGCGCGATCGCGGTGAGCGTGGTCGCCACCGCCACCGCGTTCCACCGGCCGCTGCCGCCCAGCAGCACCGCCACCAGCGGCAGCGACAGCAGCGCCACACCGATCGGATCGGCCAGCCCGGTCAGCTCGCCCAGCGCCGCCCCGCCCAGGCCCACGTTGAAACCGAACCAGCCGACCATCGCCACCGCGAGCAACCCGGTCAGCACCCGCTCGGCCGGGCCGGGCAGGTACCGCGGCATCAGCGCGGCCACCGCCACGCCGTCACCGCGCGGCGGCAGCAGCCCCAGCCGCCCTCCCGACGCCAGCAGCAGCGCCATGATCACACCGCCCGCCACCAGCACCAGCACGGGCAGGACGCCGTCGTGCCGCCCGCCGATCTGCGCGCCGAGCACCAGCGCGCCCGGCGCCGTGCCGATGCCCAGCCACGCGCCCGCCGCGTTCCGCCACGTCCGCCCGGGGACGCCGGCGGAGCCCGCGGCGGGCCCGGACCGGTTCGACGCGCGTGTCATGCGAGGTCAGCGACCCAGCTCGGGCACCTCGAGGCGGCGCCCCTCCCGCCAGGCCCGCAGGCCCAGCTCGGCGAGCTGGACGCCGCGCGCCCCGGCGTAGAAGTCCCACGAGAACTCCGCGTCCTCGGCCACGTGCCGCAGGAACATCTCCCACTGCACCTTGAAGCCGTTGTCGAACTCCTCGTTGTCGGGGATCTCCTGCCACTGCTCGCGGAACTTCTCCGTGGCGGGCAGGTCGGGGTTCCACACCGGCTTGGGCGTCATGGAACGGTGCTGGACGCGGCAGCGGCGCAGCCCCGCGACGGCGCTGCCCTCGGTGCCGTCCACCTGGAACTCCACCAGCTCGTCGCGGAACACCCGGGTGGTCCACGACGAGTTGATCTGCGCGACGATCCCGCCGTCCAGCTCGAAGATGCCGTACGCGGCGTCGTCGGCGGTGCAGGCGTAGGGCTTGCCGTCCTCGTCCACCCGCTCGGGGATGTGCGTGGCGCCCAGGCACTGCACCGACCGCACCGGCGCGATGATGTCCTCCAGCACGTACCGCCAGTGGGCGAACATGTCGAGGATGATGCCGCCGCCGTCCTCGGCCCGGTAGTTCCAGCTCGGACGCTGCGCCTCCTGCCAGTCGCCCTCGAACACCCAGTAGCCGAACTCGCCGCGCACCGACAGGATGCGGCCGAAGAACCCGCCGTCCACCAGGCGCTTGAGCTTGCGCAGCCCCGGCAGGAACAGCTTGTCCTGCACGACGCCGTGCCTGACGCCCGCCTCGTCGGCCAGCCGCGCCAGCGCCATCGCCTCGCCGGTGTCCTCGGCCAGCGGCTTCTCGGTGTAGACGTGCTTGCCCGCCGCGACCGCGGCACGGATCGCCGCCGCCCGCGCGCTGGTCACCTGCGCGTCGAAGTAGATCTCGACGTCGGACCGTTCCAGCGCCGCGTTCAGGTCGGTCGTCCACTCGGTGAGCCCGTGCCGGTCGGCCAGGGCGCGCAGCTTGTCGGCGTTGCGCCCGACCAGCACCGGCTCCGGCCACAGCGTGGTTCCGTCGGCCAGCCGCAGCCCGCCCTGGTCGCGGATCGCCAGGATCGAGCGCAGCAGATGCTGGCGGTACCCCATCCGGCCGGTCACGCCGTTCATGACGATCCCGAGGGACCTGCGTGCCATCCCGTTCCTCCTGTGTTCATCGCTCTGGCGATCCGGGCCCTGGCCTGGCGGTTCGGACCCGGATCGCCAGAGCAGCGAGCGCGGCATCGCCTCGCCCACCTGAGCATGGGGCCTCACCTCAGGCTCGCCACCGGCTCAGGTCGCGCGCCGTGCTTGCCGCCTTCGCGTTTCGGGTTCTCGCCTGACGGCTGTGTTCATCGCTCCCGCGACCTCGGGCCCTGGCCTGGCGGCACGGACCCGGATCGCCAGAGCAGCGAGCGCGACATCGCTTCGCGGCCAGAGCTTGAAGCTGCGCCTTCGACTCACTTCAAGCTCAGGGGCGCGCTCGCGGCGCCGGTCAGGCGAGACATGTGTGGTTGGGAAACGCCGTTCAGTCGTGTTGACGAGGTGGGGTGCGGGCCCGCCCGCACCCCACCCGCGTCAGTCGGCGGCGGCGCCGGCGCCGAGCAGGTCGCGGATGCGGGCGGTGACCCGCGCGAACTCCGGAGTGGCCACCGTGGTCGAGTACTCGCGCTCCGCAGGCAGGTCCACGTCGATGATCTCCGCGATCCGGCCCGGCCGGGACGTCATCACCACGACCCGGTTGGCCAGGTACGCCGCCTCGGCGACCGAGTGCGTGACCAGCAGCACCGTGGTGCCCGTCTCCCGCCAGATGCGGTTCAGCTCAATGTTGAGCTGCTCGCGGGTGAGGGCGTCCAGGGCGCCGAACGGCTCGTCCATCAGCAGCACCGGCGGCTCGTGCAGCAGCGCCCGGCACAGCGCCACGCGCTGCTGCATGCCGCCCGACAGCTCGTGCGGGTAGGCGTCCTCGAAGCCGGTCAGCCCGGTCATCTCCATCAGCTCGGCGGTGCGCCGCCGGGCCTGCTCGGCGGGCATCTTGCGCATCTCCGCCTGCAGCAGGATGTTGCGCCTGGCCGTGCGCCACTCCAGCAGCGCCGCCCGCTGGAACACGTACCCGATGTCGTGCCGCGGCCCGGTCACCGTGTCGCCGCGCAGCCGCGCGCTGCCCGACGACGGCTTCAGCAGCCCCGACACCAGCTTCAGCAGCGTCGACTTGCCGCAGCCCGACGGCCCGACGATCGCCACGAACTCGCCCATCGGCACGTCCAGCGAGACCTCGGCCAGCGCCGTCACGTCGCGCTTTCGGGTGCGGAAGCGCACGGCCACGCCGTCGAGCTCCACGGCGTTCTCGGTCGCCCGGTCCCGCCCCTCGGCCGCTGTCTCCGCCTTGCTCATGATCCTCATCGCTGCTCGTCCCGTCGATCGTCAGTGCGGGCGCCGCCACGCGGCTCGCTCATTCCTGGGTCACCCCTGCGGTGCGGTGTCGGCCAGCCAGTACTCCGACGGCGGCTGGGCCTTGCTGATCACACCGGCCTGGTGGAAGACGTCGATCGTCTGCTTCCAGTCCGCCTCGGTGTTGACGCCGGGCGCCTTGCCCTGGGTGCTGGGCGTGTTCAGCAGCGTCAGCGTCGTCTTGAACTGCTCGGTCAGCACCGGCACCGGCGGCAGCTGCTCGGAGGCGCCCTGCATGGCCGCCACCGCGCCCGCCTGGTCGGACTGCGCCGCCGTCCACGCCTCGCTGGTCGCGGCGACCATCTTCTTCACCAGGTCGCGGTCGCTGTTCAGCTTGCGCTCGCCGACCAGCAGGCCGTTGGAGTAGAAGTTCAGCCCGAACTCCGAGAAGCGCACGTACGACACCGGCTTGCCCGCCTTGTTCTGCATCGTCGGGCCCTGGTCGCTGGCGTAGCCGAGCAGCCCGTCGGCCTGCCCGGAGATCACCGCCGACATCTTGCCGGCCGGGTCGGTGTTCTGGATGCGCACGTCGCTCTCGCTCAGCCCGTTCTTCTTCAGGAAGGCCGGGAAGGTGCGCGACAGCGCGTCGCCCGCGGTGCCCGCGATGCGCTTGCCCTTCAGGTCGGCGGGCTTCTTGATGCCGGTGGCGCTGAACGACTGCACCGACGCCGGGGTGGTCTGCAGGAACACGCCGATGCTCTTGACCGGCATGCCCTTGTCCACCGCCGCCAGCAGCGCCGGGGTGTCGGCCCAGCCGAAGTCGGTCTGGCCCGCGCCGGTCGCCTGCACGGTCTTCTGCGAGCCCTGGCCCGCGTTGATCGTCAGGTCGATGCCGTGCTTCTCGTAGATGCCCTTCTTCTTGCCGTAGTAGAACGGCGCGTGCTCGCCGTACGGGTACCAGTTGAGGGTCAGGGTGACCTTCTTCAGCTTCTTGCCCGAGGCGCTCGTGGTCTCTTCCGAGTCACCGCCGCCGCACGCGGACAGCGCCAGCGCGGGGATCAGGGCGGCGGCCGCCAGGGTGGCAAGTCTTCTCATTTCTCCGGCCTCCGAGGATGGGGTGGGTCACGCCGCTGGGGGTCGAAGCGGGGTGCGGCGGCATGGGGGTGGGGTGCGGACGCGGGGTCCGCTCAGAAGGTGGTGGTCACGGCGTCGCCCCGGCGGCTGGCGTGCCAGGGCAGCAGCAGCCGTTCGGCCAGCTCGATCAGGACGAACAGCACGACGCCGAGCGCCGACATCACCAGCAGCGCGGCGAACAGCATCGGGGTGTCCAGGTTGCCGTTGGCCTGCTGGATCACATAGCCCAGGCCCTCGTTGGCGCCGACGAACTCGCCCACCACGGCGCCGGTGACGGCCAGCGTCACCGCCACCTTCAGGCCGGAGAACAGGTGCGGCAGCGAGGCCGGGAAGCGGATCTTGACGAAGGTCTTCCAGGGGCCGGCGCCCATGGTGGCCGACAGCTGCAGCATCTCCGGATCGACCGACTTCAGGCCGGTCACCATGGCGATGACCACCGGGAAGAACGCGATCAGCACCGCGACGAAAATCTTGGGCGTCACCCCGAAGCCCAGCCACACCACGAACAGCGGGGCGATGGCGATCTTCGGGATGACCTGCGCGAACAGCAGGATCGGGTAGAGCGTGCGCTCCACCGAGGTGGAGTACACCATCACCACGGCCGCGGCCACGCCGATCAGCGTGGCCAGGATGAACCCGGCCACCGTCTCGTACGTGGTCACCCAGCTGTGGTGCCAGATGTAGCTCCACTTGTCGACCATCAGGTCGAGCGTGGCTCCCGGTGACGGCACCAGGTAGGACTCCACGAGTTCGGCCGCGGTGATCGCCCACCACGCGGCCACGCAGGCCAGCAGCATCGCCGCCGGCCGCCAGGACCGTTCCAGGGCCTCTCGGACCCGTTCGCCCAGGGGCGGGCGGCCGCGTTCGACCACCGCCGCGTTCGGCGTGTTCTCGGCCGCGGGCGTCGTGGACGCCGCCGTGGACGTCGACGTCGTGCCCTGGCTCACCATCGGGGCCACCTCCGTGGTCGGCTTGGAAAGCGATTTCAGAAAGCGCTTTCTGATGTACCGTAAGAACGACGCAGCGCGCGGTCAAGAGGCGGATCGGAAAGTGACCGCGCGATCGGGCGACCGAGAGGGCGGCGATGGGCGAGCAGACGGGACCTGGGCGTTCGCACGTGACCCTGCGGGACGTGGCGCGGCGGGCGGATGTGTCACTGGCGACCGCGTCCCGGGTGCTCAACGGCACCGCGCAGGTTCGCGCCGACCTGCGCGAGCGGGTGCTGGCCGTGGCCGCGGAGCTGGCGTACGCGCCGAACGCGCACGCCCAGGCCCTCGCCAGCTCGTCCAGCAAGGCCATCGGCGTGATCTGCCACGACGTCAGCGACCCCTACTTCGCCGCGATCTCGCGGGGGGTGATGCGCACCGCCGCCGAACACGACCTGCTGGTCATGCTGGCCAGCACCTTCCGCGACCCCGACCGCGAGATCGAGTACATCGCGATGTTGCGCGCCCAGCGCGCCCGCGCGATCCTGCTCATCGGCTCCGGCTTCGAGGACCGCGCGTGGGAACGCGCCATGGCCGCCGAGCTGGACCCCTACGTGCGCGCCGGCGGGCGGGTCGCGGTCGTCAGCCGCCACCGCAGCCTGCGCGTCGACACCGTCCAGCCGCAGAACCGCGAGGGCGCCGCCGCCCTGGCGCGCGCCCTGCTCGACCTCGGCCACCGCGACTTCGCCGTCCTGACGGGCCCGCGGTCCCTGACCACCGTCGCCGACCGGCTGGCCGGCTTCACCGGCGCGCTGGCCGACGCCGGGCTGCGCCCCCGCGTGCTGGAGGGCGGCTTCACCCGCGACGGCGGCTACGCGGCCGCCGCCGAACTGCTCCGCCTCAATCCCCGTCCCACGTGCGTGTTCGCGGTCACCGACGTGATGGCGATCGGCGCGCTGACCGCCTTCCGCGACCACGGCGTCGACGTGCCCGGCGAGGTTTCCCTGGCGGGCTTCGACGACATCCCCATCGTCGCCGACCTCACCCCGCCGCTCACCACGGTCGCCCTCCCGCTGGACGAGATGGGCGAACGCGCCATGCGCCTGGCCCTCAAGGAACCCCGCGCCAGCCGCAGCCGCATAGAGCGCATGGCCGGCCGGGTCATCCTCCGCGCCAGCACCGCCCCGCCCCCCGGCGTCCCGGCCCCCCGCGTCCCCGCCCCTCGTCGAGCCGCCGCCCCCGACGGCACGCCGCCGCCCGCCGGCTCCGCCACGGCCGCCCGGTAGGGGCCGACCGGCCCACCCGCATGACTTCACGGTGTCCGCCGCGACTACGGATTCGGCGGAGGTCACGTCGAGCTGGGCGAAGCGGCAGCGGCCCGGGGTCTGAGCCGGATCGCGACGTATCCCGCGACGCACACCGCCAGGAGAGCGGCGAGGACGGCCAGCAGCGGGTTGACGAATCCGGGCATCGTGTCGGCGCCACAGGTGGTGTCGCTCAGCGGCAGCAGGCTCTGCCCACCGCTGTGGCCGGGCTGTCCGCCTGAGGGGTCGAAGCGGCACACCCGGTCCTTGACGTCGACCATCGCGTCGTCGAAGTGTGAGAACCCGTAGCCGTAGGTCGCCACGAGGGCCAGCAGCCACGTCCACGACATCCGCCCCCAGGTCCGCCGTGCCGCCGGCCCCGCCGACAGCCCCGACCTGACCGCCGCGACCGCCATCACACCGGCGCTGGAGACGGCCAACGGCCAGGCGATCATCAGGTACAGCGCGGCGAGGAGCACCAGCAGCACCGCGAACTTCGGCGCGGCCGCGGCCAGGAGCAGCAGCCCGCCGCTCAGCACGGCGGCGGCACCCCACCCGACCCTGCGCAGGTCGCGGGGAGAGAGTGACGACCGCAACGGCAGCACGAACAGCGCGACCAGCAGCGCCGGCACGCCGACCAGGGACAGGATGGCGAAAGCGCCCTCGCCATTGGCCGTGAACGCCAGCGCCATCCCGCCGACCAGGGCGACGGCGGCGGCCACCACATGCTTCCTGGCAGAGGCCCGGTCGGTGCTCACAACGCGTTCCCAGCGCCCGGCACCGACGCGGGCGCGCCCCCGCGCGTTCGCGCCCCGTCCTGCGGGGATCGGGTGACCGGGAAGCGCATGCTCTGCCTCATGACCAGCGAGTTCAGCAACACCGGACGAAGCATGTCAAATCTCAATAACGCTACTGGATACATATCCGACGGCATATCGACGCAGCTCATCGCCATGGAGGCCCAGAGCCTGCCTGCCAGATCAGCGTTCTGGACTCGCCCTGTGGGTGAACGCGGCATCGCCGGCAAGGAACACACGATGCGGACGGAGGCCCGGCCGACCCGCCGGCGCCTCGTCCGGGTTCGCGGTCGTGATCGTCGCGGATATGGGAGTGAACGCGCCACCGGCCGGACGGCCTGAGCCGGTTCACGGACGTCGTGGCGCGAACGATGAGTTCTGTTCCGGGCTGAGGTCGGTGCCGATGAGCGTTCCGTGCGAGCGAGAGGACGGAGACCTGTTGTGGCGAAGTTCGTGACCATCGGGTACGGAGACCAGGAGGGCTACGACCGCACCGGCGCGGCGGTACGCCAGGAGGCACATGCGCATGACGCCCGCTTGCGGGAGGCGGGAGCCGTCATGGGCATTGCCGGCTCGCCCGTACAGGTGCGCAACCACGACGATGCCGGCATGACGGTGGAGAGCGGTTCCTTCATGTCCTCTGCTCTCCCGGTGGCCGGCTTCGCGATCATCGAAGCCGCGACCTTGGAGGAAGCCGTCCGACTGGTGTCGAAAACCCCGTGCGCGGTGGCGCACGGCGTGGTCGAGGTCTGGCCGCTGCAGGAGTCGCCGTAGAAGCGTGCCCCTCTGGGGGTCTGCTTCGGTGGTGGGCCTGGGCCCATGTGGCGGGAACCCTACGAGGAGGTCATCCGCGGTGGCCCACCTCGGTTGGACGGGCGGCGCGGGATCACATGCCCAGGGACGCTCGGGTGGCGTCGATCGCGTCGAGCAACTCCTCGTGGCAGTCGAAGCCCCGGGCGATGCAGGTCATGTCGACCCCGCATTCGCGCTGCCGGGCACGCAGCAGCGTTTCCTCTAGTGGGGCCACCGGGAAGGCGAAGGGATCGAGGCCGTGTTCCTGGAGCACCTCGAAGGTGTCGCGGCCGTCGCCGCCGACCAGAAGCCACCTGTCCCCGCTGATATCGGTGGGGCGCACCACACCGGCGGCCATCCCTTTCGTCCACTCGGTGAACAAGGCGGCCAGGCTGTCGGCGGCGCGAACCGCGTCCCAGGCGTCGGGGGAGATCTCGTAGCGCCAGATCTCGCCCTCGTGGTCGCCTGCGAGCACGAACGTGTAGAAGAGGACATCGAAGTGGAGCAGGGTCAGTTGATGGCGCCAGGGGAAGGGGGTACCGATCGACAACGACAGATTGTCGAGGGCCTCGCCCCCGTCGGTCGGCCACGGGACGAGGTATCCGCCTTCGGGGAACGCCGGTTCGGGCCACGCCTGGGACTGCAGCCAGGTCAACTGCTCGGCGACATGGTCCACGTCGAAGAGCCGGTAGACCAGGTCGGGAGGCTGCGCGCCGGGCGATTCACCGCGCTCGGGCCAGGTGATACCCGCGGCCGTCGCCGCAGCACGGTATTCCTCGACCGCATCGCGCAGAACGCGCATGTCATCGAGCATCAGAAGGCTCCCGGTGGTGTGGGCGCGATGCGCGGGCTCGCCGGTCGTGCTCGAAATCCAATGGCCGCCCTGTTCGCCGCGACCCACGCCGTCACCGGCAGCACCAGGCTCCTTCGTCCGCACGGCCCGCTGATCAACACGCGAGATCGTAGCGGCCCCGGCCGGTCGACGGCTCGCATGGAGTTCGCGAAGCGGACGCTCACCGACGTAGACATCCACGTCTGGTGTTCGGGCCTGGTGTTCGGGAGGCACCGTCCCGCCCCACGCCCTACGCTCGCCTGATGGTTGACTTGACCCCCTACGAGCAGACCTGGATCGACGTCCTGGACGAACTGAAGAACTGCCCCGAGATCGAGGTCCTCAACGAGTACAGGGAGATCGACCCCGAGATCGAGGATGCCGAGACCAGCATCGAGACCGTCTCCGTCGTCACGGGCATGCCGCTGGGCCCGTCCTTCCGGGACTGCCACTTCCGGTTCGAGTATCTCGGCAGCGCCTGGCAGAGCGCCGAGGGCAAGGAACACTTCATCGCCGGGGAGTTCTGCATGGCGGCCTTGGAGACCGCCGTGCTGGATCGGCGACCGCTCGAACTCTGGGCGAACATGACGCCCGAGGAAGAACGGCTTCAGTCCGAACTCCGGGGCATCGACGGAACCCCCGAGTGGGGCACCGGCCATCTCGCCGCACTCAGGGTGCAGCCGGGCGTCGAGGAGCCCGAGATCTGGTTCGACAAGACCGGCGATGACTACTACAAGCTGGATCTCGACTACCAGGGATACCTCGACGCCCTGCGCGTCACGAAGGGCACCTTCGGCTGGCAGTACCTGTTCACCAAGAACCCGCTCAGGGGCGGCGACAGCACGGTCACCAGGCTCCGCACGATGCTCGAACTGTTCCCGAAGTGGTTTCCCGACCACGACTACAAGCCGTTCCGGCGGCGGCTGGACATGGCTCTCAAACGTCGTTGACGTAGTGGAAGGCCGGGCGCCGACCGAACGTCCCAGATCGCGCACCTGGGCGCACATGCACGCCTACGACGCCTCGTTCGAGCGCCTGGCCGATCGGCGGCCTCGACCAGGGCGCCGCGATCCAGGCTTCCCGGGCCAGAGCCTTCGACGAACCGGGAGATCACATGAGCTGGGCCATGGGCGAAAGCGTCGCGGAGTTCCGCGAGGCCGCGGGGGAGTCCTGCAGTCCCGGCCGGTGGAGCACAACCTGCTCTTGACGATCACGGAGAACGTCTCCGTGCGCGCCCCTGGCTATGGCGGGACGCCGTTGTTCGGCTGGTGGCGGGAACAGGACGGCCAGGTCGGGGGCGCTTTCGTGCAGACTCCGCCGCGCCCCGTCGTGGCCGCCCTGTCCGCAGGGGAGGCGACCGAGTCGCTGGCGCGGGCACTGGCGGGCACCCGGATATCCGGGTTCAACGCCGAGCCCGGGACCGCCGAGGCGTTCGCCGCCGCGTGGGGACGCCGCACCGGCGTCGGCGCTCAGGTCGTGAAGCGCACCCGGTTGTACCGGCTCGGGCGGCTCGTCCCTCCCAGTCCGGCGCCGCCCGGGGGTGCGCGGCCGGCCCGACCCGATGATCGGGACCTGTTGCTGGCCTGGCACGAAGCGTTCTACCGGGACGTCGGCGAGCCGTCGGGTGACCCGGCGCCCGCCGTGGACGACCGGATCGGCCATGGCAGGCTCAGCCTGTGGGAGGCCGACGGCGTACCCGTCTCGATGGCCGGGTCCACCCGGCCGGTTGCGGGCGTCGTCCGGATCGCGCCCGTCTACACCCCCGACGAACTGCGCGGGCGCGGCTATGGCGGAGCCGTGACGGCGGCGATCAGCCGGCAGGCGCTGGAGCGGGGTCACGAGGTGGTGTTGTTCACCGATCTGGCCAATCCCACGAGCAACGCCCTCTACCAGCGCCTGGGATACCGGCCGGTGCACGATCGTGTCGTGGTCGCGTTCGGGTGAGGCGTCCGGAGTGTCGGCTGAGCGGCCGGATCAGGTGGTGCCGGTTCGGGCCGCGGTGACGGCCACCGTGGCGTACCGCATGGTGAAACTGCCGCCCAGGGCGTCGACGGCGGCTCCCACGCCCTCCAGCACCTCCGCCTGCTTGTCCTGAGGGAGGGGGGTGAGGGCGCCGGTGGTGGGCAGCTGGTCCAGCCATTCGTCGCGGGTGTAGAACTGCTCCCAATCGAAGCGCCACTGTTCCGGCTCGCCGAAGCCGCCCGCCGCCCGGATCCCGTCGGCGGCCTTGGTGCACATCAGCTGGTAGGCGTCCAGGGACTGCCTTCCCGCCTGGAAGTTGAACGGCGAGTCGGGCACCACCCGCTGGTAGACGGTGGCGTAGGCGTCGGCCACGGACGCCGGAAGCTGGAAGGCGTTCCAGAACACGGCGAGCAGTCCACCGGGACGCAGCGCCTCGGCAGCCTTCGCCGCGCCCGTGACCGGGTCCACCCAGTGCCAGGCCGTCGCGGCGACGACCGCGTCGAACACCCGGCCCGCGGAGTCCCAGGACTCGAACGTCGCCACCTCGACCTCGATCCCACTGCGCCGCGCGAAGTCGGCCATGCGCGCGTCGGGCTCGACCCCGAGCACCCGGCCGCCGGCCGCCTGGATCTGCCGGGCCTCGATGCCGGTGCCGCAGCCGACGTCGAGGACGTCGGGCCCGGGACTGGCGGCCATCAGCCTGCTGATCAGCGCGTCGGGGTATCGGGGCCGGGTCCGGTCGTAGCGTTCGGCGTCCACGCCGAACGACTCGGCCATCTGCCGGTGACGATGGGGCTCGTTTTCGGGCGTTGTTAGAGTGGGCATGTGCCCACACTAGTGGGCACATGCCCACTCGTCTACCGTGTTGGCCCGACACGAGGAGGGGATGCGGCGATGCCGACAGGGGTGGCCATCCGTGACGTGCGCGAACAGCTGTTCGTCGCCGCCGAGCGCGTCCTGCTCCGGGACGGGCCGGACGCGCTGACCAGCCGGGCGGTCACCACGGAGGCGGGCTGCGCCAAGGGCGTCCTGCACCGCCACTTCGCCGACTTCGACGCCTTCCTCGCCGAGCTCGTGCTCGACCGCGTCGCCCGGATCGACGACCAGGCCGCCGCCCTGCGCGACCGCGCCGGGACCGGCACCGTCGCCGACAACCTCACCCGCGTCCTGACGGACCTGTTCGAGTCGGTCGCCGTGGCGATCGTCGCCCTCATCACGTCCCGGGACAACCTGCGCGCCCGGCTGCGCCAGGCCAGGCCGACCGGCGTCCCGCTCCTGGCAGAGGCCACGACCATGATCGCGTCCTACCTCACCGCCGAACGCGACCTGGGCCGCCTCGATCCGGACGCCGACGTGGACACGCTCGCCCCGACCCTGATCGGAGCCGGGCACCTGCTGTTCGCCGATCGGACGGGCCCGGCGCCGGCCCCCGAAGCCGTCCGCAACGTCGTCACCACGGTCATCGGCGCCGTCGTCCGACAGCCGTGACAAGCCCCCGGCGCAGCGCCCGACCAGACGGGCTGTGCAATACGAGGAGACACCCGGCACCGTCGCCCGGTTGACTCAGGCGGTCTCGAGCCTCGGAGAACGGCGAGGCGGATCGCGCGCAAGGCGCCGGGCGGACAAGCAGCCGATGGCGACTGTTGTCATCGCGCGGCGTTGTCCCGCCGCTGATCAATCGGAACGATCATGCGTATGAGACGTTTCGCGGATCTTGCCGAGTTCGCCGCCGCCAAGGGGGAGCACCTGGGCTACAGCCCCTGGCGAGAGGTGACCCAGCGGCAGATCGACCTGTTCGCCGAAGCGACCGACGACCACCAGTGGATCCACGTCGACCCCGAACAGGCCGCCGCCGGCCCGTACGGCGCCACCATCGCGCACGGTTATCTCACCCTGTCGCTGGTCAGCGCGTTCATGCCGGAGATCTTCCGGATCGACGGGCTGAAGATGGGCGTCAACGTGGGTCTCAACAAGGTTCGCTTCCCGGCCCCGGTCAAGGTCGGCTCCCGCGTACGAGGCGGCGCCGAACTGGTCGACCTGAAGAACTCCCCGGCGGGCAAGCTGTCGACGGTGCGGGTCACGGTCGAAGTCGAAGGCGAAAAACGCCCCGCCTGCGTCGCCGAGACCCTCTCCCTCTACATCGCCTGACGCCCCGCCCGCGATGCCGGGCATCGTCGACTGCCGCCCATGGCGATCACAGGAGACGCGGCCGCGACTTCCACGGACGCCGCTAGGTGCGGCTACCCGCCAGGTGAGGCGGGACGGTTCCGGCACGGACATGCCGTGCCCTTGGCGTCAGGGAACGGAGCGACGGCGGCCCCGCTCTCTGTTTCGTCACCCGGGGTGAGTCAGCCGGACGTATCCGTACGGGTTGAAGAACAGGTCGTCCTCGTCGTAGCGGTCGCATGTGCCGGTACGCAGCACCCATCTGGGAGCGTCCTCGGTCATCCGGAAGCCGGCGCCGTCCTCGATCTCCTCGGCGCGTGGATCGGTCAGCAGGTAGATCGCCAGCGTGTCCAGATGCGCGACCAGGTCGGGCAGATCGTCCTCGGTCAGCTGCTCCTCACCGACCTCGATCTCCACCTCGGGGGCGCCGAGCAGGTGCATGCCGCAGCTGTAGAGAACCCGGCCGTCGTAGATCGGCCGCTTCACCCAGGCGGTGACGAGCGCATCGGCCAGGTCCTCGTCCTTGGCGTCGGCCGCTCGGTCGGCCAGCGCGAGCCAGCGGTCCCGGCCGTGGGTGAGTCCACTGCTCTCGTTCTTCACCGCAGTGGCGCCGGACCGCAGCAGAGCGGCCGTCGCCGCCAGCAGCCGCCGCGAAGTGTCGGCCGCCAGCTCCCGCATCATCGGCGCGGACAGCAGGTAGCCGACCGTGTCGTGGGACTCCACGGCGGCCCAGTCCTCCTCGTCGAACGAAGCCGCCGCCATACTGGCCTCGAACGCCTCCGGCATCCGCGGATCGGGTTCGGCCTCGGAGTACTCGCGGTCGAGCACGAAACCGCCGAAGCCGGCGGCGACCCGTTCGATCTCCGCAAGGCCCAGCCCGGAGCCGAGTACGCACAACACATGCCGAGGAGCCATTTCACTCATCCCGGCACGCTATCGATCACCACCGACGTTCAGCACCGATTCTCCCGGGCGCGGACGACGGCGCCCCGGCGCGTCGGCGCGTTGTTCCGTGTGGTGCTTGGAGTCGGAGGGTGTCACTTGGGTGTGGTGAGGTTGAAGCGGGTGGCGAAGGTGGTCATTTCTTCGCGTTGTTCGTCCGGGTCGGTGGTGGTGGGGCCTACGACGATGCGGGTCACGCCCTGGGCGGCGAACGCTTCTACTCGTTCGGTGGACATGTCCATCGAGCCGAAGCGGGTGTACTCCAGTGCTTCCGGGTCGCGGCCGGCCTCGACGGCGGTCGAGCGGGCGAGGTCCATCTGGGCGGCGCGTTCGGCCGGGGCCAGCGCACCGCCGGGGAAGTAGCCGTCGCCGAGGCGTCCGGCGCGGCGGGCGGCCGCCCGGCTGGAGCCGCCGACGTGGATCGGCAGGTCAGTCGCGTTGAAGGGCTTGGGGAAGCTGCTGAGGTCGTCGAAGGAGAAGAACTCCCCGTGGAAGCTGACGCCCTCTTCGCCTCCCGCCCACAGCAGCCGCATCACCTGGATGGCCTCGTCGGCGCGGCGGCCGCGGGTGCGGTAGTCGACTCCCACCGCCTGGGCCTCGCCCGGGAGCGCTCCGACGCCGATGGTCAGCAGTCGCATCCGGCCTTTGGAGAGCACGTCGATGGTGGCCAGGCGCTTGGCGAGCGTCACCGGGTGGTGGTAGGGCAGCAGCAGGACGCCCGTCCCGAGCAGGATCCGCTCCGTGGCCGCGGCGACGAAGGTCAGGCAGGTGAGCGGGTCGGGGTAGGGCAGTGACGGGGGCAGTTCCATTCCCCTGATCTGCGCGCCGGGGTACAGGGCGATGTGCTCCGGCAGGTACAGGGCCTCGAAGCCGCAGGCTTCGGCGTGCCGGGCATAGGCGATCAGCTTGTCGGGGTCGGCGCCGTAGAAGGGCGTGCTGTAGCTGGTGGCGAATTTCACTGCGTCCTCGTTCGGGAGTCGGTGCGGGACGGCGGGCCGCCTCGCAGGCGGCCGGTGCCGGGCTGGCGGCGGGGAGGCAGCGGCCGGGGGAGTTCCGCGGCCGGGAACAGTTCGCAGCCGGGGCAGTCCCGGGTCAGTTGGCCGGCGATCTCGGCGCGGCGCCTGAGCAGGGTGCGGATCTCCGCGTCGATCTCGGCGAGCTTGCGCCGGGAGACGGCGGCCGACTCCGCGCACGCGCTGCCCACGTCGTTGCCCGCGCGCAGGCAGTCGACGAACGGCCGGGCGTCCTCCAGGGTGAATCCCGCCGCCAGCAGGGTGCGGATCTCCGCGACCAGCCGCAGGTCGGACTCGTCGTACTCCCGGTAGCCGTTGGCCGCGCGCCGGGCCGGCAACAGCCCCTGCTTCTCGTAGTAGCGCAGCGCACGCGTGCTCACGCCCGCACGCTCGGCGAACTCCCCGATCCGCATCGGCCCTCCCGTTCCACGGATCATGAACGCTATCCCTTGACACCGGTGACAAGGTCAAGCCCGCCCTAGAACAGGCGGGCGCGTTCGTCGACGTTGCGGGTGGGCGGGGTCAGGAAGACGTCGGGTGGGAAGGCGGTGCCGTAGGCCAGGTTGAGGGTGTCGAGCCTGTACGACCACCCGTGGTAGCAGCTGAAGCGGTAGTTGATCTGCCAGCGAAGGGTCTCGCCGGGGACCCGCCGGGGGCGCCTCCGGAGTGGAGGCGCCCCCGGGTGGACAGAGTGGTTGGGGATGGGAAGCCCGTGCGGGACGGGCCCAGTGAGCAACCTGGATGTCGGCCGATCAACGATCGGCGCGCTCTGCCTCGGGTGCGGGCGACGTGGACTCGGTGGGCTTGGCGCCCTGGTCGGTCCGTACGTCGACCGTGCGCTGCTTCGGCCAGGCGTCGAGCCTGGTGCGGCGAGGGTTGGCGAGACGGCTGCTCATGTTCGCGGTGTTCCTCCCATGGGGCCGCTGACGCGGCCGATGATCTTGTGCGGACTGATCGTCCTTGCGGTACAACACCAGCAAGTGGACAGATCTTCTCCGATAACCCGGCCCCTACCGCAAAATGGTCTAGACCGTTACGGGCGGGCCTACCCGGGGGAACGACCGTTATGCCTGCTCAGTCCTGTTTATTGGGCTTTGCCCAGTCGAACGTCCGTTCCACCGCCCGGCGCCAGTTGTCGTACTCGCTCTCGCGCCGCCGCGGGTCCATCGACGGGACCCAGCGGGCGGCGCGGTGCCAGTTGCGGCGCAGGCCCCGCAGGTCCGGCCAGTAGCCGACGGCGAGGCCGGCCGCGTAGGCGGCGCCCAGGGAGACCGTCTCGACGACCATGGGCCGCTCGACGGGCACGTTCAGCACGTCGGCGACGAACTGCATGAGCAGGTTGTCGGCGGTCATGCCGCCGTCGGCCTTCAGCTCGCGCAGGCTGAGGCCCGAGTCGCGGTTCATCGCGTCCACCACCTCGCGGGTCTGCCAGCCGGTGGCCTCCAGCACCGCGCGGGCCAGGTGGCCCTTGGTGATGTAGGAGGTCAGGCCGACGATGATGCCGCGGGCCTCGCTGCGCCAGTGCGGGGCGAACAGCCCGGAGAACGCCGGGACGATGTAGCAGCCGCCGTTGTCCTCGACGGTGCGGGCCAGCGTCTCGATCTCCGGGGCGGTGGAGATCAGCCCGAGCCGGTCGCGGAACCACTGCACCAGCGCGCCGGTCACCGCGATCGAGCCCTCCAGCGCGTACACCGCGGGCTCGTCGCCGATCTTGTAGCCGACGGTGGTGAGCAGCCCGTTGGCCGACCGGACGGGGGTGGTGCCGGTGTTCATCAGCAGGAACGCGCCGGTGCCGTAGGTGCACTTGGTCTCGCCGGGGGAGAAGCACGTCTGCCCGAACAGCGCGGCCTGCTGGTCGCCGAGCGCGGCGCCGATGCGCACCCCGGGGAAGACCCGGCGGGCGGTGGCGTAGCTCTCGGTGGACGAGCGGATCTCCGGCAGCATGGCCCGGGGGACGCCGAAGAACGCCAGCAGGTCCTCGTCCCAGCTCAGCGTCTTGAGGTCCATGAGCAGGGTGCGGCTGGCGTTGGTGACGTCGGTCACGTGCACGCCGCCGTCCACCCCGCCGCTGAGGTTCCAGATCAGCCAGCTCTCCATGGTGCCGAACAGCACCTCGCCGCGTTCGGCGCGTTCGCGCAGGCCGGGGACGTGGTCGAGGGTCCAGCGGATGCGCGGGGCGGAGAAGTAGGTGGCCAGCGGCAGGCCGCTGCGCTCGGTGACGAGCGCGGCGTTCGGGGCGCGCGACAGCTCCTCGACCAGGGCGTCGGTGCGGGTGTCCTGCCAGACGACGGCGCGTCCGACGGGCGCGCCGGTCAGCCGGTCCCACAGGACGGTGGTCTCGCGCTGGTTGGCGATGCCGACGGCGGCCACCTGGGCGGGGGTGGCGCCGGCCTGGGCGAGGGCCTCCGGCGCGATGCGTTCGAGGTTGCGCCAGATCTCCACGGGGTCGTGCTCGACCCAGCCGGGCCGGGGGAAGTGCTGCCGGTGCTCGCGCTGCGCGACGGCGACGAGGCGGCCGCTGTGGTCGAACAGGATGCAGCGGGTCGACGTGGTGCCCTGGTCGATGGACATCACGTAGCGTTCGACCACGGCCCCTCACCCCCTGTCGTCACCAGCGAGATCCCCCCAGGTCACGGGAGACCGCGCGGGCCGCGTCCCGCACGAACCCCACGAGTTTGGCGGCCGGGACGCGCTGGGCGTCGCAGATGCGCTCGATCGCCCCGGACACCCCGATCGCCCCCACGACCAGGCCGCCGTGGCCGCGGATCGGCGCGGCGATGGCGGCCTCGCCGATCGACAGCTCCTCGATCTCCGACGCCCAGCCGCGTTCGCGCACCTGGGTGAGGGCGCGGGCCAGCTGCCGGGCGTCGGTGACGGTGCGGCGGGTGAACGCCTCCAGTGCGACGCCGCGGACGCAGGCGGCGGCGTTGGCGTCGTGGGCGAGCAGCGCCTTGCCGAGCGCGGTGGCGTGCAGCGGCAGCAGCGACCCGACGTCCATCGCCTGGAGCGTGTCGTCGGGACGGAACACGTGGTGCACGACGAGGACCTGACCGTCCAGCAGGGTGCCGATGCGCACCGCCTCGCCGCTGCGGGCGGCCAGCGCGTCGGCCCAGTTGATGGCGCGCGAGCGCAGCTCGTTGACGTCCAGGTAGCTGGTGCCGAGGTGGAGCAGGGCGGCGCCGAGCTGATATTTTCCGCTGGCCTTGTCCTGCTCGACGAACCCCACGCGTTCCAGCGTGCGCAGGATGCCGTGCGCGGTGCCGCGCGCCAGGCCGAGCGACTGGGCGATCTCGCCGACGCCCAGCCGTCCCGAGCTGCCGGCCAGCAGCCGCAGGATGGCCGCGGCCCGCTCGATCGACTGCACCGGTCCCGGCATGGACGCGAGCGTAGTTCATCTTCACCCCAGGTGCCGACATTGTCGGCATGGGTCGCCATCACCGTCATTTCTGCCGCGAACTGCCCGAATGGTGTGATCCGCCGCACAGCAGGGAGCGTAACGGGCGCGGGGTGAGGGTGAAAGTGTTCGACATTGTCGGCACCCGTCCGTTGCCGGTCGCCGAGCGCCGTTCTAGCGTCCTCGGCAGCCGAGGAGCGTCACGCCCACCCCCGGCCGCGACCCGGCCGACGACGCGGCGCCCCTCGCCCCCAGCGTGCGGCCGCCCGCACCACCCGTGGCCGCGCGCCCCTGCCCGCCCGTCCGAGGAGGTCAGCATGGCGGTACGCAGCAGGGTGCCGGGACTCGCCGGGGAGATCGCCGCCGAGTTCGCCGGAACCATGATCCTCATCCTGTTCGGAGTCGGAGTGGTCGCGCAGGTCGCCGCGGCCGGGATCGGTGACCACGACAGCATCGCCTGGGCCTGGGGAATCGGTGTCACCCTGGGCGTGTACGTGGCGGCGCGCATCAGCGGCGCCCACCTCAACCCCGCCGTGACCGTCGCGCTGGCGGTCTTCCGCGATCATCCGTGGCGCAAGGTGGCGCCGTACGTGCTGGCGCAGACCGCCGGCGCGTTCGTGGCGGCGCTGCTCGTCCGCTGGAACTACAGCGAGGTCCTCGCCAAGGCCGATCCCGGCCACACCATCAAGACGCAGGGCGTGTTCTCGACGCTGCCGGGCAACGGGGAACTGCCGGTGACGATGTGGGGCGGGCTGCGCGACCAGGTCATCGGCACCGCGATCCTGCTGTTCGTGATCCTGGCCCTCACCGACGTCCGCAACCGGCCGCCGCTGGCCAACCTGACCCCGGTGGTGATCGGCCTGCTGGTGGTCGCGATCGGCATGGCCTGGGGCACGGACGCCGGCTACGCGATCAACCCGGCCCGCGACTTCGGCCCGCGCCTGGCCTCGTTCCTCACCGGATACGGGACCGCCTGGCGCGACCAGTACGGCGACCTGTACTTCTGGGTCCCGATCGTGGGACCGCTGGTCGGCGGGGTGCTCGGCGCGGGGCTCTACAAGGTCCTGATCCACCGGTTCCTGCCGGGCGACGAGGAGAGCGCCGCGGCCACCGTCCCGGAGAAGACCGAGCACCAGCCCGCCTGACCCGGCCCCCCTGACACGCCCGCCTGACCACCTGGAGAGGACCACATGGCTGACTTCGTCGGAGCGATCGACCAGGGCACCACCAGCACCCGGTTCATGATCTTCGACCACGGTGGCAACGAGATCGCCCGCCACCAGCTGGAGCACGAGCAGATCCTGCCGCGGGCGGGCTGGGTCGAGCACAACCCCACCGAGATCTGGGAGCGCACCCGCGCCGTCATCGAGACCGCCCTGACCAAGGCGAACCTGCAGCACAGCGACCTGGCCGGGCTCGGCATCACCAACCAGCGCGAGACCACGGTGGTGTGGAACCGCCGCACCGGCCGGCCGTACCACAACGCGATCGTCTGGCAGGACACCCGCACCGACGCCATCGCCGCCGCGCTGGACCGCGACGGACGCGGCGACGTGATCCGCCGCAAGGCGGGCCTGCCCCCGGCCACCTACTTCGCGGGCGGCAAGATCCAGTGGATCCTGGAGAACGTCCCCGGGGTGCGCGAGGCCGCCGAGGCCGGCGACGCGATCTTCGGCACGACCGACTCGTGGCTGCTGTGGAACCTGACCGGCGGACGCGACGGCGGCGTGCACGTCACCGACGTCACCAACGCCAGCCGCACCATGCTCATGGATCTGGAGACCCTCGACTGGGACGACGAGCTGCTGTCGTTCTTCGACATCCCCCGGGCGATGCTGCCGGAGATCCGCCCGTCGTCCGACCCGCGCGGCTACGGCACGACCCGCGCGAGCGGCCCCGTCGGCGGCGAGGTCATGCTGACCGCCGCGCTCGGCGACCAGCAGGCCGCCACCGTCGGGCAGGTGTGCTTCGAACCCGGCCAGGCCAAGAACACCTACGGCACCGGCAACTTCCTGCTGCTCAACACCGGCGAGGAGCTCGTGCGGTCCGAGCACGGCCTGCTGACGACGGTCTGCTACAAGTTCGGCGACGCCAAGCCCGTCTACGCCCTGGAGGGCTCGATCGCCGTCACCGGGTCGGCGGTGCAGTGGCTGCGCGACCAGCTCGGCATCATCTCCGGCGCCGCGCAGAGCGAGGCGCTGGCCCGCCAGGTCGACGACAACGGCGGCGTCTACTTCGTGCCCGCCTTCTCCGGGCTGTTCGCCCCCTACTGGCGCAGCGACGCCCGCGGCGCCATCGTCGGCCTGTCCCGCTACAACACCAACGCCCACCTGGCCCGCGCCACCCTGGAATCCATCTGCTACCAGTCGCGCGACGTGGTGGAGGCGATGCGGCAGGACTCCGGCGTCGCCCTTGAGGTGCTGCGCGTGGACGGCGGCGTGACCGCCAACGAGCTGTGCATGCAGCTGCAGGCCGACATCCTCGGGGTGCCCGTCTCCCGGCCGGTCGTCGCCGAGACCACCGCGCTCGGCGCCGCCTACGCCGCGGGCCTGGCCACCGGGTTCTGGAAGTCGACCGCGGAGCTGGAGAGCAACTGGCAGGAGGACGCCCGCTGGCTGCCGGAGTGGGACGACGAGCGCCGCGAGAAGGGCTACGCCGGCTGGAAGAAGGCCGTGGCCCGCACGCTCGACTGGGTCGAGATCTGAGACGTCTGATCGGGAGCGACACGTGACATCCATAGCCCTCGGACCGGGGTACCGCGAGAAGGTCCTGGACGACCTCGGCGGGACGGAGTTCGACGTCCTGGTGATCGGCGGCGGCATCGTCGGCGTCGGCACCGCGCTGGACGCCGTCTCGCGGGGCCTGTCGGTCGCGCTGGTGGAGGCCCGCGACTGGGCGTCGGGCACGTCCAGCCGGTCCAGCAAGCTCATCCACGGCGGCCTGCGCTACCTGGAGCAGCGCGACTTCGGGCTGGTGCGCGAGGCGCTGCGCGAACGCGGCCTGCTGCTCAGCCGCCTCGCCCCGCACCTGGTGCGCCCGGTGCGGTTCCTGTACCCGCTGCGCAACCGCATCTGGGAACGCGCCTACGTCGGCGCGGGGGTGACCCTGTACGACACGATGGGCGGCGCGCGCATACTGCCCTGGCACAGGCAGCTGTCGCGGCGCGCGGCACTGCGCCAGGCCCCCGCGCTACGGCACGACGCGCTGGTCGGGGCCGTGCAGTACTACGACGCCCAGGTCGACGACGCCCGCTACACGATGATGGTGGCCCGCACCGCGGCCCTGTACGGCGCGCGTGTGGCCACCCGTACCGAGGTGACGGGCTTCCTGCGCGAGGGCGTACGTGTCACCGGGGCCGCCGTCCGCGATCTGGAGAGCGGCCGGGAGATCGCCGTACGCGCCCGCAGGGTCGTCAACACCACCGGGGTGTGGACGGACGGCGCGCAGAAGATGACCGGCGCGCGCGCCGCGTTCACCGTGCAGGCGTCCAAGGGCGTGCACATCGTCGTGCCCCGCGACCGCATCCCCATGGACACGGGCCTCATCACCCGCACGGAGAAGAGCGTCCTGTTCGTCATCCCCTGGGGACGGCACTGGATCGTCGGCACCACCGACACGCCCTGGGAGAAGGGCCCGGACGAGCCCGTCGCCGACCGCGCCGACGTCGACTACCTCCTGGAGCAGGCCAACACCTGGCTGCGCGTCCCGCTGACGCACGACGACATCGAGGGCGTGTACGCGGGGCTGCGGCCGCTGCTGTCGGGCGACACCGACGACACGACCCGGCTGTCGCGCGAGCACACCGTGGCCGAGCCGGTGCCCGGCCTGGTGGTGGTCGCGGGCGGCAAGTTCACCACCTACCGGGTGATGGCCGAGGACGCGGTGGACGCGGCCGTGCGTGGCCTGGAGGAGAACGTGCCCGCGTCGGTCACCGAACGCCTGCCGATCATGGGCGCCGAGGGGTTCGAGGTGCTGTGGAACGACCGCCGCAGGCTCGCCGCCGCGTCCGGGCTGCACGTGGCGCGCGTCGAGCACCTGCTGCGGCGGTACGGGTCGTGCGTGCGGGAGGTCCTCGACCTGGTCGCGGCGGACCCCGCGCTCGGCGAGCCGATCCCGGGCGCGGCCGACTACCTCAAGGCCGAGGCGGTCTACGCGGTGTCGCACGAGGGCGCGCTGCACCTGGAGGACGTGCTGGCCCGCCGCACCCGCATCTCGATCGAGGAGTGGGACGGCGGGGAGGCGGCGGCGCGTCCCGTCGCCGAGCTGATCGCGCCGTTCCTCGGGTGGAGCGAGGACGACGTCGCCGACGAGGTCGACCGTCACGTGCGGCGGGTCCGCGCGGAGAGAGGCGAGACGGCGGCCCCGCTGCCGCAGCCCAGCCCCTCCCGTCCGTCCCCGGCCTCGGCCGCCTGAACCGGAGCGACGGCGCGCGTCGCGGCCACGGTGAGCACACCCCGCCGCGACGCGCGCCGTCCTCTCGGCGCGGTCACCGCAGCGTCACGGTGAACCGCTTGGGCGAACCGTAGTTGCCCGCCGCGTCGATCGCCCGGTACTCGATGGTGTGCCTGCCGCGCGGCAGTTTCCCGTAGACGAGGTGGTCGATCGTCGTGCCGTCCGGCGTGAACAGGAACGGCGCGTTGGAGTCGGTCGGCCATCCGAAATAGGTGAACCAGCCGTCCCTGTCGACCCGGAACTCGCCCACGACATAACCGTCCTGGTCGTCCTTCGGGGTCAGCCGCAACGTGAAACGGTCGTCGAAGGTGTAGTGCTCGCCCCGCTTGGCGGCGGGCCGGGAGACCTCGTAGCCGGTGACGGGCGGCGTGGCGTCGACGGTCCACGTGCGCGTCGTCTCACCGGCCGTGGCCGTCACCCGGTGCGTGCCGGGACGCAGCCGGAACCGCTTGAGGTCCAGGTCGCGGTCGGCGCGCACGGGACGGCCGTCGACCGTCCAGCGGACCTTCACCGGACGCTTGGCCGGGTGCGTGGTCTCGGCGTAGACGACGCTCCGCGCGCCGACCGGCACGTTCGCCGGGGTGCTGTCGGCGAGGCCGTCGGGCGTGCCGTCCGGCGGCGTGGTGAGCGAGGTGTCCACCGTCCACGTGCGGGTGCGCGTCAGCGAGTCGCGCACCGCCGGGTCGCGGACGAACCCGGTGGGGTCGGAGACCGTCACCGTCACCGAGTGCGTGCCGGGACGCAGGCGCAGGCGGCGAAGGTCCAGGTCGTGGCCGCCCTCCCGCACCGTGCGGCCGTCGACCGTCCACGTCACGCGCAGGGCGTGGCTCACCGGGTGCATGGTCTCCACCCACAGCACCCGGTCGGCGCCCACGGGACGGTCGGCGGGCGTGGCGTCCTGCAGCAGGCTGACCTTCTGCGAGACGGCCTGCGTCATCCGCTCGCGGCCCACCTGGTCGAAGTAGTAGCCCAGCGTCTTCATGATCGAGTGCTCGCTGGGCCGCCACACGCCCCTGGTGAAGTACAGCCCGCCCTCGTACCGGCCGATCGTGCCGCCCGACTCGCTGCGCTCGCCCAGCCAGCGCCACCACTTGGCGCGCCGCGTCCGCATCTGCTCCTCGGTCAGCAGCGTGTGGTGCAGCGAGGCCGGCTCCGCGCCGGTGTAGGTGCCGCCGGGCTCGCCGCGCTGGTAGTAGTCGTACTCGTCCTGCAGCCCGCCCAGCGAGTGCCCGAGCTCATGCGGGCTGATCAGCGCGGACATGGCGTTGCCGCCGGACGCGGTGGCGTACGCGCCGCCCGCCCCGCCGTAGGTGCGGCTGTTGCCCAGCGCCAGGATCTGCCGGTTGGACGAGCCCGTCCCGGCGACCATGTCCGCGTACCGGGTGGCCGCCGCCTGGTCGAGGGTGAGCAGCCGCTGCGGCCCCTGTGGCCGGCACCCGCCCCAGAACGCCATCCTCAGCGGCGTCTCCCTGCGCGGGGACGCCAGGTCGGGATCGCAGCTCACGCCCGACTCGCCGGAGGGGATCTCGACCCGGTACACGTTGACGTAGCTGCGGTAGGACTTGAACGGCTCGATGCTCCACAGCACGTTCAGATGCTTGTCGACGTCGGCGCGGAACGTCGCCATGTCCGCCTCGGTGTAGCCGTCCCCGAGGACGATCAGGTTGAACCGCTTTCCGGGCTCACCGGTGACCTGCACCGGCACGACGGTCGCGGCACCCGGCGCCGCGGCGGCCGCCGCCCATCCGGGCACGGCGACCCCCGACAGCGACACGGCCGACGACAGGACGAGGGCACGCAGGGGTGTGATTCGCACCCGAAGACAGTGACATCCCGCCCACGGCCGTGGACAGGCCCATCTTTGCCGAAAAACCGGGCGTCAGGTGCCCGCGACCGCCGACGGGTCGGGCTGCTCCACCCCGCGGCTGCTGATCAGGAACCGCACCAGCGAGGTCAGCACCTGCTTGGCCGAGTCGCGGCTGCGCGCGTCGCAGAGCAGCACCGGGATGCGCGGCGACAGGTCCAGCGCGTCGCGGATCTCCTCCACGGTGTAGTCGTAGCCGTCGTCGAACCGGTTGACCGCGATGATGAACGGCAGCCCGCGCTGTTCGAAGTAGTCCACCGCCGGGAAGCTGTCGGCCAGCCGACGGGTGTCGGCCAGCACCACCGCGCCCAGCGCGCCGTGCGACAGCTCGTCCCACATGAACCAGAACCGGTCCTGCCCGGGCGTGCCGAAGATGTAGAGGATCAGCCCGTCGCGCAGGGTGATGCGGCCGAAGTCCATGGCGACCGTGGTGGTCGTCTTCCGGTCCACGCCGCTGGTGTCGTCGACGCCGACACTGCGCTCGGTGAGCAGTTCCTCGGTCTGCAGCGGCCGGATCTCGCTGACGGCGCCGACGAACGTTGTCTTGCCGACCCCGAACCCCCCGGCGACCAGGATCTTGACCGCGAGGGGCATGTCGGCGGCGGCGTCAGAGCGCCTCGAGTCCATGGAGTACTTCCCTGAGCAGTTCCTCGGTGACGGTCTGGTGCTCCTGCTGGGGGCGCCGGACCACGATGAAGCGATGGCTGAGCAGGTCGCCGAGCAGCACCCGCACCACGACCAGGGGCAGCCCGAGCTGCCCGGAGATCTCGGCGACCGAGCGCGGCCGCACGCACAGTTCCAGGATGGACATGTGCTCCGGGCCCAGCCCCGGCGTGGCGTAGGCGGGGGTCGAGACGGTCGCGATGATCGCGATCATCTCGAAGTCCTCGCCCTGGGTGGTGGGCCGCGCCCGCCCGCGGGTCAGCGCGTAGGCCCGCACCAGAGGACCCGCCTCCTCGTCGAGCCACTCGGTGCTTTCGTGATCGTCCCGCCCGATCATCGTCCGTCACGACTCCTCACCGGGGCCCGCGGTCTCCGACCGGCCGCGTCTGGTGCCCCGCTGGATCGCCGACATCATGGCACGGGCGGCCTCGGGGGACCGCTCCGGACGGACGCGCCCCTGGTCGGGGGGCGGCGCGGCCGGCGGCGCCGTCTCCTCGCGCAACTGCGGCGCGAGGTTGGCCTGCCGGACCCGCTTGGGCAGGGAGGGCCTGCCGCCCTTGGCGCGCCGCCGCGGCGGCGGCTCCTTCCGCGGCTCCTTCCGCGGTTCCTTCTGCGCCTCGGGCCGCGTCTCGGGCGGCAGTTCCGGCCACGCGTCCGGCGGCGGCGCCGCCGGGGACTGCGGCTCCGGCGCGGGAGCGGCCGGTGCCCCGACCGTGGGCAGCGGCCCGGTCAGCGGGTCGTTCAGCGGATCCTCGAACGGAGCCGGAGGCGCCCCGGGAGCCCCTGGAGCCCCGGGAGCCACGGGAGCGGGCGGGACGGTGCGCGCGTGCCGCGGCGGCTGCTCGCGCCCGGGGACGTCCCGCGGCGGCTGCGCGTTGTCGGGCGTGGGCCGCGGCGGCGGCCCGTCCAGGCTCGGCTGCTCGCCGCCGAGGGGGCCGACGCCCCCGACCGCGCCGACGGCGCCGCCCGCCGTGAGCGCCGGGCGCTCCCGGTGGCCGCGCACGACGCCCGCGGTGACCAGGGCGTCCTCGGCGCGGCGGGTCAGCGCGAACGGCGCGTCGCCCGCCGGGGTGCCCTGGCCCTCGTGCACGACGATCTCCTCGGGCAGCAGCACGATCGCGGTCATGCCGCCGAACGGGGAGGTGCGCAGCGTCACCTTGATGCCGTGCCGCTGGGCCAGCCGCCCGACCACGAACAGGCCGAGCTGGGTGCTGTTGGACAGGTCGAACTCCGGCGGGTTGGCCAGCCGCTCGTTGGCCTCGGCCAGCTCCGGGGGCTTCATGCTCAGCCCGCGGTCCTCGATCTCCAGCGAGAACCCGTGCGCCACCACCTGCCCGGTCACGCTGACCGTGGTGTGCGGCGGGGAGAAGATCGTGGCGTTCTCGATCAGCTCGGCCAGCAGGTGGATGAGGTCGGCCACGGCCGCGCCGGCGACCGACGCGCGCGGCATCGGCGACACCTGGACCCGGGTGTAGTCCTCGACCTCCGACGCGGCGGCGCGGGCCACGTCGATCACCGCGACCGGGTTGCGCCAGCCGCGGCCGGGCGCCTGCCCGGACAGGATGATCAGACCCTCGGCGTGCCGGCGCATGCGGGTGGCCAGGTGGTCGACCCGGAACAGGTCCTCCAGGTCGTCGGGGTCGGAGATGCGCCGCTCCATCGCGTCCAGCAGCTTCAGCTGCCGGTGCAGCAGGCTCTGGCTGCGCCGGGCCAGGTTGACGAAGACCTGGCTGATGCCCTGGCGCAGCCCCGCCTCCTCGACGGCGCCCTGGATCGCGGTGCGCCGTGCGGCGTTGAACGCCTGGCCCACCTGGTCGATCTCGGGGGTGCCGAACGACAGCGGCGGCGCCTCGGCGGCCACGTCGACCTTCTCACCGCGCCGCAGCCGCGCGATCACGCCGGGCAGCCGCTCGTCGGCCAAGTCCTGCGCCTCGCGCCGCAGCCCGGCCAGGTCGCGCAGCACCGAACGCGCCACCCACACGGCCAGCAGGACCGAGGCGACCACCGCGACCAGGCCCAGGGCGCCCGCCAGCGCGACCCGCATCAGGATCGCGTCGGCGATCGGCTCGGCGCGCCGCTCGGCCTCGGCGGTCATCGACAGCTCCAGGCCGCGCAGGCGGGTCAGGTTGGAGTTGGTGGTGATCTTCCACGAGATCGGGGCGTCGGCGGCGCGCAGGCCGCGGATCGAGTCGACGTAGCGGTCCTCGAGCGCCCGGAGCCGGGCGTACTCGGGGGTCGCGGTGACGCGCTGGTAGTAGGTGCGTTCGGACGGCCGCAGCTCCTGGGCGGCCATCTCGTACATGGTGCGCTGGGCGCCGACCAGCTTGACGAACTCGGAGTGTTCGGCCCGGTTCATCCGGCCCGCGGCCAGGGCGCCGGCGAGCAGCGCGTCCTCCTGCGCCAGCACCTCGTGGGCGCGGGCCAGCGCGACCTGGTTACGGGCGTCCAGCGCGACCTCGGGGTTGTCCAGGGTGGACAGCGAGCCGCGCAGCGTCCCGATGCGCTCCAGGATCTGGGTGTACTCGGAGAAGGCGCGGGTGCGGTCGAGGCGCACGTTGTCGATGGCGCCACGGCGGGCGGGCAGGCCGTCCAGGCCGCTGATGATCTCGCGGGCCAGGCGGCGCGCCGTCGCGGGCGCGGCCTGCTGGGCGTCCTGGTCGCCGGCCAGCCGGCGGAACACCTCGGCCTGCCGGTCGGTGATGAGCCGCACGCCTTCCATCGCGGCACGGTCGGACGGCGTCCTGCTGCCCAGGAACACCAGGGTGGCGCGGCGCTCGGCCTGCAGCGCACTGCCCAGGGCGCCCGACGGGTACTCGAAGTGGTCCTGAACACTCTCGATCTTGCGAAGGTTCAGGCCCTCGCCCAGGGTGACGCTGGCGGCGAAAGTCCACAGCGCTCCCAGCGACACCAGCGACACCAGCACCAGCAGGACGACCTTGAAGCGGACCGTCCGGAAACGTCCGGTTCCTGCTCTGCGCCGCCGGTGGCCGGTGGACGACGGTTCCGCTCGACGGTCGGATTCACGCACGACGAAGCTCTCGGTTAGGGGACGGCCACTGATCGCAGCAGAGGGTACTACCGCGAAGCGTGATTTGGGGCCAGAAGTGACATGAACTATGAATCCGCCGGAATCCCCCTTGTGAGACGGTCCGAGACCCCTAGAATCACCCGATCGTGATCTATGTGAGCCCGCCTCCGGGTCCCCAGGCAAGGCGTCCGGCGTCCCCCGCGCCCTCGCTCCAGCCCCGTGACCAGGCCGAACGTCCGACCGCTGCGCGGGCGAGGCATGGGGCGCGGGTGAGACGGCCGCTACGGCGGCTGGCGGCCGTGGCGACGGCCGCCGTGCTGACCGCCGCAACCGCCGGCGCGTGCAGCGGCTCGTCCGGCGACGAGCGGTCCGGCGGACTGCCGCAGGTGCAGATGCAGCAGGCGATCGGCGCCACCGAGGGCCGCGTCAACCTGGTGGTGTGGGCCGGGTACGCCGAGGACGGCTCCAGCGACCCGCGCGTCGACTGGGTCACGCCGTTCACCAGGGCCACCGGCTGCAAGGTCAACGCGAAGGTGGCCGACACCTCCGACGCGATGGTCGCGCTGATGAAGACCGGCCAGTACGACGGGGTGTCGGCGTCCGGCGACGCGAGCCTGCGCCTGGTGTACGGCGGCGACGTCGCGCCGGTCAACACCGGGCTGCTCACCAACTGGGACGACATCGCCCCGTACCTGAAGAATCAGCCGTACAACTCGGTGAACGGGCAGATGTACGGCGTGCCGCACGGCTACGGTGCCAACGTGCTGATGTACCGCACCGACAAGTTCTCCGAGCCGCCCACCTCGTGGGGGGTGGTGTGGGAGGACAACTCCCCGGCGGGCACCAACCTCACCGCCTACGACTCGCCGATCTACATCGCCGACGCCGCGCTGTACCTCAAGGCCAAGCGGCCCGACCTGAAGATCACCGATCCGTACGAGCTGGACGAGAAGCAGTTCAACGCCGCGGTGGAGCTGCTGCGCAAGCAGCGCTCCAAGGTCAGCAGCTACTGGCACAGCTACATGGACCTGGTCCAGTCGTACCGGGTCGGCGACACCCACGCGGGCACCGCCTGGCAGGTGATCGCCAACCTGGCCCGCGACCAGAGGGTGCCGGTCGGCACCACCATCCCCGCCGAGGGCTCCACCGGCTGGTCGGACACCTGGATGATCTCGTCCAAGGCGCAGCACCCGAACTGCATGTACCGGTGGATGAACTGGATCACCACGGCCAAGGTGCAGGCCCAGGTCGGCCAGTGGTTCGGACAGGCCCCGGCCAACCCCAAGGCGTGCCGCTACACCGCCAAGGGCTTCTGCAACGACTACCGCGTCGGCGACGCCGAGTTCTACCGCAAGATCGCGTTCTGGAAGACCCCCGTCGCCAACTGCGGCGACGGACGAGAGTGCGTCGACTACGACCGCTGGGCGCAGGCCTGGACCGAGATCAAGGGCTAGGTACCGCCTGACGAACCCCCCGAACCATCGAACCCCCGCTCACAGTCCCTTCCCCGAGAAGACATCGAAGGAGATGCTTCGCTCGTGAAGTTCAGCTACGCCATGCTCCCCGACTACCCGCTGAACGAGTCCCTCGCCTCCATCAAGCTGGCGGACGAGCTGGGCTTCTACGCCTGCTACGCCGCCGACGAGCCCTGGCACAAGGACCTGTGGCTGCTGTTCGCGGCCGCCGCCGCCCAGACCTCGCAGATCCGCATGGGCCCGTCGGTGTCGGCCGTCACCCTGCGCGAGCCCACCCTCATCGCCCAGGCCGCCGCCACCCTCGACGAGCTGACCGGCGGCCGCGCCGAGGTCGTGCTGGGCAGCGGCAACTTCGGCGTGCTGGCCCAGTACAAGATCGACTGGACCCGGACCAAGCCGCTCACCCGGGTCAAGGAGGCCGTGCAGGTCGTCCGCACCCTGCTGGACGAGGGCACGATCACCCGCGACGGGGAGTTCTACTCCTACGACGGCCTGTTCACCTTCGCCCGTCCCGTCCAGGAACACCTGCCGGTGAAGATCGGCGCGATGCGCGGGCCCAAGTCGTTCGAGGCGGCCGGTGAGCTGTCCGACGGCGTGCACCACGCGCTCAGCTACTCGCGCGAGGCGTACGAGTACGCGGTCAAGCACTTCCGGATCGGCGCCGAGCGCGCCGGCAAGGACGCCTCAACCCTGGACATCGGCGCCTGGGTGGTGTTCGCCGTCGGCCGCGACTCCGAGGCCGCCAAGCAGGCCGCGCGCAGCATGGTCGGCCTGTACGCCTCGGCCATGCCCGCCGAGCAGCTGGAGCGCAACGGCGTCAGCCCCGCCGACGTGGCCCCGATCATCGAGGCGATCGGCGCGGGCGACCTGGCCAAGGGCATCGAGCTGACCACCCCGGAGATCACCGAGAAGCTGTCCATCGCGGGCACCCCGGAGGAGGTGCTGGAGAAGATCCAGCGCGACATCGCCCCGACCGGCGTCAACCACATGATCTGCGCCATCACCGACTCGGCGCTGGTCAAGTCGTTCACCGGCCGCGACGTCGAGAACGTCGCCGACGTGGACACCCAGCTGCGGCTGATCGCCGACGAGATCATGCCCGCGTTCAAGTGACGCGCTGACAACGGGCCGGGCACCCTCACCAGGGGTGCCCGGCCCTACGCGTGCCCGCACCCGCCGGCGGCCGGCCAGGTCGTCGGCGGGTGCGGCCCATATAGCAGGCAAATCATGCGAAAGGGGATTCGGGTATTAAATAACAGGCTAAACGTGACGTTAGTCATAAAGGCGGTCAATTCGGAAGGTAAAGCGAGTCCCATGCCGTTCTCCAGTCCTTGGTGTCCCCGACCAAGGAGCGAACGACGTGGACATGCCGGCGATGCTGCGCTCACTGCGCCATCACAACTACCGGCTCTGGGCCGTCGCGGACCTCATCTCCGTCACCGGGACGTGGATGCAGGTGCTCGCGCTGAACTGGCTGATCCTGACCCTCACCCACTCGGCGACCAGCGTCGGCATGGGACTGGTCCTGCAGGCCCTGCCGACCATGCTGCTCGGGCCGTGGGGCGGCGTCATCGCCGACCGGCTGCCCGCCCGCCGCGTCGTGCTGGCCGGGCAGATCGCCCAGGCGGGCCTGTCCACCCTGCTGGCCGTGCTGGCGGCCGGGCCGCCGGGCGCCATCTCCGGCCTGTACGCGATCTCGTTCGTCTCCGGCATGGTCACCGCGCTGACCAGCCCGGCGCTGGGCCGCTTCGGCGGTGAGGTGGTCGGCCCGGACGACCTGTCCAACGGCCTGGCCCTGGGCTCGCTGCTCAGCTCGGGCGCCCGCATCCTCGGCATGAGCCTGGCCGGGGTCGTCATCCCGCTGGCGGGCGTGCCCGGCGCGTTCGCCGCCAACGCCGCCAGCTTCGGCGCCGTGATCGTCGCGCTGCTGCTGATGCGCACCCGCGAGCTGCACGTCCTGCCGCCCGGCGCGCCGTCCGAACGCGGCGTCGCCGCGGGATTTCGGCACGTCCTGCGCACCCCGTGGATGCTGGTGACGCTGTTCCTGGCGTTCATGCTGGGCAGCCTCGGCCGCAACTACCAGGTGACCATGGCCGCCATGAGCCAGGGCCCGCTGCACGGCGGCGCCGCCGGGTACGGGGCGCTGTCGGTGGCGTTCGCGGTCGGCACCGTCCTCGGCGGCGCGTACGCGGCGGCCCGTGCCCGCCTGCCGCTGCGCCTGCTGCTGGTGACGGCGTTCCTGTGCTCGATCGGCCAGCTGCTCAGCGGCGCCGCGCCCAACCTGGCGACCTTCGGCGCGCTGATGCTGCCCGTCGCCGCCTCCGCCGTGCTGATCGACACCACCGTCAGCACCCGCGTCCAGCTGGACAACCCGGGCCACCTGCGCGGCCGCGTCATCGCCGCCCAGGGCATGGTCGGCGCCGCGTCCGGCGCGGTCGGCGGCCCGCTGCTCGGCTACCTGTGCGACACGCTCGGCCCCCGCGCCGCCCTCATGCTCGCCGGGACCGCCTGCGCCCTGGCCACCGTCGCCGCCGCCTGGGCCCTGGCCCGCCTGCGCGCCGGCCGCGGGCTGCTGCCGCGTCTCGCCGCCGTCCCCGCGCCGGAGTCCGCGGCCCCCTGACCTGGTCCGCCGCCGAAATCAGGGGCGGGTGGCCAGGGTCTGCCAGTGGGCGCGGGCTGGGTGCTGCCAGGTGGTGTGGCGGTCGTCGAACAGATGGCGGGCGCGGCGGCCGATCCAGCCGGGGGGCAGCAGCTCGTCGGGGAGCTGGGGGTCCAGGAAGGGGAAGCGGCGCCACTCGTGGACGAGCCGGACCTGGGCGAACAGCGTCTCGCCGCCCGGCTCGGGGCGCAGGCCGGAGAACTCGTCCAGGAACGCGGCGTAGCGGGAGTCGACCTCGGCCAGGTCCCAGGCGCGTTCGACCAGCTCGGCCTCGGAGCCGATGCCCGCGAACGGGCCGGTGAACGAGAACGCCGACGCCTCCAGGCCGAGGTCGCCGACGATCTGCTTGACCTCGGCCTCCCGTTCGGGGTGCGGGCTGACCCACAGCCCCGCGGTGGGGTTGCCGAAACCCGCCCAGGCGAGCCGGGTGTGCAGCTGGTGGCGCAGCCGCCGGCGCGTCTCGGGGACCGAGACCATGACGATCAGCCAGCGGCCGTCCCAGGCGCGGCGGTCGGCGCCGAAGGAGTAGATGCGCTGCGCGCCCTCGGTGAGCAGGCGGCGGCCGGGCGGGGTGAGGTCCCAGCGCACGCGGCGGCCGTCGCGTGCCGAGACGATCCAGCCGTCGGCGGCGGTGCGGTTGACGGCCTGCCGCGCCGACTTCTCCTCCACGCCCAGGCCCGCCAGGACGCGCAGCAGCGTCGAGGTCCACACCGGCTCGCCGGACGGCAGCACGAACTCGCCGAGCACGGTGAGCAGCAGCGAGCGCGCACTGGTCCCGCCGACGTTGTGCCGGCGGGACAGCACCGGCTCCGTCGTGGCCATCCAGCCTCCCTCGATCGGGTGCGGGGTCGGGTGCGGCCCCAAGTATCCCAGCCCCCAACGTGCTACACAGTATTGACGTAACTGCAGAATTACGTCAAAGATGAGAGTGAGGGAGAACACACTCGAAGGAGGCGCCGACATGTCCGTCACCGCGGCGGCCGAGCCGGGCACCGAACACGACCCGCCGCGGGTCTCGTTCGACGCCCACCCCGCCGGCTACCGGCACCTGGCCCTGGAGATCGACGGGGAGATCGCCCGGATCGTGCTGCGCGTCGACGAGCACGGCGGCCTGGTCCCCGGCTACGAGCTCAAGCTGAACTCCTACGACCTGGGCGTGGACATCGAGCTGTACGACGCCGTCCAGCGGCTGCGCTTCGAGCATCCCGAGGTGCGCGCCGTGGTGCTCACCGGGGGGCTGGAGAAGGTGTTCTGCGCGGGCGCCAACATCCGGATGCTCGCCCGCTCCGGCCACCCGTGGAAGGTCAACTTCTGCAAGTTCACCAACGAGACCCGCAACGGCATCGAGGACGCCACGGCCAACTCCGGCCAGACCTACATCGCGGCCGTCAACGGCACGGCGGCGGGCGGCGGGTACGAGCTGGCGCTGGCCTGCGACCGCATCATCCTGGTCGACGACGGGTCCACGGCGGTGTCCCTGCCGGAGGTTCCGCTGCTGGCCGTGCTGCCCGGCACCGGCGGGCTGACCCGGGTGGTCGACAAGCGCGGCGTCCGCCGCGACCTGGCCGACGTGTTCGCCACCCGGGCCGAGGGCGTGCGCGGGGCCACCGCCGTCGACTGGGGGCTGGTGGACGAGGCCGTCCCGCGCAGCCGGTTCGAGGAGACGGTGCGGCGACGCGCCGAGGAGGCGGCGGCCCGCTCGTCCCGGCCCGGGGACGCCGAAGGCATCACCCTGACCCCGCTGGAACGCACGGAGACCGCCGACGCGATCACCTACCGGTACGTGACGGCCGAACTCGACCGCGCCGCCGGGCTGGCCACCCTCACCGTGCGCGGCCCGGACACCGGACCGCCCGCCGGCCTCGCCGGGATCCACGCGCAGGGCGCCGCCTTCTGGCCGCTGGCGTTCACCCGGGAACTGGATGACCTCATCCTGCGGCTGCGCACCAACGAGCTGGAGATCGGCACCTGGGTGATCAAGACCGTGGGCGACGCCGACCGCGTCCTCGCCCACGACGCGCTGCTGGCCGAGCACGCCGGCGACTGGCTGGTCAACGAGATCCGCCACTACACCAAGCGCACCTTCAAGCGCCTGGACGTCACCAGCCGCAGCCTGATCGCGCTGATCGAGCCCGGGAGCTGCTTCGCCGGGACGCTGCTGGAGCTGGCCCTGGCCTGCGACCGCTCCTACATGCTCGACGGCGTCTTCGAGGATGAGGACCCCGACGCCGACCCCGCCGTGATCGTCCTCGGCGACGCCAACTTCGGCGCCTACCCCATGGGCAACGGCCTGACCCGCCTCCAGTCGCGTTTCCACGGCACCCCGGGAAAGGCCGAGAGCCTGCGCGGCGAGGCGGGCGCGCGCGTCGACGCGGTGAAAGCGGCCGCCCTGGGGCTTGTGACCTTCGCCTTCGACGACATCGACTGGGAGGACGAGGTCCGTATCGCCCTGGAGGAACGCGCGTCGCTCAGCCCCGACGCGCTGACCGGAATGGAGGCCAACCACCGGTTCGCCGGTCCCGAGACCCTGGAGACCAAGATCTTCGGCCGGCTGTCGGCCTGGCAGAACTGGATCTTCCAGCGCCCCAACGCCGCCGGACCCGACGGTGCGCTGCGCAGCTACGGAACCGGCCGCAAGGCCGTCCTCGACCGGAAGCGGGTGTGACCCATGAGCACGAGCGTCGACTACACCGAGCGGATCCCCAACAACGTCGACCTGTCCGGCGACCGGCGGCTCCAGCGGGCGCTGGAGTCCTGGCAGCCCAAGTTCCTGCGCTGGTGGGGCGAGATGGGTCCGGCGCTGCCGACCAGGGACGTCTACCTGCGCACCGCCGTGTCCGTCGGCCGCGAGGGCTGGGCCCACTTCGGGCACGTCCCGCTGCCGGAGTACCGGTGGGGGATCTTCCTGGCCGAACGCGACCCCGACCGGCGCATCGCCTTCGGCGAGCACAAGGGCGAGCCGGTCTGGCAGCAGGTGCCCGGCGAGTACCGCGCGGACCTGCAGCGGCTGATCGTCGTGCAGGGCGACACCGAGCCCGCGTCCGTCGAGCAGCAGCGGCACCTGGGCATGACCGCGCCCAGCCTGTACGACCTGCGCAACCTGTTCCAGGTGAACGTGGAGGAGGGCCGTCACCTGTGGGCGATGGTCTACCTGCTGCACGCCTACTTCGGCCGCACCGGGCGGGAGGAGGCCGAGGCGCTGCTGCGGCGCAACTCCGGCAGCGACGACTCCCCGCGCATCCTCGGCGCGTTCAACGAGGAGACGCCCGACTGGCTGGCGTTCTACATGTTCACCTACTTCACCGACCGGGACGGCAAGTACCAGCTCGGCACGCTCAAGGAGAGCGCGTTCGACCCGCTGTCGCGCACCTGCGCGTTCATGCTCAAGGAGGAGGCCCACCACATGTTCGTGGGCACCACCGGCGTGGACCGGGTGGTGGAGCGCACCGCGCAGCTCATGCGCGAGCACGACACCGACGACGTGCGCCCGTACGGCGGCATCCCGCTCGAGATCGTCCAGAAGTACGTCAACTTCCACTACAGCGTCTCGCTGGACCTGTTCGGCTCGGAGACCTCCACCAACGTCGCCAACTACTTCACCGGCGGGCTCAAGGGACGCTGGCAGGAGGAGCGCCGCAAGGACGACCACCTGCTGACCGAGGACGTCGCGGCCGTCGCCCAGGTCCGCGACGGACGCGTCGTGGAGGTCGAGACGCCCGCGCTGGTCGCGCTCAACCACGACCTGCGCTGCGAGTACGTCGCCGACTGCCAGAGCGGCATGAACCGGTGGAACCGCATCCTGGAGAACGCGGGCGTCGACCTGCGGCTACGCCTGCCGCACGTCGGGTTCAACCGGCACGTCGGCGCGTTCGCCGGGCACCACCTCTCCCCGGACGGGCGGCTGATGAGCGCCGAGGACTGGGCGGCCCGGCGGGACGACTGGCTGCCCACCGAGGAGGACAAGGCGTACGTGCGGTCGCTGATGCGTCCCGTGTACGAACCCGGCAAGATCGCGAGCTGGGTCGCACCGCCCCGCTCCGGCATCAACGGACAGCCCTTCGAGTACGAGTACGTCCACCTCTCCTGACCGCGCGGACGCTGGAGCCGACCATGCCCGAGTCCATGCCCCGAACCGGTCCCGCACCCTTCAACGCCTGCCGCTACCTGGTGGACCGGCAGGTCGAGCTCGGCCACGGCGACCGGATCGCCGTCGCCGGGCCGGGCGGCGCCCTCACCTACGCCCGGCTCGCCGCCCTCGTCCGGCGCGCCGCCGCCGGGCTGCGCGCCGCCGGGGTCCGGCCCGAGGAACGGCTGGTGCTGTTCGCCGCCGACGGCCCCGAACTGCTCGTCGCGCTGCTGGCGGGGATGCGGATCGGCGCCGTCCCCGTGCCCGTGTCGACCATGTACCACGGGGACGAGCTGGCCGCGCTGCTGCGCGACTCGCGCGCCCGCACGCTGCTGGTGTCGCCGCAGTTCGCCGACGCCGCCGCCGAGGCCCTGCCGATGGCGCCCGAGGTGACGTCCGTGGTGCTGACCGACGGCGCGAAGCCGGACGTTCCGCCCGGCGTGCGGCCCATCGACTGGGACGAGCTGCTCGCCGGCGGCGAAGGCCACGACACCGCCCCCTACGACACCTGGGACGAGTCCCCGGCGTTCTGGCTCTACACCTCCGGCACCACCGGCACGCCCAAGGCGGCCATGCACCGGCACGCGAGCGTGCGGCACGTCGCCGAGACCTACGCCGCCCAGGTGCTGGGCATCACCCCCGACGACCGCTGCTTCTCCGTCGCCAAGCTGTTCTTCGCCTACGGGCTGGGCAACTCGGGTTTCTTCCCGTTGTCGGCGGGGGCCACGACCATCCTCGACCCGGCCCGTCCCACACCGGCCTCCGTGGCCGAGCGGGTGCGCGAGAACGAGCCCACGCTGTTCTTCGCCGTCCCCACCTTCTACGCCGCGCTGCTCGCCTCCGACCTGCCGTCCGACACGTTCGCCTCGGTACGGCTGGCGGTGTCGGCGGGGGAGGCGCTCCCGGCCGACCTGTACCGGCGGTTCACCGAACGGTTCGGCGTGGAGATCCTCGACGGCATCGGCTCGACCGAGGCGCTGCACATCTTCCTGTCCAACCGTCCCGGCCGGGTACGGCCCGGCACGTCCGGCATGCCCGTCCCCGGCTACGAGGTGCGGGTCGTCGACGAGCACGGCGCCGACGTGCCGCCCGGCGTGCCCGGCGACCTGCTGGTGCGCGGCCCCTCCCTCACCACCGGCTACTGGTGCCGCACCGGCGTCACCCGCCGCGCCTTCCACGGCGAGTGGCTGCGCACCGGCGACAAGTACGTGGTGGACGACGACGGCTACCACACCTGCCTCGGCCGCTCCAACGACATGATCAAGGCGGGCGGGATCTGGGTGTCGCCCGCCGAGGTCGAGCAGGTGCTCGCCCGGCACCCGTCGGTCGCCGAGGTCGTGGTGGTGGCGGTGCCCGACGAGAACGGCCTGGACAAGCCCGTGGCCTGCGTCGTCCCGGCCCCCGGCGCCACGGTGGACCCGGACGAGCTGATCGCCCTGTGCCGGGAGCGGCTGGCGGCGTTCAAACGCCCCCGCCACGTGCTGCTGGTCGACGTTATCCCCAAGACCGCCACCGGCAAGCTGCGCCGCTTCGCCGTCCGCGAGACGGCCCGCGAACGCCTCGCGGGCGCCTCCGCCGCGCCGCGGCCCGCCGACGTTGTACCCGCCGCCGACGAGGGAATAGTCGCCACCTAGCCTACGGATACGGCCCACCTACAGGAGGACGGATGCTGGACGGCCGGCTGCTCGTCGACGCGCATGTGCACGCCGCGCGCCTGCCCACGCTGAGCCCCGCGTGGCGGCGTTGGGCCGAGGAGTTCGGCCGCGCCAACCCCTGGCCCGACCTCTACGACGACGACGGAACCCCCATCCCGGAACGGTTCGACGCGCACTTCGCAGCCGAGGGCGTGGACGCGGCGCTGCTGTTCAGCGAGTACAGCCCCAAGGCCACCGGCACCCAGCCGATCGAGGACGTGCTGCCGCTGGTCAAGCACAACCCGCGCCGCTTCCGCGCCGTCGCCAACGTCAACCCGCACCTGCACTACCCGATCGACGCGGAGCTGTCCCGGCAACTGGACCTGGGCGCGATCGCCTTGAAGCTGCACCCGGTGCACGGCGGTTTCAGCCCGTCCGACAACGCCCTCTACCCGGCGTACCACGTGTGCCGCGAGGCGGGCATCCCCGTCATCGTGCACTGCGGGACGAGCACGTTCCTGGGCGCGTCCAACAAGTTCGCCGACCCGATATTGCTGGACGACGTGCTCCGCGACTTCCCCGACCTGACCATCGTCCTGGCTCACGGCGGCCGCGGCTGGTGGTACGACGCCGCCGCGTTCCTGGCCCTGTCCCGCGACAACGTCTGGATCGAGCTGTCCGGCCTGCCGCCGCGCAGGCTCCCCGAGTACTACGCCCGCCACGACCTGTCCCGCCTGGCCCGCAAGTTCATCTTCGGCACCGACTGGCCCGGCATGCCCGGCGTCGCCCGCAACGCCCGCGCCATCGCCGCCCTCAACCTGGACGACGAGACCATCTCCCTCATCCACGGCCGCAACGCCGTGAACGTCTACCCGGCCCTACGCAACCTCCTGGCCTGAGTTGGCGGAGTTGCTTCCGTTCGCGGCAAACCGGATGAACATGATCTGCGTCCTATTGGCAGCCATTTCAGGCTGATCATCGGCGTGGGCCGGGACGGACGGAGAGATCATGGCAGGGTCGAAGACTGGGGGCGGGCGGCGGATGTCGCGGGGTGGGGCGATCGCGCTGGCGGTCGTGCTGGCCGTGGTCGGGCTTCCGCTGCTGAAGGGGCTGCTCGGCAGCTTCGAGCGCACCGGCGGCGGTGAGGTCGCCGTCGTCCGCAACGGCGGGTTCTTCGACGACAACAAGATCCGCCAGGTCGTGGACCCCGCGTCCAGCCGGACCTGGACCGGCTGGTGGTCGAAGATCCACCGGTACCCGGCGCAGCAGCGGTTCTACACCATCACCGCCAAGGCCGGCGACAGCGACCAGCGCAACGTCGACGTCGTCACCGTGCCCAGCAGCGACGGCGTCAACATGGGCATCGAGGGCGTGCTGTACTTCACCCTCAACCTCGACCACGACGCGCTGCGCAAGTTCGACGACAAGTTCGGCACCCGCAAGTTCCGCGGCCCCGACGGCAAGAGCCACTTCGCCTGGGAAGGCGACGAGGGCTGGTCGGCGTTCCTGCACCAGATCGTCCGGCCGGTCATCGACAACGACCTGCGCACGCAGATCAACAGCTTCCGGTGCGCCGAGCTGGTGTCGTCCTGCGCGCTCGTGCAGAACACCGGTACGACCGCCGCCAAGCGGCCGAACGCGGGCCTGCCGCAGGCGCAGAGCAACAACGCCAACATCGCCAAGGTGCAGACCGCGATCAACACCAGCCTGGCCACCGACCTGGAGAACACCCTCGGCGGCAAGTTCCTCACCAACCTGCACTTCAACCTGGTCCGGGTGACGCTGCCCGCCCGCGTGCAGGAGGCGGTGGACCGCGCGCAGGCGGCGTTCGCGCAGGTCAGCGAGGCGCAGGCCAAGGTGGCGTCGGCGCAGGCCGAGGCGCAGGCCAACAAGGCCCGGCAGGACGGGTACAACAAGTGCCCGACGTGCGCGCGGATCGAGGAGCTCAAGGCGCTGCCGCAGGGCATCACCGTGTACGCGCCGGGCAACCCCAACGGCTCCCTGTACGGGACGGGCCGCCGCTGATCGACGTCACCGGGAGGCGACCGTGCGGATTCTGCTCATCCTGGGCGCGCTGGTGCTGCTCGCGGCCATCGTGCTGCTGCTCTGGTACGGCGTGACGGGCGGGCGGCCCAGGGCGGCGACGCCGCCGCGGTGGGAGCCCCACACCGAGACCGACGGCGGCGTCACCGTCGTCGTGGTGCGCAGGGTGTCCCGCTCCGGGGACCAGGTCACCGAACTGGGACGCCAGGTCGTCGCGGAGATCCCCGACGCGGATCCGGACTGGGAGAGCCGCTACCACGAGGCGATGGCGACGGCGCGGTCCCGGGTGGCCGCGTTGGAGATCGAGTCGGACTGACCGCCCGGCCCCGGCCGTCGCGCAGGAGTGACGGCCGGCGCCGGACGGGTTCGGCACATTCCACCGTTGCCGGGGCGACCGGACGGTTTCGACAATGGCCGTCGATCTTCCAGGGAGGGTGCGCGATGCGCGTGGCGTGGGTCTCGGCGGTCGTCGTCGCTGCGGTGACGTGGGCGGGGGCCGTCCCGGCCCACGGTGAGACGGCGACGGTCGAGGAGCAGCGGCTCGCCAGGGCGGTGCCGCAGGAGATCCTCCGGCTCAGCGGATTCGACGACGTGACGGCGAAGTTCACCCGTGCGCTGCGCGACGTCCGCACCTACGGCGAGGCCGAACGGGTCGTCGCCCGCCATGGGGAGCGGTTGTGGCGGCGCGCGGTCGACCGGGCGCAGGGCCGCGGGCCCGCCGACGGCCTCGCCCGCGAGGACGACCGGCCCCTGTACTGGGCGCGGCTGGGCATGACGCGCGAGCTGCGGAACTGGCAGCCGTCCTTCGCGTTGCCCGGCAACGCCCGGAACCGGCTGATCGACCGGCTGGAGACCGCGTCCCGCGGCGAGGACTCGATCCGCTTCCCCAAGGGCGTGCGGAAGATCCTGGTCACGGGGTTCGACCCGTTCACGCTCGACCGCGACACCCGCATCGGCAACCCCTCGGGGGCGTCCGCGCTGGCGTTGGACGGCACGCTGATCCGGACGGCGGCGGGCCCCGCGCGGATCGAGACTGCGGTGTTCCCGGTGCGGTGGCGGGACTTCGCCGACGGCACGGTCGAGCGGACGCTGCGTCCCCACCTGCCGCGCGTCGACATGTTCACGACCGTCAGCCAGGGCCGCGTCGGGCGTTTCGACGTCGAACGCTACAACGGCGCCTGGCGCGGCGGATCGCCGGACAACGAGAACGTCTCCAAGCTGGAGATGATCCCCGTCAAGGGGACGCAGCCGCAGTGGACGACCACGACGCTGCCGTACAAGGCCATCACCGCGGCCCGGACGGGACGTTTCCCGGTCTACGACAACACGCAGGTGACCGAGATCCCGGCCGGCGGCACCACACCCGTCGTGCGGCCCGACGGCCCCACCGAAGGGTCCACCGCACGGGCCGGAGGCGGCGGCAACTACCTGTCCAACGAGATCGCCTACCGCGCCACGCTGCTGCGCGACCGTCTCGGCCTCGACACTCCGGGCGGGCATCTGCACACGCCGGTGCTGGAGTTCGGGCAGAACGAGGCCGTGACCGACCCGACGTTCGAGCAGAACCGCCGCGACATCATCACCCAGGTCCGCACGGTGCTTCGCGTGGCCGCCGACGCGTCCTTCTGATTAATCCGTTGCCGGGTGGTCGTCCGCGGCGACTTCGCCACGGGCGCGGCGGAGGCGGGCGGACCCCTCACCCCGCACGAACGCGACATCGCGCGCCGGGCCGATCCAATGCGTGTCAACCGGCGACGCCCAAAGCGGTCATCATCAGCGGCCAGTACCGGTGCATCTCCGACTGCCAGGTCGCCCAGTCGTGCCAGCCGTTGCCGTAGATGTGCGACGTCACCGGGATGCCGAGGGCGCGCAGACGGTCGATGAAGTCCCGGGACGTCACCCCGGTGAGCACCTCCTGGGACTGGACGATGAGCCGCTCCCATGGAGCCGGGTCGTCGTACTCGCCGGGCAGCCCCGTGGTGCCGGACGACACGTACAGCCCGGTGCCGCGCAGATTCGCCGCGAGTTCGTACGGGTCGTGCGCCCGCCAGTTGGCGTCGTCGATCCCGGGGACGCCCCACACGCGCAGCGGGTCGCCGGTGTCGGTGAAGAACGCCTGGGTGAACATGACCGCCGTGGGAACGCCGGGCCTGGTCATGTGCTGGATGCCGCTGGAGGCCGCCGCGTAGCGGAACATGCCCGGATGGCGGGCCGCGTAGGTCGTCGCGCCCGTCGCGCCGGACGAGATGCCCATCGCCGCGCGCGTCGTGCCGGCCCGGTAGTTGCGTTCCATGAGCTGGAGGACCTCCTGGGTGTGGAAGGTCTCCCATCTGGGCGTGCCGCCCCTGCCGTAGTTCCACCAGTCGGTGAACGCCCCGTCCGCGCACTCGGGCATGACCACCATCACGTCATGGCGCGCCGACAGTTCTTCGATGTCGGTGCTGCGCGTCCAGGACACGTAGGTGTCGCGGCCGCCGTGGTAGGCGTAGACGACCGGCCAGGTGCGCGCGGCGTCCCGCGACCACCCGTCCGGGACGAGCACCCGCACCTTGACCGACTGGCCCAGGGCGGGCGACGACACGGTCAGGTCGTAGGTGCGTTCGTCCAGCTGTTCCTCGGCGGTGACGGTGGCGCCGTCGTCCGCCGGAACGGCCGCGGGCGCCCCGGCGGGAGCGGCGGCGGACGCGGGCGGTGCCGGGGCGGCCGCCACGGTCGTGGCCGTGCCGACCGTCACGGCCGAGACCGCCGTGAGGAGAAGGAACCGGGCAGTGCGCATGCTGGTCTCCGGAAGCCGTGGAACTGGCGGTGCGACCCTAGGACGGATCGGCGCGGCTGCCATCGCCCGCGGATGACAACGTCGGCGCGGGTTCTTGTCAGCGGGCCGACTGGCGGCGGTCGCGTCGCACATGCCTCCCGCCGGTACGCGGACGGCGCCCGTCCGGACACTCACCCAACTGAGGAGCCGGCGCGCGGAGTTTGACATCGGCCGTATTACGGCCCGGTAACCACAGGCGGATGATCTGCACAGCCGAGCTGGTCTCGCATCGGGGCGGACGCGCCTCCGGCTCCGCCCCGAGCCCCCGCGAAAGGGACCGACATGCGACTGCGATCGATCATGCTGCTGACCGCGGCCGGGTTCACGGCGGACGCGCTGTGGCGACGGTCGAGGGCCTCGAAGCTGACACCGTTGACACCGCCGCCGGCCGTGCCGTCCGGTGACGAGGCCCCCTCCGACGTTTCCGACGGCCACCGCTTCGTCACGGCCGAGGGGGTGCGCCTGGACGACGCCATCCGCCGGGCCGCCGCCGCCCACGCCCGGAGCCGCGGGCTGCGGGTGCTCGACCTCGTGCCGTCCGGGCTGGACAGCCTCCGCGCGCTGGAGCTGGCACGGCGCGTCGATCCCGCCACCTACCGGTGGTCGCGCCTGGCGGTCGGCGGGGGAGGCGCGCACGCCGTGCTCGTCGACTCCGACGTGGCGGAGCGGGCCGGGATCTCCCGTTTCGAGGGGCTGAGCCCCGCGGAGATGGACGAGCTGATCGCCCGCCTCAAGTGCTACGCCCCCACCGCGACCGACCTGTGCGTGGTCCCCGGCATCACGCCGGCCGGCTGCCCGGCCGCCGACCGCCGCCGGATCCTGCGCCGCCGCTGGCCCAGCGACCTGCCCGTCTACCTCACCGGCAACATCCTCGGGCTCGGCGCGCTGGGCGCCGCGCTGGCGCGCTGCCTGACGGGACGCGGCGACTCCGCGAGGTGGGACGCGGCGGCCGCGCTCGTGGTGCTCGCCGCGGCGTGCGCCCAGCCGTACCTGGCGACCGCCGGAACCCCGCTGCGCCCCCACGACCGGCGTCGTTTCGCGCTGTCCCGTCCGGTCGCCGCGCCCTTCCGGTGGCTGCGCGTCGCCGCTCAACGCGAGGACCCCGACTCGCAGCTGCCCGCCCTGCGTGCCGAGTACGCCGCCGACCTGGCGCAGGGCGTCGACCGGTTCTTCGAGGAGCGCCGCGCCGACTGCCCCTGGTGCGGTGGCGGCGACCTGCGTCACCTGCTGACCAGCGGCGACCGTCAGCACCACCGGCCGGGCAGGTTCGTCCTGGAGCGCTGCGGGACCTGCGGGCACGTCTTCCAGAACCCCCGGCTCAACGTCACCGGCCTGGACTTCTACTACCGGGACTTCTACGACGGCTCCGGCGGCCCGGAGGTCGAACGCGGGTTCCGCCTGGCGGGCCCGCACTACCGGGACCGCGCCAGGATGCTGCGCGGCCACGCCGAACCCAGGGCGTGGCTGGACGTCGGCGCGGGGCACGGCCACTTCTGCAACGCCGCCCGCGACGTCTGGCCGGACACCCGCTTCGACGGGCTCGACATGGGCGTGTCCATCCAGGAGGCCGAGCGGCGCGGCTGGGTCGACCACGCCTACCTGGGCCTGTTCCCCGACCTGGCCGACAAGCTCGCCGGCGAGTACGACGTGGTGAGCATGCACCACTACCTGGAGCACACCGTCGACCCGCACGCGGAGCTGGACGCGGCCGCCCGGGTGCTGGCGCCCGGCGGGCACCTGCTGATCGAGGTCCCCGACCCCGAGTGGCCCCTGGGACGGCTGGCGGGCAGCTGGTGGCACGCCTGGTTCCAGCCCCAGCACCTGCACTTCGTCACGGTCGGCAATCTCGTCCGGGGCCTGGAGGAGCGCGGCTTCCGGGCGGTCGCCGTCGAACGCGGCCCCGCGCACCAGCCGGTCGAGCTGCTGATGATCGTGATGCTGCTGGCGCACCGGATCGTCCCGGACCCAGGCAAGCCCTGGCGCGACCCGCGCGCCCGGCGGCTGCGCGGGGCGGCGCGGACCGCCGTGTACGTGGCGGCGGGCCCGCTGATGTTCGCCGCCGCCGTGACCGACCAGTTGCTGCTGCCCGTCATCCGGCGCGGAAACCGGTCGAACGCCTACAGGGTGCTCGCCCGGCGAGTGGCCGACGACGCCCGGCCGGAGTGAAGGCGCGGCCGTCCCCGCACCGTGGCGGGGAGGGCCGCCGTGCCCTGTGTCAGTCCGTGGTCGCCGGGCGCCAGGGGGACTTGGGGTCCGTGGGGCGGGGGGAGGCGCTGACGCGCAACGCGTAGCCGGGGGTGCCGGGCCTGTCGGGAAGCGGGCCGAGGTAGGTGTGACCGGTCAGGTGGCACCAGGCGGCCAGGTCCACGGGCGCGGCCGGGTCGGACGCCAGCAGGTGCACGATCGTCCCCGCCGGAAGGGCGGCGAGCCGGCCGCGCAGCTGGAGCAGCAGCCGGGTGCACGACTGGTCGCCGCCGTCGATCACCACGGGCTCGGACGCGGGGGGCTCGAAGGTGCCGGGCTCGGGGGTGGACGTGCTCATGGCGCCGGCCGCACCCGGGCGATGCCGGTGTCCTCGGGCATCGGGAGGCCCTCCCGTCATGGCGTTGGACCGTTCTGCCCCGACTGTAGCCGCGTCACGCCCCGTGATCATGTCTTTTCGGTCACATCAGGCGTTTGGGGTGCCGCTCGGCGGGGACTCCGACGCCATGACCGAGACCGGCGAGCGCCCCCGCGTGGGTTTCTTCACCGACACGTCGGTGTGCATCGGGTGCAAGGCGTGCGAGGTCGCGTGCAAGGAGTGGAACGCCGTCCCCGAGGACGGGCTGCTGCTGACGGGGATGTCGTACGACAACACCCAGGGCCTGGGGGCCGACACGTGGCGGCACGTGGCGTTCATCGAGCAGCGCAAGCCGGTGGACGTGTTCGAGGCGGCGGGGCAGGCGGACGCGGGGTCCGAGCTGCAGGTCGAGGCGGGGTCCGAGTTGCAGGCCGGCGCGGGGACCGGGATGCGCTGGCTCATGGCGTCGGACGTGTGCAAGCACTGCACGCACGCGGCATGCCTGGACGTGTGCCCCACCGGGTCGTTGTTCCGTACGGAGTTCGGCACGGTCGTCGTCCAGGAGGACATCTGCAACGGCTGCGGCTACTGCATCCCCGCCTGCCCCTACGGGGTCATCGACCAGCGCAAGGGCGACGGACGCGCCTGGAAGTGCACGATGTGCTACGACCGCCTGGGCGTCGGCATGGAACCGGCCTGCGCCAAGGCGTGCCCCACCGACTCCATCCAGTTCGGCCCGCTGGACGAGCTGCGTGAACGCGCCGAGTCCAGGGTGCAGGCCCTGCACGACGCCGGCCAGCCCGAGGCCCGCCTGTACGGGGAGGACCCGGACGACGGCGTCGGCGGTGCCGGCGCGTTCTTCCTGCTCATGGACGAGCCCGAGGTGTACGGGCTGCCGCCCGACCCGGTGGTGACCACCCGGGACCTGCCGTCGATGTGGCGGCACGCCGCCGTGGCGGCGGTGGCGATGGCGGCGGGAGTGGCAGCCTGCTTCGTGCGGGCGGGCCGGAGGTCGCGATGACGCAGGCGGAAGGCACGGAACGCAGGGGACGCAGGCGCGGCAAAAGGCGGCGCGGCGAACAGGCCATGGTGCCGGAGGCGCACTTCACCTCCTACTACGGCATGCCGGTGCTGAACAAGCCCGTGTGGAAGCCGCTCGACATCGCCGGATACCTGTTCCTCGGCGGCCTGGCCGGGGGCTCCTCGCTGCTCGCCGCAGGCGCCCACGCCACAGGGCAGCGCGCGCTTGCCCGCACGGCCAAGGTGGGGGCGCTCGGCGCCATCTCCCTGTCGCTGGTCGCGCTCATCCACGACCTGGGGCGGCCCGCGCGTTTCCTCAACATGCTGCGCGTGGCCAAGCCGACCTCCCCGATGAGCATGGGGTCGTGGCTGCTGTTCGGCTACGGGCCGCTGGCCGGGGCGGCCGCCGTGACGGAGGTGACGGGACGGTTCCCGCGCCTGGGCTCGCTGGCCACGGCGGGCGCGGCCGTCCTGGGCCCCGGCGTCACCACCTACACGGCGGTGCTCGTGTGCGACACCGCCGTGCCGTCGTGGCACGAGGGGTACCGGCAGATGCCGTTCCTGTTCGCCGGGTCCGGCGCCGCGGCCGCGGCGGGCCTCGGCCTGATCTTCGCCCCCGCCGAGCCCGCACGGCGCGCCGGCGTCCTCGGCGCCGCCGCGGAACTCGGGGTGACGCAGGTGATGAAGCGGCGCATGGGGCTGGCGGCCGAGCCCCTGGAGCAGGGCAGGGCGGGGCGACTCATGCGCGCCTCCGAGGCGCTGACGGCGGCGGGCGCGGGGCTGGCCGTGCTGTCGGGCGCCGTCAGGTCCAGGGCGTTGTCGGCGGCGGCGGGCGCCGCGCTGATCGCCGGATCGGCGACGCTGCGCTTCGGCGTCTTCCACGCGGGCGTCGCGTCCGCGCAGGACCCCAAGTACACCGTCGTCCCGCAACGGGAACGCCTGGAAAGCCGGGGGTTTTCGTCCGCCCGGCAGGGGTAACAGGCAGCAGACCGACGAAAGGACGGAAAAGGGCTGACATGGGCGTCCGCACATGGATCGAGTCCTGGCCGGTCTACCGGCAGCTCACCGGCGACGACCCGCTGGGACGCGGCGCAGCGGCCAAGAGCCGCCGCAGCGAACGGCTCGACCCCCGCGTGAACACCGCCGACCGCGTGGTCAAGTCGGTGTGCCCGTACTGCGCGGTCGGCTGCGGGCAGAACGTCTACGTCCAGGACGACAAGGTCACCCAGATCGAGGGCGACCCCGACTCGCCGGTCTCACGCGGCCGCCTGTGCCCCAAGGGCTCGGCCAGCCTCCAGCTCACCACCGGCTCGGCCCGCGAGCACAAGGTGCTGTACCGGCGCCCCTACGGCACCGACTGGGAGCACCTGGACCTCGACACCGCCATGGACATGATCGCCGACCGGGTGATCGAGGCGCGCCGCGCCGGCTGGCAGTGGGAGGTCGACGGCAAGCGGGTGCGGCGGACGCTGGGCGTGGCCAGCCTCGGCGGCGCCACGCTCGACAACGAGGAGAACTACCTCATCAAGAAGCTGTTCACCGCCCTGGGCGCGATACAGATCGAGAACCAGGCGCGCGTTTGACACTCCTCCACCGTTCCCAGTCTGGGAACCTCGTTCGGACGCGGCGGCGCCACCACATTCCAGCAGGACCTGGCGAACGCCGACTGCATCGTCATCCAGGGCTCGAACATGGCCGAGTGCCATCCGGTCGGGTTCCAGTGGGTGATGGAGGCCAAGGCGCGCGGCGCCAAGGTCGTCCACATCGACCCGCGGTTCACCCGCACCAGCGCCATGGCCGACGTGCACGTGCCGCTGCGCGCGGGCAGCGACATCGCCTTCCTCGGCGGCATCATCAACCACGTCCTGCGGAACGACGCGTACTTCCGTGACTACGTCGTCGCCTACACCAACGCGTCGGTCATCCTGCGCGAGGACTTCCGCGACACCGAGGACCTGGACGGCCTGTTCTCCGGCTTCGACCCCGACAGCCGCAGCTACGACAACGCCACCTGGCAGTACGAGGGCCTGGAGATGCAGGCGGCCGCGGGGCAGCGCGACCAGGAGTACGACAGGCGCACGCAGGGCGGAGTCAAGCCCGAGGTCGCCGAGGCGGCGCGCGGCGAGGCGGCCGGATCCGGCGGCCCCTCCATCGCCGAGGGCCACCCCGAACGGGACCCGACGCTGCGGCATCCCCGCTGCGTCTTCCAGCTGCTCAAGCGGCACTACGCCCGCTACACCCCCGAGATGGTCGAGCGCGTGTGCGGCGTCCCGCAGGACGTCTTCCGCACCGTCTGCGACCTGATCATCAGCAACTCCGGCCGCGACCGCACCACCGCGTTCGCCTACGCGGTCGGGTGGACGCAGCACACGGTCGGCGTCCAGTACATCCGGGCGGCGGCGATCCTGCAGCTCCTGCTCGGCAACATCGGACGCCCCGGCGGCGGCATCCTGGCGCTGCGCGGGCACGCCTCCATCCAGGGCTCCACCGACATCCCCACCCTGTTCAACCTGCTGCCCGGCTACATCCCCATGCCGCACGCGCATGCGCACGAGGACCTCGACACCTACGTGCAGGCGGAGGCGGCGCGGAAGGGCTTCTGGGGCAACATGCGCGCCTACCTGGTCAGCCTGCTCAAGGCGTACTGGGGGGACGCGGCGACCGCCGACAACGACTACTGCTTCGACTACCTGCCCCGCCTGACCGGCTCCCACAGCACCTACGAAACGGTCATGGCCCAGCTCGACGGCGTCTGCAAGGGCTATTTCCTCATGGGGGAGAACCCCGCCGTCGGATCCGCCAACGCCAAGATGCAGCGGCTGGGCATGGCCAACCTCGACTGGCTGGTCGTGCGCGACTTCTCACTGATCGAGTCGGCCACCTGGTGGAAGGACGGCCCGGAGATCGAGACCGGCGAGCTGCGCACCGAGGACATCGCCACCGAGGTGTTCTTCCTGCCCGCCGCCGCGCACACCGAGAAGGACGGCAGCTTCACCAACACCCAGCGCATGCTGCAGTGGCACCACGCCGCCGTCGAACCGCCGGGCGAGACGCGCAGCGACCTGTGGTTCACCTACCACCTCGGCCGCCTCATCCGGGCCAAGCTCGCCGGGTCCACCGACGAGATGGACCGTCCCGTCCTCGACCTGACCTGGGACTACCCGGTCAAGGGGGAGATCGCCGAACCCGACGCCGAGGCCGTCCTCGCCGAGGTCAACGGCCGTGCCGCCGACGGCCGTCCGCTCAGCGCCTACACCCAGCTCAAGGACGACGGCTCCACGTCCTGCGGCTGCTGGATCTACTGCGGCGTCTACGCCGACGGCGTCAACCAGGCCGCCCGCCGCAAGCCCGGCCGCGACCAGAACTGGGTCGCCCCCGAATGGGGCTGGGCGTGGCCGGCCAACCGCCGCATCCTCTACAACCGCGCGTCCGCCGACCCGGACGGCAGGCCGTGGAGCGAACGCAAGGCCCTCGTCTGGTGGGACGCCTCCCAGGGCCGCTGGACGGGCCACGACGTGCCCGACTTCGTCCCCGACAAGGCCCCCGACTACAAGCCCCCGGAGGACGCGCGCGCCGCCGACGCGCTCGCGGGCAACGACCCGTTCATCATGCAGGCCGACGGTAAGGCGTGGCTGTACGTCCCCAGCGGACTCGTGGACGGCCCCCTGCCCGCCCACTACGAACCCCAGGACTCGCCGTTCACCAACCCGTTCTACGGGCAGCAGCGCAACCCCGTACGGCACCTGCCGCCCCCGCACCCCGACAACCGCTACCAGCCCGTCGGGTCGGAGGTGTATCCGTACGTGGCCACCACGTACCGGCTCACCGAACACCACACGGCCGGAGGAATGTCGCGCTGGCAGCCGTACCTCGCCGAACTCCAGCCCGAGTTCTTCTGCGAGGTGTCCCCGGAGCTGGCACGGGAACGCGGCCTGGAACACCTGGGCTGGGCCACCATCATCTCCGCCCGCAACGTGATCGAGGCGCGCGTCCTCGTCACCGAACGCATGACGCCGCTGACGGTGAACGGCCGGACCCTGCACCAGATCGGCCTGCCCTACCACTGGGGCCCGAACGGCTACAGCACCGGCGACGCCGCCAACGAACTGATTCACATGGCGCTCGACCCCAACACCCACATCCAGGAGACCAAGGCCATCACCTGCGACATCCGCCCGGGCCGTCGCCCGCGCGGCCCGCAGGCCGTGGCCCTGGTCCGCTCCTACCGAGAACGCGCCGGCATCACCGACACCACCGGCACCGAGGTGTGACGCGCTACCGGATGACCAGCGTGTGCTCCCGCCGGGGGACCAGCTCGCCGATCACGGGCGCGCCGGGGATCTCGCCCGCGACGAGCAGGCCGCCCGACGTCTGCGCGTCCGCCAGCAACAGCCGCGTCTCCTCGTCGATGTTCCCGAAATCGGTGTGCGGGTCGACCCACGCCAGATTGCGCCGCGTGCCACCGCTGACGAACCCGTCCCGCACCGCCTGCCACGCGCCGTCCAGATACGGGACGGCCGCGGTGTCGACGACGGCCGTGACGTTCGACGCCCGCGCCAGCTTGTAGAGGTGCCCCAGCAGCCCGAACCCGGTCACGTCCGTGGCGCACTCGACCCCCGCCTTGAGCGCGGCCTCCGAGGCGTCCCTGTTGAGCGTGACCATCGTCCGCACGGCCTCCGCGAACACCTCACCCGTCGCCTTGTGCCGGTTGTTGAGCACCCCGACGCCGAGCGGCTTGGTCAACGACAGCGGCAGCCCGGCGCGCCCCCGGTCGTTGCGCAGCAGCCGTCCGGGGTCGGCGATGCCCGTGACCGCCATCCCGTACTTGGGTTCGGCGTCGTCCACGCTGTGGCCGCCGCCGACATGGCAGCCGGCCTCCGCCGCGACGTCCAGCCCCCCGCGCAGCACCTCCCGCGCCAGGTCGAACGACAGCACGTCCCGCGGCCACGCCAGCAGGTTCACCGCCACCAGGGGACGCCCGCCCACCGCGTACACGTCCGACAGCGCGTTCGCCGCGGCGATCCGCCCCCAGTCGTAGGGGTCGTCCACCACGGGCGTGAAGAAGTCCGCCGTCGCAACCACGGCCGGGCCGTCGTCCGGAACCCGCACCACGGCCGCGTCGTCGCCGGTCTCCAGGCCGATGAGCACCTCCGCGCCGGACGCGCTGGGCGCGACGGCCAGCCCCGCCACCACGTCCTCCAGTTCGCCGGGCGGGATCTTGCACGCGCACCCGCCGCCCCGCGCGTACTGCGTGAGCCGGATGGTACCTTCGGTCGTCGTCATCGCTCCCTCTTCTCGGTGTGATGGCCGTCAGCCCGGGTATGCGCCGGTGCTGGAGGCGTCTGGGTGCCTGGTGGCCCCCCCGACCTTCAAAGTCGCGGTGTCCGAGGTTCTCGGACAGGCGGGTTCGATTCCCGTCCGCCTCCGCCATGAACCTTTCCCGCACGGGAGACGACCGCACGCGCCGGATCGCGGCGCGACGGATCACCTATGCCCCCTACGGCGCGACGCGACTCCTGCGAAACGACGCGAGCACCGCGTAGTGGACATGAAAGCGCCTTCTGCCGCCCCGCGCCGGGGTACCCCATGATCGGTATCGCCTTCGACCCTATGGGCCGAGGAGCCACCTGCCGTGCGACGGTGTTGTTGACAGATTCGCAGAATCTGTCAAAGTGATAATCGTGGCGGTCAACGAACACGAACGCGAGCGCGCGATCCTCGACGCGGCGGCCGAACTGCTGCTGCGGCTCGGCTACAACAAGCTGACGATGGGCGACGTCGCCGACGCGGCGGCCCTGCACCGCGGCCTGGTCTACGTGCGCTTCAAGAGCAAGGACGAGCTGGTCGAGGCGGTCATGCTGCGCGAGCTGAACCGCTACGCGGACGCCTGGCGCGAGCAGCTGGAGAACGACCCGCGCGGCGGCGACGTCGCCAGCGTCTACCGGGCGATGGCGCACGCGCTCAAGACGCTTCCGCTGGCCGCTGCGATCATCGCCAGGGACCCGGAGGTCTTCGGCAAGTACCTCCGCAAGCCGTCGAACGTCTTCCAGCGGCGGCCGGACACCGGCAGCACCCGCGAGTTCCTGCGGGTCATGCGGGACGCGGGCGCCATCCGCCGCGACGCCGACATCCGGGCCGTGGCGTACATCCTCGACGCCCTCACCCCGGCCCTGCGGCGTACGTTCTCCCGGGCGGTCCCCGTGGACGCCGACGAGCCCTCCACCGACGAACTGGTCGAGGCGCTGGCGGACATGCTCGAACGTGCCCTGCCCCCGGCGGACGGCGGCGACCTGGCGGCGGGCAAGGCGCTCCTGCTCGGCGCGCTGGAACAGGCCCGCTCCGACATCACCACCGAGCCGGCCCCGCAGAAAGGACGGCCATCATGAGCACTCCCGACGACCCCCTCGTCCTGCCCTTGGACGACCCCCGCGCCACCCTGGAGCAGGCCGGAGGCAAGGGCGCGTCCCTGGCGCGCATGGCCGCCAAGGGCCTGCCGGTGCCCCCGGGCTTCCACGTCACGACCGCCGCCTACCGGCGCTTCGTCGCGGTGCACGACCTGCGGGAACGCATTCTCCAGGCCGTCTCGGCGGCCGTCCCCGACCGTCCCGAGACCTGCGACGCCGCCGCCGAGAAGATCGCCGCCCTGTGCGCCGAGCAGCCGGTGCCGGACGACGTGGCGCGGGCGGTCGGCGCCGCCTACGCCCGGCTGGGCGAGGCGGTGGCCGTCCGCTCGTCGGCGACCGCCGAGGACCTGCCGGAGATGTCCTTCGCCGGGCAGCAGGAGACCTACCTCAACATCCGCGGCGAGTCCGCCCTGATCGACGCGGTGAAGCGCTGCTGGGGCTCGCTGTGGACGGCCCGGGCGATCGGTTACCGCGCGCGTCACGGGATCGACCCGGACGATGTCAGCCTGGCCGTCGTCGTGCAGGAACTCGTCCCGGCGGACGCGGCCGGGGTGCTGTTCACGGCGAACCCCCTGACCGGTGCCCGCGACGAGGTGATGGTGAACGCGGCGTGGGGACTGGGCGAGGCGATCGTCAGCGGTCAGGTCACTCCGGACACGCTCGTCGTCAAGAAGGCCGTGGGGTCGATCGTCCAGGAAGACGTCAGTGACAAGCAGGTCATGACGGTCCGGACCGCCGGCGGTACGCACGAGGAGCCGGTGCCCGAGGAGCTGCGCCACCGACCGGTCCTGCGCCCGCAGGACGCGGCCGAGCTGGCGCTGCTCGCGGTCGGCATCGAGGAGCTGTACGGGCAGCCCATGGACATCGAATGGGCTCGTCACGACGACCGCGTGTACATCCTCCAGGCACGTCCGATCACCGCCCTGCCCGAACCCGCGAACGACTGGACGCCGCCCGACCCCGGAGGCAAGTACGTGCGGGGCAGCGTCATGGAACTGCTGCCCGAGCCGCTGTCCCCGCTGTTCGCCACGCTCGGCATTCCCGCGTGGGCGCGGGCCACGCGGGCGTACTACGAGAGCATCCGGCTTCCCAACTTCGACGAGCCGATCGCGGTCATCAACGGCTACGGCTACTACAACGTCAACTACACCCCCGGCCTGCTGGCCCGGATGGCACTGGCCCAGCCGCGGTTCCTCGCCGTCACCCTGCCTCAGGGGCTGCGGACCGCACCGCGGCGCTGGCGGACGGCGCACGCGTCCTACGCCGCCGTCATCGAGCGCCGGCGCGCCGTCGACACGACGTCCGCGTCGGCGGCCGAGCTGCTGGCCGCCGTTCGCGAGATCGTCGACGAGGCGGCGCGCTACTACCTGGCGATCCAGAGCGGCGTGCTGCCCGCGGCGTACATCAGCGAGTCGCTGTTCACCAAGGCCTACAGGCTCGTCGCCCGCCGCGACGACCGGCCCGCGCTGACGTTCCTGCTGGGCTTCGACAGCAAGCCCGTACGCGCCGAGAAGTCCCTGTACGACCTGGCGCGCTGGGCACGCGAACGACACCTCGCGCTGCCGGAGCTCCTCGAGGACGACGAGTTCCAGCGCCGGTTCGCCGCCCACCTCACCGAGTTCGGCGACACCGTCTACGACCTCGACTTCGCCAAACCGCTCCCCGCCGAGGACACGGCTCCCCTCCTGCAGACCCTGCGGTTCTTCCTCACCGACGAGGCCCCCGACCCCCACGCACGCCAGCGCGCGGCCCAGGAGGCACGCGAGAACGCCATGCGTGGTCTCCAGGAACGCCACGGCCTGCGAGCGTCGTTGGCCCGGCGCCTGCTGCGCTGGGCACAGACGGTCGCGCCGCTACGCGAGGACGCCCTGGCCGACGTGGGCATGGGCTGGCCGACGGTTCGACGTGCGTTGCACGAGATCGGCCGCCGCCTCGTCACCGCCGGCGCGCTCGCCGACGAAGACGACGTGTTCTGGCTCCGGAACGACGAACTCCAAGAGGCCGTCGCGGCCCTGGACTCCGGCCGGGCCCCGGCCGACCACCGCACGCACGTCACCGAACGAAGGGCCACCTGGAAGGCGCAGCGCCGGGTGCCGCCACCGCACGCGCTGCCGGTCGAGGGCGGCACGAAGATCCTGGGCATCGACTTCTCCCGGCTCATGCCCGGGCACGGCGACGGGGAGTCCGAGCACGTCATCAAGGGCGTGCCCGGCGGCCCCGGCCGGGTGACCGCGCCCGCGCGCGTCATCCACGGCCCCGACGAGTTCCACCGGATGCGCCAGGGCGACGTCCTGGTCACCAGGATCACCACGCCCGCGTGGACGTCGCTGTTCGCGCTCGCCTCCGCGATCGTCACGGACGTCGGCGGACCGCTCAGCCACAGTTCGATCGTGGCCCGCGAGTACCGCATCCCCGCCATCCTCGGCACCGGCGCGGCGACCGAGCGCCTGCGCGACGGCGAGCCCATCACCGTCGACGGCGACGCCGGAACCGTGACGCTGGAGGTCCGATGATCATTCCGTTGTGGCAGGAACCGCACGAGGCGTCCCACGGCCAGGAGACCGTCGTCCCGGAGATCGGGGGCGCCAAGGACGTCCGGCTGGTCCGCAACGTCACCGTGCCGTCCCTCACCGTCCACGCGCCCGCCCCCTCGACGGCGACCGGCACCGGCGTGATCGTGTGCCCCGGCGGCAGCTTCGCCACCCTCACCCACGGCACGGGCACGGCCGTCGCCACCCGGCTCGCCGAACACGGCCTGACCGCGTTCGTCCTCCGATACCGCCTTCTCCCCACCCCCGAGGACGACGACGAATTCCTGCACAGCTGGTCCACGGCCGTGAGCATGGAGGCCCTGGAAGCACAGTCACGCATCGCCAAGGCCGACGCCCTGGACGCGGTCCGCGTCGTCCGCGAACAGTCGTCCACCTGGGACATCGATCGCATCGGCATCATGGGCTTCTCCGCGGGCGGCCTGCTCACCGTCCACGCCGCAACCGGCTACTCCCCGGAAAGCCGCCCCGATTTCGCCGTCCCCGTCTACGCCGCCGTCTTCGACGACTACACCGTCCCGGCGGACGCCCCTCCTCTGTTCCTCGCGTTCGCCAGCGACGACGAGGGGCCCAACGTCGTCGAGTCCAACCTCTCCCTCTACAGCGCCTGGCGAGCAGCGGGCCGCTCCGTGGAAATGCACGTCTACGCCGAGGGCGGCCACAGCTTCGGCTGGCGACTCCGCGGCCTCCCCTGCGACACCTGGCTCGACCGCTGCCTCGACTGGCTCCACTCCCAACGCCCCGGTCGTCCCACCGCGCCCTGAACGGGCCGGGCGGCTGTCGCAGATGGGCGTCGTGAGCTTCGCGGGCGGCGGCGGGTGACATTCGGCCCTCGGCTTCTCCGCCTGGATCAGACGGATGTGGCCGTCGCGAGCGCGGCGGTCACATCGGCGTGTTCGAAGACGAATCCCGCCTCCTCCAGCCTCCGGGGCAGCACCCGCTGGCTGACCAGCGCCCCCTCGTCCGCGAACTCCCCGAGTGCGAGCCGCAGCGCCGTCTTGGGCACCGCCAGCACCGCCGGCCGCCCCACGGCCCGCGCCAGCGCCCGGGTGAACTCGGCGTTGGTCACCGGCCGCGGCCCCGTCAGGTTGACGGGACCCTCCAGATCGCCGTCCAGGAGGAACCGGAGCCCCGCCACCTCGTCATCGAGCGAGATCCAGCTCATCCACTGCCGCCCGTCGCCGAGCCTGCCGCCCAGGCCCAGCCTGAACAGCGGCAGCATCCTGCCGACCAGCCCGCCCCGTCCCAGCACGACCCCGGTGCGCGCGAACGCGACCCGGACGCCCGCCTCCCGGGCCGGTGCCGCGGCGGCCTCCCAGTCCCGGACCACACCGGCCAGGAATCCGCCGCCCACCGGCGCGGTCTCGTCGACCTCGCGATCACCGGTGTCCCCGTAGAAGCCGATCGCCGTCCCGCACACCAGCACGCGCGGGCGCAACCGCGCCACGGCCTCCGCGACGGTCCGCGTCCCGTGCACCCGGCTCTCGCGGATCTCCCGCTTGTAGGCGGCGCTCCACCGGCGGTCGCCGATTCCGGCCCCGGCCAGGTGGACCACCGCGTCCACACCGGCCAGCGCCTCGATGTCGGCCGTCCCGCCCGGCTCCCACCGGACCTCCCGCGGCCCTGCGGGCTCCCGGCGGACCAGCCGCAGCACCTGGTGCCGATCCGCCTCCAGGCTCCGGACCAGCGCCGTCCCGATCATCCCGGACGCCCCCGTCACCGCAACCTTCATCAACCCACCATAGGCGAGCGGCCCCGCACCCAGGGAGAAGGGTTCGTTCAGCAGGGGGCGCCCCGAGCGCTGAACGTCTCCTTGGCCGACCCATCTCAGTGCTGGATCCGGTCGGTCACGGTTTCCTGCCGAGCCGGTAGTCGGCCCACCGTCGGGCGAGGCGCGCGTGCAGGGCCACCCACTCTGCGGTGTTGGACCGGGCACTGATCCGCCATTTCTCGGCGAACACTTCGGAGAACAGGTCGATGTCCGCGGGCTCCGCGTCGCCCCAGGACGGGAACTGCGCGATCCAGTCGGCGGCCCCGGCGGGTGTGTGGCCGGCCTTGAGCAGCCAGGGGATGAGCAGGCCCAGCTCGACCCACGCGGCGCCACGCGAGACGAACGCCCAGTCGACCAGATGGGCGCGGCCGCCGGAAGTGATGAGGAAGTTGTCTTCGTTGAGGTCGGCGTGCAGCAGCGCGTTCCCGGCCATCGGGGAGACGTCCTCGGCGACCGAGGACCAGCGCCGCTCCACCCGCATCCGGACCACGTCCGGGCAGGGCGTGGCCTGAAGGGCGTGAACGGTCTTGGCCAGGATCTCAAGGTCGGACGACCCGGGGGAGAAGTCGGCGGGGCGTCCGTCGACGTGCTCGAACCCGAGGGCGAGCCACCCCCCGGCCTCGGCCTGCCACAGAAGCCGGGGGGCGAACTCGGTGACATGCGGGTTGACCGCGGCTTCGCGACGCAACGACATGACCTCCGGGCCGTCGCGGTCGGCCGACTTCCGTGCGGCCTTGACGAACATCCGCCCTTTGGCCGTGCGCACCATTGCGGCGATGTCCGCGTGGTTGCCCGCCGGTGCCGGGACGACCCGCGTGATCGGGCCGGTGCCGGCCTCGATCTGGTGCCGGAGCTGCTCGGGCAGGTCGGTCCAGTCGCTGCGCATGAAGCCCTTTCAGGTCAGAAGGAGATGGCGAACGGTCCGTCCGGCAGCAGGTCGCCCCAGCTGCCCAGGGGGTTGGACGTGAAGCCGTCCTGGTCGTTGCACTCGGGCGGGCAGCAGGACGATCCGGCCTCGCCCTCCCAGAATTCGGGGACGACGAAATAGCCGGTCTCGTGGAGCTTGGGGATGGTGCGGGCCAGGGCCGTTCCCGAGCGGATGTCGTCGTCCATCACGGGCCGATGGTGCATGAACGAGCCCGCGAACAGCCAGCTCATCGGAAGGTACACCTCCGTCCGCTGGAGGCTCAGGTGCCACGCCTCGTCGACCGGAGGCGTTGGCACGATCCTGACGTAGGCGGCCGGGTCGCTGCGCGCGTTCCGGCGGATCCGGCCGGCGGCCTTTAGGAAGACCAGGTGCTGTCCGACGACGCGCTCGGTGTAGTCATGGGAGGTGTGGTGCTTCTTACGGAAGTCCTCCACGAGCAGGCCGAACGCCCACGTGGGGATCAGTTCGCGGGGGTCGCGGCCGGTCTGACTGACCGCTTCCATGGTGATGGTCATGCTGGTCTCCGTTTCGTGATTGGTGATGGCGGGTGGAGCTGCTCGTAACCTCCCTCCGGTGCGGTGGCTCGCCAAGGCCACTTCGGGTGACGGGGCGGGACGTCGCGCCATGAAGGCCCGTCCCGCCGTTCGGTGCCGCGCTCGTGGGGTTCGGTGTCCGTTCCCAGAGGGGGCGCGGGTGGTGGGAGTGGCGGCGGCGCGGTGGGAAGGGGCCGCGCCGCCGCCGGCCGGGGCCCCGGCCGGCGCCGTCAGGTCCCGGGGCCCCGGTGTCTAGGTGTCGTTGACCTCCAGCAGCAACCGGCGCAGTTCCTCGGGGGTGTCGGCGTCGAGCGCCGACTCGCCGTTGTTGACCTGCTCGCCGGGCTTGGGGCCGCGCGTGGCCCACCACCGGTGCCGGTCTGTGTGGAGGATCGACCAGCCGGGGAACTCCTCCCGGAGCGCTGCCTTGATCCGCGAGATGTCACCCATCTCAGCCGCGCGCTCCCGGTCTCGTCACCGCGCCCGCCGACCGTTGCCAGGCGCGCATGACCTGGTGGGCGAGCTGCTCGGGCGTCGGCGCATAGAACGTCCGGCCCGCGCGGTCGAAGATGAACCACTCACGGCTGTACTCGCCGTAGCCCGCGATCGCCCCGGGGAAACGCCGCATGAGCTCGCGCTCGATCCTCACGCGGGTCTCTTCCCACGCGCGTGCCTTCTCGGCGGACGAGCCGGACCAGCGTGCGGGGTCCGTGGCGGTCGTGGTCGATGAGATGCACTGCGTCACGCGTCACAGACTCACGGTGATCCCCCCTGAGTACCAGGGACAGGATGTGCGGACGTCACCGTCCGCATCCGGTCACGCTAGGTCACTGCGTCCTACTCAAGGGGACGATGGTCAATGGACTGGAGCGTTAATCGTCGACGCCGAGCGCCTTGGCCAATTCGCGGGTGGCGGGGGTCAGCCGCCTCTCCGTCTCGCGGATGTCTCTCGTCAACGAGCGGGCGATCCGCTGGTGCCGGAACCAGACCGGCGCCACCTCCCGGGCTTCCAGCAGCGTCGCCGCCGCCGCGCTTCGATGCCCGGCATCGAATCTCGCCTGCGCGACGTCCATCAGATGTGCGCCCCAGGAGATGCCCTTCAGGTCGCCCGGATGGTCTTTCGACGGCGGCCGGATCCGCTTGGCGGCCTTCAGAGCCTCACCCGGCTTCTTCAGGACGCTGTAGGCATATGTCGCCTGCATCGCCACGGTGGGCGGGGCGAAGGACGTGTGATAGACGTGCACACGACGCCCCAGCCTCTCGGCACCCGCTCCGGCCAGCCGCAAATACTCGTCGGGCGTGCGCTCCTGGGCGACGGTCGGAGCGACGGCGGTCATCAGCAGATTGCCCCACGCGGCGATTTCCTTCTCGCCGTCCCGGAACGACGGCTCGATTCGAACCGCCATGTCAGCGGCGACTCTCTCCGACTCGGCGTAGCGGCCTTGGTGGAGCAGAACCCACGAGTACTCGGCGTGCATGGTGGCCCACAGCAACTTGTCGTTGCCGGTGTGCGCCACGATGATGGCCCGCTCGGCCGCTACGAGACCGAGGTCCGTTCGTCCGATCTGCGCCATGAGGTTGGACGCCAGCGCGTAGGCGAGTGCCAACGGCTGGACGGCGGGCGCTCCCAGCGCCGAGTGAGTGATGCGGGCCTCGCCGATGAGGCCGGGTAGGGCGGCGAGGACTTCGCCGAAATCGCCCGCCCAGTAGTGGCCCCATGCCCGGGACACCGCTCGTTCCAGTTCGTCCAGCGGTGTCGGCTCGCCGCCGTCGTCGGTGTCCATCCCCGGGAGCAGGGACGGCGACAACAGCACGTCCCGGACCGCCAGGACGCTGCCGCCGTCGCGGTCGGCGCCGAGCCGGTCGCGCCGGTCCACCAGGTGGGAGATCTCGACGTCGAGGGCGTTGGCCAGCTTCGCCAGCGTGGTGATGCGCGCCGATTCGCGGCGTCCCTGTTCGAGCTTGGAGACCAGGTCCACGCTGACACCGGCGGCCTGCGCGAGACCCTCCTGGGTCATGCCGCGCTCGCGCCGGGCGAGCCTGAGACGTTCGCCGATCGTGCCGGACATAGGCGCTGCACCTTTCCTGGACGTCTCGACATTCCTCAGGCTAAGGCGCGGGACCTGAGCGCGTCATGGGTCTTTGTCAGGACAGCGGGTGTCCTCAATCGTTTCGGGCTCGCTTTTCCCTCATTCCGGTCGATTTACGCGGCCCGAATTTGTCGACAGCCGCCTGCGGTCGTCGGTGTCGCTGTGCGCCGCCGATTAGGTGAGCTGCACGAAGTAGCCGCCGGCGCGGGGTTCTCGGCGTGCGCGGCGGCCAGGTGCGCAAAGCTGGACAGTTCAGGTTCTCGGCCATGACGGTTACGGCGGCGCAAGCCTGTGCGAGGGCTTTCAGGGCGACTCCGGGCTGTGGTGGCAGGGCGGAGCTTGATCTGGACGACCATGAGACTCGGTGCGGTCGAAGTGGCGCGCGCCGCACCGCGTCCGGGCGTGCGTTCGTGCGCGTTGACGGGGGTGGGATGACGGTCGAAGGGGTCATTGACAAGATGCGGCGGACGGGGTGAGCCGCCGTGTTCTCCGGGAGGTCGTGATGATCGCAAAAAGTCGTATCGCCCTTGTCGTGCTGGTCATGGTGGGGGCGGCGGCCTGCGGTGGAGGAGACGACAAGACGCCGAGGGCGGAGAGCCGGAAGACCGAGGTGTCCTACAACGGCCCTGTGCTTCCGGGGGTGGAGGGCAAACCGGTGTGGAGTGCGCCGAGCCCAGGGGCCTCGGTGCTGCTCGGTTACGGCAACGCCGTGGCGATGCTCAGCGCTCACCAGGGATATCAGGTGACCGTGCTGGACGCCGCCACAGGGAAGCCCCTTCAACGGCATCAGCTCGACGTGGTCGAGCAGCCCTCCCTGCTCAGTGGCGAACCGGTGCGTCTCCTGCGGGACACCGTTCAGGGACGGCCGGTGGCGGTGGTGCGCTTCATCGAGCGGGTCCCGGCCTCCGGCACCCGGGGGGAACACGAGCAGCTCACCGACCTGGTCCTGGACACCACGGGCAGGCGACTCTGGCGAACTCCTCCCAACGGCGGCGGTGACCGCATCACTCACAGGGACCGGGGGACGTTCGACGGCGGGTACGCCATCTCGCACACCAAGGGGCAGGGCACTCCGGACAGGGAGCCCAGGGGCACGACGCGTTTCCAGCCGATCAGCGGCGGCGGCCCCGTCGACGTTCCTTCGAGTTACGACAACGACGACCTGTACGACGTCGTCGGGGACAAGGCCGTGATGCGCGAGGACAAGGTGCTCGACGACGGAGTCAGAGGCGTCGACCTCGCCCAGGGAGGCAAGGTCGTCTGGCGGGTGCCGAAGGCGGTGCATGTGGCCACCGCCGGAACCAACGTGCTGCTCAGGACGACCGGCGGACGCCTCCGGCAGATCGACGTGGCCACCGGGCGGCGCCGCACCGACGTCCCGCTGTCGGAGGTCAGCGGCGACCAGTACGGGTTCGGGGTCGACCAGGTCCGCGCGTGGGCGTACGACCCGCAGACGCGGGCGCTCATCGGCAGCGGCCGGCGCACCGTCATCATCGACGGTGACACGGGACGGGTTCGCTGGCGGCAGGACGGCCCGAACCCCCGGCCGATGACCCCGGTCGCCTCCGCCGCAGGCGTGACGTTCATGGCGCTCGAACAGCAGCAGGGTTCCGGTCAAGCCCAGCCGGGCCCGGGGGGATTCCTCGCCCTGGACAACCGGACGGGGCGGGTGGTGGCCGACAACATCGCCGTGACGGCCCTCGCGGTCAACGACGGGTTCGCCGTGGTCGAGCACGGCGGCAGCCTCTACGGCTTCCGGCTCAAGCCGACCGGGTGACGGGAAAGGCTCACCGGGGAAGGCAGCGGCGGTGGGTCTCGTCCACGCGGACGGTGTAGCCGCGGCGGTCCAGGTGTTCGAGGAGCGGGACGGCGACGCGGCGCGTCGTGTCGAGGGCCTGGCGGGCCTGGCTGAGCGTGAACGGCTGGGGCAGGCGGGCCAGGATCGCCGCGGCGCGGGCCTCGCAGTCGGGCAGCAGGACGATCTCGTTCGAGATCTTCCGCAGGGCGCCCGCGGCGGCCGCGGCCGTGAGCAGCTTCGGGGTGAGGCCGAGTTCGGCGAGGCGGCCCGCCTCCGGGGCGCGGAACGGGGATTCTGCGAGGTCGCGGCGTACGGCGTCGACGGCGCGCTGGACGTGCGGGGGCAACTGGGGGCGCGTCGTCGCGCCGTAGAGCCTGCCGTCGCGTCGCTGGAGGTCGTCCCCGGCCAACGCTTCGACGAGGGCGCGGTCGGGGAGGCCGAGGGCGCGGCGGGCCGCCTCGGTGGGCAGGCCCGGGTCGGTGGGGTGGCGGGCCGCGTGCTCGTCCACGGCCTTCACCAGGCGGCGCCACAGGTCGGCCCAGTGGCCGGGGTCGGCGAGCCAGTCGCCGGCGACGGGGGCCGAGGGGGGTGTGAGGCCCATGGCCAGCAGGTCCCCGCGGCGGATCAGGCCGCGGCGGCGCAGTTCCGAGGCGCCGTCGGGGACGCCGGGCAGGGCGGCCAGCTCGCGGGCGCGGGCGGCGGCGGCGCCGCGCCGGGTGAAACGGGGCGGGCGCACGTCCAGCACGGTGATCCCGGCCGGGACGCGATGCGACCCCGGGTCGCGCAGCAGCGCGATGTCGCCGACGCGCAGCGTGAGCGGACGCGAAAGCGCCAGCCGGGCGGTGTCGTCGCCGAGCGGACGGACGGTGACCGGGACGGCCGCCGAACCCGCGTGCAGGGTCAGGTGCCGGGGGAGGTCGGGGGCCGCGTCCCCGCGCAGGCGGACGTCGACCAGGTCGGTGGTGAGCCAGCGGCCGGGTGTCAGCAGCACGTCGCCCCGGCGCAGCGTCTCGGGGGCGCCGCGCAGGTTCACCGCGACGCGGGCCACCGCGCCGACCTGCGTGCGCGTCTGTTTCAGCGCCTGCAGGCCGCGCACTTTGACGGGCGTGCCGTCCGCGAGCGCCAGTTCGTCGCCGACGTTGACGATTCCGGCGCGCAGGGTGCCGGTGACGACGGTGCCCCGGCCCTGGATGGTGAAGGCCCGGTCGATCCACAGGCGGACGTCGGCGTCCAGGTCGGGGGAGGGGAGCGCGCGGGTCAGGTCGGCCAGCGCGGTGCGCAGCCCGTCCAGGCCCTCGCCCGTCGCGCCGCTCACGGTGACGGCCGCGACCTTGCCCAGGGACGTGGCGGCGATGCGCGTCAGGGCGTCGTCGCGGACGGCGGCGACGGTGGCGGGGTCGGTGAGGTCGCAGCGGGTGACGGCGAGCAGGCCGTGCCGCACGTCCAGGGCGTCCAGCACCGCCAGGTGTTCCTCCGACTGCTGCTGCCAGCCCTGGTCGGCCGCGACGACGAACATCACGGCGGGAACGGGACCGACCCCCGCGAGCATGTTGGCGACCAGGCGTTCGTGTCCGGGGACGTCGACGAACGCCACGTCGGCGCCGTCGGGCAGGCGCGTCCAGGCGAACCCGAGGTCGAGGGTCAGGCCGCGGCGGCGTTCCTCCTCCCAGCGGTCCGGTTCCATGCCCGTCAGGGCCCGGACGAGCGTGGACTTGCCGTGGTCGACGTGCCCGGCGGTGGCGACGACGTGCATCACGCCACCCCCACGGCCTGGACGGCGGCGGTGAGCGCGGCGTCCTCGTCCTCCGGGACGGCGCGAAGGTCGAGCAGGCAGCGGCCGTTCTCGACGCGTCCCATCACCGCGGGCGAGCCGAGACGCAACGCCACCGCGTAGCGTTCCGGCAGCGAGATCGCGGCGCTCGGCAGGGTGACCCCCGGGGCGCCCCCGCCGCCGACCGTCGCGGAGCTGTCCACGGCGCGGGCGTCCACGCCTTCGGCGTGGAGTTTCTGCGCGATGTGCTCGGCTCGTTCACGCAGCCCCTCAAGCTCCGCGTGCAGGGCCACGAACGTGGGCGTCTCGGGGCCGCGCAGGGTGGCCTCCAGAGCGGCCAACGTCAGCTTGTCGACGCGCAGGGCGCGGGCCAGCGGATGCCGCGCGAGCCGTTCGACCAAGCGGGCTTCGCCCAGGACAAGGCCGCACTGGGGGCCGCCCAGCAGTTTGTCGCCGCTGGCGGTCACGAGCGACGCCCCGGCCTGGAGCCGGCTCGTCGCGTCCGGCTCGTCCGGGAGCAGCGGGTCGGGGGCGAGCAGCCCGGAGCCGATGTCGGCGACGACCGGCACGCCCAGCCCGGCCAGCTCGCCCACGTCGACGGAGCTGGTGAAGCCGGTCATCAGGAAGTTGGACGGGTGGACCTTCAGCACGAACCCGGTGCCGGGCCCGACGGCCGCCGCGTAGTCGGCCGGGGACGTCCGGTTGGTGGTGCCGACCTCGCGCAGCCGGGCACCGGTCGACACCAGCAGGTCGGGGATGCGGAAACCGTCGCCGATCTCCACCATCTCGCCCCGGCTGAGCACGATCTCCTTACCGGCGGCCAGCGCCGTCGCGGCCAGCACCAGGGCGGCGGCGCCGTTGTTGACCACGTGCGCCGCCTCGGCGGCGGGCACCCGCCGCAGCAGCGCCTCCAGCGTCGAGCGGCCGCGCCGGGAGCGGGCGCCGGTGGCCAGGTCGAGTTCCACGTCGGTCGCGCCGCACGCCGCGAGCACCGCCTCCCGGGCGGCCCGGGACAGCGGCGCCCGGCCGAGGTTGGTGTGCAGCAGGACGCCGGTCGCGTTGATCACCGGGCGCAGGCCCCCGGCGGTGCCGGGGAGGGCGGCGACGGCCGCGTCCGCGACCGACTCGGGCGCGATCTCGCCGTGCCGGGCGCGGTCCTGCGCCGCGACGATCACCGACTTCACCAGGTCGCGGCCGAGCCGCCGCGCCGCCGCCGCGAGCCGGGGCTCGGCCAGCAGCGCGTCCGTGCGCGGGATGCGGCGGACGACCTCGTGATCCATCAAGCGACCTCCTGGCCACGCGCTACCCTTCGGCTCCCCGGGCAAACGAGGGGCCCGCGCACCGGGCGGTGCGCGGGCCCCAACGTACTCAGGTCAGCCGGTCACCGGAAGATCACCGGCGACGGGCCTGGGGGCGGGGGCCTTCGCCACCGACCGCGGGTGCGCCACCGACCTCGGGTGCGCGGCCGAGCCCGGCTGTGCCGCTCCGCCCGGGTGCGCGACCGACCCGGGGTGCGCGACCGACCCCGGGTGGACCGCCGACCCGCGGTGGGCCGCCGACCCCGGACGCGAGGGCTCCGAGCCGGTGGCGGGCGGCGCGCCCTGCTGCTGGTCGCGCGGCGTGCCGGGCGCGGCCGCGGGCGGGGCGCACCGCACCGACGCGATGCTGAGCTTCTCGGTCCGGCCCCGGCCGAGCGGCACGGTCGCCTCCAGCGCGGTCACGTTCAGCCGGCCGCGCGCGTCCCGGGTCTGCTTGTTGAGCACCACCCGGGCGGTGCCGAGCCCGGACACCGGGACCGACACCGCGCTGTTGGGCTTCGCCTGGGCCGCGAGGGAGCGGCCGGCCAGCCTGGCGTCCGTCAGGCGCGAGACGCCCCTGCCGTCAACGCACCGGGCGGTGACCGCGCGCGCGGTCAGGCCGAGCTTCTCCGACTTCACGTCGGCGGCCGAGGCGCTTCCCTGCCCCGGCCGGGCGGCCGCGTTCAGCCCCGACGCCCTGATCAGCGAGTTGCCCGGCAGCCGGACGAGACTCTCGCGGACGGGCTGTCCGTCGATGGAGGTCACCGACGGGATCGCCGGGACGGCGACCGGCCCGACGGCGCGGACACCGTACGCCGAGCCGGGCGCCTCGGTGTCCGCCTGGGCGGACGCGGTCGGCGCGGCGAGCACCGCGGCGACCGCCCCGGTGCCGACGGCGAACCTGGTGAAGTGCTGCAATCGCACAGTTTTCTCCTCTGGAAATGGTTGTGTGAAGGAATGTCAGGGTTGCGGGATGGAATGTCAGGCCGTGACGATGACGGGGCTGCCGAGCGGCACCTTCGCCAGCCGGGCCAGCGCGTCCTTGGGGACCCGGACGCAGCCGTGAGTGACCGCCCTGCCGAACACCGAGGCGTCCGGCCAGCCGTGGAACGCGACCGTGCCGGGCCCGCCGCCGAACGTGTCGAGCGTGTCGGAGTGCGCGCCGACCGGCAGGATCAGCGGGCTGAACGTGGGCTTGGCGGGCGCCAGCGAGGCGAGCATGAACGTGCGGCCGGTGGGCGTCGGCGTCCTGGCCGCGCCCACCGCCACCGTCCACGCGCCGACCCTGCGGCCCGTGTCCTCGATCGTGAGCCTCCGGTCGCCGACGTCGACCTTGACGACGTGGGTGCTGCGGGCGGTGTCCAGCGAGCCCGGGGTGTCGGGGATCCAGCCGGTCACGTGGTTGGGACGGCTCGGCAGCAGCACCCGGCGCCAGCCCGGCCTGCTCTCCACGACGGGCACCCAGGTGGGGCCGCCGAGCTGTGTGTCGGGCAGCGTCGCGACGGGCTCGCCGCCCGGTTCGGCCGACACCGGGACGGGCTTTCTGGGGTGCACCACGGTCCCGTCGCTCGTGGCGAACGGGGCGGTGTCCCGGGGCAGGCCGGTGACCGTGGTGGCGGTCGTGGCCTGCGGCAGTTTCGCGGCTGGGGCGGCCGGGCGGCCGCCGGCCGGCCCGGCGCCCGTGCGCTGCCCGCCGCCGCACCCGCCGGCGAGCAGCGCGGCGGCCATGGCGGCCGCCCCGGCGACGAGCCCGCGCGGCACCGTGCGGCGGTCGTGCTCGGATGGTTGCTTCACTGAGGCTCCAAGGGATCGTGCCACCGGAAGGACGTGGGATCCGCACTTCGGCGGACCTACTCTGTCCTTCGTTTACGCGTGTGTCGCGCCGGTGGGCGCACGCTTTCCGAAGCCTTCGAACGGCATTGGGTTTGGCTTGGCCGGTAGGTTCGGCCGTTATGGGCTGGACCGCGCAGATCGCGACCGCCCCGGCGACGTTCGCCGGGACCGCCCTCGGCTGATCCGGACGCCGCTCGCGGTCGATCCGGAGGCCGTCCCACGCTCGCACCGACGAATTCGGCATCGCGGAATTCGGTTTATGAGGTATTGCGCAGTGTGGAAGGCGCACATAGGTTCGCAGCACCCGGTCCGCCCCGCCCCACCAGGCGGAACCGGGACGAGGGGAGGACCCGTGACCTATGTCGCCTGGCTCCGCCCGTCCGCCGTCCGGCGGCGCGGGCCGTCCGCGGGCCGCGGCGCCGATCTCGGACTCAAGGCCGCGGGTGTGGCGGCCGTGCTGGTGCTGGCGGAACTGTGCACGCGCGGCGGGCTGCTGCCCGCCCGCTGGTTCCCCAACGCCAGCGACATCTACGTCGAGTTCCTCAGGCTGGCCGGCGGTCGTCCGCTGTGGACGGAGATCGGCCGGTCGCTGCTCGGCTGGGCCGCCGGGCTCGGCCTCGGCGCGCTGCTGGCGGTGCCCACCGGGATGGCGCTGGGAGCCAGCCCGACCGCCTACCGGCTGGCCCGCGTCGTCATCGAGTTCTGCCGCCCGGTGCCGCCGGTCGCGCTGATCCCGCTGGCCGTGCTGGTGTACGGGACGGGCACGCAGACCAAGGTGTTCCTGGTGGCGTTCGCGGTGTTCTGGCCGCTGCTGTTCCAGACCGTCTACGGCGTGCGGGACGTGGACCCGGTGGCGTCCGACACCGCCCGCTCCTACGGCCTGGGCACACTGGCCCGCTTCCGGACGGTCGTGCTGCCCAGCGCGACCCCCTACATCGCGACCGGGCTGCGCATCGCCTCGTCGATCGCGCTGATCCTCACCGTCACCGAGGAGCTGGTCGTCGGCACGCCGGGCCTCGGCCGGGCCATCATCGTCGCGCAGTCGGCCGACAACGCCACCCGCATGTACGCGCTCATCATCGCGACCGGGCTGCTGGGCTGGGCGCTGAACGCGGCCTTCCAGACGCTGGAGCGGCGCGTGCTGCGCTGGCATCCGGCCCAGCGCAAGGGCGGGGAGGCGGCACGATGATCGCCAGATTGCGGGTGCTCGGACTGCACCTGGTCGTCCCGGTCGGCGCGCTGCTGGCGTTCTGGGCGTGGTCGGAACGCGCGGACAGCTTCTTCTTCCCGCCCGCCTCCGAGATCGCCCGTTTCTTCGCCGACCTGTGGCTGTTCGACCGCGTCCCCGGTGATCTGCTGCCCAGCCTGGGACGGATGTTCACCGGGTACGCGATCGCGGTGGCCGCCGGGGTCGCCGCCGGCACGGCGCTCGGCCTGTCGCGGACGCTGCGCACCGCCGCCGACCCGGTGGTGCAGTTCCTGCGGGCGCTGCCGCCGCCCGCGCTGATCCCGTTCGCGCTGCTGCTGTTCGGCGCGGGCGACGCGTCCAAGGTGTTCATCATCGCGCTCGGCACGGTGTGGCCGATCCTGCTCAACACCATCGACGGCGTGCGCGGCGTCGAGCGCGGGCAGCTCGACGCGGCCCGCTCCTACCAGGTGCCCGTCCGGGCGCGGCTGACCCGGATCATCCTGCCGGCGGCGAGCCCGCGCATCGTGGCGGGCATGCGGACGAGCCTGTCCATCGCGATCATCCTCATGGTCGTGTCGGAGATGGTGGCCAGCGACAACGGCGTCGGCTACTTCGTGCTGGAGTCGCAGCGCTCGTTCGCCATCCCGGAGATGTGGACCGGGATCGTGCTGCTCGGCCTGCTCGGCTTCCTGCTCAACTGGCTGTTCCAGCTCGTGGAGGCGCGGGTGCTGTTCTGGCACCGCGGACTGAAGGGGACCAATGACGATGCTTGAGGTGGACCGGCTCCGCAAGGTGTACGGGCCCGACCCGTCCGCCCGTCCCGCCGTCGCCGACCTGTCGTTCGAGGTCGGGCCGCGCGAGTTCGTCTGCATCCTCGGCTCGTCGGGATGCGGCAAGACGACGATGCTGCGCTGCCTGGCCGGGCTGGAGCAGCCCACGTCGGGCCAGGTGCGGCTGCACGGCACGCCCGTGACCGGCCCGCCGCCGGACATGGCCCTGGTGTTCCAGGACTACAGCCGGTCGCTGTTCCCCTGGATGACGGTGGAGCGCAACGTGTCCTTCCCGCTGCGCTACAAGGGCGTGCCGAAGAAGCAGGCGCGCGAGGCCACCGAGGAGGCGCTGGAGGCGGTCGGCCTGGGCGGCAAGGGCAAGGCCTACCCGTGGCAGCTGTCGGGCGGCATGCAGCAGCGCGTGGCGATCTCCCGGGCGCTGGCGTACCGGCCGCAGGTCCTGCTCATGGACGAGCCGTTCGCCTCCGTCGACGCCCAGACCCGCGCCGAGCTGGAGGACCTGCTGCTGGACGTCTGGCGCCGCTACGAGACCACCGTCCTGTTCGTCACGCACGACATCGACGAGGCCGTCTACCTGGCCGACCGGGTGCTGGTGCTGCGCCCGCCCGCGCACGTCGGCCTGGAGGTGAAGGTCGACCTGCCGCGTCCCCGTGACCAGCTCACCACCAAGGGCCATCCGGACTTCGGGCGGCTGCGCAGCGAGCTGTTCGCGGCCCTGCAGGACACCCCGGTGAAGGCGTCGTGATGCGCCGGACGATCCTGGCCGTCCTGCTGGCCGCGGCCTCGCTCGCCGCCTCGGCCTGCACGAACTACGGCGGCGACCTGTCGGGCGGCGCCGGGCCGGCCGCCGGACGCGGCTCCGCCGACGGCCTGCGGCAGATCAAGGTGATGGACACCGCGGGCATGCCGTCGGCGTTCCTCACCTACGGCGTGCAGCGCGGCTACTTCCGCGCCGAGGGCCTGGACGTGCGGATGCAGACGTCGGCGGGCGGCGCGGCGGCCATTCCCGCGCTGGTCAACGGCGGGCTGGACGTCGCCGGGTCCAACGTGGTGTCCGCGGTGATCGCCATGAACCGGGGCCTGCCGGTCCGGATGGTCGGGTCGGGCACCAGCACGTCCACCGACCCCGAGCGCGACTTCTCCGGTCTCGTCGTCCCGGCCGGCAGCCCGATCCGCAGCGCCGCCGACCTCGTCGGGAAGAAGGTCGCGGTCAACACGCTGCGCAACATCAACGACATCGTCATCGACGCGTCCATGCGCAAGGCGGGTGTGGCGGCGCCGAACGCCCGGTACGTGGAGATGGGCTTCCCCGACATGGCGCCCGCCCTGGAACGCGGCGACGTGGACGCGGCGATGCTGATCGAGCCGTTCCTGACCACGGCCGTGGGCAAGGGCATGCGGGTGGTGGGCCGCCCCTACTCCGACACCCGGCACGGCCTGCAGATCGGCACGTTCCTCATGGCGGCCGCCAAGGCGCGCGAGCAGCCGGAGCTGGTGTCGGCGTTCCAGGCGGGGGTGCGGCGCACCGCCGAATCCATCGCGCGGGACCCGGACGCCTTCCGCGCCGCCCTGCCCAAGATCGCCGGGTTCGCGCCCGCCCTCGCCGCGAAGATCAACCTGCCGGGCTGGAACGGCACCACCGACCGCGCCTCGGTCGAGCTGATCGCGTCCTCCATGCGGCGCCTCGGCCTGACCGACGAGCCCTTCGACTACGACAAGGGCGTGCTCAAGTAGCCCGCGGGCTAGAGGCGGGCGCGCAGCAACTGCTGCACCGACTCGGCGGCGCGTTGGAGATGGGGGACGAACTCGCGGCGCACGTCCGCCTGGACCGTGCGCGCCGCCGGGAGCACGACCGCCAGGGCGGCGAGGGGGGCGTCGGTCAGGTCGCGCACCGCGACGGCCACGGCGCAGATGCCCTCTTCGCCCTCCTCCTCGTTGAGCGCGTAGCCGTGCGCGCGGATCAGGCGCAGCTCGGTCTCCAGCCGGTCCCAGGTGGTGATCGAGCTGGCCGTGCGGCCGGACAGCACGCGGTCGCGGTAGCGGCGCTCCAGCTCGAACGCCGGCAGCGCCGCCAGGATCGCCTTGCCCGCCGCCGTGCAGTGCGCGGGCATCACCACCCCCGTGCGGTCGCCGACGCGCACCGTGCGGGGGCTCTCCACGCAGTCGACGAAGCGGACGTTGCGTCCCTCCAGCAGCGTGAGGCTGACGGTCTCCTGCGTCTGCTCGGTCAGCTCCTCCAGGACGGGACGCGCCACGGTCCGGATGTCGATGCGCCCGATCGCGGCCAGCCCGATCTCGTTGAGGACGGGACCGGGCCGGTACACCCCGTTCGGCTTGTCCTGGAGCACGAAGCCGCGCCGCCGCAGCGCGCTGAGCAGGCGGTGCGCGGTGGAGCGGGCGACGCCCAGCAGGTCCGCCGCCTCCGACACGCGCAGCGTCTGCTGCTCCCCGATGAGTTCCAGCAGGCGCAGGGCGTTGTCCACGGAACGGGACCCGCCGTCTGAGTTCGGCATAGCGGAACTTTAACAGCAAATCTTTCGCTATGGCGGAATGTCATGGCAGCGTTGCGTTCATGACCCGCACCCCCATCTCGCAGGACCCCTCGGACCGGCCGGTGATCGTCGTGGGCGCCGGGCCGGTCGGCACCACGGCGGCGGCGCGGCTGGCCGCCGACGGCGTCCCCGTCGTCCTGGTGGAGGCCGAGCCCGAGCCCCGGGCGGACTGGCGCGCCTCGACGTTCCACGCCGCGACGCTGGAGCTGCTGGAGGGCATCGGCGTCACCGCCCGGATGCACGAGGAGGGCCTGGTCGTGCCCGTCTACCACTTCCGGGACCGCCGGGACGGCCTGGTCGCCGAGTTCGACTTCCGCCTGCTGGCCGACGAGACGCGCTACCCGTACCGGCTCCAGCTCAACCAGCAGCACCTCGTCCGCATGGTGTACGAGCGGCTGCGCGGCGCCGACGGCGTGGAGCTGCTGTTCGGCTCCACGGTGACCGGCGTGGCCAACGACGGCGACGGCGTGACCGCGACCGTCGAGACCCCGGACGGCACCCGCGTCCTGCGCGGCTCGCACCTGATCGGCGCGGACGGACCGCGCTCCACCGTGCGCCGCTCCCTCGGCATCGACTTCGAGGGCTACACCTACCCCGAGCGGTTCCTCATCGTCAGCACCACCACCGACCTGAGCGAGCTCATCCCCGGGCTGGCGCACGTCAACTACGTCGCCGACCCGCACCAGTGGCTGTTCGTGCTGCGCACGCCCGAGTCGTGGCGCGTCGTCTACCCGGTGTCGCCGGACGAGCCCGTCGAGGAGGCCACCGCGCCCGACCGGCTGCAGCGGCACCTGCAGGGCGTGGCGCCCAACCCGGCCGGCTACCCGATCGTCGACCACCAGGCGTACAACGTGCACCAGCGCGTGGCGTCCACCTTCCGCGTCGGCAACATCCTCATCGCCGGGGACGCCGCCCACATCAACTCCCCGATCGGCGGCGTCGGCCTCAACAGCGGCATCCACGACGTGATGGACGCGGCCGCGCGCATCGTGCGCATCCGGGCGGGCGACGGCGACCCCGAGGCGGAGCTGGCCGCCTACGACACGGTGCGCCGCCGCGTCGCCGTCGAGTACGTGCAGGCCGACACCCAGCGCAACACCGAACGGCTCAAGGAGATCGAGGAGTCGCGCAGGCGCGCCGCCCAGGACGAGATGCGCGCCACCGCCGCCGACCCCGAGCGTGCCCGCGCCTACATGCGGCGGGTGTCGCTGCTGGAGAGCGTCCGGCGCTTCGGCATCGGCACGCCCCCCGCGCACCTGGAGGGAGCGGCCGTATGACCGAACCGGACATGAGCGATCTGGACATGAGCGATCTGGAGAAGCTGTACGCGCGGGTGGACGCGGCGGGGCTGCGGCCCCTGTGGACGATCACCGAGCAGTTGCTCACCCCGGCGCCGCGTCCCAAGGCGGTGCCGTGGCTGTGGCCCGCGGCGACGATGCGCCCGCTGGCGGAGGAGGCGATCCGGCTGGTGCCGGTGGAGCGGGGCGGCGAACGGCGCGTGCTGTCGCTGGCCAACCCGGGCCTGGGCGGCAGGCCGTACGCGGCCGGGACGCTGTGGGGCGCGCTGCAGGCCCTCGGCCCGCACGAGTCGGCCCCGGCGCACCGGCACTCGCCAGGGGCGATCCGGTTCGTCCTCGAAGGCGAGGGCGTGTGGACGACCGTGGACGGCGACGCCTGCGACATGGCCCCCGGCGACCTGGTGCTCACCCCCGCGTGGGCCTGGCACGACCACACCAACGGCGGCGACGCCCCCATGTTCTGGTTCGACGGACTCGACCTGCCGATGATCGAGGCGCTGGACGGGGTGTTCTTCGAGCCGTACCCCGAGCAGCGGCAGCCCGTGGACGGCCCGCACAACGCGTCCGAAGGCACCCACCGCCCCGCCTACGCGCGGGGAGGCGCCGTCACGACACTCGATCCCGCGCCGTCGCCGCTGCTGGTCTACCGGTGGGCCGACACCGACGCCGAGCTGTCCCGGCTCGCCGGGACCTGCGACGACGCCGTGGTCGAGCTGGAGTACACCAACCCCGAGTCGGGCGCGAGCGTGCTGCCCACGCTGAGCTGCGGCATGCTGCGCGTGCTGCCCAGCCGGCGCCCCGCGCGGCCGGTGCGGCGCGGCGGCAACACGGTCTTCGTGGTGTTCCGCGGCGAGGGCCACACCGTCATGGACGGGCGGCGCTTCGACTGGCGGGCCGGTGACATGTTCGTGGCGCCGTCGTGGGTCGCCGTCGAGCACCACGCCGCCGTCCCGTCCGACCTGTTCGCCCTGGGCGACGCGCCCGTACACCGCGCCCTCGGCATCTACCGGGAGGAGACCCTGCCCGGTCCGCAGACCGTCACCGGCACGTTCACCGGCACGTTCACCCCGGAGGAGACGCCATGAAGCTGGCGCTGTTCGACGACGCGCGGCTCGGCGCGAACCGGCTCGGCGTCCTGGTCGAGGACGGCCTCGTGGACGTCACCGCGTCCCTGCCCTGGCCGCACGACCCCGACCCGCTGACCGCCGGATGGTGGCGGCGGCTGTGCCGCGACTTCGCCGACGTGCGCGAGGAGCTGGAGCGGGCGGCGGACAAGGGGCCCGCGCTGGACCCGGCGGAGGTCCGGCTGCGCGCGCCCGTCCTCAACCCGTCCAAGATCGTCGCCTGTGCCAGCAACTACGCCGACCACGTCGCCGAGATGCACGGGGTGCAGGAGCGCACCCTCGGCAAGGTCGAGCACTGGATGATGAACTTCGACGTGTTCCTCAAGGCGCCGTCGTCCATCAGCGGCCCCCAGGACGACATCGTGCTGCCGGACGCGGTGGTGAACGCCGGACAGGAGATCCACCACGAGTCCGAGCTGGTCATCGTCATCGGCACGGGAGGCCGCGACATCCCCGAGGCCGACGCGCTCGCCCACGTCCTCGGCTACACGATCGGCCTGGACATCACCGTGCGCAGCGCCGCCGACCGCTCCCGCCGCAAGTCCTACGACACCTTCAGCCCGCTCGGGCCGTGCGTGGTCACCGCCGACGAGGTGGGCGACCCGTCCGACCTGCGCATCCGGCTGACCGTCAACGGGGAGGAACGGCAGCACGTGCACACCGCCACCCTGATCACCAAGGTGCCGGCGATCGTGGCGTACGCGTCGTCGATGATGACGCTGCTGCCCGGCGACGTCATCTTCACCGGCGCGCCGCCCGGCGTCGGCCCGATCGAACGCGGCGACCGCCTGGACACCCACATCACCCGCATCGGCGCCATGCGCCTGAACGTGCGCTGAGACGGCGGCGGCCGGGCGGGGAGCACCCCCGCCCGGCCGCCGCCGTGAGGGTCGGGTCAGTCGGTCGCCGGGAGCGCCACCCTGTCGTAGCGGGTCGGCTCCGACGGGCCGTGGTAGATCGAGTTGACCACCAGCGGCCAGGTCGCCCGCGGCCAGCTCCGGAAGGTGATCTCGCTGGCCGCGACCGTGGCGTGCCCCTTGCCCACGTCGAACGTCGCCACGTTCGCCAGGCCGCCCAGCGCCTCGCTGCCCTTGGCGTAGCCGCTGGCCAGCAGGTCACCGTCCTCGGGATACGCAGACGCGACCTGCGCCTCGCCCCGCACCCGGTACGCGGCGTCGCGGTTGAACCACACCGGCCACGACTTCGGCATGCCCCACGCCGCCGGAACGTCCGGCTTGTACGACGCGCGCAGCAGCGCGCCCGGCACGGAGAACGTCGCCTGGTCGGACGGTGCGGCGTTGTCGATCGGCAGATCGAGCAGCTGGCGGGCGGTCTCGGACGCGCCGCCGATCGCGACCAGGTTGCCGCCGCCGGAGACGAACCCGGCCAGGGCCTTCCAGCCGTCCTCGCCGACGCCGCGCGCCCACGCGAACTGCGGCGGGTTCTTGGCCGGGTCCAGGCCCTTGACGATGGTGTCCTTCGACACGCCGTCGGCCAGCACGATCGTGTCGTAGCGTCCCCTGAGGTCGGCGTAGTCGTCGGCGCCGACGACCCGGTAGTTCACGCCGTACTGGTCGAGCAGCCACATCATCCAGCCGCCGGGCATGTTGTTGGCCCCGCGCACCAGGCCCACCCGTGTGCCGGGCTTGAGGCGGAACCCGTCCACCTTCGGCACCGCGTCCGTGGCGTACACCGGGATGCCCGTCGAGGCCGCGACCTCCTGCAGCACGCGGCGCGCCGCGTCCGACGGCGGCACGACCACCGTGCCGGGCGCGAACTCACGGCCCGCCGCGTCGAACTCCTCGCCCGCGCGGAACACCGGGACGTTGGCCTTCTGCAGCCGCGCCAGCACGTGCGCCACGCCGTAGGAGTCGGGCGCCACCAGGTACGCGCCGCGCGGCGGGGCGGGCATGCGCACCTGCTGCGGGACGACCTGCCGCACCCGCTGCAACGGCGCGGTGAACGCCTCCTTGACCGGCTCGACGTCCACGCCGAGCAGCAGCGCCACGTTGTCGGTGGTCTCGCTGTACGGCATGATCAGCGGGCAGTCCGCGCACTTGCGGGCCGCCTTCTCCGGATACTCGTCGATCTTGAGGAGCTGGTCGACCCAGCGGCCCAGCGGCTGGCGCGTGCGCAGCACGTAGGAGCCCGCCGGGTAGCGCTTGCCGTTCGCCGTGAACGCGGCGGTGGCCTGGTCGATCTCCACCTTGCCGAACTCGAACAGCCGCAGCATCTCCAGCACCGCGTACGGGTCGCGCTGGCCGGCCGGGACGACGTAGGCGTACGGCGTGCCCGGCACCACGTCCGTGAGGTTCGTGCCGTTGCGGGCCACCTGGTACAGGTTGTTGAACAGCCACGACTCCGGGTTGTCGGCGACGTACTTGATGCCCGCGTACGCGGCCGTCTTGGCGTACGCCACGATCTGCTCCAGCGTCCACGTCGCCTTGTCGTACGGCTGAGGCATGCGGATCGTGGTGTTCTGCGGGCCGAGCGGCTTGCCGTCGGTGCTGGTGTACGGGTACGCCAGGTCGCGGGCGCTGGCGATCTCCGTGAGGAACAGCGACGTGCCCAGGAACGTGGAGTAGCCCATCACGTCGGCGTTCCAGAAGATGCCGTAGGCGTCGTCGGTGCCCACGCCCTTCCTGCCCTCGGCGGTCAGCGCGCGCACCGCCTGCGACCCCTGCGTGATCGCCGACTGCAGCGTGATCGGGTCGACGCCGGTGCCGAGCGGCTCGTCGTAGGGCGGCGCCCACAGCCGGGGCCCGCCCGTGCCCGCCTGGTGCATGTAGTGCCCGGCGACCGGCCGGTACGTCTGCTCCAGCCGGGCGCGCGTCCGCGTCTCGCGCTGGGTGAACATGAACCAGTCGCGGTTGTTGTCGTGCCCGACGTACCGGTGGTACAGGTCCGGGTACACGCGGTTGTAGGCCGTGCCCGCCGTCTTGTTGAAGTGGTCGACGACCAGGTGCTGGCCGTCCGGGTTGCCGGACGGGATGACCAGCAGCACCGCGTTGTCCAGCACCCTGGAGGTGTAGTCGGAGGTCTCGGTGGCGAACCGGTGCACGATGTCCATCAGCGCCTGGGTGTTGCCGACCTCGGTGGAGTGCAGCGTCCCCTCGATCAGGTACACCGGCTTGCTGCGCGCCGCCAGCCTGCGCGCCTCCTCCTCGCCGATGCCGCGCGGGTCGGCCAGCCGCTGGTTGTCCCGGACGATCTGGTTCAGGTTGCGCAGGTTCTTGGGCGAGCTGACGAACAGGACGGGGTACTCGTTGCCCATCGTCGTGGTGTCGGCGACCTGGAAGTTCACCCGGTCGGAGCGGTCGGCGACCAGCCGCAGGTAACGCTTGATCGAGTCGAACCCGGCGAGCCTGCCGGTGGTTCCCATGGCGAAGCCGAAGTAGTCCTTCGGCGTTGGAATGCTCTTGTTGACGCGCACGGCCGCGCCGACCGTCCCGGACGCGTCGGCGTGCAAGGGCACGGCGACGAGAGCGAGGACGGTCGACACGGCGGCCAGCGCGCGGGCGGTCCGCCGCGTCGGCATCCGAACTCCTGGGGGTGCGGGGGAGGGGGGTTTCGGCCCGACCGGTCGGCTGGTGTAAGCGTGACCGCGCTCCGACGATCAGTCAATCCTTGATCGTCGGGCCATGAGCTGCTAAGCGATCAACGCGAAAACGACTCTGCGTGACGCACTGGATCCGTAGAGTGGTCATCTGTGCAGGTCAGGCTGTGTGCACACGAAGCGATCGTCGAGGAGAGCCATGTCCGTACGCGTGACCCCCAGAGTCGGCCGACGCCTCGTCCAGGGCGTCGTGGCGCTGGCCGCCGTGCTCGTCGTGCTGGCGCCGATGGCCCCCGGGCCGGTCGTCGCCCTCGCCGCCGTGGGCGGTGACTGCCCGGGCGCCAGGATCGCCGCGTCCTCGGACCACCACTGCGTGCCCGGTGACGAGGAGGAGGCCGACGAGAACGAGATCGGCGACGGCGAGGGCCAAGGCAAGGGCAAGGGCCAGAAGGGCGGCAAGGGGAAGGGGAAAGGGAACGGCAAGGGCAAGGGGAACGGCAAGGGCAAGGGCTACGGGGCCTGAGCCGTCCGCCGAACCGGGCCGCCGCGCCGCCCACCAGGGGCGGCGCGGCGCACGGTCACTTGTCCGTGGACTTCTGCGTGGGCTTGGTCCTGCCGGAGGGCTTGCCGGGGGCCTCGCCCGCGGTGTCGGCCTTCTCCTTGGCGGCGGCCAGGGCGGCGTCGCGGCGGGCGCCGGGGTCCCAGCCGGTCAGCACGACCCGCTTCTGCACCCAGATCGCCAGCGCCAGCAGCGCGGCCACGACGACCAGCAGCACCAGCAGGCCGCCGACCGGCCCGGCCTTGACCGCGTACCCGGTGACGATCCCGAACCAGCCGAAGTCCGCGTCGCCGAACGTGGTGTTGGCCTTGCCGAACGAGCCCAGCACGTCCAGCAGCAGCGCGGGCAGGAACGTGATGATCACGCCGTTGACGAACGCACCCGCGATCGCGCCGCGCCGTCCGCCGGTGGCGTTGCCGAACACCCCGGCCGCGCCGCCGGTGAAGAAGTGCGGCACCAGGCCGGGCAGGATCAGCGCCATCCCGAACGCCGGGTCGAAGATCCAGGCCAGCAGGCCCAGGCTGACCAGGCCGCCCACGAAGCTGGAGATGAAACCGATCAGCACCGCGTTCTGCGCGAACGGGAACACGATCGGCGCGTCCAGCGCGGGCACCGCGCCCGGCACGACCCGCTCGGCGATGCCCTGGAAGGCGGGCACCAGCTCGCCCAGGATGGTCCGCACGCCGAACAGGATGACCGCGACGGCGATGCCGAACTGCAGGCCCTGCATGACCGCCTGCATGAGGTAGTCGCCGACGCCGGTGGAGCGGTCGCCGAACGCGGCGAACGCCTCGTCCTGACCGGCGCGGCCCAGGAATAGCAGCGCCACCACCACGTAGATCAGCACCATGGACAGCGCGGTGGCGACCATGGAGTCGCGCAGGAACCGCAGCCCCTCGGGGATCTTCATCTCCTCGGTGCTGCGGCTGCGCCGGCCGACCAGCTGCCCGGTGGCGCCCGCGGCGATGTAGCCGAGGGTGCCGAAGTGACCGATGGCGATCTTGCCGTCGCCGCCCACCCGGCGGGTCCACGGCTGGGCCAGCGCGGGCATGGCCACCAGCATGACGCCCATCAGGACCGTTCCAACAGCGACCACCTCAAGGGTCGGCATGTCGGTCGTGGCCAGCACCATGGTCAGCAGCGTGGCCATGAACAGCATGTGGTGGCCGGTCAGGAACACGTACCGCAGCGGGGTGATCCGGGCCAGCACCAGCGCCAGCACGAAGCCCAGGATCATGATCCACGCCACCTGGGCGCCGAACCGGTCCTGGGCGATGCCCACGATCGCCTCGTTGGTCGGCACCACGCCGTGCGCGCCGGTGGTGCCCTCGATCATCTTGCCGAGCGGCTCCAGCGCGTTGGTGACCAGCGTGGCGCCCGCGCCGATCAGCAGGAAGCCGAGCGCGGCCTTCAGGCCGCCGCCGACCACCTGCCCGGCCGAGCGGCGCAGCGCCAGCAGCCCGACCGCGGTGATGATCCCGACCAGGTAGGCGGGAACGGCGAGAATCTCGTTGACGATGAACTGCGCGACATCGACGACCCAGTCCATGGAGACCTCCCGCCGGTCAGCCGCGCGCCTCGATGGCGGCCGACAGCTTGCTGGTGATCTCGTCCACGTCCACGAAGTTGTCGACCACGACGACCTCGGCGGAGACCTCGCCGAGTTCGGCGGCCAGCTCACCGGAGGTCAGCACCACGTCGGCGGTGACCGCGGCGCCGCGCGCGGTGCCGATGTCGGCCACCTCCACGTCGCCGTCCACGCCGAGGTTCCGCAACGCCTTCTCGGCGTTGGTCTTGAGGATGATGCTCGTTCCGATGCCCATGCCGCAGACCGCGAGCAGCTTCACTCCTGGCCTCCTTCGTACTCGGAGATGAGCCGCCGGACCTCGGCGGCGGAGGTGGCGTCCTGCAGGGCCCGCATGCGGCCGGTGTCGGCGAGCATGCGGGCGAGCTTGGCCAGGGCGCCCGAGTGCGCGTCGTGGTCGACCGCGGCCAGGCCGATGACCAGCCGGACCGGGTCGTTGGCCTCATGGCCGAACGGCACGGGCGTGGCCAGCGCCGCCCAGGACAGGCCCGTGCGCAGCACCGACGGCGAGGGGCGCGAGTGCGCCAGCGCCAGCCCCGGGGCCAGCACGATGTAGGGGCCGAGGCGTTCGACGGTCTCGATCATCTCGGCGGTGTAGGCGTCGGTGGTCGCGCCGGAGGCCACGAGGAGATCGCCGGACGCGGTGATCGCCTCCCGCCAGTCCGCGGCCCGTACCCCCACGGCGACGGCCGTCTCGGGCAGCGCGTCCAGCAGCGCGATCTGTTGCGAGTTCGCGGTCATTCGCGGTGTCCTCCTTCGGCGGCATTCAACAGGTCAAAATCCACTTATGTCCAGCACTATTCCTAAGGCGGAGCGTACGCGGTCAAAAGCGGCGCCTCCCGGCCGGTGCGGTCCGGGGCCGCGGCGCGCTCGGCGCGGCCGTCCGTGAACGCCCCACGTCAGATGGCGAACGTGGCCGTCAGATTATGCGCTGGTGACCGGTGGTCCGGGCGCGGGCGGGCGCGGCGGCGCGGACGCGGGAGGGGGGTTTCGGTCAGCCGAGGGCGGCGCTGATGCGGTCGGCGTCGTAGAGGCGCTCGTGCACCAGCAGGGCGGCGCCGATGGTGCCCGCCCGGTGGCCGAGCGTGGTGGGGACGATCTGCAGGTCGCGCGAGGCGAGCACCTGCGCCCGCTCGTACACCACCTCGCGGATCCCGGCCAGCAGCGGCTCGCGGGCCTCGGCGAGGTTGCCGCCGACGACGATGTGGGACGGGTTGAACAGCCCCACCACGTCGGCGAGCGCCTCGCCGATCAGCCGTCCCGCCTGGCGGACCAGCCGGACGGTCTCGTGGTCGCCGCGCCGGGCCAGCCGGGCGATGTCCTGGCTGGTGCGCACGTCGTACCCGCGCTCCACCAGGCGGCGGCGAATCGCCCAGCCGCCCGCGGTCGCCTCCAGGCAGCCGCGGTTGCCGCAGCGGCACGGCTCGTCGGTGCCGCGGCGCAGGTGGCCCAGGTCGCCGGCGGCGCCCTGCGCGCCCCGGTAGATCTCCCCGCCCACGATCAGCCCGGCGCCGATCCCGATGCCGATCTTGACGACGACCATGTCGGGATGGTCGTGCCCGCCCGCCTTCTGCTCGCCGAGCGCCATGATGTTGACGTCGCGGTCGACGACCACCGGGACCGGGTCGGCGGCCCCCGGCGGCAGCGCGCGGGACAGCCGCTCGGGCACCGACACCCCGTCCCAGTCGGGCATGATCGGCGGGCTGACCAGCCGTCCGGTGGCGGTGTCCACCGGACCGGGCACGCCGACGCCGACGCCGCGCACGTCGGCGGCTTCGCGCCCGACGCGCGCCAGCAGCCGCGCGAACGCCTCGGTCACCCAGGCCAGCACCGCGTCGGGGCCGTCGGCCACGTCCAGGTCGGCCTCGGTCTCGGCGAGCACGTGCCCGCCGAGGTCGGTGACGGCGACGCGGGTGTGGCTGCCGCCGATGTCGGCGCCCAGCAGCACCCCGGCGTGCCGGTTGAAGGCGAACGTCTCCGGCGGGCGCCCGCCGGTGGAGCCCGCGTCCCCGGCCGGGACGATCAGCCCGGCCTCCAGCAGGGCGTCCAGCCGCTGCGCCACGGTGGACCGGGCGAATCCGGACAGCCGGACGAGGTCGGCCCGGGTGCTCGCCCGGCCGGTGCGGATGAGGGTCAGCAACGTCCCGGCACCGGCGCGCGGCACCGCCGCTCGGTTCTTGACCACCCGTCCAGGTTACTTTTGTTTGTCAATCACCATAAGTTTGTCTAGCGTCGTACAGAAGCGCGGGGAGGGCAGATGACGCAGGACCTGGATCGGGCGGCGGTCGACGTGGCGCGGGTGCTGGCGCTGGACGTCGTGGAGGCCAAGGGCAACGGCCACGCGGGCACCGCGATGGCGCTGGCGCCGGTGGCGCACGTGCTGTTCCAGGAGATGGTGCGGCACGACCCCGCCGACCCCGGCTGGCGGGGCCGCGACAGGTTCGTGCTGTCGGCCGGTCACGCGAGCCTGCTGCTGTACATCCAGCTCTTCCTGACCGGCTACGGCCTCACCCTCGACGACCTGCGCCGGACCCGCGCGTTCGGGTCCCGCACCCCCGGCCACCCCGAGTACGGCCACACGGCGGGCGTGGAGATGACCACCGGCCCGCTCGGCCAGGGCGTGGCCACGGCGGTCGGCATGGCGATGGCGCTGCGGCACGAACGCGCCCTGCTCCAGGCCGGCGCCCCGTTCGCCGACCGGACGGTGTGGTGCGTGGCCGGCGACGGCGACCTGCAGGAGGGCGTCAGCGCCGAGGCGTCCTCGCTGGCGGGCACGCTCGGCCTCGGCGAGCTGGTCGTGGTGTACGACGACAACGGCATCAGCATCGACGGCCCCACGTCGCTGTCGTTCACCGAGGACGTCCCGGCCCGCTACCGCGCGTACGGCTGGCACGTCCAGGTCGTGGACGACGGCGACGACCTCGACGCCCTGCGGGCCGCGCTGGCGGCGGCCCGGGACGAACGCGACCGCCCGTCCCTGGTCGCCGTCCGCACGGTGATCGGCGGCCCGGCCCCCACCCGCGGCGGGACGGCCGCCGCGCACGCCGGTCCGTTCGGCGCCGACGAGACCGCCGAGGTCAAGCGGCTGCTCGGCATGGACCCGCAGGCCTCCTTCGCCGTCCCCGAGCACGTCCTCGACCACACGCGGGCGGCGCTGGAACGCGGCGCCCGCCTGCGCGCCGACTGGGACAAGGCCCACGCCGCCTGGCGCGCCGCCGCGCCCCTCGACCTGGTCGACCTGGACGAACGGCTGGCCACCGGCACGCTCCCGTCCGGCTGGGCGGATCTGCTGCCCGCGCCGGGCGACGGCCCCCAGCCGACGCGCAAGGCCGGCGGGGCCGTGCTCGCCGCGCTCACCGAGCACCTGCCCGAGATCTGGGGCGGCTCGGCCGACCTGTCGGAGTCGACGAACGTCGCCTTCCCCGGCCGCCGCCCGTTCTCCGCCGCCGACCCGGCGGGGACGACGCTGCACTTCGGCATCCGCGAGCACGCCATGGCCGCGATCCTCAACGGCATCGCCCTGCACGGCGGGTTCCGCCCGTTCGGCACCACCTACCTGGCGTTCTCCGACTACCTGCGGCCCGCGCTGCGGCTTGCGGCGATGATGCGGCTGCCGGTCACGCTGGCGTTCACCCACGACTCGGTCACGGTCGGCGAGGACGGACCGACCCACCAGCCCGTCGAGCAGCTGTGGGGGCTGCGCGGGGTTCCGGGGCTGGACGTGGTGCGCCCGGCGGACGCGGCGGAGACGGTCGCCGCCTGGCGGCGCGTGCTGGAGCGGGCCGACCGGCCGGTGGCGTTCGCGCTCGGCCGTCACCCCGCGCCCGCCCTCGACCACGGCGGACAGGACGCGGCCGGGGACCTGGCGGCCGACGTGGCGCGCGGCGGCTACGTGCTGGCCGACGCCCCGTCCCCCGACGTGCTGATCATCGCGACGGGGTCGGAGGTGGCGCTCGCCGTCGAGGCCCGCGACCGGCTGGCCGCCGACGGGATCGGCGCCCGCGTGGTGTCGATGCCGTGCCTGGAGTGGTTCGCCGAACAGGACGAGGCGTACCGCGACGCCGTCCTGCCGCCCGACGTGCCCGCCCGGGTCAGCGTGGAGGCGGGCGTCGCCCAGGGCTGGTGGCGCTACCTCGGCACCCACGGCGAGGCCGTGTCGGTCGAGCGGTTCGGGCTGTCCGGGCCGGGCGACCGGGTGCTCGCCGAGCTCGGCGTCACGGTCGACGCCGTGGTCGACGCCGCCCGCCGCTCGATCGCCCGCGCCCGGCGCGGACGCTGATCTCGGGGACGCTGATCACGCCGGCGGCTTGGCCGGCTCGGCCGGACGGGCCTGCGGCTCGGCAGGCCGCCGGGTCCTGCCCGGCAGCAGGAACAGCGCCAGCACCGGCACCAGGTACAGCGACCACACGACCACCTGCAGCACGGTCGGGTCCGGCTGGAAGTTGACGGTGCCCTTGAGCAGCGTGCCGTACCAGCTGCCCGGCGGGATCGCGTCGCTGACGTCGAACGCCTTGGTGCCGAGGCCGGGCAGGAACCTGGCCTCCTGCAGGTCGTGGAACCCGTAGGCCAGCACCCCCGCCGCCACGACGACCAGCATCGCGCCCGTCCAGGTGAAGAACCGGCCCAGGTTGATCCGTACGGCGCCGCGGTAGAACAGCCAGCCCAGCACCACGGCCGTGGCCAGCCCGAGCAGCGCGCCGACCAGCGGGCGCACGCCGTCACCGGTCGCCTGCACCGCCGACCAGATGAACAGCGCGGTCTCCAGGCCCTCCCGGCCCACCGCCAGGAACGCCGTCACCACCAGCGCGCCGGTGCCCATGACCAGCGCCTGGTCCAGCTTGCCGTGCAGCTCGGACTTCAGGTGCCGGGCGGTGCGGCGCATCCAGAACACCATCCAGGTGACCAGGCCCACCGCGATGATCGACAGGGTGCCGCCGAGGAACTCCTGCGCCTCGAACGTCAGCGTGGTCGACCCGTACTGCAGGACCGCGCCGAACGCCAGGGCCACGGCCACCGCGATCGCCACGCCCGTCCAGATGGGACGCAGCGCGTCCCGGCGGCCGGTCTTGACCAGGTAGGCGACCAGGATGCACACGATCAGGCTGGCCTCCAGGCCCTCGCGCAGCCCGATCAGGTAGTTGGCGAACATCAGGAGAACAGCTCCTTGCCCCACCAGCCGGCCGCGTCCCGGACCCCGGGCGGGATCGCGAAGACCGCCGAGCCGACATGGCGGATGTACTCGTTCAGGGCGTCACTTCGCGCCAGGCGCGTCTGCACCGGCAGGAAGCCGCGGCGTATGTCGCGCTGGTAGGCCAGGAAGAACAGCCCGGCGTCCAGCCGTCCCAGCCCGTCGGTGCCGTCGGTGTACGAATAGCCGCGGCGCAGCATCCGCGCGCCGCCGTTGCTGTCGGGATGCGCCAGCCGCACGTGCGCGTCGGCGGGCATCGCGTTCAGGTCCGGCTCGTCGTGCTCGCGCCGCGCGCCGTACGGGGCGCCCTCGCCCTTGGTGCGGCCGAAGATGTCCTCCTGCTCCTTGAGCGGGGCGCGGTCCCACGTCTCGATGTTCATCGCGATCCTGCGCGCGACCAGGTACGAGCCGCCGACCATCCACGCCGGGCCGTCCTGCGGCCGCACCCACACGTGCTCGTCGAGCGCGGCGGTGTCGGTGCCGGAGATGTTGCGGGTGCCGTCCTTGAACCCCATCAGGTTGCGGGGGGTGTGCGCGTCCGGGGTGGTGGACGACGTCTTGCCGAACCCCAGCTGCGACCAGCGCACCGACACCTTGCCGAAGCCGATGCGCGCCAGGTTGCGGATCGCGTGCACGGCCACCTGCGGATCGTCGGCGCACGCCTGCACGCACAGGTCGCCGCCGCCGCGCGCCGGGTCCAGCGCGTCGCCCGGGAAGGGGGGCAGGTCGATCAGCGCGGCCGGGCGGCGGGCGGCCAGGCCGAACCGGTCCTTGCCGTCCTTGGTGAACAGGGTCGGGCCGAACCCGACGGTCAGCGTCAGCCGGGACGGCCTGAGGCCGAGCGCCTCGCCGGTGTCGTCCGGCGGCGCCTCGGGCAGGCCCCCGACCGCGCCCTCGCCGACCGGCTCCCCGGCGGTCATCCTCGCCGCCGCCCGCGTCCACTCCCGCAGCAGGGAGATCAGCGCCTGCCGGTCGTCGGTGGTGACGTCGAACGCGGCGAAGTGCAGCCGGTCCTGGACGGGCGTGGCGATCCCGGCCTGGTGCGTCCCGTAGAACGGCACGGCGTCGCCGGAGTCCGGCTCGTCGCCGCCGAGGCCGATCGCGGCCGCCGCGGCGCCGCCGGACGCGGTCACGCCGAGGGCCAGGCCGGCGCCGCCCCAGCCGAGCAGCGCGCGCCGGGAGACCCTCGCCGAAGGCGGTGCGGTGTCAGCGCTCATCGGACCGGCCCCCTCACCCGGCGACGGCGGCGGCGAGCTTGGACAGCGGTTCGGCCAGCGCGTTGACACCGTCCGACAGCTTCTTGCGGTCGTCCTTGCCGACGGTGTCGTAGGGGACGAAGCCGTCGGGCGACCCCTTGTCGCGGTGGTCGTCCAGCAGCCGGAACAGGGCGGCGAACCGCTCGTCCAGCTCCTTGGCCAGCGCCGGGTCCTTCTCGGCGGCCACCGGCTTGAGCAGCTCGTAGGACTTCTGCGCGCCCTCCACGTTGGCGTGGAAGTCGGCCAGGTCGGTGTGGCTGTAGCGCTCCTCCTCGCCGGTGACCTTGCCGGTGGCGACCTCGTCGAGCAGTTCCTTGGCGCCGTTGGCCATGCCGGTCGCGGTGATGTCGGCGGTGCCGACGCGCCGCTGCCAGTCCTTCAGGTCGGCGACCAGCCGGTCGGCGAGCTTCTTCTCCTCGTCGCCGATCCTGCCGTCCTGCCACAGCGCCTTCTCCAGGCGGTGCCAGCCGGTCCATGCCTGGCCCTGTTCGAGGCCGTCCTCGCGCACGTCGACCTTGGGGTCGATGTCGCCGAACGACTCGGCGACCGGCTCGGTGCGCTCCCAGCCGACGCGGGAGACGGCGTAGGTCCTCTTGGCCCGCGCCACGTCGCCGGCCTTGACGGCGGCGGCGAACTTCTCGGCCTTGGGCAGCGTCTCGTCGGCCTGCGCCTGGACGTACCGGCGGTACTCGGCGATGGCACGATCCAAACGCGGATCACCCGCCCGCGCCGCGCCCTGGCCGGTGGCGGTCACCTTCTGGCGGATGCCGTCGCCCTGCATGCCGGGCTTGCACGCGATCTCGTACGACCCGGCCTTCACCTCGGCGGTGATGTCGGCCCGGGTGCCGGGGCCGATGTTCTCGCGCTCGGTGACGATCCGGTCGCCGGGAGCGTAGACGTAGACCTCGGTGACCTTGGCCCCGGTGTTGCGCACCGCCAGCTTCACGTGGCCCGCCGGGAACGTTGTGCGCGACACCTTGCACTCGGTGTCGCTCGCGGTCACCTGGATCGCCTCCGATCCGCCGCCTTCGCCGTGTTTCTCGGTACAGCCGGGGACGGTGGCGAGGGCCACGGCCGCGGTGACGGCCACCGCGGCGCCACGGGGCAGACGGACGGCTTTCATGGTCGGCTCCAGGGAAGTCGAGTCCTCACTGAGCCTCGTCGCTGGGACCAAGGCCGACCTAATTTAACTTAGCCTCCCCTAACCCGCCATGGGGCCCTCCGTGATTCCGCTCTCACCGCTGACCAGCCAAGATGATCAACTTCGTCACCCGCCGTCAGTGGCCGTCGCGGGCCGTCAGCGGCCGTGCGCGGTCACAGGTCGGCGAGGACGCCCTCGATCAGCGCCGCGGTGTCGCCCGGCACGCACGCCTGCGCGCACAGCGCGTCCATGGTGCGGCCGTACAGGTCCAGGTCGACGCGCCGCTCCAGGTACGCGGCGTTGTCGAGCTGCTCCAGGTACACCACGTCGGGCAGGTCGGGCTCCTGGAAGCGCAGGATGGTGAACGGGCCGCCCGGCGCGCTCACCCCCCGGTCGAACGGCAGGATCTGCACGGTGACGCTCGGCAGGGCGCTGACCTCCAGCAGGTGTTCGAGCTGGCCGCGCAGCACCGCGACGCCGCCCAGCCGCCGCCGCAGCGCCGCCTCGTCGATCACCGTCCACAGCTTGGGCGCGTCCGGCCGGGTCAGCAGCCGTTGCCGCGCCGTCTCCAGGCAGACGCGGCGCTCCAGCTCCTCCTTGGGGGCGTGGGGATGGCGCAGCCGCGCCACGGCGCGGGCGTAGTCCTCGGTCTGCAGCAGGCCGGGCACGAACTGCGTCGCGTACGTGCGCAGCCGCACCGCGGCCTCCTCCAGCCCCACGTACTGCTCGAACCAGCTCGGCATGATGTCGCCGTACGGCTGCCACCACTGCGGCTCGTTGGCGCGCCGCACCAGCGACAGCAGCCCGGCCCGCTCGGCGTCGTCGACCACCCCGTACATGGTCAGCAGATCGGCCACGTCGCGCTCCTTGAAGCCGACCCGGCCGAGTTCCAGGCGGCACATCTTCGACACCGACGCGCGGATCGCGTACGCCGCGTCGTCACGGCTGATCCCCGCGGTCTCGCGGAGGCGGCGCAGCTGCGCGCCGAGCAGCACGCGCAGCACCGTGGGGCCGCCGCGGGAGGACGCGAACAGGGGACTCACCGGCCGGCCGGCCGCCGACTGGGCCATGGTCATCGCGCTCCTCGACCCCCGGCCACCCGCGCGCACCCGGCCGGAATCGCCAAATCTGAGATTCTCGTGCGCCGGCCAATCCTAGTCCGCGGCCACGCCGAGATCATCCGGTGAATGCGAACGGTTTTCCTGGAGCGTTCCGGAACGGTGCGGCCAAAGATCGTCACGGCTCCGCTCCGGACGGTGATCCTCGCATGTGAACGCATTAGCTAAACGTCTCGATCGGCGACCTCGCCACGGGGGTGATGACACGAAAAGGGCCCGCATCGTGCCGGCCGGCACGATGCGGGCCCTTTTCACGTGGCCCGGGAACGACGCCCTCGGACGTCAGTCCTTGTTGAAGTTGACCGCGCCCTCGATCGGCGGCGGGCTGTCGGGCACGCCGGACGGCTTCGGCACACCCCGGAAGGTGAACTTGGCGTCCTCGCCCTCACCTTCCACGCCCACGATCACGATCTGCCCGGCCTTGAGCTCGTGGTAGAGGATCTTCTCCGACAGGGTGTCCTCGATCTCGCGCTGGATCGTGCGGCGCAGCGGACGCGCGCCCAGCACGGGGTCGTAGCCGCGGTCGGCGAGCAGCTGCTTGGCCTCGGGCCGCAGCTCGATGCCCATGTCCCGGTCGCGCAGCCGCTCGTCCACCTTGGCGATCATCAGATCCACGATCTGGATGATCTCCTTCGGGGTCAGCTGGTGGAACACCACGGTGTCGTCGACACGGTTGAGGAACTCGGGCCGGAAGTGCTGCTTGAGCTCCTCCTGCACCTTCGCCTTCATCCGGTTGTACGACCCCTGGTCATCGCCCTGGCGGGCGAAACCGACCGAGACGCCCTTGGAGATGTCCCGGGTGCCCAGGTTGGTGGTCATGATGATGACGGTGTTCTTGAAGTCGACCACCCGGCCCTGGGCGTCGGTGAGACGTCCTTCTTCCAGGATCTGCAGCAGGCTGTTGAAGATGTCGCCGTGGGCCTTTTCGATTTCGTCGAACAGCACGACCGAGAACGGCTTGCGCCGCACCTTCTCGGTGAGCTGGCCGCCCTCCTCGTACCCGACGTAGCCGGGCGGGGAACCGAACAGCCGCGAGACGGTGTGCTTCTCCATGAACTCGCTCATGTCCAGCTGGATGAGCGCGTCCTCGTCCCCGAACAGGAACTCCGCCAGCGTCTTGGACAGCTCGGTCTTACCGACACCCGACGGGCCGGCGAAGATGAACGAGCCGCCGGGACGCTTGGGGTCCTTCAGCCCGGCGCGGGTACGGCGGATCGACTGCGACAGGGCCTTGATCGCGTCGTGCTGGCCGATGACGCGCTTGTGCAGCTCGTCCTCCATGCGCAGCAGCCGCGAGGACTCCTCCTCGGTCAGCTTGAACACCGGGATGCCCGTGGCCGTGGCCAGGACCTCGGCGATCAGCTCCTCGGTGACTTCGGCGACGACGTCCATGTCGCCGGCCTTCCACTCCTTCTCCCGCTGCGCCTTCTGGGCGAGCAGGCGCTTCTCGCGGTCGCGGAGGGCGGCGGCCTTCTCGAAGTCCTGGGCGTCGATCGCCGATTCCTTCTCGCGGCGGACGTCGGCGATCTTCTCGTCGTACTCGCGCAGGTCCGGCGGTGCGGTCATGCGGCGGATCCGCATCCGCGACCCGGCCTCGTCGATCAGGTCGATCGCCTTGTCCGGCAGGAACCGGTCGGAGATGTAGCGGTCGGCGAGGCGGGCCGCCGCCTCCAGCGCGCCGTCGGTGATGGAGACGCGGTGGTGGGCCTCGTAGCGGTCCCGCAGGCCCTTGAGGATCTCGATGGTGTGGCTGAGGGAGGGCTCGGCGACCTGGATCGGCTGGAACCGGCGCTCCAGCGCGGCGTCCTTCTCCAGGTACTTGCGGTACTCGTCCAGCGTGGTGGCGCCGATGGTCTGCAGCTCGCCCCGCGCCAGCATCGGCTTGAGGATGGACGCGGCGTCGATCGCGCCCTCGGCGGCGCCCGCGCCCACGAGCGTGTGCAGCTCGTCGATGAACAGGATGATGTCGCCGCGGGTGCGGATCTCCTTGAGCACCTTCTTCAGGCGCTCCTCGAAGTCACCGCGGTAGCGGGAACCGGCCACCAGGGCGCCCAGGTCCAGCGTGTAGAGCTGCTTGTCCTTGAGGGTCTCGGGCACCTCGCCCTTGACGATCTTCTGCGCCAGGCCCTCCACCACGGCGGTCTTGCCCACACCGGGCTCGCCGACCAGCACCGGGTTGTTCTTGGTGCGGCGGCTCAGCACCTGCATGACCCGCTCGATCTCGGTGTCACGGCCGATCACCGGGTCCAGCTTGCCCTCGCGGGCGGCCTGCGTGAGGTTGCGGCCGAACTGGTCCAGCACCGCCGACGTCGCGGGGGCGGGCTCGCTGGCGCCGCTCGACCCCGACGGGCCCTTGTCCTGGTAGCCGTGCAGCAGCTGGATCACCTGCTGGCGCACCCGGTTCAGGTCCGCGCCCAGCTTCACCAGCACCTGCGCCGCGACACCCTCACCC
>NZ_JBEYTB010000007.1:0-454916 GCF_040642915.1 Actinomadura sp. NPDC047616
GTGCCGAACAGTCCGGGATGGGTGATGCCGGTGTACCGGACGCCGGGCAGGTGCCGTGAGGTGGCCTGCTGCCCGTGGAAGTTCCACCCCGGTCCGGGCGTTCCACGGTTCCGGCGGTCCGGCCACCGCTTCCCCGGTGCCATACTCGCGGTGTGGCGGACGACGGGCGGGACGAGAGCGTGCTGATCGGCAGGCGGGCCGAGCTGGCCGCGCTGACCGCCGCGCTGGACCGGGCCGCCGCCGGGACCGCCGCGACGGTGCTGGTCAGCGGGGACGCCGGGGTCGGCAAGACCCATCTGGTGAGCACGCTGGCCCGCGTCGTACGCGACCGCGGCGGCACCGTCCTGGTCGGGCAGTGCGCCGAGCTCGGCGAGAGCATGCCGTACCTGCCGCTCGTCGACGCGCTGTGGCGGGCCGCCAGGGATCCCCGGCAGGGCGAGGCGGTCCGCGCGGCGCTGGCGTCCCGTCCGGTGCTGGAACGGCTCCTGCCGGACGGGGACGGCCACTCCGGCGACGCCTCCGAGCTGGGCCAGCAGCAGCTGTTCGGCGCCACGCTCGGCCTGGTGGGCGAGCTGGGACGCACGGGGCCGGTGCTGCTGGTGCTGGAGGACCTGCACTGGGCCGACCGGTCGACCCGCCACCTGCTGACCTTCCTCAGCCGGGTGCTGCAACGCGAACGGGTCTGCCTGGTCGGCACGTACCGCTCCGACGACCTGCACCGGCGGCACCCGCTGCGTCCCGTGGTGGCCGAGCTGCTGCGCCTGCCGGACGTGTCGGCCGTCGAAGTGCGTCCCTTCGCCCCCGACGAGACCGCCGCGTTCCTCACCGCGCTGTCCTCCGGCCAGGCCCTGCCCCCCGACGTGGCCGAACGGGTGCACGCCCGCTCCGAGGGCAACCCGTTCTACGCCGCCGAGCTGTACGCGGCGGCCCGCACCGGCGAGGAACTGCCCGCCGGGCTCGCCGACCTGCTGCTGGCCCGCGTCGAACGGCTCGGCGACAACGCCCAGCGCGTGGTGCGGGTCGCGGCCGTGGCCGGGCGCCGCGTGGGCGACGAGCTCGTCCGCCGGGTGTCCGGGCTGGACGAGGCCGAGGTCGGCGCGGCCCTGCGGGAGATCGTCTCGCACCGGCTGCTGGTGCCCGACGGCGCCGACGGCTACATCTTCCGGCACGCGCTGCTGCGCGAGGCCGTGTACGCCGACCTGCTGCCGGGCGAGCGGACCCGCCTGCACGCCGCGTTCGCCGCCCTGCTGGGCGGCGACTCGGGGTCGGCCGCCGAGCTCGCCTATCACAGCCTGGCCGCGCACGACCTGCCGGTGGCGTTCGCCGCGTCCGTGCGGGCGGGACGCGAGGCGGAGCGGGTGGGCGCGCCCGCCGAGGCCCTGGAGCACTACGACCGCGCCCTGTCGCTGTGGGACGCCGTGCCCGACCCCGAGACGGCGGCGGGCACCGACCGCGTCCGGCTCGCGCTGGCCGCGGTGCGGGCGTGCGGACGGTCCGGCGAGGCACGGCGGGCCGTGTCCCGGCTGCGCCGGCTGCTGGAGACCGCCGAGCCCGCCGACCGGCGGCTCGGCGTGCTGCTGCGCGAGAACCTGGCGTACTACCTGGGCGACCTCGACATGGACATCGAGTCCGCCGACACCGCCCGTGAGGCCGTCGACATGCTCCCCGCCGACCCGCCCACCCCGGAACGGGCCGCCGCCCTGGCCACCTACGTCCGGACCCTGCTGGTCAGGGTCCACAACAACCCCGGGTACCGCAGGCACGACGAGGAGCTGCCCGCCCTCGCCGAGGAGGCCATCGCCGCCGCCCGCGCCACCGGCGCCGCCGACGCCGAGGCCAGCGCCCTGGTGTCGCTCGGCCTCTACCGCGAGGAGCGCGAGACCCGCCTGCGGGCGCAGGACCTGTTCGCCCAGGCCCGCGACCTGGCCGTCCGGGCGGGCAACTACCAGGTCGCGCTGCGCGCCGCGTTCCACCACGCGCGGGCCCGGTTCGACCGCGGCGACCTGGCGGGCGCCGCCGAGGCCGCCGAGGAGGCCGTGCGCTTCACCTTCGACAACGGCCTCGGCTGGTCCTCCTACGGGGCGGCCCTGCGGTGCCTGCGCTACCTGATCCACTACACCGCCGGGGAGTGGGCGCACGCCGCCCGCCTGGCCGCCGACTTCGGCATCCGGGTCACCCGCCCCGCCGAGGCGCAGGTGTCGGCGTACGCGCTGTTCCTGGAGGTGGCGCAGGGCGACGACACCGCCGCCGAACGGATGCGCTGGCTCGAACCGCTGTGGGGCGAGGACGAGCTGCTCACCTACATCTCCCGCGGGCTGGCCGCCGAACGGGCCCTGTGGGACGGCGACCCGGCCGCCGCGCTCGACCACGTCGCCGCCGTGCTCGACGACATGCGCCCCGCCGACGCCGCGGGCATCCGCATCGCCGCGACGGGCCTGTGGGCCCACGCCGACCTCGGCTCCCGCTGCGACGCCGCCGACGAGCTGCTCTCCCTCGCCCGGACCGCCGCGTCCACCACGCTCGACGGCGGCCCCCGCGCCTGGCTGGGCCTGGAGGGCCGCGCCTGGCTCGCCCGCGCCGAGGCCGAACACGCCCGCGCCCGCGGCGCCAACGACCCGGAGCTGTGGCGCCGCACCGTCACCGCGTTCGAGTACGGCACGCCCGGCGGCGGCTTCGTCTACGAGGTCGCCCGCTCCCGCTGGCGCCTCGCCGAAGCCCTGGTCGAACACGGCGCCCGCGACGAGGCCGCCGCCGAATGGCGCTCCGCCGTCGCCGTGGCCGAACGCCTGGGCGCCCGCCCGCTCCGGAAGGCCCTGGCCGACCTCGGCACCCGCGCCCGCCTCGCGGCCGCGTCCCCCGCCGCCGCCTCAGGCCCGCTGGCGACGCTGACCGCCCGCGAACGCGAGGTCCTCCGCCTGGTCGCCGAGGGCCGCAACAACCGGCAGATCGCCGAGACCCTGTTCATCTCCCCCAAGACGGCCAGCGTCCACGTCTCCAACATCCTCGCCAAACTCGACGTCACCAGCCGCACCCAGGCCGCCGCCCTCGCCCACCGCGAAGGCCTACTCACCCCCTGAGGCGCCGTCCTCGTCGTCGACGATCGCCACGTGGACCTCCCTCTGCCACGACAGCTGGTGGGCGGACAGCACTCCGCGGAACATGTGGTCGAACTTGTCGGCATCGTCGGTCCAGCGGCCACGCTGGACCGACTCGATGTCGTCGCACAGGCGGGCGAGCCGGGCGGCCGCGGCCGCGCCGGAGCCGGCGATGGCCGATCTCAACATCAGCGCCGCACCGTGTGCGTTCCAGTAATGCGCGGGATCACGGAGCTCGGGAACCTCGTCCAGCAGCGCCGGATGCGCCTTGACCAAGGCGGCGAAGGCGTGGCCGTCGAAATCGCCGGGTGCGCAGTTGGCCAGTGCCCACCGCGCGACCTTGATGGCGCTGCCCCGCGTCAGCTCACCGGCCCGAAGCTTCACGACCATGGCGAGCAGATCGAGTACTCGTTCCCGCACGCGCCGGGGCGTTCCCTCCGGCGGACGGAACAGCAGGAGCACCGAGCCTCGCCGGCCGTCCTCGTCGGGAGCGACGAGCCGGAGGAGAGACGACAGCATCACCTCTTCCCAGCGCCCCGCGTTCACGGATACGTACCCGTCGTAGATGGCGACTCCGGGAAGCAACCGCGACTGGAGGTCCCGATCGGCCATCAGCCGCGCGTGGTCGAACTCCGGCTTCTGCCGGCCGGCACCCGCCTTGACGCCGACGAGCCCGTTCTCGTGCCTCAGAACTCGCAGGAGGGAATGCGAACGGCCGAGACCGGCGTGCCATAGCGAGACGGTGGAGCGCCACAGCGCCCCGGGATCGTCGACGCCTCCCAACAGCCGGTCCAGCGGGACGCGATCAGACGACAGGAAGACATGCAGCAGGACGAGGTTGGCCGAATAGGCGGCCAATTGCCGAACGTCGTCAACGGGCAGAGGACGGTACGCGGCGTATCGTCCCGAGTCCCGCCGTTGCCGGTACCCGGCCGCGAGGATTCCCAGTGTGTGCAGGATGCGTCTCCGCGTGTCCTCGCTCTGTTCCTGGAACAGTTGCCCGGCGAAGACGAGCACCGTCGCCCGGTCGCTGAGAGGCTGGTGAGACAGCAGGGCGTACAGCAGGTCGTCGTTGGGATCGCGGGGGCCGCGGCGCCCGGCGAACGCCACGTCGGCGATTTCGGCGAGCGTCTCGACCAGTTGCGCCGCCAGCAGGTACTCGCCGAAAGTGGCGTGCATGAACTCATAGGATCTGCGGCGGCTGTCTGCTCCGTGTGTGCGGGCCTCGGAGGTGTGCACGAAGAAGAACTGACCGATGATCCGCTGACCGAGTTCGTCGAGTCGGTCCCAGCCCGAGAAACCATCGTCGAGAACGGCCAGGTCGGCACCCAGCTCCGCGTCGGTGACGTCCTGCCGGCCCCGGTTGAACATGGCGAACGCGGCGATCGCCAGCCACCAGAGCTGGTCGCGCACCGCCTCCTCGACGACGTCCGGGCGTTTTCCGGCCAGCGTCTTGGCGACCTCCCGACGTGTGAAGGTCTCCAGCAGACGCCGGTAGAGGACGGCATTCGACACGTCACTTTCCAGGGCGGGGACGGACGCGTCGGCGCAGTAGAGCGCGAGCATGAGCAGCAGGAGCGGTTGGCGCGCCAGTTCGGGTTGAGCCGACGCCGTTTCCGGGGTCAGCGCACGGACCCGTCCGGATTCGATCGCGGCGGCGTTGGCGCGGTTCCAGATGCGGATCCAGGCGTTCGTCTGCTCCTCGTCGAAGTCCTCCAGCTTGACCACGGGCGTTCCGCCGGGGATGCGGACGCGGTCGGCCACGACCGTGCGGGACGTCACGATGACGACCACGGGACGGTCCTGTTCGGCCTCGCGTCGTTGGAAGTCGAGGACGTCCAGCAGGTAGGAGCCCCGGTCTCCGGCGGCCTGGATCAGTTCGTCCAGCCCGTCGAGCAGGACGACGCGGATCGTGGGCGCGCTCTGGTCGGCCAGCTCCCACCAGTTGATCCGGCGGTGCGTGGCCTGGTCGAGGGCCTGCTGGATCTGCTCGTACACGGGCGCCTCGGCGTCGACGCGCCGCAGCGGGACGCGCACCACCGTGTATCCCGACGACGGGAGCCGGGCGGCGAGCATCTTGGTCAGCAGGCTCTTGCCCGCGCCCGGGTGCCCCAGAAGCAGCAGCGGGCGGCGCGTGGCGTCGGGAGCCGTCAGGTGGGCCGCGAGCAGTAGGTCGATGTCGTCGTCGACGGGGCGTTCCCTCCACCACGACTCGTCGGCGGCGCGGGTGTCCACGCCCTCGGCGCCCAGCCGGTAGCGGGGGTTGATGAAGGCCTCGCGCAGCGTGGGGAACGTCAGCTCGGGGCTGGCGCGCATGGCGTCGCGCGAGACGATGTGCTCGTCCAGGGCGCCACGGTTGGCGCGGTGCAGGACGCCGCACAGATCGCGTTCCTCACGGGGCGCGGCCATGAGGCGCAGCAGCGATTCCAGGCGCGACAACGCCGCGTTCTGGCCGGTGAAGGCCGCCTCGATGTCGTCGCGGAGGTCGCGGACGCCGCTGCGCGTGGCGGCGTGTTCGCCGAGGGACGCCCAGACGAGGAACTCGGGCACGGTGGCGGCCATGCGCAGGTAGTGCGAGCGGTAGCGCTCCACCGCCGCTTCGACGAACGCGTCGGTGAGCGGGCGGTTCACCGTCTCCCAGGCGGTCAGCCCGCCGAAGAACTCCTGGCTCCGCCGCCGGATCCGGCCCATCCAGAGCCGCACGTGCTCGACGTTCTCCTCGAAACCGCACGTGGGCGAGGGCACGGGCACCGACCCCTCGTACAGGTCCGTGATCAGGTCCTCGCGCACGTGGCGGCGGTCACCGAGGGTCAGGGCGTGGCGTTCGGCCTCGGTGACGGCCAGACGCCTGAGCGCGTCCCTGCCCAGGTGCTCTTCCAGCGCCTCGAAGAACGCGGCGCCGACGAGGGTCGTGTGGGCGGCGGCGACCAGCCGGTGGCGTTCGTGGCCCGTCGTGTCGTTGAGGCGGTCGGACGCGGCGTCGAGGATGCGCCGCACCAGCGAGGTGGCCTCGTTCTTCTGGTCGACCCAGCCCCAGATGGCGGCGAGGCCGCCGAGCGGCGTCCCGGTGGCGGCGGCGACGCCGGTGCCGAGGATGACGCCGCCGAGAAGCCCGTTCAGCCTGTCCAGGCGGGAACGGTCGTACTGACCGAGAATCTTCAGCGCACCCTGGTAGGTGAGGGAGGGGTCTCGACGCACGCCGACAGCCTAGGCACGGTGATCAGCCCCCGACGGGGAAACCGCACGACCCGGACGCCTCAGGCGGGGTTGAGGAGCTTGGCGAGGCGGTCCACGACGGGGCGGGACTGCAGGTGGAGGTGGGCGATGTCGAGCCCCTCGTCGCCGAGGACGACGAGGAGGTTCTTGTCGCGGACCGCGTAGACGACGATGTGGCCGCCGGCGCAGCGGATCGTCACCTCGCGGAGCTCCCCCATGCCGACCTCCTTGCCGGCGCTCTTGCTCAGCCCGAGCGCGGCGGCGGCGAGGGCGGCGAGCACGTCGGGGCGGACCTCGCCGGTGTCGGAGGCGACCAGCAGCCCGTCGGAGGAGGCGACGGCGGCGTCGGACACGCCGGTCACCTGCTCGCGCAGCGCCTGCAGTTCGGTGAGCACGGCCTCGTTGGTCATGTCGGTCGCCTCAGACGCTCAGTTCGCCTTCGATCCGCCGCAGGTGGTGGCGGGCGAGGGCCAGGTTGGCGCGCTCGCGGTCGAGGACGAGGTAGAGGAAGAGCCTGCTGCCGGCGCCGTGGGCGAGCAGCCGGATCAGGTGGTACTGGTGGTCGAGCGTGATGAGGACGTCCTCGATCGAGTCGCTGATCCTCAGCGACTCCAGGGTGCGCTTCTTGGCCCGCACGACCTCGGTGCTCCCGGCCGCCGCGACCTCCATGTCGAGGTCGCCGCCGCCGGCCGTGCCGAGGGCCATCCCGCTGTCGTAGTCGACCAGTGCCGCCCCGAGCGCCCCGTCGATGGCCATCGTCTCCTTGAGCGCGGTTTCGATGTTCATCGGTCTTCCACTCCCTGAACCGGACCACCCAGCAGTGCCGGAAGACAACGTAACGATCTATGACACTCCCGGCGAGGAAGATCGGGGCATTTCGCAAACGTTTTTTTCCACCCGGTTCGCTCCGGTACCGAAAGTTGTCTTCGTCCGCGGGGTTCGTCCTCGTCCGGTGCCTGACCGAGCCGGGGACCCTGGCATGATGTTGCTACCGTCAGCAATCACCAAGCTGCGTTCGGCTGGAAGTGACGACGTGACCGCTTCTCCCATCACGCCCGCGGGCACCGCAGCCGGTAGGCCGTCGGGCATTCTGATCTCGGCTCTCAGGCGCCGCGGCCAGGAGCGCTTCTCGGGGACACTGCGCCTGGACGGCAACCCGGGCGGCACGGTGACCATGCGGGACGGCCGGATCGTCGCGGCCGCCACGCCCGCCGCGCCCGGTCCCGAGTCGCTGCTGCTGCGGTCGGGCCGGATCGCCGAGCCCGAGTGGTCGCGGGCGTTCGCGGCGGCGGCTCCGGCGGGACGGCTGCCGGACGAACTGGTCGAGCGGGGCCTGCTCGGCGAGGTCGGCGTCGAGGTGCTGGCCCGGACGGCGGTCGTCGACGCGCTGTTCGCGATGGCGCTGACCGGGGTGCGCACCTGCACGGTGGAGCCCGCCGACGCGGGCACGCCCGGACCGCTGGTGCCGGTGGAGCCCGGGCTGGACACCGACCGCCTGGTCCGGGAGATCACGCGGCGGCTGGAGGTGGCCGACGGCTGGCGCGTCCTGGATCTGACCGTGCGGTCCAGGCCGCGGGTCGTGCGGGCCGAACCCGATCAGATCGTGGACCCGGCCCGGCGCGAGGTCCTCGGCCGCGTCAACGGGCGGCGGACCCCGCGCGACATCGCCTTCACCCTGGGACGCGGCCTGTTCCCGGTCATGTCGGACCTGGCCACCCTGGTGCAGGACGGTTTCGTCTCCCTCACCGAGCCCCCATCACCGCCGCCCACACCCCCCGAACACCCGGTCGCGCCCCCCGAGCATCCGGTCGCGCCCCCGGCCAGGCCGGAGCGGCTCGACTCGTCCCGGCTCCCGAGGCGGTACCGCAACGGCGGCGCGTCCTCCTTCTGAGCCCGCCGTTCACGGTCTGAGGGCGGCACGGCCCTCGATGAGGGCGAGCACCGCCCCCGGCCGCCTGGGCGGCGAAGTGGCGGGTGCATGCGCGCGGCCCCCTCGACGCTGCGGATCAGCACCGTGTCGGCGCACACGGCGACGGGCTCGGCGGCGCTGACGGCGGCGCCGGTTCAACCGCGGCTCTGTGTCCGGAGAGGCCGTCTCGACACTGCCCCTCCCGAAGGGTGCGGCACCCGTGCGCCCCTCCTCGGGAGAGGGTGCTTGGCTCGGGACGCCGCCGGCGGGTTCGCCGTCCCTAAGTCTGGTCGTGGCGGTGCATGGCCCACTGCTGGGCCGCGTGCATGACCGCCTTGGCCCAGGGGTTGGTCAGGTTCCCGAACGCGTGCAGCCACGCTGTGGCGACGGTGCGCGCGTAGTAGTCGATGTCGAGCGGATCGGCGTCACGCCAGGCGAGCAGGTCGGACACGCTCGCCTCGGCGTCGCGTGGCGGGTGACCGGAGGCGATCAGGCAGATGACGAAGTCGGCGGGGTTGACGAAGCGCGCGCCGCGGCTGGCCGCCGCCCAGTCGACCAGCGTCGCCGCCGGGCCGATCCGCAGGTTGGTGGGGTTGATGTCGGTGTGCAGCAGCGCCGGGCCGGCCAACCGGGTCAGCTCCCGCCCCGCGGGGGCGTAGCTGGACCAGCGGCGCTCGAACCAGATCAGCGGGACGTCCGGGGGCACCTGGAGGCGGTCGAGGTCAGCGAGGGTTTGCAGGACCTTCGGGATGTCGGGTGAGTCGATCATGTAGTTGGCGCGGGTGCCGTCGACCCACTCGAAGGCCGCCAGCCGCCACCCGCCCGCCTCCGCCGCGTACAGCAGCTCGGGCGCGATGGCGGTGAGGTACGGCGCGATGGCCAGCTCGCGGGCGAGTTGCTCGCCGGCGCGGGTGCCGTCGTCGGGGGCGGCCTTGACGAACAGGCGGTCCCCCGACCGGGTGGTGAATGTGGCGACCAGCGGCGTGCGGCGGCCTTCCACGATCGTCTCCACCTTGGCCGGGGGACCGACCTGCTCGGCTACGGCCTCGCGTAGCGCGAGCGGCAGGCCCTCCCAGTCGACGCGTGGGGTTCGGGTGAACTCGGCCATGCGCGAGAAGCCTGCCAGGGGATCAGGCGTCCGCGGCCCGGGACACGGCGGGCGGCGGCGCGCCGGTGTCGCCGCCGCACTTGGCGGGCACCGCGCGGACGCACGGGTCGGGCGGGCAGCACCCGTATCCGGGGCCGTTCCAGAACTCCTCGTCGACCGCGTAGCCGGTGGCGCGCAGCGCGGGCAGCGTCGCGTCGATCTCCTCGGCGGTCATGCTCTGGCCGGGGGCGGGCGGGACGGCCGGCCGCGCTGTCTCCGGCTGCCCCGCCGTCCGGCACCGCGCCCCGGGGGTCGGGTCACGTTGAGCCCGGGGGCGCGGTGGTCTGGGCGGCGGCGCGGCGTGGCGGCGGGGGGCTGCACGGGATCGTGTCCACCGCGCGCCGCCCCGGCTCACCACTCGTTGTCGTCGAGCTGAACGAACGCGCCGACCATCCGCCGCCACCACGGCGGCCGGGTGCTTCGTGACGCCCGTACACCGGGCGCAACGCGGGCCTGGGCGGCGACGACCGATCCGGTGCCGGATGCTGCGCGGGGGTGGGGGCCGCCTGCTGCGGACGGACGGGGCGCACGCCAGCGGCCTGCAGGCGCCGCTCCAGCTCGGCGGGGGTGGCGGCTTCGAGCAACTCGTCACCGACCGGGTGGCTGGTCGGCCGCAGCACGATCGCCATCCACGCCTGGTTGGGTTCGCTCCACCACACCTGCACCCGTGGGTATCGGCGCCGCAGGTAGGCGGTGACGGCGTGGGTGTCCCACTTCACCGGGCCCGCGGGCGCTGGCGGCACGGTCACCGCACTCCCTTGGGGTGTTCGGCGCACCGTGCGAGGTGCCCGAGGACGAGGATGGCGGCGTCATCGAGGTGCGCGTCGTCGGCCTCGATGATCGGTGTGCCGTCCGACGCGAAGAACCACCACCGGCCGCCGTCGTCCTCACGCTCCCGGCACGTGATCGTGTCGGACGCGTCCGGCGTCGCGACCAGCGTGCGAGCGCCCCGCCCCTTCGGGGGCGGGGCGCTCTTACAGCTGGCCACCATCGCGTCTTTCTACCGCGCGCCATCCAGCCGGACTGGAGGAGGTGGTCGCCCACCAGACGATCATCTTGCCGATCACTGGACCTCCCCGGCTTGGCGAGCCAACTGGTGGGCGAGGCGCCGGAGCGGTTGGTCGAGGGCGCCGACGTCGGGGTGGCGACGGAGCTGAATGCACACGCACAGTTGGGCGAGGCGTCCGTCGGGGGTGTCGAGGATGTGCCGGTACCGCTGGTAGACGGTGGCGGCGACGTCGGGGGCGAGCAGGCTGGTGCAGTACAGCGTGGCCGCGTCGGTGCCGGTCGGGGCCAGCCCCCAGAACTCCCAGTCGAGCAGGTAGGGGGTGCGGGCGGTCAGGTTGGTCCAGCGCAGGTCGCCGTGCTGCGTGATCCACTGGTCGACCCGGGTGTCGATGTCCGGGCCATAGGCGTGGCGCATGGCGGCGGTGATCTGTTCCTGGGTGCGGGGAACGCGGTCGGTGGCGTGGTCGGCGAGCCGTTCCAGCGAGGTTTCCAGGGCCGCCCACCAGCTGCCGGTCAGGCTCAGCGAGCGGGCCTGCTCTGGGGTCAATGCCTCGTGCGGGGAGCAGGGCGGCTCGTCGACCAGTTCCCACAGCTCGGCGCGGACCGTGTGTCCGTCGGTGGTCCACCGCTCGGTGGTCAGCAGGTCAGGGCGGCGGATTCCGGGATCAGTCGGGGCGGTGAGCGGGCCGTCCCACAGCAGGCCGCGGGCTTTGTCGGTGGGCAGCGCCAGGACGCGCAGCCAGCGGGCCGCGCCGGTGGCGGGGTCGGTCACGCGACCGCTCAGGGTGCGGTCGGCGACCCCGCGGACCAGGCGCCCGTTGGGAAGCAGGCCGAGGCGGCGAATGGCCTGGCCGAACTGGGCGGATATCCACACGGCCCGATCAGCCGGCGCTCCCGCGGTGGCGTCCAGGCCAGCTGATCGGGCCGCGCGCCCCGAAGGGTCGGCGGATACCGGGACGGTCCCCCGATCGTTCACTCGCTCTCCGGGTGCTCGGTTTCGGTACGGCGGACGCTCAGAGTCTGGCACTCCAGCACCACCCGGTACCGGACGCCTCCCGCGGTGTCGCCGTAACGGGTGGGCCGCCGGTACACCGGCAGCGGGGGCCCGGCCAGCTCGTCGCCGGGACGCAGCCATCCTGCGTGTCCGGCCCGGTACGACAGCAGGACCGACCCGTCGCTGAGGGTGTAACGGGCAGGGAAGAAGATCCCGTCCCCGGCGTCCACGACCCACAGCCCGTCGATCGGCTGGACGCCGTCGTCGGTGTAGTCGCCGCAGACCAGGGCGCGGGTGATGACGTGCTCGCCGGAGATGTACCGCGGGTCCAGGACGGTCGTATGGCCGGGCACGCGGAAGTGCGGATGGTGTCGGTGGTTCAGGGGGCGGGGCGGGATGGTCCCGGCGGCGCGGGCGTGAACGCGGCGGGACGCGGCCGCACCGTAGATCACGATGTCCAGGTCCTGGGCCTCCGGCGCCCGTTTGTACATGGCCGAGCCGTAGATGCCGATCTTGTCGCGGTGGATGCCGGTCCAGGCGGCCAGCGCGTCGAGGGTCTTGGCGTGGTTGGCCAGCAGCACGGGGTCCTGGGCGGAGCGGGTCGCGACGATGCTGTCGGGGGCGATGGCCGCGATCCTGCCGAGGCGGGGCACCAGCGCGCCGGGCTGACGGTCGCGGATGAGCGGGGCGTACAGGTGGTAGGGCAGGTTCAGGGTGCGCAGCCAGTCCTCGCCCAGGAATCGCGTCCAGGTGCCCCAGTAGCGCGGGGCGCCGATGTCGGCGACGTAGGCGACCAGTCCGTACAGCATCCCGTCCAGGCTGGCGATCTTCGCGGCGAGCAGGCCGCCGGAGGTGAGCACCATCGAGCAGGGCGGGAGCGTGTCGTGCGGTTCGGGCGGCTGCCCCCATTGGGATAACTCGTGCATGTCTCTCCTTTCGGGACGGGGCGGCCGGCCGCGTTTCCGGCCGCCCCGTCGTCTGGAACCGCGCCCCCGCAGGCGCACGCCGTCAGCTTGCGGGGCGCGGGGTCTACGTGGCCTACGTGGCCGCGCCGAGCATCAGCGCCTGCCACCATTCGTCGGCGCGGCCTCGTCGTACGCGCGGCGTCTCGTGAACGGCGCCCGTCTTGGTCCGTCCACTGGATGGCGTAGGCCCCGCCGTACGACACCAGCGCGTACGTCTTTGGGCCGCACCGCCAGCAGGTGGCGTTGAGCACGCGACAGGCGTCAACGTCGACCAGGGGGTACCACGTCAGCGACGGAGCGCCCTGGAGCGGCTCGCGCGGGTGCCTCCCCGGGCAGTCCTCGGTGCGTGTCCGGAGCGCTGGCGGCACCTGAGCGGTCACCACTCGTTGTCGAGCTGAACGAACGCGCCGACCACCCGCCGCCACCACGGCGGCCGAGGCGCTTCGTGTCGCCCGTACATCGGGCGCGGCGCCGGTCGGGGCACCGGCCGGGGCGAGGTGGGCCGGGCCGGTATCGGGCGCCGTGCGGGCACGGCCGGCGACTGCGGCGGGTCGACGGGCCGCACACCCGCGGCCTGCAGGCGCTGCTCCAACTCCGCCGGGGTGGCCGCTTCGAGCAGCTCGTCACCGACGGGGTGACTCGTCGGCCGCAGCACGATCGCGAACCAGCGGCAGTTGCGGTCGCTCCACCACACCTGCACCCGCGGGTACCGGCGCTGCAGGTACGCGGTGATGGCGTTGGTGTCCCACTGCACCGGCCCCACCGTGGGCGCCGACGGCGCCGTCACCGCTCGGCTCCCGTCGCCTTGCCGGTGCACCGGTTCAGGTGTGCCTGCACCTCCAGGACCGCGTCCGCCAGGTGGTCGGGGTCGGCCTCGGCGATCGGCTTGCCGCGCCCTGTCCAGAACCACATCCGGCCGCCGTCGTCCGGTCGCGCCCTGCAGGTGATCTTGTCGGTGGCGCCGGGGACGGTGTCGTCCATGACGAAGATCCCGTCCGCCGCGTAGTTGATCGTCAGGCCGTCCGCGCCCAGCTGGGCGCCGAGCGCGAACAATGGGTCATACTCGTACATCAGTCGGACCTCCAGCGTCCGGCGAGGCCCCGGGGGTCCCGGTGAGTGCGCACCGGCCCGGGGTCGTCTCGCTTGAGGGGTGGCGCCGAAGCGCCTGGGGAAGGCCGCACGGCCCGGCCGGGCCCACCCCGGCCAGGGCCGGGCCGTGCGGCGGCGGGCGACGCGGGGCGTGGCCGCCCGCCAGGAGCCGCGCGCGGCGGGGGAAGTGGCGCGCGCGGTGGGCATCCGGAATGCAGCATGGGACGTCATACGGCCCCCGCCGTTGCGCGCCCGGGTTCGCCATTGGACGGGCGGCCGTACGACGTCGTGGTGCGGCACGATCCGGCCAGCGGGGTAATGGCCGCGACGGCGCCGCACGTCAGCCCCGGGGACGCGGTCGGCCGCCGCGTTTCGCCGGACACGTCCCCGGGACGTGCAGGGGCGGCGGCGCGGACGGGAGCTGCCCACCGCCGTACGCGCCGCCGCCGCTCCCCTTTCGGGGAGACGGAGGTGGACACGCCGCCATGACCCCGGCAACGGCGTCGGCGTGCCCACCGCCTGCCGGGCGTCATCGCGACCGCCCGAGCCTGTGGTTGGCGAGTTTCCGGTCGATAAGGTCGGCGACGGCCTCCACCTCGGCGACAGAGCCGATCGGCCAGCCGCCGTCGGACCGGTACTTGCCATCGCTCCAGGTGATGACGCGTTCACCGCCGTGCGGATCGCAAATCGTCAGCGTGGTGCCGCGCACGCGACCCCCATGGCCGCGCCGGCGCAGCGCCTCGGCGAGCCTCCGCAGCAGGATCTCCGCGTCGGTGCGCGTAAAGACCTCCAGAGCCGCGCGCAGGTCCCGGGCCGATGGCGTCGACACGGCGGTGACCACCAAAGCACCCAGCCGAACGCCGCCAGAAGGGACGCGCTCAGCCACCCACCGGTCGCCGTCCAGGCGGACTTCCCAACCGGGGAACGCTTCTTCGAGCACCGTTATCGCCTGATCTACGCTCATGGCAGTCGGCCCCCTTTCGTCCGGCAAGGCCCCTGGAACTCCCCCGCTGTTGCCGCAGCGGCCGGGGCCGTTTTCGTCGCGCAGCCCTCATGCAAGCGCGCCCGCGCTTACGGTGGTAGTCACTGTCCGCTGTCCGATGGTCACGCAGCAGGCAGTATCTGGACAGCGCTCAAGAGCGTCAGGAGGTGAGCGGATGGCGACGTTCGGTGAGAGGATGCGGGAGCTGATGGCCGAGCGCGGACTGTCGTACCGCAAGCTGGCGACGAAGGTTCACTGTGACGACGGGTATCTGTCGAGGATCGCGCGTGACGTGAAGACGCCGTCCCCCCAACTCGCGCGAGCCGTCGACTCTGCGCTCGGTGCGGGTGGTCGGCTTGCGGCGCTCCGGCCCGATGGTGAGGTCCGCTCGCTGGATCCGAAGGATTGGGAGGAGGATGAGGCAGATATGGAACGGCGCACGCTCTTGCAGGCGCTCGCGGCGCTCGGTGTGCCCCCGTCTCCCGTTTCCGAAGCCCTCCAGAACATTCGGGTCAGCATCGATCGCACGTTCGGTGGCAGCGAGGACGGCCACATCGATGAGTGGAACGAGATCGTCGCCGAATACGGTCACCTGTACGTGCTGACACCTCCGCGTCGGCTGCTGCTCGACCTGGCCGGCGACCTGGTGACCGTTCAGCAGATCACCAGGCGCAAGAAGCGTGAGGACGCCCGGAGGAATCGGGCTCACCGCACGTCCGCGCCCTGGAGCCGCGTCGCCGCCGGACTCTCCGCGCTCATGGCCAAGACGCTGTGCAACTTGGGGCGACCGCGCGAGGCCCGCGACTGGTGGGGGACCGCACAGAGCGCCGCGGACGCGTCCGGCGACACAGATCTCGCCCTGTGGATCGCCGGGGAACGACTGGTGCATGGGCTCTATGAACGTCGCCCGGCCGCCATCCTCCTTGCCAAGGCGGACAAGATTCTTGAACCCGTGTCAAAAGTCCCTTCCCGCGGCCTGCTGCACGTCCGGACGGTGCGCGCGCAGTTGCTGGCGCTGTCGGGGGACGCCGACGAGGCGACGACAGAGCTTGAGCTGTGCGGCGAGATGTTCGGGAAGCTTCCGTCGTCGATCACCAGCGACGTGTGCTCCATCGCCGGCTGGGCCGAGGATCGGCTCCGGTACACCCAGGCGTGGGTGTACGCCCATCTCGGCGAGCGGGATCAGCTCGACGATGCGGTCGCGCATGCGCACCGGATCGCGGCCGCCGAGGATCGGCGCATACGTGCGCAGCTCGGCCTTCTGCAGGCATTCGGTCACGTTCGCGCCGGCAACGCAGGTGAGGGCGTCAGGCTCGCCCAAGTCGTCTACAGCCGTCAGCCGGTCGAGCACCGAACCACCATGGTGACCAGCCTGGCCGACCAGGTTCTTGAGGCCGTCCCGCTTCAGCACCGGGGTGAGCAGGTCGTCATCGACTACCGCGAACTGCTGGCCGACTCCGGGCGCAAGGCGATCACATAGAGGTCGAACCACGGCTCGGTCTCCCCCTCACCCCCCGGCGTCCGTCCTACCTTTCGCCAGCCCCACCGTTCGTACATCTGCTGCACCTGGCGCTCGTCCGCCCCCGTGGCGAGTGTCGCGCGCTCTTCTGGGCGCGGCCGCAGCAGCTCGTCCATGAGCCGCCGCCCGATCCCGCGGCCCCGGCAGGACGGCGCCACCGCAAGGTCGATCACAGCGAATGTCCGGGCGCCGGTCTCGGTCGTGAAGCCCGGTGGCGGTGGAGGCTCCAGGTCGTCCCACCAGCCTGACCCGGCCGACAGCGGCAGCCCGTAGGCGAACCCCACGAGCACGTGATCGGTCCTGGCGGTCACCGCCTCGAAGCCGCTCGACTCGGTCTGGCGGAGCGTTCGGCGCCGGTGATCGACGAGGTCGTAGGCGGGAAACGCCGCGGCATAGACCGCCTGTATCTCAGCGAAGTGCCTTCGCGTGCACTGGCCATCGAGGCGTTCGATGTCCACTGTGACCATGGCTCCATCATCCGTGTGCAGACCTGGCCCGGCGGTACACACTTCCGTGCTCCGGGGCGCCGTGCTGAGCCGGAGCCATTCGGGTGTGGCAGCAGATCCCTCCGGGCAGCAGGTTCGTCCTCCACGTCCGGGGCGGGCGGCACCGCCAGGTGATCGGGTTCTCGTCCAGGGGCGTGTTTCGGTTTCTGCGCCCGACCGGCTTGACCTTGGTCTCCGCAAGCAACGCCGCGGCCTGCCGCGCGATGGGGATACTCCCCATTTGCTGAGAGAGTGCGCAGGACGGGCGGTAACGCCCACGCCTCTGCCTTCTTCTCATCGGCGATCTTCTTGCGCAGATCCTTTCAACGCGACCGGCAGGCGGGTCGGGCGCCTGGTGGTCGGGGTGGGCGAGGTTATCGGCTGATGTTGCGGGTGGTGATCAGGGGGAGGTCCAGGGCGGTGAGGAGGCCGGGCGGGGCTTGGACGACGGCGGGGACGGCGTTGACGAGGCGCATGGCGGTGGCCTTGAGGCCGGCGGTGTTGTGGTCGCCGTCGGCGCCGAGGAGCCGCAGGTCCAGGGTGTAGTTCGGCTCGCCGCGGACCTCGACGCGGTAGCAGCCCGCCCCGGCGGGCCGGGGCCAGTCGGGGGCCAGGTCGTCGCGCAGACGGGTGACGTGTTCCAGCACGACCACCGGACGGCCCCCGCGCAGCCCGCGCACCTCGAAGCGCAGCGCGGCCGCCGTGCCCTTCTCGATCGTGCCGGAGGCGATCTGGAAGGTCTCCGGGGCGGGGACACGGGTGTGCCACTCGGTCACCTCGTCCAGCTCGACGCCGAGCCCGGCGGCCAGCTGACGCACCACGCTGCCCCAGGCCATGGTGAGCACGCCCGGGTGCAGCAGCATCGGCGTCTCGTCCAGCGGACGGCCGAAGCCCATGATGTCGAACAGGACGGTCGGCTGGTCGTAGGTGGCGTAGTTGAGGATCTCCATGCAGCGGACCTCGTCGACGCGTTCGCTGATGCCGGTCAGCGCCAGCGGCAGCGTGTCGTTGGCGAAGCCGGGGTCGATGCCGTTGACGAAGATCGACGCGCCGCCCGCGGCGGCGGCCTCGCGCACCGGCCGCGACATCTCCGGCGGGACGACGCCGTCGGGGAACTGCAGGAACACCGGGCTGCTCGACACCACGCTCACCCCGGCTCGCAGGATGCGGCACAGGTCGTCGAGGGCCTCGGTGAGGCGGACGTCGGCCATCGCGGTGTAGACGACGCAGTCCGGGCGCAGGGCGAGGGCCTCGTCGGCGTCGCCGGTCGCGGTGACGCCGAGGGCGCGGCCGAGCCCGGCCAGTTCCCCGGCGTCCCGGCCGACCTTGGCGGGGCTGGACACCCAGACCCCGGCCAGCTCCAGGTCGGGGTGGCCGGCGATCCCGGCGATGGCGTGCCGGCCGACGTTGCCGGTGCTCCACTGGACGACGCGGTAGGTCATCGGGACTCCTGGGGGGCCGGGGGTCGCAGGTCGGGCAGGCCGAGGTCGAGCTGGGGACGGTCGATGCCGCCGTCGACCTCCAGCACCTTGCCGGTGACGTACGCGCCGGCGGGCGAGGCGAGGTAGAGGACGGACGCGGCGATCTCCTCCGGGTCGCCGATGCGGCCCAGCGGCGTGTTGCCCTCCATCTGGGTGCGCAGCTCGTCGCTGGTCATCACGATGTCGAGGGCGGACGTGGCGACCGACCCGCACGCGATGGCGTTGACCCGCACGCGCGGCGCCAGGTCGAGCGCGGCGACCCGGGTGTAGTGGGCCAGGGCGGCCTTGGCGGTGCCGTAGGCGAGGAATCCGCGGCCCGCGACGCGGCCCATCACCGAGGAGATGTTGACGACCGCGCCGCCGTCCGCCGCCAGCAGGTGCGGGACGGCGGCGCGGGTGAGCGCGTGCGCGATCCCGACATTGAACTGGAACGCGTTCTCGAGATGGTCGTAGCCGGTGTCCAGGAAGGCGCGCGGCAGCGCCCCGCCGACGTTGTTGACGACGATGTCCAGGCGGCCGAAATCCGCGGCGGCCCGGTCGGCGAGGGCGGCCGCCGCGGACAGGTCCGACAGGTCGGCCGGGACGACCACGGCGCGCCGTCCCGCCGCCTCGATCTCGGCGGCGACCTTGCGCAACTGGTCCTCGGTGCGGGCGGACACCAGGACGTCGGCACCGGCCTGGGCCAGCGCCACGGCGGTCGCGGCGCCGATGCCGCGGCCCGCGCCGGTGACCACGGCGGCCTTTCCCTCGACTCGGAAGCGATCCAGGATCACGGGCGTCACCTTCCGGCTGCTCGGCTGCGGCCAGCGTAAGCCCGATGTAGAACGTGTTTCAATACGGTGGTTCAGGCGAGCAGGTCCACGGTCGTTCCGACTCCGGCGTGCGCGGCGGCCCGGTAGGCGGCCCAGGACAGGGCCAGGTCCTGCCAGGGCAGGCCGACGGGCGCGTAGACGGTGATCTCGTCGTCGCGGCCGCGGCCCGCCGCACGGCCGCACAGCAGGTCGCGCAGGGTGGTCGCGGCGCGCAGGACGGCGGGGGCGGCCCCGGCGAGCACGCCCATCCGCGTGGCGAGGTCGATGTCGTCGACGACCACGCGGGCGCCGTCCAGCAGGTCGGCGGACAGCTCGGTCTTGCCGGGCTCGTCGGCGCCCAGCGAGGTCAGGTGGGTGCCGGGCGGCACGTCGGCGGCGTGCAGCAGCGGCCGCCGCGCCCAGGTGGCCAGCACGACGATGCCGGCGGCGCGGGCGGCGGCACGCGGCTCGGCGGCGACCGACGCGGGGATGCCCAGCGACGCCCCGTGCCGCTCGGCGAAGCCGGCGGCGCGGCCCGGGTCCAGGTCGCAGACGGTGAGCGCCTCGATCGTCCGCAGCGACGCCAGCCCGCGCATCACCAGCTCGGCCTGGGCGCCGGCGCCGACGACGGCCACCGTGCGGGCGTCGCGGCGGGCCAGCGCGTCGGTGCCGAGGGCGGCGGCGAGGCCGGTGCGCCAGGCCGTCACAGTCGCCGAGTCGAGCAGGGCGAGCAGCTCGCCGGTGCGCAGGTCGTGCAGGCACACCACGCCGCGCAGCGCGGGCCGGGAGCCGGGGAACTTGGCGTTCACCTTCACCGTGTAGGCGGGGATGCCCTCGACCAGCCCGGGGACCAGCACCGTCGCGCTGCCCTCCGGCAGGCCCGTCACCACCCTGAGCGGCGCCGTCTCCGCCGGCGGCGCGGTGAATCCGTGCCGCAGGACGGCCAGGCAGTCCGCGGGGTCGAGCAGTCGTTCCAGGTCGGAGCGGTTCAGCAGCAGCGTCACCCGGCTCATTGTGCCGTCAGCCGGTGGGCAGGCCGGCGAGGGCGGCCAGGACGCCGACGCCTCCGGCGGCGAGGAGGGTGCCGACGACGCCGCGGCGCAGCACCGGCAGCCACAGCATCGCGGCGGCCAGGACGGCGACCTGCCACAGGTGCTCCAGGGCCAGGCCGAGTGTGATCGCCGATCCGCCGATGGCGCCGATCACGGCGGGGCCCGCGCCGTCCAGGAACGCCTGGACGGCGCCGCTGGAGCGCAGCCGGTCGAACCGCGGCGCGCCCGCCAGGACCAGCGCGAACGACGGCGCGAACGCCATGACCGACGCCAGCAGCCCGCCCGCGAGCCCGGCGGCGGCGTAGCCGACGACCGCCACGGTCTGCACCACCGGGCCCGGCGTGATCTGGCCGAGCGCCACGGCGGTGGTGAACTGGCCCGCGCTCATCCACCCGTGGTCGCCGACGGCCTCCGACTGCATCAGCGGGATGATCACGAAGCCGCCGCCGTACGACAGCGCGCCCACCTTGAACGCCACCCACGCCGAACAGCGCCGCCAGCGCCAGGATCAGCAGCAGGCCCGGGACGATGAAGCACAGCCCGCCGACGAGCGCACCGGGCGCGCCGCGCAGCCGCCACGCGCAGAAGATCGCCAGCTGGGTGGACGCGGGGCCGGGCAGCAGGTTGCAGGCGGCGATGCCGTCCTCGAACTCGGCGGGGCTCAGCCAGCGCCGGTCGCGCACGCACAACCGGCGCAGCAGGGCGATGTGCGCGGGCGGCCCGCCGAAGCCGACGCAGCCGATGCGCCCCCATTCGCGGGCGATCGTGAGCAGGCCCACCTGAGGCGGCGGGGCGGGGCCGCGGCCGGGTTCACTGGCGCCGGTCACGCACGGAACGCTACTGGGGCCGGGGCGGACGCCGGCGGGCGCGGTCCCGGCGGGTGTCGTGGTCCGCTGAACTCCTCATCCTGCCCGGCGGCGCGAAGACCATCCCGCACCCAATCTGCCAACGAATCTTCCGATATTGGGCACTTTCTCGTCTTTCCCCGCTCTTTACGGGTCTTTCACCATGGCCGGTGACCTCCGGCGCGCCACAGGGGCGCGCCCAATCCCCACTGGAGGCTCAGTGAAGATCCGTCACCCCCGTATCAGGGGAACCGCCGTCGCCGGGACGGCCGTCGCGCTGGCGGCGACCGCCGTCGCCGCCGTCCCGGCCGCGCACGCCTCGGCGGGCGGCGCCGCGACGGCGGCGGCCGCGCCGTCCGCCACCGCGGCCCAGACCCGGCAGGCCGCGACCGCGAGCACGCTGACCAGGACGCTCGGCGCGCGAACGGCGGGCGCGTACATCGACAGGGCCACCGGCGAGCTGACGGTGACCGTGACCGACGCGGGCGCGGCCGAGGCCGTGCGCGCGGCGGGCGCCCGGCCCAGGACGGTGCCGCGCGGCGGCGACGACCTGAGGAAGGTCATGTCGGCGCTCAAGCGCGACGCCGCCGTCCCGGGCACCGCGTGGGCCGTGGACCCGGCCGCCAACCAGGTGGTGCTGTCCATGGACCGCACCGTCACCGGCGAGCGGCTCGCCAAGGTGCGGGCGGCCGCCGCCGCGCAGGGCGCCGCGGTGCGCACCGAACGCGTGGACGGCGAGTTCCGCCTGTTCACGGCGGGCGGCGAGGCCGTCTACACCAACGGCGGGCGCTGCTCGCTCGGCTTCAACGTCCGCCGGGGCTCGGAGTACTTCTTCCTGACGGCCGGGCACTGCACCGAGGCCGGCACGTCGTGGTTCTCCAACTCCGGGCTCACCGCCAAGCTCGGCGACAACGCGGGCAGCAGCTTCCCGGGCGACGACTACGGGATCGTCCGATACGCGGGCACGCCCGCCGACACCCGCGGCACCGTCAGCCTCTACGGCGGCACGCAGGACATCACGCAGGCCGGTGCGGCCACCGTGGGCCAGCGCGTCACCCGCAGCGGCAGCACGACGCAGGTGCACGAGGGCGAGGTGACGGCGCTGGACCAGACCGTCAACTACGCCGAGGGCACCGTCACGGGGCTGATCCGCACGACGGTGTGCGCGGAGCCGGGCGACAGCGGCGGTTCGCTGTTCGCCGGGTCGACGGCGCTGGGCCTGACGTCGGGCGGCAGCGGCAACTGCTCGTCGGGCGGCACGACGTTCTTCCAGCCGGTGGGCGAGGCGCTCAGCGCCTACGGCGTCGAGGTGTACTGACCGGCGGTGCGGTGCCTCTGATCCCGCGCCCGGTGCGGGCGCGGGGTCAGGGGCCCGCGGGCACCGCCAGGGCGCGCTGCACCTCCGCGATCACCTTGTCCCGCTGCGGGACGAGGTAGAAGTGGTCGCCGGGCAGCACCTCGACCCGGAACGCGCCGTCGGTCAGCTCGCCCCAGCGGGGCACCTGGTCGGCGGTGACGCGGGGGTCGGCGTCCCCGACCAGCGCCGTCACGGGGACGGTGAGCCGCGGTCCGGGACGGTGCTCGTACTCCTCGACCAGCCGGAAGTCGTTGCGCACGTACGGCAGTACGAGCTGGCGCAGCTCGGGGTCGCGCAGGGCTTCGGCGTCCGAGCCGCCCAGGGTGACCATCTCGGCGACCAGGCCGTCGTCGTCGAGGTGGGAGAAGCGTTCGTCGTCGCGGTCGTGCGGGGCGCGCGCGCCGGACACGAACAGGTGCACGGGGGCGGTGCCGCGTTCCTGCAGCAGCCGGGCCGTCTCGTAGGCCACGACCGCGCCCATGCTGTGCCCGAACAGCGCGGCGGGACGGTCCAGCAGCGGCGCCATCGCCCCGGCGATCAGGCGGGCGAGCTGGTGCGCGTCGTCGACGAACGGGTCGGCGAGGCGGTCGGCGCGGCCGGGGTACTGCACCGCCTGCACCTCGACGGCACGGCCGATCCGCGTGGCCCACGGGCGGTAGAACACCGCCGATCCGCCCGCGTGGGGGAAGCAGAACAGCCGCAGCGACGCCCAGGGGCGGGTCTCGGCGCAGCGGAACCACGTCACGTGATCAACTCCTCGTCCTCGGCCGGAGGCGGGCTCACGCGAGGATCGTACGGCAGCGGCCGCGGCGACCTCCGGCGCCCGGCCGGACGCCGCGCGGGCACGGCTAGTCGCCCATCGCCTCGGCCAGGCTCCTCGGCCGCATGTCCGTCCAGTGCTCGGCGATGTGGTCCAGGCACGCCTGCCGGGTGTCCTCGGTCTTGGCGACCGTCCATCCGGCGGGGACCTCGGCGAACGACGGCCACAGCGAGTACTGGCCCTCGTGGTTGACCAGGACGAGGTAGGTGCCGTCGGGGTCCTCGAAGGGGTTGGTCATCGGTTCTCCTTAGCGTTGTGAGGTGGCGGCGAGGCGGGCGGCCAGCACGGCGCCCATCTCGGCGACCGGACCGGGTCCCAGCAGTTCGTGGTGCTCGGCGTCGACGGGGTGGTCGTGGACGCGGCCGTCGACCAGCGGCCCCCAGGTGGCGGCGGCGGTCGGCGCCCCGGCGGCGCGTCCCCTGCGGGCGGTGAAGAACACCAGGTCGCCGCGGAAGCGTCCGGGCCGGTACGCCTCGGCCTGCCGCACCCCGTTCTCGTAGTTGCGGTAGACGTTCACCAGGTCGTCCTCGCCGAGCGTGGCGAGGGCGTCGCCGCGTTCGGCCAGCAGCGCCATGATCTGCTTGATGTCGGGGTGGCCGTCGGGGGCGACCATGCGCGCGTCCACACCGATGGCCTCCAGCAGTTCCGGGAGGACCTCGCGGCGTTCGGAGTCCAGGTCCTGGCCGTGGTAGGCGTCCATCAGCGCGAGCAGCGCGACCCGCTCCCCCGCCGCCTGCAGACGGCAGGCCATCTCGTAGGCGACCAGCCCGCCCAGCGACCAGCCGCACAGGTGGTACGGCCCGGACGGCTGCACGGCGCGGATCTGTTCGAGGTAGTCCGCGGCCATCTCCTCCACCGACCCGGGCAGCTCCGCCTGGGTGAACGCGCGCGCCTGCAGGCCGTAGACGGGCTGGTCGGGGCCGAGGTGGCGGGAGAACTGCAGGTAGCCCCAGGCCAGGCCGCCGGCTGGATGGACGAAGAACACCGGTGGCCGCGTCCCGGTGGTGCGGATCGGCAGCAGCACCTCGAACCCGAGCCGGCCGGTGTCGTCGGCGAGGTGGCGGGTGAGCGCCTCGACGGTCTGGTGGGTGAACACGTCCCGGGGCGTCAGCTCGACCCCGGCCTCCCGGGCGCGGGTGACGAGCTTGAGCGCGGTGATGCTGTCGCCGCCGAGGTCGAAGAAGCTGACGTCGGCGCCGACCCGCTCCAGGCCGAGCACCTGGGCGAACACCTCGCACAGCCGTTCCTCGTCGGGGGTGGCGGGGGCGCGTCCCCCGGCGGCGGCGACGTCGTAGCCGGGTGCGGGCAGCGCGTCGCGGTCGAGCTTGCCGTTGGGGTTGGTGGGCAGGGTGTCCAGCAGGACGAACGCCGACGGGACCATGTACTCGGGCACCCGCGCGGCCGTGTGCCGCCGCAGCTCGGCCGCGTCGGCGTCGCCGCCCTTGGGCACGACGTAGGCGACGAGGCGTTTCACGCCGTGGGCGTCCTGCCGGGCGACGACGGCGACGTTGGCGACGGCGGGGTGGGCGGCGAGGGCCGTTTCGATCTCGCCGGGTTCGATGCGGAACCCGCGCACCTTGACCTGGAAGTCGACCCGGTCGAGGTATTCGAGGGTGCCGTCCTCGCGCCACCGCACCAGGTCGCCGGTGCGGTACATGCGGTCGCCGGGGGCTCCGAACGGGTCTGCGACGAAGCGTTCGGCGGTGAGGGCGGGCCGGTGGAGGTAGCCGCGGCCGACCCCGGCGCCGGCGATGTACGCCTCGCCCGGGACGCCCGGCGGCACCGGGCGGAGGCCGGCGTCCAGCACGTACACGCGCGTGTCGTCCATGGGCCGGCCCAGCACCGTCGAGGTCTCGTCCGGGTCGGCGAGCGTGTCGCGCATACCGGCGACCGTGGTGTAGGTGGTGGCCTCGGTGGGCCCGTACACGTGGCCGACCTCGGTGTCCGGGCACGCCGCGAGGACTTTGCGCATCGCCGCCAGGGACCCCGCCTCGCCTCCCGTCAGCACTTGGCGCAGGCACGCGAAGGCGTGCGGCCGTTCCTCGGCGACCAGGTTGAACAGGGTGGTGGTGAGGAACAGCGCGGTGACGTCCTCGGCGGCGACGAGCCGTTCCAGCGTGTCGCCGTCGAGGCGTCCGGGCGGGGCGACGACGCTGGTGCCGCCGTTCAGCAGCGGCGTGAACATCTCGTAGATGGACGCGTCGAAGGCGTGCGGGGAGTGCACGAGCACGCGTTCGTGCGCGGGGCCGCGCAGCCAGGCGTCGGCGGCCAGGTCCACGACGTCGCGGTGCCGCAGCATGACGCCCTTGGGGACGCCCGTGGACCCGGAGGTGAACAGCACGCACGCCAGCTGTTCGGGGTGGGCGGGCACACCGGGGTCGGTGCCGGGTTGCGCGGCCAGCTCCGGGTCGTCGTCCACGACGAGGACGCGGGCGCGGACGTCCAGGTCGGCCACGCGGTCCTTCATGGGGGTGTTGACGAGCAGGACGGGCGCGTCGACCTCCTCGACCGCCCAGGCCATGCGGTCACGCGGATACCCGTGATGGATCGGCGCGTACACGCCGCCCGCCTTCAGCACCGCCAGGCTCGCCACGATCACGTCGGCGGACCGTTCGAGCAGCACCGCCACCCGCGTCTCCCGGCGCACGCCCAGCCCGGCCAGGCGGTGGGCGAGCCGGTTGGCGCGGGCGTCCAGCTCGGCGTAAGTGAGCGACTCCCCCGCCGCCGAACGCACGGCGACGGCGTCCGGGTGTTCGGCCGTGCGACGCGCGAACCGCCCGGTGACGGTCTGCCGGGGGCGTCCGGTTGCCGTGCCCTGCCAGTCGCGCAGGACGAGGGCACGTTCGGCATCGCCGAGAACGTCGACGCGCGCCAGGGGCGTGCCGGGCCGGTGGGCGATCGCCTCAAGGACGCGCAGGAGCCGCTCCATGACGCGGGTGGCGTCGTGGGCGGTGTAGAGGTCGGTGCGGTAGTCGAGCCTCAGGGACAGGCGCCGTCCCGGTACGGCGGCGAGGGTGAACGGGTAATGGCTGGCGTCGTAGCCGTCCACGCCGTGCAGGGAGAGCCCGCCCAGGTCAGTGCCCGCCGTGTCCGGGTCGAACGGGTAGTTCTCCAGCACCGTCATGGTGTCGAACAGGGACCCGATGCCGGTGAGGCGCTGGATGTCGGTCAGCCCCAGGTGGTGGTGGGCCATCAGGTCGGCCTGCTCACGCTGCAGGCGGGTGAGGGCCTCGGCCACGGTGTCGCCCGGGCGGACCCGTACGCGGATGGGCAGCGTGTTGATGAACAGCCCGATCATCTGCTCCACCCCCGGTAGTTCGGGGGGACGACCGGACACCGCCGCGCCGAACACCACATCCGTACGGCCCGTCAGGCGCGCCAGCAACACGCCCCACGCGAGGTGCAGCACGGTGCTGAGGGTGACGCCGTGCGCGCGGGCGCGCGCGGACAACGCGACGGTGAGGTCTTCGGACAGCAGGCGCCGCACCCTGTCGGGGGGTGCGGCCCCGGGGTCGTCGCCCGCGTGCGGGGCGACGAGCGTGGGTTCGTCCAGTCCGTCGAGCGAGCGCCGCCACGCGTCCTCGGCCGCGCCACGGTCCTGTTGGGCGAGCCAGGCCAGGTAGTTCTTGTACGGGGTGACGCGGGGCATGCCCGTGTCGTCGCCCTTGGCCAGGTACAGCGCGAACAACTCGGTCTGCAGCACCGGGGTGGACCAGCCGTCCAGCAGGATGTGGTGGTTGGTGAACACCATCCTGTGGCGGTCGGCGGCGAGCTTGATCAGCAGGAACCGCAGGAGCGGCGGCCTGGCCAGGTCGAACGGCCGGGCGCGATCGGCCTCGGCGAGCACCCGGGCCTCGTCCTCGCGCCGCTCCCGCGGCAGGTCGGACACGTCGGCCTCCGCCCAGGGCAGCCGCACCCGCCGGTGCACGATCTGCACGCCGCTGCCGTCCTTGCGCTGCCGGAACCCGGCCCGCAGGTTGGCGTGCCGCCACAGCAACGCCTCGGCGGCCGACCGCAACGCGCCGGTGTCCAGCGGCCCGACCATGTCGAACACGATCTGCGCCGTGTAGACGTCCCCTCGGCCGGAGTCGTACCGCGCGTGGAAGAACAGCCCCTGCTGCAACGGCGACAGCGGCCAGATGTCTTCGAGCTGCGACTTCACTCCGGATCCCATGCCTCGTCCTCCGCGTCCAGCTCGGCGGCCAGCTCGTCGATCTCCTCCTGGCTCACCGACACCAGCGGCAGGTCGGACGGGGTGAACCCGCCGACCGGGCCGTGCGCCGCGCCGTCGACCACGTGCGCGACCAGCCCGCGCAGCGCCGCCTGCCAGCGGTCGGCGAGGTCGGCGATCTCGTCCTCGCCGAACAGGCCGCCCGCCCACGTCCAGGTGGCGCTCAGCTCGGGCCCTCCGGGCAGGTCGCGGGTCTGCGCGTTCACCTCGATCGCGTGGACCAGGCCGAGGCGCGAGTGCTGGCCGGCGCCGAGCGCGTCGGTCTCCTCGCGGGCGGCGGGCGCCCAGTCGGTCACCTCCGGCAGGGGCGAGCGGCCGAAGTAGTTGAACGCGATCTGCGGGGCGGGGTGCGCGGCGAGCCGTCCGGCGGTGGACGGGTTGAGGTGGCGCAGCAGGCCGTAGCCGATGCCGTTGTCGGGGATCTCGCGGAGCTGCTCCTTCACCTTCTTCAACGCGGTGCCGAGGGCCGGGCCGCCCGCGCGGATCTCGCCCGGCTCGACCGTCCCCGGGTCCAGGCGGACCGGATGGATGGAGGTGAACCAGCCGACCGTCCGGGTGAGGTCCACCCCGGGAATGATCTCCTCGCGGCCGTGTCCCTCCAGGTCGACCAGGACGGCGGTGTCGTCGGCGCGGCCGCGGTCGCGCCGCCATCCGGCGACGGCGAGGGCGAGCGCGGTGAGCAGGACGTCGTTGACACGGCCGTGGAACGCGGCGGGCACGTCGGTCAGCAGCGGCGCCGTGACGTCGGCGGGCAGGTCCACGGTGAGGTGCCGGGCCGTGCCGAACGCGTCGGCGGCCGGGTCGAGGGGGCGGTCCCCGAGCGCCGGGTCGGGTGTGGCGAGGATGTCGGTCCACAGCGGCAGTTCGGCGGTGCGGGCGGGTTCGGCCGCCTCGGCGACCAGGCGTTGCGCCCAGCGGCGGTAGGACGTGCCGACCGGGTCGAACTCACCGCCGCCGGTCAGGGCGGTCACCAGGTCGAGCAGCAGGATCGGCCAGGACACCGCGTCCACGGCCAGGTGGTGGACGGTCACCAGCAGCCGTCCGGACCGTGCGGGCCCAGCGTCGAACCACACCAGCCGGGTCATGATCCCGGCTTCGGGGTCGAGACCGGCGCGGGCCGTGGCGGCCTCCTCGGCGAGGACGGCATGCAGGTCGCGGACGTCGGACACGTCCACGCGGCGGACGAGTGCGGCGGCGTCCACCGTGCCGGGCTCCGCGACCTCGAACTCCCAGTGCGGTTCGGCGCGGTCGACGCGCAGCCGCAGCATGTCGTGGTGGTCCAGGACCCTTTGGAGGGCGCCGACCAGGGCGTCCACGGCGAGGCCCGGAGGCACTTGGAGCAGCGTCCGCTGGCTGTAGTCGTCGGTGGGGCCGGTGAGTTCCTGGAACCAGCGCATGATGGGGGTCGCGGGCACGACCCCCAGTCCGGTGCCCGGGGGCTCGGTCTCGGTCGCCCCTCCGTCGGCGAGGGGTTTGGCGATGGCGGCGAGTTCCTCGACGGTCTGGTGCTGGAACACCTCCCGAGGCGAGAGCACCAACCCGGCCTGGCGCGCCCGGGACACCAACTGGATCGCGATGATCGAATCACCGCCCAGATCGAAGAACCCGTCATCGACACCGACGCGTTCCAGGCCGAGGACCTCGGCGAACAACCCGGCGAGGACTTCCTCCTCGGCCGTGCGGGGCGTCCGCGATGACACGCGCACGGAGAAGTCGGGGTCAGGGAGGGCGGTGCGGTCGAGCTTGCCGTTGACGGTCAGCGGCAGGGCGTCGAGCTTCACCACGGCCGCCGGGACCATGTACTCCGGTACCTGGGACCCGGTGAAGCGCCTCAGGTCCGAGGGGTCGATGTCGCCGGAGGCGACGACGTAGGCGATCAGACGATCGTCACGGACGACCACCGCGACATCCGCGACCGCCTCATGCCGCGCCAGCACCGCCTCGACCTCGCCCAGCTCGATCCGGAACCCGCGCAACTGCACCTGCTGATCGGACCGCCCGAGGTACTCCAGGCGTCCGTCACCGCGCCACCGAGCCAGGTCTCCGGTGCGGTACATGCGCGTGCCGGGCGGGCCGTAGGGGTCGGCGACGAACCGTTCGGCGGTCAGCGCCGGTCGGTGCAGATACCCGCGTGCCAATCCGGCCCCGGCGACGTACAACTCCCCCACCACACCCGGGGGCACGGGCCGAAGCTTCTCGTCCAGGACATAGATCCGCAGGTCAGGGATCCCGGTACCGATCAGGCTCCCCGGAGCGGTCACCGCATGGACGCGATCCAGCGGCTGGTGGGTGACGTGGACGGTCGTCTCGGTGATCCCGTACATGTTCACCAGTAGTGGAGCGTCATCCGCGTGCCGCGAGTACCAGTCCTCCAGCCGTCCCGGCTCCAGCGCCTCACCGCCGAACACCACATACCGCAACGCCAGATCAGTACCGGGCGCCTCTCGATCGGCGGCCATCAGCTGGTAGAACGCCGACGGAGTCTGGCTCAACACCGTGACCTTCTCCGCCGCCAGCAGCCTGAGGAAGTCCTCGGGAGACCGCGACGTCAGGTACGGCACGACGACCAAACGGCCCCCGTAGGCGAGAGCCCCCCACAACTCCCACACCGTGAAGTCGAAGGCATAGGAGTGGAACAACGTCCACACATCATCCGGACCGAAATCGAACCAACACTCCGTCGACCGCAGCAGACGCACCACATTGCGATGCGGGACGACCACGCCCTTGGGACGACCCGTCGAACCGGACGTGTAGATGACATACGCCGGGTGATCCGGGGAGATGTCCCTCGCCAGGTTGGACTCGTCGTAGCCGGGGGCGTCCACGTCCTCGGGGCGCAGGGTCACGACCGGATCGGCGTCCGCGAGCATGGAGGCGATGCGGTCGGCCGGGTAGTCGGGGTCGATCGGCACATATGCCGCCCCCGCCTTGAGCACCCCCATGATCGCAACGACCAGATCAGCGGAACGCGGCAACCGCAACGCCACGAACTGCTCCGGCCCGACCCCACGCTCGACCAGACGACGCGCCAGACGGTTGGCACGAGCATTCAAATCCGCGTACGTCAGCGACGCGCCCTCACAAGTCACCGCCACCGCACCCGGACGAGCGGCGACCTGCGCCTCGAACAACTCGACGATCGTCGAGCGTTCTGTCCGTCCGGTGGTGGTGCCGCCGGCCCATTCGCCCAGCAGTGCGTCACGTTCGCCGGGGGTGAGGATGTCGGCGGCGCTGATGGGGGCGTCCGGCGTGGCGACGACTTGGCGGAGCAGGCGTTCGAAGCGGGCGACGAGCACTTCGGCGGTGGACCGGTCGAACAGATCGACGGCGTACTCCAGCCCGCCTTCGAGATGGCCGTCGCGTTCTTCCAGGTAGAGGGACAGATCGTATTTGGCCACGCCGGACGGGAGCGGCTCGGCGGCGGCGGTGAGACCGTCCAGGTCGAGACGGGCCTCCGGGTTGTTCTGGAACGACAGGACGACCTGGAACAGGGGGTGCCGTGCCATCGACCGGGACGGGTTGAGCACCTCCACCAGACGTTCGAACGGCACGTCCTGGTGGGCGAACGCCGCCAGGTCCGTCTCCCGGACCCGCGCCACCAGGTCACGGAACGACGGGTCACCCGAAGTGTCGGTCCGCAGGACGAGCATGTTGACGAACATGCCGACCAGATCGTCCAGGGCGTCATCCGTCCGACCGGCGATGGGCGACCCGATCGGGATGTCGGTCCCGGCGCCCAGCCGCGTCAGCAACGCGGCGTACGCGGCCTGCATCACCATGAAGAGGCTGGCGCCGCTCTGACGGGCCAGGGCCACCAGCCCGGCGTGCAGATCGGCGTCGAGCCGGAAGGGGATCGTCCCGCCCCGGTAGGACGCCTCGACCGGACGCGGCCGATCACCCGGCAGCACCAGCTCCTCCGGCGACCCCGCCAACGCCTCACGCCAGAAAGCGATCTGCCGCGAGATCAAACTCCCCGGATCATCCTCCGAACCGAACAACTCCCGCTGCCACAACGCATAATCCGCATACTGCACCGGCAACGCAGACCACCCCGGCGCACGCCCCTCCACCCGCGCCGCATACGCGATGATCACATCACGCGCCAGCGGAGCCAGCGACCAGCCGTCACCGGCGATGTGGTGCAGCACCAGCAGCAGGACGTGCGTGTCGTCGTCCAGGGCGAACAACCGGACGCGCAGCGGCGGCTCGACCGACAGGTCGAAGCCCTGTCCGGCGGCGTCGGCGAGGGCGGCCGGCAGGTGCGCCTCGTCGGTCTCGACGACGGGGAGGCGGGGCCGCGCGGTCGCCGGGTCGAGAATGTGCTGGCGCGGCGTGCCCGAGGCGTCCGGGAAGATCGTGCGCAGCGGCTCGTGCCGGGCCACCACGTCACCGAGGGCGGCGCGCAGCGCGTCGTGGTCGACGCGGCCGGTGAGCCGCAGCGCGACCGGGATGTTGAACGTCGCCGAGCGGGCGCCTTCGAAGCGGTTGAGGAACCACAGGCGCCGCTGCGCGTGCGACAGCGGGATCACGTCCGGGCGGTCCCGCCGGACGAGGGGGGGCCGGACCCATCCCTGCGCCTCGTCCAGGCGCCCGGCCAGCGCGGCCGCCGTCGGCGCCTCGAACAGCGCGCGCAGCGGCAGTTCGACGCCGAGCGCGGACCGGACCCGGCCGGCCAGGCGGACGGCGGTCAGCGAGTCACCGCCCAGCAGGAAGAAGTCGTCGTCCGCCCCGACCCGTTCCAGCCCGAGGACCTCCGCGTACAGGCCGCAGAGGATCTCCTCGCGCGGGGTGCGGGGGGCGCGGCCGGCCTCGGCCCGCGCTTCGGGCGCGGGCAGGGCGGCACGGTCCAGCTTGCCGTTCGGGGTCTGCGGCAGTTCGTCCAGCGCCACCACCGCGGCGGGAACGGCGTGGTCCGGCAGCGAGCGGCCCGCGAAACGGCGCAGTTCCGCCTCGTCGATGGCGGCGCCGGGGGCGGGGACGACGTAGCCGACGAGGCGCCCGTCGCGGACCGCCGCCACGGCCCGCGCCACCGTCTCGTGCGCCGACAGCACGGCCTCGATCTCGCCGAGTTCGATCCGGATCCCCCGGATCTTCACCTGGTGGTCGACCCGGCCCAGGTAGTCCAGCGTGCCGTCGTCACGCCACCGCACGAGGTCGCCCGTGCGGTACATCCGCTCCCCCGGCGGGCCGTAGGGGCAGGCGACGAAGCGTTCGGCGGTCAGCGTGGGCCGTCCCAGGTACCCCCGGGCCAGGATCGGGCCCGCGACGTAGAGTTCTCCGGGGATTCCGGGCGGCACCGGCCGGAGCGCGCCGTCCAGGACGTAGGCGCGGGTGTTGCGGATCGGCGCGCCGATCGACGGGACCGCCCCGTCCGGCAGCGGCCCGCTCATCGTGGCGCACACGGTCGTCTCGGTGGGGCCGTAGCCGTTGATCATCCGGCGGTCCGGCGCCCAGCGGCCGACCAGGTCGGGCGGGCACGCCTCACCGGCGACCAGCACGGTCCGCAGCCCGCCGAGGTCCTCGGACGGCACGGTGGCCAGGGCCGAGGGCGTGATGACCGCGTGGGTGACCGCCCGCTCGCGGATCAGGTCGCGCAGGCGTTCACCGCCGTACACGTCCGCCGGGGCGACCACCATGGCGGCGCCGGAGCCGATCGCGGCCAGCCGTTCGAACACCGAGGCGTCGAAGCCGGGCGACGCGAGCTGCAGGACGCGGGCGTCGGGCCCGACCGCCATGCCGTCGATCTGCGCGCGGGCCAGGCTCGCGATGCCCGCGTGGGTGACGACCACGCCCTTGGGGCGGCCGGTCGACCCGGAGGTGTAGATCACGTAGCCCGGGTGGTCGGGCCGCGGCGGCGCCGTGCGCTCGCGCGGTCCGCCCGGGTCCTGGGCGTCGATCAGCGCGGCGGTGGCGGGGTCGTCCAGCAGCAGCCGGTCGGCCTCGGGCAGCCGGTCCGCGTACCGCGACGTGCTGATCGTCAGGATCGGGCGCGCGTCACCGAGCATGTGGGCGATGCGTTCCGGCGGGTACTCGGGGTCCACGGGCAGGAAGGCGGCCCCGGCCTTGCCCGCGGCGAGGGTCGCCGTGATCAGGTCGACCGAGCGTGGCAGCGCCACCGCCACGATCTCTTCGGGACCGGCGCCACGGGCGGTCAGCACGCGGGCGAGCCGGTTCGCCGCCGCGTCGAGCTCGCCGTAGGTGAGGACGGTGTCCCCGTCGAGGACGGCGGGGGCGTCGGGCCGCCGGGCCGCCTGCGCCTCGAACAGGTCGGTGATCGTGGCGTCCGGGACGGCGCCCGCGGTGTCGTTCCACGCGGTGAGGATCCGGTGGCGCTCGTCCCCGGTGAGCAGGTCGGCCCGCCCGACGGGCCCGCCGGGGTCGGCGGCGAACGTCTCGATGAGCCGCCGCAGGCGGCCGAGCAGCCGGTCGGCGTCCTGGCGTTCGTACAGGTCGGGCCGGTAGTACAGGCGCAGGGTGAGCCGTGGGCCGGGGACGGCGGCGAGCGAGAGCGGGTAGTGCGTGGCGTCGTGGGAGTCGACACCGGTCACCCGCACGCCGTTGATCGCCGCGCCGGTGGCGGACGGGTCGAACGGGAAGTTCTCCAGCACCGTGACGGTGTCGAAGACCCCCGCCTGCCCGGCCGCGCGCTGGATGTCGGTGAGGCCGAGGTGATGGTGGGCCAGCAGGTCGACCTGCTCGTCCTGGATCCGTTCGAGGACCGCCGCGAACGAGTCCCCCGGCCGGGCCCGCACCCGCACCGGCACGGTGTTGACGAACAGCCCGATCATGGACTCGACGTCCGGCAGCTCGGCGGGACGCCCCGAGACGGCCGCGCCGAACACCACGTCGTCGCGGCCGGTGAGGTGGGCGACGAGCAGGCCCCAGGCGCCCTGCAGCGCCGTGCCGAGCGTGACGCCGTGCCTGCGCGACAGCCGGGTGAGCTTCCTGGTCAGCGCCTCGTCCAGTTCGATCTCGGCGCGCCGCGGCATCGTCGCGGGACGTCCGGCCGCCTCGAGCGCCACCAGGGTCGGCCCGTCGACGCCGGCCAGGGCGGCCCGCCAGGCGTCCGCGGCGGCGGCCCGGTCCCGCCCGGCGAGCCAGGCCAGATAGCTCTTGTAGGGGGCGGGGCGCGGCAGGCCGGTGTCCTGCCCGCCCGCCGCGTACAACGCGAACAGCTCGGTGGCCAGCAGCGGCGTCGACCAGCCGTCCAGCAGGATGTGGTGGTTGGTGAGGATGAGTTTGTGCCGCAGCGGCCCGAGCCTGAGCAGCACGAACCGGAGCAGCGGAGGGTCGGCCAGGTCGAACGGGCGGGCCCGTTCGCGTTCGGCGACCGCGGCGGCCTCGGCGTCGGGGTCGGCGGTACCGGCGAGGTCGAGTTCCTCCCAGGGCGTCTCGACGTGGCGCGGGATCACCTGGACCGGGCGGCTCAGGTCCTCGTGCCAGAACGCGGCGCGCAGGTTGGGGTGACGGCGCAGGAGCGTCCCCGCGGCCGCGCGCAACACGGCCGCGTCCAGCGGACCCTCCAGGTCCAGGACGAGCTGGGCGGTGTAGACGTCCACGCCGCCGGTGCCCGGTGCGGCCTCGGCGTCGTGGAGCGCGTGGAAGAAGAACCCCTGCTGCAGCGGTGCCAGAGGCAGGATGTCCTCGAGATCGGACCGGGTCACTGCTGCTTCCTCCACGCGTCCTGGAGCTTGTCGATCTCCCCCTGGTCGAGGTCCACCAGCAGGTCGGACGGAGTGAACCCGCCGGCCGGCCCGGCGGTGACGTGGGCGGCCAGGCCGCGCAGCGCGGCGAACCACGCCTCGGCCAGCTCGCGCACGTCGTCCTCGCCGAGCAGGCCGTCCGGCCAGGTCCAGGTGGCGCTCAGCTCGGGCCCTCCGGGCAGGTCACGGGTGATCGCGTTGATCTCCAGGACGTGCGCCATCGGCATGCGCGGGTCCTCGCCCGGGGGCGTCTCCTCCGGTGCCAGGCTCCAGTCGGCGCCGCCGTCGCCCGGGGCGACGCGGCCCAGGTAGTTGAACGCGAGCTGCGCGGGCGGCAGGGCGGCCAGCTCCTCGGCGGCCGCCGGGTCGAGGTGGCGCAGCAGGCCGTAGCCGATGCCGTTGTCGGGGATCTCTCGGAGCTGCTCCTTCACCTTCTTCAACGCGGTGCCGAGGGCCGGGCCGCCCGCCCGGATCTCGCCCGGCTCGACCGTCCCCGGGTCCAGGCGGACCGGGTGGATCGAGGTGAACCAGCCGACCGTCCGGGTGACGTCCACCCCGGGGATGACGTCCTCGCGGCCGTGCCCTTCGAGGTCGACCAGGACGCTCGTGCCGCGTCCGCCGCGCCGCCGCCGGTGCTGGACGGCGGCCAGGGCCAGCCCGGTGAGCAGCACGTCGTTGACGCGGCCGTGGAACGCGGCGGGCACGTCGGTCAGCAGCGGCGCCGTGACGTCGGCGGGCAGGCCGAGCGTCAGGGACCGGGCCCGTGCCGCGATGTCCACGCGCGGGTCGAGAGCACGGTCGGCGATGCGCTGGTCGGGGCCGTCCACGATGTCGAGCCAGGTGTCCAGCTCGCCGGCGCGGGCCGGGTCGGACGCGGCGGCGGTGAGGCGCTGCGCCCAGCGCCGGAACGACGTCCCGACGGGTTCCAGCGCGCCGCCGGCCCACGCGGTGACCAGGTCCGGCAGCAGGACGCGCCACGACACCCCGTCGACGACGAGGTGGTGCAGCATGACCAGGAGCCTGCCCTGCGCCGTGCCCGCGTCGAACCACACCAGCCGCGCGACCGCCCCGGCCCGCGGGTCGAGCCGGTCGCGGGCCGCGAGGGCCTGCTCGGTGATGACGGCGGCGAGCTTGTCGGCGTCCAGCCCGGCCACGTCCACCCGGGTCACGTGGTCGTCGGCGCGCACGTCCCCGACCGGCCGGACGACGGGCCGCCATTCCCCGGCACCGGCCCCGTCGCCGTCGTCGTCCACGTCCAGGCGGAGCCGGAGCATGTCGTGGTGGTCGAGGACCGCCTGCCACGCGGCCGTCAGCCTGTCGAGCCCCAGGTCGGCGGGGGTGCGCAGCAGCATGGACTGATGGAACCCGCCGATCAGGGAGGCGTCGCCGCCCACCCGGTCACGCAGCCACGCCATGATCGGCGTGACCGGCAGCGGCCCGATGCCCGTCCCGGGCGGTTCCGCTTCGACGGCGTCGGCGTCGGCGAGAGGTTTGGCGATGGCGGCGAGTTCCTCGACGGTCTGGTGCTGGAACACCTCCCGAGGCGAGAGCACCAACCCGGCCTGGCGGGCCCGCGACACCAACTGGATCGCGATGATCGAATCGCCGCCCAGATCAAAGAACCCGTCATCCACCCCGACGCGTTCCAGGCCGAGCACCTCGGCGAACAACCCGGCGAGGACTTCCTCCTCGGCCGTGCGAGGCGTCCGCGACGACACGCGCACGGAGAAGTCGGGGTCAGGGAGGGCGGTGCGGTCGAGCTTGCCGTTGACCGTCAGCGGCAGCGCGTCGAGCTTCACCACGGCCGCCGGGACCATGTACCCCGGCAGTTGTGTCCCGACGAACCCGCGCAGCTCCGAGGGGTCGATGTCGCCGGAGGCGACGACGTAGGCGATCAGACGGTCGTCGCGGACGATCACGGCGACGTCGGCGACCGCCTCATGCCGCGCCAGCACCGCCTCGACCTCGCCCAACTCGATCCGGAACCCGCGCAACTGCACCTGCTGATCGGAACGGCCGAGGTACTCCAGGCGTCCGTCACCGCGCCACCGAGCCAGGTCTCCGGTGCGGTACATGCGCGTGCCGGGCGGGCCGTAGGGGTCGGCGACGAACCGTTCGGCGGTCAGCGCCGGACGGTACAGATACCCGCGCGCCAACCCCGCCCCGGCCACGTACAACTCCCCCACCACACCCGGCGGGACCAGACGCAACTTCTCGTCCAGGACATAGACCCGCAGGTCAGGGATCCCAGTACCGATCAGGCTCCCCGCAGCCGTCGCCGCATACGCCCGGTCGAGAGCCTGGTAGGTGACGTGCACGGTCGTCTCGGTGATCCCGTACATGTTCACCAGCACCGGGGCATCGTCCGCGTGCCGCGAGTACCAGTCCTCCAGCCGTCCCGGCTCCAGCGCCTCACCGCCGAACACCACATACCGCAACGCCAGGTCGACGCCCGGATTCTCCCGATCGGCGGCCATCAGCTGGTAGAACGCCGACGGAGTCTGGCTCAACACCGTCACACGCTCAGCCGCCAGCAGCTTCAAGAAGTCATCCGGCGAGCGCGACGTCAGGTACGGCACGACAACAAGACGACCCCCGTAGGCGAGAGCCCCCCACAACTCCCACACCGTGAAGTCGAAGGCATAGGAGTGGAACAACGTCCACACATCATCCGGACCGAAATCGAACCAACACTCCGTCGACCGCAGCAGACGCACCACATTGCGATGCGGGACGACCACGCCCTTAGGGCGGCCCGTCGAACCGGACGTGTAGATGACATACGCCGGATGGTCCGGTGACAACGGGACGTTGGGGTTCGTGTCCTCGTAGCCGGGGGCGTCCACGTCATCCGGTCCGAGGGTGAGCACTGGGCGGGCGTCGCCGAGCATGTAGGCGATGCGGTCGGCCGGGTAGTCCGGGTCGATCGGCACATATGCCGCCCCCGCCTTCAACACCCCCAGGATCGCGACGACCAAATCAGCGGAACGCGGCAACCGCAACGCCACGAACTGCTCCGGACCAACCCCCTGCGCCACCAGACGACGCGCCAGACGGTTGGCACGAGCATTCAAATCCGCGTACGTCAGCGACGCGCCCTCACAAGTCACCGCCACCGCACCCGGACGAGCGGCGACCTGCGCCTCGAACAACTCGACGATCGTCGGCTCGTCCACCGGCGCGGCGACGGTCCCGCCGGCCCACTCTTCGAGCAGGACGCGCCGTTCGGCCGGGTCCACGACGTCGATCGCGCTGATCGGGGTGTCGGGGTCGGCGAGCAGGGCGGTGAGGAAGCGTTCGAAGCGGGCGGCGAGGCGTTCGACGGTCGGCGGGTCGTAGAGGTCGAGGGCGTATTCGAGCTCACCGTCGAGCCCGCCGGGCCGGCCGGAGGCGTCCAGCCGTTCGGTGAGGATCATCAGCAGGTCGAAGCGGGACACCCCGGCGTGCAGCGGTTCGGGTTCCGCGCTGAAGCCGGGGGCTTCGAGCCGGGCCTCGGGGTTGTTCTGGAACGTCAGGCCGACCTGGAACAGCGGGTGGCGGCCCAGGTGGCGCGGCGGGTTGAGCACCTCCACCAGGCGTTCGAACGGCACGTCCTGGTGGGCGTAGGCGGCCAGATCGGTCTCCCGCACCCGCGCCACCAGGTCACGGAACGACGGGTCACCCGAAGTGTCGGTGCGGAAGACCAGCATGTTGACGAACATGCCGACCAGGTCGTCCAGGGCATCGTCGGTCCGCCCGGCGACGGGCGACCCGATCGGGATGTCGGTCCCGGCGCCCAGCCGCGTCAGCAACGCGGCGAAGGCGGCTTGGGCGACCATGAAGGGGCTGGCGCCGGTCTCCCGGGCGACCCGCAGCAGTGCCTCGTGCAGGCCGGCGGAGAGCCGGAAGGGGATCGTGCCGCCCCGGTAGGACGCCTCGACCGGACGCGGCCGATCACCCGGCAGCACCAGCTCCTCCGGCGACCCCGCCAACGCCTCACGCCAGAAAGCGATCTGCCGCGAGATCAAACTCCCCGGATCATCCTCCGAACCGAACAACTCCCGCTGCCACAACGCATAATCCGCATACTGCACCGGCAACGCAGACCACCCCGGCGCACGCCCCTCCACCCGCGCCGCATACGCGATGATCACATCACGCGCCAGCGGAGCCAGCGACCAGCCGTCACCGGCGATGTGGTGCAGCACCAGCAGCGCAACGTGCTCGTCCGGCGCGAGGCGGAACAGGTGGGCGCGCAGCGGCGGCTCGGCGGAGATGTCGAAGGGGTGTCCGGCGGCGGCGGCCAGGTGGACCGGCAGTTCGGCGTCGGTGGTGTCGGTGACGCGCAGTTCGGGCCGGGCGGCGGCCGGGTCGAGGACGAGCTGGCGCGGTACGCCGCCGCTGTCGGGCAGGATCGTGCGCAGCGACTCGTGCCGGGTCACCACGTCGCCGAGGGCGGCGCGCAGCGCGTCGTGGTCGAGGGCGCCGCGGATGCGCAGCGCCAGGGGGATGTTGTAGGTGGCGGACGGGCCTTCGAAGCGGTTGAGGAACCACAGGCGCCGCTGCGCGTACGACAGCGGGATCACGTCCGGCCGGTCCCGTCGTTCCAGCGGCGGACGTCCCGTCTCGCGGGCGGTGCCGAGCAGGGCGCACAGCCCGGTGACGGTGGGCGCCTCGAACAGGGCGCGCACGGGCAGTTCGACGCCGAGGGCGCGGCGGACGCGGCTGACGACCCGCATCGCGATCAGCGAGTTGCCGCCCAGCTCGAAGAAGTCGTCGTCGACGCCGACGCGGGCGACGCCGAGCAGGTCGGCGACGATGGCGGCGACGGTCTCCTCGCGGGCGTCGCGCGGCGCGCGGTAGGGCGCCGTGGCGGGCACCGCCGACGGCTCGGGGTGCGGCAGGGCCTTGGTGTCGACCTTGCCATTGGGCGTGAGGGGCAGCTCGTCCAGCACGACGACGGCGGACGGCACCATCGCCTCGGGCAGGTGCTCGCGCACGTGGGCGCGCAGTTCCTCGATGTCGACCGTCTGGCCCGGGGCGGGGACGACGTACGCGACGAGCCTCTTCACCGGGGCCGCGGCGGCGGGGCGGCGGACGTCGTCGGCGCCGGGCAGCCGCAGGGCGCCGATCGTGACCTCGGGGTCGGCGGCGACGGCCTCCAGGACGTCGACGTACCAGGCGGCGAGGCGTTCGGCGGTGGCGCGGTCGAACAGGTCGAGGGCGTACTCGACGGTCCCGGTCAGGCCGCCGCGGCCGTCCCGGGCCCGCTCCAGCAGGAACTCCAGGTCGAACTTGGCGACCGCGGCGTCCACCGGTTCCACGGCCACCCGCAGGCCCGGCAGGTCCGTCGACGCCTCGGGGTTGTTCTGCAACGTGAGCATGACCTGGAACAGCGGGTGCCGGGCCAGGGAGCGGCGCGGGTTCAGCACCTCCACGAGGCGTTCGAACGGCACGTCCTGGTGGGCGAACGCCGCCAGGTCCGTCTCGCGCACCCGCGCCAGCAGTTCGGCGAAGGCGGGGTCGCCGGAGGTGTCGGTGCGCAGGACGAGGGTGTTGACGAACACGCCGACGAGGTCGTCCAGGCCGTGGTCGGTGCGGCCCGCGACCGGCGAGCCGATCGGGATGTCGGTGCCCGCGCCGAGCCGGGTGAGCATCCCGGCCAGCACGGCCTGCAGCACCATGAAGACGCTGACGTGGTGGCGGCGGGCCAGGGCGGTGAGCGCCTCGTACAGCCGTTCCGGCACGTCGAAGGTCACCTGGCCGCCCCGGTAGGAGGCGCGGTCGGGGCGGGGCCGGTCGGCGGGCAGGTCGATCTCGTCGGGCAGGCCCGCCAGCGCCTTCCGCCAGAACGCGATCTGCCGTGCGGCCGGGCTGCCGGGGTCGTCCTCGGAGCCGAGCAGGTCGCGCTGCCACAGCGCGTAGTCGGCGTACTGGACGGGCAAGGGCTCCCAGCCGGGGGCGTGCCCGTCGCGGCGGGCCAGGTAGGCGGTGATGACGTCGCGGGCGAGCGGCGCCATGGACCAGCCGTCCCCGGCGATGTGGTGCAGCACGATCAGCAGCACGTGCTCGTGCTCGCCGAGCCGGTACAGGTGGGCGCGGACCGGCAGGTCGCGGGACAGGTCGAAGCCGCGCGTGGCGTCCGTGAACAACGCGCCGCGCAGGTCGCCGCCGGGCGCGATGTCGGTGATCTCCAGCGGCGGGTCGGCGTCGTCGAGGACGCGCTGATGGGCGCGGCCGTCGTGGTCGCCGAAGACGGTGCGCAGCGACTCGTGCCGGGCCACGACGTCGCGCAGCGCGGCGCGCATGGCCGCGTAGTCCAGCGCGCCGGTCAGCCGCAGCGGGATCGGCATGTTGTAGGTGGCGGTCGGTCCCTCCAGGCGGTTGAGGAACCACAGGCGTTCCTGCGCGTGGGAGACGGGCAGCGGGTCGGGGCGGTGTTCGGCGGGCACGGGCCGCAGCGGGGGGCGTTCGGCCCGCGCGCCGGACGCGGCGCGTTCGGCGAGCCCGGCGACGGTGGGGGTCTCGAACAGGGCCCGGACGGGCAGCTCCACGCCGAGGGCGGCGCGGGCGCGGGCGACGACGCGGGTGGCCTTCAGCGAGTCGCCGCCCAGGTCGAAGAACCCGTCGTCCACGCCGACCCGTTCCAGGCCGAGCACGTCGGCGACGATGCCGGACAGGATCTCCTCGCGGGCGTCGCGCGGGGCGCGTCCCCCGGCGGAGGCGGCGGCGAGGTCGGGGGCGGGCAGGGCGGCCCGGTCGAGCTTGCCGTTGGGGGTGAGCGGCATCGCGTCCAGCACGACGATCGCCGACGGGACCATGTAGTCGGGCAGCGTCCTCGCGACGAACGCCCGCAGCGCCGCCGTGTCCGGGGTGGCGCCCGGCGCGGGGACGACGTAGGCGGCCAGGACGGTGTCCCCGGCGGCGTCGGTGCGGGCGACGACGACGCTCTGCGCCACGTCGGGGTGGCCGGTGAGGGCGGTCTCGATCTCGCCGGGCTCGATGCGGAACCCGCGCACCTTCACCTGGTGGTCGGCCCGGCCCAGGTATTCGATGTCGCCGGAGCGGGTCCAGCGCACCAGGTCGCCGGTGCGGTACATGCGGGCGCCGGGCGGGCCGAACGGGCAGGCCACGAACCGTTCGGCGGTGAGCGACGGGCGGCCCAGGTAGCCGCGGGCCAGGCCGTCTCCGGCGACGTACAGCTCGCCGGGCACGCCGACCGGCACCGGCCGCAGCGCCGCGTCCAGCACGTAGGCGCGGGTGTTGGCCATGGGGCGGCCGATCGGGGCGACGCCGCCGTCGTCGCCGTCGTCGAACCAGCCGGTGACGAACACGGTCGCCTCGGTGGGCCCGTAGATGTTGGACAGGCGCGCGCCGGGCACGCGCTCGCGGGCGTCCCGCAGCAGCTGCGGTGGCAGCGCCTCGCCGCCGAACGCCAGGTCGTCGACGCGCAGCCGCAGGCCGTCGCGGGCCAGCAGCACCGCCAAAGCGGACGGGACGCCGCTGACCAGCGTGCCCTCCCAGCCGCCGCGTTCGGCGACCTCCAGCAGGTCCCGCACCACCTCGACGTGGCCGCCCACGGTGAGCGGGACGAGCCATTCGAACACCGACACGTCGAAGTTCAGCGACGTGGAGAACAGCACGCGGCGCAGCCGGCCGGCGCCGTAGAACGCCGCGCCGCCCGCGCAGAAGTCGGCCAGGCCGGCGTGCGGGACGACGACGCCCTTGGGGCGGCCGGTGGACCCGGACGTGTAGATCACGTACGCGGCGTGGCCCGGCCGCAGCGGACGCACCCGGTCGGCGTCGGTGACGTCGCCGGCGGGGTGCTCCGGCAGCGGCAGCGCGTCCAGCTCGACGCGCGGCGCGCCGTCCGGCAGCGCGATGCCGCGGGTCGTCAGGACGCAGGCGGGGGCGGCATCGTCCAGCATGAACGCGATGCGGTCCGCCGGGTAGGCGGGGTCGATCGGCAGGTAGGCGGCCCCTGTCTTGAGCACCGCCAGCGCCGCGACCACCAGATCGGCGTCACGCGGCAACGCGAGCCCGACCCGGTCTTCGGGGCCGACGCCCCGCGCGATCAAGTGGCGGGCCAGCCGGTTGGCCCGTGCGTTCAGCTCCGCGTACGTCAGCGTCGTCCCGCCATGGGTGACGGCGGGCGCGTCGGGTGTGCGGGCGGCCTGCGCCTCCACCAGCTCGGGTGCCAGGGCGTCCGGGACGGGCAGCGCGGTGTCGTTCCACTCGCCGAACAGGCGGTGGCGTTCGGTCTCCTCCAGCAGATCGACCGCGCCGAGCCGCCGGCCGGGGTCGGCGGCGACGGCGGCGAGCAGCCGTTCCAGGCGGGCGGCCATCGACCGGGCGGTGCCGGCGTCGAACAGGTCGACGGCGTATTCGAGGCGGCAGTCGATCCCGGCGGGGTCGCCGGCGGCGTCGCGGCGCTCGTCCACCAGCAGCGCCAGGTCGAAGCGGGACACGCCCGTGTCGACCGGCTCCAGCGCGACCGTCAGCCCCGGCAGCTCCACCCGCGCCGACGGGTCGGTCTGCATCGAGATCATGACCTGGAACAGCGGGTGCCGGGCCAGGGAGCGGCGCGGGTTCAGCACCTCCACGAGGCGTTCGAACGGCACGTCCTGGTGGGCGAACGCCGCCAGGTCCGTGTCACGCACCCGCGCCAGCAGCTCGGTGAACGCGGGGTCGCCGGAGGTGTCGGTGCGCAGGACGAGGGTGTTGACGAACACGCCGACCAGCCCGTCCAGCGCCCGGTCGGCGCGGCCCGCGACCGGCGAGCCGATCGGGATGTCGGTGCCCGCGCCGAGCCGGGTGAACAGCCCGGCCAGCGCCGCCTGCAGCACCATGAACAGGCTGGCGCGGTGCTCGCGGGCCAGGTCTGCGAGCGCGGCGTGCAGGCCGGCCGGCAGCGTGAACGGCATTTGCGCGCCCCGGTGGGACGCCCGCGCGGGGCGGGGCCGGTCGGTGGGCAGTTCGAGCTGGTCGGGCAGCCCGGCCAGGGCCTGTTTCCAGTAGGCGAGCTGCCGTGCGGCCAGGCTGCCCGGGTCGTCCTCGGAGCCAAGCAGGGCGCGCTGCCACAGCGCGTAGTCGGCGTACTGGACGGGCAGCGGCTCCCACACCGGCGCCCGGCCCTCGGCGCGCGCCGCGTACGCGGTGATCAGGTCGGTGGCCAGCGGCTCCATCGACCAGCCGTCCCCGGCGACGTGGTGCAGCACGATCAGCAGCAGGTGCTCGTCGCCGTCGTCGCGGCGGCCGAGGCGGAACACGTGCGCGCGGACGGGCAGGTCGCGGGTCAGGTCGAAGCCGCGGGTGGCGGCGGCCAGGATCTCCCGGCGGCGTTCGGCGTCGGTGGCGGCGGCCAGGTCGGCGACCGTCAGCACCGGGTCCACCTCGTCGGGGTAGCGCAGGATCCGCTGGTGCGGCTCGCCGCCGATCTCGGTGAACACGGTGCGCAGGGCCTCGTGGCGGGCCAGCATGTCGTCCATCGCGGCGCGCACCGCGTCCAGGTCGAGCCTGCCGGTCAGCCGCAGCGGGATCGGGATGTTGTAGACGGCCGAGCCGCCGTCCAGGTCGTTGATGAACCACAGCCGCCGCTGCGCGTACGACACGGGGAGGGGGTCGGGTCTCCTCCCGGCCGTCAGCGCGGGGCGCCGCCCGCCGGACGCGTCGAGGCGCGCGGCCAGGGCGGCGACGGTGGGCGCCTCGAACACCGCGCGGACGGCCAGGTCGCAGCCGAGCGCGGCGCGGGCGCGGGCGGCCACGCGGGTGGCCTTGAGGGAATCGCCGCCCAGGTCGAAGAAGTCGTCGTCGATGCCGACCCGTTCCACGCCGAGCACGTCGGCGAAGATGCCGCACAGGGTCTGCTCGCGGGCGTCACGGGGGGCGCGGCTCTCGGGGGACGCGGCGAAGCCGGGGGCGGGCAGGGCGGCCCGGTCGAGCTTGCCGTTCGGGTTGAGCGGCAGCTCGTCCAGCACGACGACCGCCGCCGGGACCATGTAGTCGGGCAGCGTCCTCGCGACGAACGCCCGCAGCGCCGCCGGATCGGCGGTCCGTCCCGGGGCCGGGACAACGTAGGCGACCAGGGTCGTGTCCCCGGCGGCGTCGGTGCACGCGATGACGACGCTCTGCGCCACGTCGGGGTGGCCGGTGAGGGCGGTCTCGATCTCGCCGGGCTCGATGCGGAACCCGCGCACCTTCACCTGGTGGTCGGCCCGGCCCAGGTATTCGATGTCGCCGGAGCGGGTCCAGCGCACCAGGTCGCCGGTGCGGTACATGCGCTCGCCGCGCGGGCCGAACGGGCAGGCCACGAACCGCTGCGCGGTGAGCGCCAGACGGTCGAGGTAGCCGCGGGCCAGGCCGTCACCCGCCAGGTACAGCTCCCCGGGGGCGCCCACGGGGACCGGGCGAAGCGCCGCGTCCAGCACGTAGGCGCGGGTGTTGGCGAGGGGACGGCCGATCGGCGCCATGCCCTCGGCGTTGCCGTCGTCGTACCAGGCGGTGACGTAGACGGTGGCCTCGGTCGGGCCGTAGATGTTGGAGATACGCGCGTCCGGCAGCAGTTCCCGCAGCTCGCGCACCAGCCGGGGCGGCAGCGTCTCGCCCGCCAGCACCACGTCCGACGCCGACAGGTCCGGGCGGCCCGCGCCGAGCAGCGCCGACATCGCCGACGGGACGCCGCTGACCAGCGATCCGTGCCAGCCGCCGCGTTCGGCGACCTCCAGCAGGTCCCGCACCACCTCGACGTGGCCGCCGACCGTGAGCGGCGCCAGCCATTCGAACACCGACACGTCGAAGTTCAGCGACGTGGAGAACAGCACGCGGCGCAGCCGCTCGGCGCCGAAGTCGCGTGCCGCCCACGCACAGAAGTCGACGGCGTTGGCGTGGGACACCACGACGCCCTTGGGGCGTCCCGTGGAGCCGGAGGTGTAGATGACGTAGGCGGCGTTGCCGGGACGCAGCGGACGCACCCGGTCGGCGTCGGTGACGTCGGCGGCGGAGTGCACGGCGAGGTCCAGCGCGTCCAGCCGCACCCGCCGCCCGCCCTCGGGCAGCCTCGTCGTGCTCATGGTGATGACGCAGGCGGGGGCGGCGTCGTCCAGCATGAACGCGATGCGGTCCACCGGATAGGCGGGGTCGATCGGCAGATACGCGGCCCCTGTCTTGAGCACCGCCAGCGCCGCCACCACCAGATCCGCGTCACGCGGCAACGCGAGCCCGACCCGATCCTCGGGGCCGACCCCCTGCCCGATCAGATGGCGGGCCAGCCGGTTGGCCCGCGCGTTCAGCTCCGCATACGTCAGCGTCGTCCCGCCATGGGTGACGGCGGGCGCGTCGGGCGTGCGGGCGGCCTGCGCCTCCACCAGTTCCGGCACGACGGCCGGCGGCACCGGCATGGCCGTGTCGTTCCACTCCTTGAGCACCAGGGCGCGTTCGGCGGCGTCCAGGATCTCCACGTCGCCCAGCCGCGTGGCCGGATCGACATCGCCCAGCGCCCGCAGCAGCCGCAGGTACCGCTCCTGGTGGGCGGCGACCTCGTCGGGCGTGTAGAGGGCGGGGTGCGCGTCGAAGTCGACGCGCATGCCGGCGCCGTCGAAGTTGTCGTAGATGTTGATCGACAGGTCGTCGATCGGCCCGGTGGTGATGGGGTGCATCCGCGCGGGCAGGCCCGCGAAGTCCAGCCGGTAGTCGAAGGCCATGATGTTGATGACCGGCCCGTGCAGGCGGCGCCGCTCACCGAGCAGCCGCAGGTCGCGCAGCAGGTCCTCGCGCCGGTAGCGCTGGTGGCGCAGCAGCCGGGCGGCGGCCCGGGCGGTGGTGCGCACCAGCTCCTCGACGGTCATGTCCGGCCGGACGGTCACCCGCAGCGGCAGGATCGTGGCCAGCATCGCGGGCGTGTCCAGCGCCAGCCGGGACGCGCGGCCGGTGACCGCCATGCCCAGGATCACGTCGTCGGTGCCGGTCATCCGCGCGACGTACGCGGCGGTCGCGGCGATCGCCAGCGCGGGCGAGGCGGTGCGCAGCCGCCGCGCGCCGGCCGCCAGCGCGGCCGTCTCCTCCGGTGACAGCGCGGCGACGCGGCTGAGGTAGTCGGCGGTCGGCTCGGCCAGGCCGTCGCTCAGGCCGACCGCGAGGGGGCGGTCGGCGAACCGTTCCGTCCAGTAGGCGCGGTCCCGCTGGAAGCGCTCGGACTCGCGGTAGGCGGCCTCCTCCGCCAGCACCTCCCGGTACGAGCCGCGCGGGGCGGGCTCGTACTCCTCGCCGCGGGCCAGCCGCGTGTAGATCTCGGCGGCGCGGCGGCTGATGATCGAGCCGCAGTAGGCGTCCTGGATGACGTGGTGGGCGCGGATGAACCACCAGTGCAGGCCGGGCGCCAGCCGCAGCAGCGCGGTCACGTACAGCCGGTCGGCGTCCAGCGGCAGCGGCTCGGCCAGGCGGGCGCGCATCCACGCGCGGGCGGCGGCGCGCGGGTCCGCCTCCCCGCTCAGGTCCACGAGCGGAATCGCCGCCGAGGGGGCCGGGTCGAGAATCTGGCAGGGCTCCCCGTCGCGTTCGACCAGGCGCACATGCATCGCCTCGACCTCGTGCGCGGCGATCCGCGCCACGCGGTCGAGCAATTCGTGGTCGACCGGGCCCTCGATCTCGATGTACTGCGCGATGTGAATCGGCGTCCGGGGCGCCAGCTGCTGGGCGTACCAGACCGCGCGTTGCGCCGCCGAAAGGGGCACGTACTCAATGGAGGACATCAAGGCAAATGCTTTCCCGGTCGCGGGGGGATTCGATTTTCGCGAAGAGTGATCACCGAACTTCGGGCTGTTTCCCCGTCCCCTTTCCCCGAGTACCGCCCGGCGCCCCGCGCACCGAGCGCGCCGCCGCGGTCGCGGTCCGGATTCACGGACGGGTGCGCGCGACCGCCACTTCGCCGGCCCGGATGGGGGTCCGCCCTCCGACCTCGTCTACCGCCGAGTAGCGGGCCCACAGTCAACCAGCCCGCCCAGCGGACTGGCAATCCCCCAAAAAGTAGAAGTTGACCACGTGAAATGCTCACGACCGTGACAAAAAAGCGCGTCCGCCGTCCGGCGCCGCGCCCGCCGGACGCGCGGGATGTGACAAAGGACGACAACCGGTAAGGGACGATGTGATTACGTTGCGTTATGACGGCCGGTGCGCCTCGTGGACGATCACGGCGGCGGCGCCGACGGACGGATGCCGCCGCAGCACGGCCTCGATCTCGCCCAGCTCCATCCGGACGCCCGCGATCTTGACCTGCCGGTCCACCCGTCCCAGGTACTGCAGCACGGGCCGGTCCCGCCCGCCCTCCCCGGGCGGCAGCAACCTGACCGCGTCGCCGGTGCGGTAGAGGCGTCCCCCCTGGTCGAACGGGTCGCGGTAGAACGCGGCGCGGGTGCGTTCGGGGTCGCCCAGGTAGCCGCGTCCCACGCAGACGCCGCCGACGAACAGCTCGCCGGTCTCACCGATCTCGCAGGCGCTCCAGGAGCCGTCCTCCCCCTCCTCCGGCGAGGGGGCGCGCAGCACGTACAGGCGCGTGTTGAGGATCGGCGTGCCGATGGGCAGGCGCAGCAGGTCCAGGTCGCCTTCGGTCACGGTGTGGTGGGTGACGTCGTCGGAGCACTCGGTGGGGCCGTAGGCGTTGAGCAGCCGCGCGTGCGGCATCGCGGCCAGCCAGCGGCGCGCCAGCTCGGCGGGCAGCTCCTCGCCGGTGGCGATCATCCAGCGCAGCCCGGCCAGCGCGCCGGCCTGGCCGGGTGTGGCCGCCAGGTCGTCCAGCAGGTGCCGGACCATGGTCGGCACCAGCTCCACCACCGTGATGGCGCGCCGCTCCACGGCCTGCGCGAACGCGACCGGGTCGTGCCCCACCTCGTCGTCGACCACCTCCACCCGGCCGCCCACCAGCAGCGGGCACAGCATCTGCCACACCGAGATGTCGAAGCCCAGCGGGGCGGTCTGGGCGACCGCGTCGGCCCCGGTCAGCTCCAGGTCGACGATCTTGGCGTACAGGTGGTTGATCATGCCGCGGTGCTCGACGACCGCACCCTTGGGGCGGCCGGTCGACCCGGAGGTGAACAGCACGTACCGGGGCTGGTCCAGGGACTGCAGCCGGGCCGGGCCCGCCCACGGCGGGCACCCGTCCGCGTCCGCCGCCCGCACGATCCGGCACCCCGCCGCCCGCGCCCCCTCGGCCAGCGCCGAGCCCTCCGCCGAGGCGTCGTCGGCGACGAGCAGGAGGCCGGCTCCCGCCTGGTCCAGGACGTCGCGGACACGGGCGGCGGGCCAGGTCGCGTCGGCGGGCACGTACAGGGCGCCGACCAGCTCGATCGCCAGGAACGCCGCGACCACGGCGGCGCAGCGCTCGCCGCCGACGCCCACGACCGTGCCCGGCCCGGCGCCCGAGCGCTCCAGCAGCGTGGCCAGCCGGCGCGCCTCGGCGGCCAGCTCGGCGTAGGTCAGCGAGCGGTCGCGGTCGCGCACGGCGGGCCGGTCGCGTTCGGCCGCGACCCGCTCCACCCGCGCGATGACGGGATCGTCCAGGTCGACGGCGTGCTCGCGGGTCATCCCGTGCCGGGCGGCCAGCTCCCGGGCGCGGACGACCTCGGTCTCCGGAAGCGGCGGGACGGGCAGTTCGTCCAGGGTGAGCAGCCGGTCGACGGCCCGTCCGCGAGCACTCATGATCACTCTCCGTGAGATCCGACGTCGTCCCCGTCATCAGCGGAAAACCACCGCCGCGCCAGCTTATGGCGCCTTCCGGGAAGATTCCCGCTTTCCACACTACTCATCGGTAAGTAGGGGGTTGCGGGGCGACATGCCCGAAGGTACGGTGATGATCCGCCATGGGGCTCTTCGTCCCCGGCGCGGATTCGGGGGGAACTCGGGAAACGCACGGAAAGCCATTCCGGAGAATTCGGCACGGTTCCGGGGCCTCCACCGAACCGCCAATTGATATTTGTTCGAGGGTGGCAGCGTGCCCATCATCAGCTCGCCGCAGGACTTCAATGTCGAGGATCTCTACGTGGACCTCCGGCCGGTGCTCGGCTGTCCCCTCTACCTCAAGTGCGAGGGCTTCAATTTCGCCGGGTCGGTCAAGCTGAAGGCGGCCGCGCAGATGATCGACGCGGCGGAGCGGGACGGCTCGCTGACCCCCGACTCGATCCTGGTGGAGTCGTCCTCGGGCAACCTGGGCGTGGCGCTGAGCATCATCGCCGCCGCCCGCGGCCGGCGGTTCGTCTGCGTCACCGACCCGCGCTGCAACCCCGCCACCATGCGGCTCATGCGGGCCCTCGGCGCCGAGGTCCGGATCGTCTCCCGCACCGACGCGGCCGGCGGCTACCTGGAGAGCCGCATCTCCTACGTGCGGGAGCTGTGCGCGTCCGACGACCGCTACCTGTGGCTCAACCAGTACGCCAACCCCAACAACTGGCTGGCGCACTACCACGGCACCGCGCCCGCCATCGACCGCGGCTTCCCCGGCCTGGAAGTGCTGTTCGTCGGCGCGGGCACCACCGGCACCCTCATGGGCTGCGCCCGCTACTTCCGCGAACGGCGGCGCCCGGTCACGATCGTGGCGGTGGACGCGGTCGGCTCGGTCACCTTCGGCGGCGTCCCCGAGCGGCGGCTCGTCCCCGGCCTGGGCACCAGCAGCCGCCCCGCGCTGGTCGACGAGTCCTACGTCGACGACGTCGTGCACGTCGCCGAGTCCGCCACCATCCGCACCGTGCACCGGCTGTCGGCGCACGGCTTCCTGTTCGGCGGCTCCACCGGCACCGTGGTGTCGGGCGCCGAACGGTGGCTGGCCGCCAAGTACCCCGGAGCCGACCCGGTCGCCGTCGCGATCGCGCCCGACCTGGGCGAACGCTACCTGGACTCGCTGTACGAGGAACGCTGGCTGCGCCGCCACTTCCCCGACCTGGTGCCGGACCTGTTCCCCGGCACCGCGCCCGGCCCGCCCGCCGACGCGCCGGCCGAGGCGACCGCCGACGACGCGGCCCGGGACCTCACCGCCGTCACCGACCTCACCGACCCGCGACGGAGCCGCACATGAACCAGCCCCCCTCCTTCGCCGTGATCCCCGGCGACCAGGTGCAGGACGCTCTCAGCGGCCGCGAGCAACGGGTCATCGAGACCGTCGAGGCCGCCTACCGGCGGCACGGCGAGGGCGGCACGGTCAACCCCGACTCCTACTTCCTGCGCTTCCCCGACCGGCCGTCCGCGCGGATCATCGCGCTGCCCGCCTCGCTCGGCGACGTGCACGGCATCAAGTGGATCTCCAGCTTCCCGGAGAACGTCGCGGCCGGGCTGCCCCGCGCGTCCGCCGTGCTGATCCTCAACGACGCCGAGACCGGCTACCCGTTCGCCTGCCTGGAGAGCTCGATCATCAGCGCGGCCCGCACCGCCGCGTCCGCCGCCCTGGCCGCGGCCCGGCTCGCCGACGCGCGCGGCGCCCGCCCCCGCCGCGCCGGGTTCGTCGGCGCCGGGCTGATCGCCCGCTACGTCCACACCTACCTGCGCGCCGCCGGGTTCGTCTTCGACGAGGTCGGCGTGCACGACCTGTCCGCCGCGCACGCCGCGGGCTTCCGCGGCTACCTGCGGCGCGCGGGCGAGACCGCCGTCACCGTCCACGACAAGGCCGAGGACCTCATCCGCTCCTGCGACCTGGTGGTCTTCGCGACCGTGGCGGGCGAGCCGCACGTCACCGACCCCGGCTGGTTCGCGCACGCGCCGCTGGTGCTGCACATCTCGCTGCGCGACCTGTCCCCCGAGATCATCCTGGCCTCCTGGAACGTCCTGGACGACGTCGACCACTGCCTGAAGGCCGGCACCTCCCCGCACCTGACCGAACAGCTCGTCGGGCACCGCGGCTTCGTCGCCGGGACGCTCCACGACGTGCTGACCGGCGCCCTCGTCCCGCCCGCCGACCGGCCCGTGATCTTCTCCCCGTTCGGCCTGGGCGTCCTCGACCTGGCCGTGGCGCTGCACGTCTACGAGCACGTCGCCGCCGCGGGCGGGCTGCACACCGTCCCCGGCTTCTTCCACGAACTCGACCGCTACGGCTGAATCGCCCGCCTCCCTGCGGGCATGGGTCGGGCATGAGGGAACAACGCGGCGACGTCCAGGAACTGACCGACTTCGAGCTGACGGTGTACGAGGCGGTCGCCGAGATCGACACGGACGGCGGCACCGCCGACCTCGCCACGCTGAACCGCCAGATCGACCGCCCCGAGGAGGACATCCGCGCGGCACTGGCTCACCTGCTGGCCGTGGGCCATCTGCGTTCGAGCGGCGCGGGCTTCGTCCTCGGCTCGCACGACTGGTCCCCGTGAACCGCCCCTGATCAGGAGTGGCCGCTGATGGGATGCGGCCGGTAGGGGGCCTCCAGGCGGGCCTTCTCGTCGTCGGTGAGCGTCACCTCGGCCGCGGCGATCGCCTCGGTCAGATGGGTCTCCTTGCTCGCGCCGATGATCGGCGACACGACCCCGGGCCGGTCGAGCAGCCACGCGAGGGCGACCTGCGCCATCGACACGCCCCGCTCGCCGGCGACCGCCCGCACCGCGTCCACGATGTCGAAGTCGCCCTCGTCGGTGTAGAGGCTCTCGGCGTACCGGTCGGTACGGGACCGCAGCGTGTGGCGGCTGCCGCCGCGGTCGCGGGTGCCCGCCAGCAGGCCGCGGGCCAGCGGGCTCCACGGCGTGACGCCCACCCCCTGGTCGAGGCACAGCGGGATCATCTCCCGCTCCTCCTCGCGGTAGACCAGGTTGTAGTGGTTCTGCATGGACACGAACCGTGTCCAGCCGTTGAGCTGTGCGACGTGCTGGGCCTTGGCGAACTGCCAGGCGAACATGCTGGACGCGCCGATGTAGCGGGCCTTGCCCGCCCGCACCACGTCGTGGAGCGCCTCCATCGTCTCCTCGATGGGCGTCTCGTAGTCCCAGCGGTGGATGATGTAGAGGTCCACGAAGTCGGTGCCGAGCCGTCGCAGCGACGCGTCGATCCCGTCCATGATGTGCTTGCGCGACAGGCCCCGGTCGTTGGGCCCGGACCCCATCGGGTTGTAGACCTTGGTGGCGAGCACGTAGTCGTCGCGGCGGGCGAAGTACTCGCGCAGCAGCCGCCCGGTGATCTCCTCGCTGGTGCCCTCGTTGTACATGTCGGCGGTGTCGAAGAAGTTGACGCCCGCCTCGACCGCCGCCCGCACGATCGGCGCCGCCGCGGCCTCGTCCACCGCCCAGGCCCGCGACTCGCTCGCGCCGAAGGTCATCATGCCCAGGCAGATCCGCGACACCTTGAGCCCGCTGCCGCCCAGCCGCACGTACTCCATCACACCGCCCTCGCGTAGATCTCGTCCAAGATCCTACGCGCGGCCGTCAGAACAGCTCGGAGGTGTCCAGCTCGAAGTCGAACGGCTCCGGCAACGCGATCGGCTTGCCAAAGGGGACCCACACGACCCTGTGGTAGTCGTCGTCCTCGGGCTCGCTGAACAGCGTGACCCTCTGCTTCTCCCGGTCCACCAGCAGGTACAGCGGAATCCCGGCCCGCGCGTAGCAGTGCCGCTTGGCCACCCGATCCGGTCCGGGTCGCGAGGAGGTCACCTCTACCACCATGTCGATCCCCTCGGCAGGCGACCATGATTCGTCGTCGTTGTAGAGGTCGGCCTCTTCACGGACGAACGTGCCGTCCGGGATGACGTGATTCTTCGGGCATCGGCCGCCGCTCGGAGTGACGAGGCCCTTGTTGCCCCAGAAGTCGAACCGTGTATCGCTCTTCTCGACGACCTGCCGGACCAGCTTCCAGATGTTCTTGTCATGCCCGCCGCCGGGGGGTGGTGTCACGACGATCTCTCCGTCGATCAGCTCTGCTCGGAAACCCTCGGGAGTTTGGAGGGCGAGGAATCCTTCGAGGAGGGTGTCCTCCTGCGCCTGTGGTTCATGAGCCATGACGGTCATGCCCTGCTCCCTTCCTCGTTGCCGAGATCGCAGTAGCAGAGCGCCACCTTCCGTGTGCGAATCGTAGTGACCAACCCTTCGTTTCCAGCCTACGGGTTGGGGGTGGTGCGCGTCTGCGGTCGTGCGGCAGGATGTACTACCAAGCGGGCGTTTGGTTGGGAGGTCCGGGGATGGGGCTGGCCGGCACCGAGGAGCAGCGGGAGCTGCGGGAGACGCTGCGGCGGTTCTTCACCGACAAGTCGCCGAGCGCGCAGGTGCGGCGGCTGATGGCGACCGACGAGGGGTACGACCCGAAGGTCTGGGCGCAGATGGCCGAGCAGGTGGGGCTGCAGGGCCTGGCGATCCCCGAGGAGTACGGCGGGGCCGGGTTCGGGATGCGGGAGCTGGCCGTCGTCATGGAGGAGATGGGGCGGGCGCTGGTGTGCGCGCCGTTCCTGTCCTCGGTGGTGCTGGCCGGGTACGCGCTGCTCGACGCCGGGGACGAGGACGCCGCCCGCGAGCTGCTGCCGGGCATCGCCGACGGGAGCACGCTCGCCACGCTGGCGTGGATGGAGGACGAGCGGTGGGACGTCCGGCACGTGGAGATGGCCGCCCGGCCCGCTCCGGACGGCTGGGTGCTCGACGGCGTCAAGACCTACGTGCTGGACGGCCATGTCGCCGACCTGATCCTGGTGGTGGCGCGTCAGGAGGAGCGGCTCGCGCTGTTCGCGGTGCGCGGCTGCGCGGACGGGCTCACCCGGGCGCCCCTGACCACGCTCGACCAGACACGGAAGATGGCGCGCCTGGAATTCCACGGCGTGAGGGCCCGGCCGGTCGGGGTCCACGGCCCGCGCGTCATGGACATGGCGGCGGTGGCGCTGGCGGCCGAGCAGCTCGGCGGCGCGCAGCGGGCGCTGGAGATGACGGTCGAGTACGTCAAGGTGCGCCGCCAGTTCGGCAGGCCGATCGGGAGCTTCCAGGCGGTCAAGCACCGGTGCGCGGACATGTTCGTGCTGGTGGAGTCGGCACGGTCGGCGGTGATGCACGCCGCGGACGCGGCCGACGGCGACCCGGACGAGCTGCCCGCCGCCGCCGCGCTGGCCAAGGCGTACTGCTCGGAGGCGTTCTTCCACGTCGCCGCCGAGGCCGTCCAGCTCCACGGCGGCATCGGCTTCACCTGGGAGCACGACGCGCACCTGTACTTCAAGCGGGCGAAGTCCTCGCAGGAGCTGTTCGGGTCCCCGGCGGCGTATCGGGCCCGGCTGGCCGGGCTCGCCGGGATCACGGATGCAGCGACAGGCCCTTGAGCATCTTGTCCAGGGGGTTCTTCGGCCCGTACAGGGCCAGCCCGACCAGCGGCATCTCCTCGGCGGTGACGGCGCGGACGGTGGCGCGGTTGTCGGCGTCGTGCCCGGTCTTGAACATGTCCTCGATGTAGACGGCCATGCTCGTCTCGCGGGCCAGGGCGCGGGCGTGGACGCGGGCGAGGTCCTCGGCGGTGCCCGCGTAGACCAGCACGGGCTGGCGGAACGTCGGCAGGTAGCGGTCGCCCGAGGCGTTCTCGTAGGGCTCGCCGATCAGGTCGGGGTGCCCGGCGGCGACCGCGCCGGCCAGGAACGCGGTGACGTTCAGCCGCTGCCAGGCGGCCAGGTCGTCCCGCACCACGATGGCGATCTTGGTGTCGAAGCGCATGCGGGCCATGCTGGCCGGGGGCGTCGCCGGCCGTCTTGTACGCTCGTGCGCGTGACCGGCGAGTGGACCCGCTACTGGCGCGCCGGGGACCGGCCCCTGGAGGCCATGCACGCCCGCTTCGAACGGCACTCCTACCACCGACACAGCCACGAGACGTACTCCTTCGGCGTCACCGAGGAGGGGCAGCAGGCGTTCCGGTGCCGGGGCGCGGCGCACACCAGCGCGGCCGGGATGGTCATGGCCTTCAACCCCGACGACCCGCACGACGGCGGGCCCGCCGACCGGATCGGGTTCACCTACCGGATCGTCCATCTGGGTCCCGAGCTGGTCGGCGACGTGCTCGCCGACATCGCCGGGCGCCCGGCCGGGCTCCCGTTGTTCGCCTCTCCCGTGGTGGAGGATCCGCTGCTGGCGCACGACCTGCGGGCCCTGCACCGCGCGCTTCTCGGCGACGCGTCGCGGCTGCGGCGGGACGAGCTGCTGACCTCGGCCGTGGCGTCGATGGTGCGCCGCGCCGCCGTCCGCCCTGGCCGCGTGTCCGCGCCCACGCTGCGGCGAGGGGACGCGCGGGTGGTCGAACGGGCCCGGGCACGGCTGCACGACGGGTTCCTGGACGACCTCTCCGCCGACGAGCTCGCCCGCGAGGCCGGATGCAGCCGGTTCGCGCTGTACCGGGCGTTCCGGCGGGCGTACGGGATGGGCCCCAGCGACTACCAGCGTCAGCTGCGCCTGCGCGCCGCCCGCCGCCGCATCGCCCGCGGCGAGCCGATCGCCGAGGCCGCCGCGCGCACCGGCTTCGCCGACCAGAGCCACCTGACCCGCTGGTTCGTGCGTTGCTACGGCGTCACCCCCGCCGCGTATCGCCGCGCCGTCCGGTGATGCGGCGATTACGGCAGAATGCCCGGCGAGGCAACGGTGAGGAGGGGTCGTGGCGGGACGGGCCAGTGGCAGCATCTTCGGGCTGGCGTACGGGGACGCTCTGGGCAAGCCGACGGAGTTCCTCGACATGCGGCGGATCGAACGGCAGTACGGGCCCGGCGGGCCGCGTGAGCCGGAGGGCGACCCGGCGCTGGTCACCGACGACACGCAGATGGGCCTCGCGGTGGGCGAGGGGCTGCTCGACGCGCTGGGAAACCCGCCGTTCACACCCGATCTGATCACGCCGATCTGGCGGCGCAGGTTCATCGACTGGGCGCGCAGCCCCGACAACAACCGGGCCCCGGGCAACACCTGCCTGCGCGCCATCGCGGGGCTGGCCGAGGGGCGTCCGTGGGCGGAGGCGACGATCCGCGACTCCAAGGGCTGCGGCGCGAACATGCGCGTCACGCCGGTGGGGCTGGCCCCGGGGCTGACGGACGAGCAGCGGTCGGGGGCGGCGCAGCTTCAGGCGGCGCTCACCCACGGCCATCCCACGGGGCTGGCGGCCAGCGAGCTGACGGCGTACGCGGTGTGGTGGCTGCGGGAGGGCCTGGTGACCCCCGAGGAGCTGCCCCGGGCGTTGCGCGAACGCTGCCACGCGCAGCGCACCACGTACCACGAGCGGTGGCTGGGCGAGCTGTGGCAGCGGCCCGGCGTGGACACCCCGCAGGAGTTCATCGCGCGGGGCTGGGACGAATGCCTGGCGGCGCTCGACCGCCTGGACGCGGCCCTCGCCGTGGCCGACCGCGGCGCCGACCCGTGCGAGGCGACCGGCGGCGGCTGGATCGCCGAGGAGGCGCTGGCCACGGCGCTGCTGTGCTTCCTGCTGTTCCCGGACGACCCGGTGGCCGCGATCCGGCGCGGCGCGGCCAGCTCGGGCGACTCCGACTCGATCGCGTGCCTGGCGGGGGCGTTCGCGGGCGCTCACCTGGGCATGGACGCCTGGCCCGCCGAATGGGCGGCGCGGATCGAGTACGCCGACCGGCTGGCGCGTCTCGGCCGGGCGTGGGACTGAGCTACCCGGAGGCGGACCAGCCGCTCCAGGCGTCGATCGTGACGGCGATGACGGGCCCCTCGGGCGGGCGGTCGCGGTACTGGGCGTAGCGGTCGCGGAGCAGGGCGATCGGTTCGGCCATCCCCGCGTCGTCCTCGATGACGCGGGCGTGGCCGTCCGCGCGCACCCACCACAGGCGCTCCCAGTCGTCGTCGTAGTGGTCGGCCAGCAGCGACACGTGCGGGTTGGCGCGGATGTTGGCCAGGCGGCGCAGGTCGCGGGACCGCTTGGGCTTGTGGTCGACGGCGGTGTAGAGGACGCCCCGGCGCACGGCGAAGGTCACCGGCACCAGGTGCGGGCGGCCGTGCTCGTCCACGGTGGCCAGCCGGACGACCGGGACCGAGGTGAGCCGCCCCCAGGCGGCGTCCTGCGTTAGCCTGGGCATACTCGCAGCCTGTCACGGATGCCGCCCGCGGCCCAGGGGCGGCCTCCCGGGGGCGGTCGCGGGCGCGGGTCAGTCGCGGAAGTCCGGGGGGCGGTTCTCCCTGCGGGCCTGGACGGCCTCCTCGAAGTTGCGCGTGGTGAGGCGGACGAACAGCTGGGCGAGGCCCTCGTGGTCCATGTGGGCGTGCAGACTGGCGGCGTCCAGGGACGACCACAGCATCCGCTTGGTCAGCTCGACGCCGGGGCGGCTGAACCCGGCGACGCGTTCGGCCAGCTCGTAGCAGGCGTCCAGCAGCTTGTCGCCGGGGACGGTGCGCGAGACCAGGCCGATGCGGTCGGCCTCGGCGGCGTCCACGTCCCGGCCGGACAGCATGATCTCGAACGCGCGGGACGCGCCGATCGCGCGCGGCAGCAGGTAGCTCAGGCCGAGCTCGCTCGCGGTGAGCCCGTTGTTGATCCCGGCGGCGCGGAACGTGGCGGTGTCGGCGGCGATCCGGACGTCGGCGGCCAGGGCCAGGCACATGCCGCCGCCGATCGCCGGGCCGTTGACCGCGGCGATCACCGGCTGGTGCAGGCCGCGCAGCGTGCGCACGACCTCGTCGAGCAGTTCCATCGAGCGCAGCGCGATGGTGGGGACGGTGAGCCCGTCGATGCCCGGGACGCGGCCCGGCGACTCCAGGTCGGCGCCGGAGCAGAAGCCGCGGCCCGCGCCGGTCACGACCACGACGCGCACGTCGTTGTCGGCGCCGACCTCGCGCAGGGCGTCCCGGAAGGGCACCATCACGTCGAAGGCCATCGCGTTCATCCGCTCGGGCCGGTTGAGGGTGAGCAGCGCGACGTGCGGGCGGGGCTTGTCGATCAGGACGAAGGGCATCGGCGGGCCATCCTCTCCGCAAGTGACCTAGCAAGCGCTAGGTTACAAGCCGGGCGGCGTCACGCCTCCCGGCGCGGGTACTCCGGCGGGCGCAGGCCGCGCTCGGTGACCTTGGCCAGCTCCTCCTCGGTCAGAATGCGCGGCTCGCCGATCATCTTGGCCCGCACGTACACGCCGCACAGCCACTCCAGCAGCCGGGCGTTCTCGTACGCCTCGTCCAGGTCGCCGCCCAGGGTGACGCCGCCGTGGTTGCCCATCAGCGCGGCCCGCCGGCCGCCCTCCAGGGCCTTGCGCACGTTGGCGGCCAGCTCGGGCGTGCCGTAGGTGGCGTACTCGGCGACCCGCACCACCCCGCCGAGCAGCAGCGTCGTGTAGTGGATGGCGGGCAGCTCGGTCATGGTGGTGGCGACCACGGCCCCGTAGGTGGAGTGGGTGTGCACGACCGCCGAGGCGTCGGACTCCTCGTAGATCGCCAGGTGCATGGGCGTCTCGGAGGACGGCGCCCGCTCCCCCTCCACCAGGTGGCCCGAGACGTCCAGCACCGGGCAGTCCTCCGGCGTCATCCGGTCGAGCATCATCCCGCCGGGGGTGACCGCCACCAGGTCGCCGGCGCGCACGCTGATGTTGCCGGAGGACCCGGTCACCAGCCCGGTCTCGGCCAGCTGCCGGCCGATCCGGCACACCTCGGCGCGTTCGTCCGCGAGCAACATTCGAATCTCCTTCACATTTACTGGCTGCCACGCCGTACGCTACGGCTTTGCCGATTCGAAGGAGGGCCGGTCAAGCTCGCTGTCAACGCCCCGGGGGCCCGTCGGCACCGGGCCCGGCGCCATGCCGGGCATCGGTTCCGTCCTGACACCCGGACGGCCGGTCCGGACGGCTAGATGCGGCGGGCGTGGTCCTTCCAGTACGGGTCGCGCAGCACGCGCTTGTAGAGCTTGCCGGTCGGGGTGCGGGGCATGGCGTCGACGAAGTCGACCGAGCGGGGCGCCTTGTATCCGGCGAGCGCGGCGCGGCAGTGCGCGACCAGCTCGCCGGCCAGCGCGCCGGACGGCGCGAAGCCGTCGGCCAGCTCCACGGCGGCCTTGACCTGCTCGCCGAACTCCTCGTCCGGCACCCCGAACACCGCCACGTCGCGCACGGCCGGATGGGTGATCAGCACGCCCTCGATCTCGGCCGGGTAGATGTTGACCCCGCCGCTGATGATCATGTCGATGGCGCGGTCGGCCAGGTAGAGGTAGCCGTCCTCGTCCAGGTAGCCGATGTCGCCGGTGGTGAACAGGCCGTCCGGGCGGTGGATGGAGCGCGTCTTGTCCCGGTCGCCCCAGTACTCCACGTCGTCGCCGCTGGTGTAGCGGAACCACAGCGTGCCCGGCTCGCGGGGCGCGGCGGGCGTGCCGTCCTCCCGCAGCACCCGCACCTCGGTGGTGGGCAGCGGGCGGCCCACGCTGCCCGGCCGCTCCAGCCACTCCGCCGAGCTGATCACCGAGTTCACCGACGCCTCGGTCGAGCCGTAGTACTCGTACACGATCGGCCCCAGCCAGTCGATCATGCGGCGCTTGACCTCCGGGGAGCAGGGCGCGGCGCCGTGCCACACGGCCCGCAGGCTGGATCCGTCGAACGCGGCGCGGGCGGCCTCGTCCAGGCGCAGCAGCCGGACGAACTGGGTCGGCACCAGGTGCACGTTGGTGATCGCGTGCTCGTCGATCAGCCGCAGCGTCTCGGCCGCGTCGAAGCTCCGCCGCATCACCACCGGACGGCCGCGCAGCAGGAAGATGTGCGAGAACAGCCACTGCGCGGAGTGGTAGACGGGCCCGACCAGCAGCGAGCGGCCGCCCTCGGGAATCCGCAGGATCTCGGCGAAAACGTCGCCGATGAGCACGGCGGTGTCCAGCGGGGCCCCGGCGGTGACGAGCTTGCGGGTGACGCCCTTGGGCCGTCCGGTGGTGCCCGAGGTGTACATCATCGGGTAGCCCATGACCTGGTCGGCGGGTTCCCCGTCCGGCCCGCCGGCCAGGAACTCCTCGTACGGCGCGAACCCGCGGACGGCGCCGCCGACCGCGACGCGGGCGGCCAGGTCCAGGCCGTCGGCGGCCTCGGCGGCGACGTCGCCGAACGCGGCCTCGGAGAACAGCGCCCTCGACCCCGAGTCGGTGAGCACGTAGCGCAGCTCGTCGGCCGTCCAGTGCCAGTTGACCAGCACGTAGCGCAGGCCGATGTGCCCGGCGGCGCACATCAGCTCGAAGTACTCGCGGCGGTTGCCCGAGTGGACGGCGATCGTGTCGCCGGCGCGCAGCCCCAGGCCGCGCAGCGCGCCCGCGAGGCGGTCGGCGCGGGCGTTCAGCTCACCCCAGGACGTGACGCCCCGCTCGTCGGTCAGCGCGGCCTGGTCGGGACGGGATTCGGCGAAGGGACGCAGCAGCTCGGCCATGGCGACCTCCCGGCGGCTGGACAACGGCTCCAGAACCGGACTCTAGTCCTCCATGTGACCGCCGTCACGCGGCCGAGCGGACGAGCGGACGAGCGGGGCGGCCGGCAGGGGAACGGCCCGGTGATGCGACCGCGCCGCCGCATCATCGGGCCGTTCGGGAAACTTAGACGCCGCCGGTATCCCGGTGGTTTCTTACCCGTTAAGAAGTACGCACCAAATCGGGGCCCTTCGTCCCGGTCCCCCGGCCGCCGAGCACCGCCTCGGCCGCGCCCACGAGCTGCGCGAGCCGGGACACCTCGGTGCGGTGGAACGGCGGGGCGCCCGTCCGCGCCACCACCAGCACCCACGCGCCGTCCTCCGGCCCGCCGATCGGGCAGATCGCGAACTGGGTGCCGTCGGGGGCGGTGAAGGCGCGCGGCCGCAGCGGCGCCAGGTCCGGCAGGTCCGGCTCCGGCGCGGCGCCCAGGCTGCAGTGCACCAGCGCGTGCCCGTCCGGGCCGCCCTCGGCCAGCCCCGCCCAGTCGGCGCTGAGCAGGCCCGGCACGGCGTCGGCCAACGTGAGCGGCCCGCGCTCGGGCGCGGACGCCAGCTGCCCGATCAGCGCCGCGTCCGGATAGGCGCCCTGCGGCTCGACGGTCTGCCAGACGCCGACCGGCTGCACGCCCGGCACCGACCCCAGCCCGTCGAGCAGCCGCTCGAAGCCCGCTCCCGCGGGCCACACGACGGTGAAGTCGTCCAGGGCCCGCCCGCCGTCGCGTTCCAGGACGGCCATCTGCACCACGTCGGCGCCCGCGGCCCCCAGCATCCGTGCCACCCTGCCCAGCGAGCCGGGACGATCCGGCAGCCGGACGCGAATCCGCAGCAACATGGCCCACCTCCTGTGCTCCAACAGTCCGGTTCAGGTTGCGGGAGCCGCGTTTCGGATCTGTTACCGCCGCGTGTCGAAGCCGACAAACAGCCGCAGGTAGGGCAAACCTACGACGGGGCGGGTCAACGAAAAGTCCCGGGAAGGTCAACGGCGGACCTACCCTCGTCCCCGGCGGCCCGTTAGGGTTACTGCACGTGTCGAGCGCTCCGGGTCGTCGAGTAAACGAGGTCTCCGAGGAGGCCGCCGCGCGCCCGCCCGCCGAGACCGATGATCTCGACGCCGTCACCGACGGTGACGCGGTCGCCGGGATCCGCGACGCGCTGGCCGCCCTGGCCGCGCGGCTCGACCGCGAGCACGAGCGGGCCGCGCACCGCGAGGCCGTGATCGACCGCCTGCACGAGGAGAACGAGCGGCTGCGGCGCGGCGAGCTCCAGACGGCGCTCGAACCGCTGCGCGCCGCGCTCTACCGGCTGCACGACCAGGCCCGCCGCGAGGCCCGCCGGTGGTCCGAGCCCGACCCGCCCGAGCCCGCGCACGCCGCCGCGCTGCTGGCGGCGGTGGCCGACGAGATCGCCGACGCGCTGGCCCGGTCGGGCGTGGAGCGCTACACCGTCGAGCCCGGCGAGCCGTTCGACGCGGTGCGGCACCGCCCGGTCGCGGTCGAGCGCGTCACCGACCCGGCGCTGGCGGGCACCGTGCTGTGGGCGCGCTCGGACGGGTTCGAGCAGGGCGGACGGGTGGTGCGCAAGGCCGAGGTCTGCGTCGCCAAGCCCGCCGGCCCCGCCGAGGGCCCGGCCACCGACCCGTCCGCGGACCGCACCGCGGACCACACCGTCGACCACACCGCCGACGCCGCCGCCGACCCGGCGCCGGACGCGGCAACGGCCGCCGGCACCGCCACGGGGCCGGATCCGGCCGCCGGAACTGATCCAACGAGTGGGCAAAGTCACCCGCGCGAGGCCGGGAGGAGCGAGACGATGTCGTCAACCGCATCGGCAACGCCGCCCTCCGCGTCTAGCGCCCGCCGCGCCACCGTGAGCGGCGTGCCCGGACCAGGTAGCGATAGGTGAAGAGGACATGGCCGTCTACGGGATCGACCTGGGAACCACGTACTCCTGCATCGCCTGCATCGACGACGTGGGGCGACCCACGGTCCTGCGCAACCTGGAGGGCACCGACACCACGCCGTCGGTGGTGTACTTCGAGAGCGGCGACAACGTGATCGTCGGCGCCACCGCCAAGGACACCGCGGTGCTCGAACCGGAGAACGTGGTCAGCCTGGTCAAGCGGGACATGGGCCGCGACGTGACGCGCTCCATCCACGGGTTCGACTACACCCCGGAGGAGCTGAGCGCGTTCATCCTGCTCAAGCTGGCCACCGACGCGCGCACCAGCACCGGCGAGGAGGCGCGCGACGTGGTGATCACGGTGCCCGCCTACTTCGGCGCGGCCGAGCGCGACGCCACCCGCAAGGCCGGGCGGATCGCCGGGCTGAACGTCATCGACATCGTGTCCGAGCCGATCGCCGCGGCCGTCACCTACGGGGTGCTCAACCCCGACGCCGACCGCACCATCCTGGTGTACGACCTGGGCGGCGGCACGTTCGACACCACCGTGATCGCGCTGCGCGGCGGGCACATCGAGGTGGTGTGCACCGACGGCGACCACGAGCTCGGCGGCGCCGACTGGGACGCGCGGCTGGTGGAGTACCTGGCCGAGCGGTTCCGCGCCGAGCACCCGGACGCGGGCGACCCGCTGGACGACCGGCAGACCGAGCAGCAGCTGCGCCGCGACGCCGAGGACGCCAAGAAGGCGCTGAGCGCCCGCACCTCCCACACCGTCCGGGTGATGCACGACGGGCGGGTCGCCGCGATCGAGGTGACCCGGGAGAAGCTGGAGGAGCTCACCAAGGACCTGCTCGACCGCACCATCGAGATCACCGGGCGGACGCTGGCCACCGCCGCCGACAAGGGCGTGCGCGACTACGACGACCTGGTGCTGGTGGGCGGCTCCACCAAGATGCCGATCGTGGCGGCGCGGCTGGAGACCGAGCTGGGCCTGACGCCCCGGCTGCAGGACCCCGACCTGGCGGTGGCCAAGGGCGCCGCGCTGTACGCGTTCGAGGAGACCTACCGGCGGCTGGTCGCCGAGGGCGCGGCCGACCGCGCCGAGGAGATGGCCAACCGCGCGGGCCTGACCACCGAGCAGCGGCAGCAGATCGCCGGGCGGCAGATCAGGACGGTCGCCTCGCACGCGTTCGGGATCGTGGTGGTGGACCGCGAGACCGGCGCCGAGCACGTGGCGCACCTGGTGCACGCCAACGACGAGCTGCCCGCGGCCAAGACCGAGGACTTCTTCACCGTCCACGACGACCAGGCCGCCGCCGACATCCGGGTGATGGAGCAGGCGGGCAGCGTGGAGTCGGCCGAGGTCGCCGACAACAACGAGATCGCCACCGGGGAGGTGCGCATCCCGCCGGGCAAGAAGGCGGGCTGGCCGGTGGAGGTGACGTTCGCGCTGGACTCCTCCGGGCTGCTCAACGTGACGGCGGTGGAGAAGGAGACCGGCGACACGCTGGAGCTGAAGATCGACGTGGGCGGCATGTCCGAGGAGGAGGTCGAGAAGTCCCGCCGCGCCCTGTCGCGGGTGCAGGTGAGCTGACGCCCGGGAGGGGAGACGCCCTGCGGTGGGCTTCGACGAGGATTACCAGCGTGAGGTGCTGGAGCCCGCCCGCGCGGCCGGCGACCAGCCACCGGAGGATCTGCGGCTGCGCTACGCCCTGCCCGACCGGCTGGAGCCGGAGGCGGTGGCGGCGCGGGTCAGGCTGGTGCGGCAGTGCTGGCGGCGTTCGCGCGGCCAGCTGAAGTACCGCCGCCTGGTCGACCGGCTGGAGGCCGAGCACCGCGAGCTGGCCCCGGTGTTCGCGGCGGCCGAGCGCGGCGACCTGCGTCCGCTGACCGAGCGGCTGCGCGGTGGGCGCGAGCGCACCCGGCGGCGCCGGACGCAGGCGCGGGCCCGGCTGGCCGACGCGGCGGGCGCGCCGCGGATGGTGACGCCCGCCGAGCTGGAGAGCATCGCCCGCACCTGCGGGGTGCCGCGCGACGAGCTGGCCGGGCAGGCCCGCGACGACCGCATCGAGGTCCGCGAGCCCGACCCGCTGCCGTCCGCGCCGCCGTACGCGGCGTACCGCAAGGTGCGCGAGTCGCTGGACGTGCTGGGCCGGCGTCATCTGGCCGACTTCGTGTTCGGCGGGAACCTGGCCGGTCCGATGCGGGTGCTGGGCGGGTTCTCGGCCCCGGCGTCGCGGGGCGGCGTGCTGCGGCTGGACGAGGAGGCCGTGGCGGCGGTGTCGGCGCGGTGGGCGCGGCGCGGCCGCGACTCCAGCACCGTGCACGCCGACACGATCACGGCGGCGCTGCGGTCCGGCGCCGACCCCGACGAGCTGGTGCTGTACGACGTGACGGACCGGCTGCGCGAGCGGCTGCGGCAGCGCGCGTCCGAACGGGCGCTGCTGCGGTACGCGATCGAGGACCTGGGGGTCGAGCCGGAGGACGCGCGGCGGCTGGTGTTCGCGGTGGTGCGCGAGAGCGGCCCGGGCGGCGGCCTGGCGGGCCGGTTGCGGGCGCTGCTGGACGCGGGCGAGGTGTACGCCGCCGCCCAGCTCGCGGGCGGCGCCGCCGCGTCCGCCGACGACGGGCCGTCGGAGGAGGCCGCGCTGCTGGCCGCCGAGGCGCGGCAGCGGCTGGACGCGGCGGTGCGGCTGCGCGAAGAAGCCGCCGGCGAGGCCGACCCCGACCGGGCCTGGCGGCTGCTGGCCGACGCGCTGCGGCTGGTCGCCGACCTGCCGGAGGCGGCCGAGCTGCAGCGGCGGCTGGCGCCGCGTCCGGTGCCGTCGCTGCGCGCCGACGTGGAGGACACGGTCGTGCGGCTGTCGTGGCCGCCGTCGCCGTCCACGGCGGGCGAGGTGACGTACCGGGTGGTGCGGCGCCGTGACCGTCCGCCGCTCGACGCCGCCGACGGTGAGGTCCTGGCGGGCACGCGCGACGAGCAGCCGCCGGTGAACGTGCCGCTGTTCTACGGGGTGGTCGCGGTGCGGGGTGAGGCCGCCGCCGAACCCGCCGTGGCGGGGCCGGTGTTCGTGCGTCCGGAGCTGTCGGAGGTGGAGCTGCTGCCCGCCGACGGCGCGGTGACGGGCCGCTGGCGGTGCCCGGCCGAGGCCGCGCGGGTGCTGGTCATGCGCGGCGGGCGCCTGGTGCCGGCGGGCCGCGACGGGTTCCGCGAACGGGTGCCCAACGGCAAGACGTACCACTACCGCGTCTGCGCGGTGTACCTGGACGCCCACGGCCGCGAGGTGGTCACGCCGGGGGTGCGGGTGTCGGTGACGCCGAGCGCGCCGCCCGACCCGGTGTACGAGATGAGCGTCGAGCCCGACCCGCACGACCCCGGGGTGCTGCAGGTGCGGTTCGAGCCGCCGCGGTACGGGACGGTGGAGCTGCTGCTGCTGGACGAGCCGCCGCCGTGGCCGCGCAGCGCGCTGCTGCCCGTGGAGGAGGTGCGGCGCGCGGGGCGCCGCCTGTCGGCGGTGCCGGCGCCGGGCGGCGGGCTGACCGTGCGGCCGGGCGTGGGCGGCTGGCTGCTGGCGGTGACCGTCGCGGAGGGCAGGGCCGTGGTCGGCGCGCACCACCGGCACGTCAACCTTCCGCCGCCGCTCCGCCTGGTCGCCGAGCGGCGCGGGGCGCGCGTGCACCTGGGGTTCGACTGGCCGCCGGACGTGCCGGAGGTGCGGGTGACGTGCCGTGTCGGCGCGGAGGCGATCGCGGCGGGCCGCGGCGACCCGGAGGCGGGCGTGCACGAGATCGTCACACGGGCCGCCTACGACGCGCAGGGCGGGCTGCGCGTGGCGGTGCCGGAGGACCAGCCGGTGGAGGTGGCGGTGGCGTCCGCCTGCTCGGTCGGCGACACCCGCGTCACGGGGCCGGCGGTGAGCGTCGAGGTGCGGGCGCGCACGGTGGTGCGCTACCAGGTGGAGCGGACGGGCCCGCCGTGGCGGCGCGCGCTGACCGTCCGGCTGTCGGCGTCGCAGCCCATGCGGATCGCGCGGCTGACGCTCGTCCTGCGCGCCGGGCGGGTGATGCCGCACCGGCGGGACGACGGGGAGCCGATCGGCGCGTGGACGGAGGTGCCGGTGCCGGGAGAGGTGTCGGTGCCGGCGCCGTCGGCGTCCGGGCCCTATTGGGTGCGGTGTTTCACCGATGATGATGTCATCGAGTTGACCGACCCCCCGGTCCGCCAACTCCACGTCCACCGATAGCTCCGCCGACCGTACCGCCAGGAGGAGGCCGTGTCGCTGACGTCGCGGGTCCCGATTCCGGGTGCGCGCGCCCGGCAGGGCCTGACGTGCCCGTACTGTTTCGCCGTCGTTCCGCTGCAGGACGTGCGTTTCCGCTGCCGTGGGCGCGCGGGGCGGCGGCCCGGGTGCGAGCCCGTCCTGGACGAGACGCTCGCCGAGTACCTGGGGTCCACGGCCGGCGCGTCGCTGCCGCCGGTGTTCTCCGCGACGGGGCGGCGTACGCGCGCCGCGTGCCCCGGTTGCGGGCAGGCGACGGGCAACCGTGTCTGCCCCGAGTGCCACAACCCGTTGCCGTCGGCGTACTGCGACTCCCCCGGTCGCATCGTCGCGTTGGTCGGCGCCAAGAACGCGGGGAAGAGCACCTACATCGCGGTGCTGCTGCACGAGCTGATGAACCGGGTCGGCACCGAGCTGGACGCGTCCCTGGTGGCCTGCGACGACCGCACCATCGACCGGTACAAGCGCGACTTCGCCCGGCCGCTGCTGGAGGAACGGCGGCTGCTGCCCACCACCACCAGCGCGGCCACCAGTGCGCGTGAGCCGCTGGTGTACCTGCTGACGCGCACCCGTACGCGCCGGGGCCGTGGCCCGCGGCTGGGCGGGGGGCGGCGTACCGAGTCCCTGGCGCTGGTGCTGTTCGACACCGCCGGTGAGGATCTGCGCAGCCGCCAGGTCACCGATCTGCATCTGCGCTACCTGGAGGCGGCCGACGCCATCATCTTCCTGGTGGACCCGCTGGAGCTGCCCGGGGCGCGCGCCTCGGTGGCCGCGGTGCCCCCGGGGCCGGGCACCGGCGACGACCCCGACAGCGAACCGATCAACATCATCGCGCGGGTGACCGACGCGCTGCGGGCGCGGCACGGCACCCCGCCCGGGCGGCGGCTGCCCGTCCCGGTGGCGGTGGCGCTCACCAAGATCGACGCGTTGCGTCCGGGGCTGCTGCGGCAGTCGGCGCTGCACCGCACGCGCGGCGGCGAGGGGGCGCTCGACCTGGACGACCGGGAGGCGGTGGACGCCCAGGTCCGCGCGTTGCTGCACGAATGGCACGCCGGGCAGCTGGACGTGTACCTGGACCAGCAGTACGCCGACTACGCGCTGTTCGGGGTGTCGGCGCTGGGGGGCATGCCGGAGGACGGCAGGGTCGGTCCCGGCGGCGTGCGGCCGTACCGGGCCGAGGATCCGCTGCTGTGGCTGCTGTACCGGTTCGGCATGCTCGACGGCGTGCGTCCGCAGCCGGCCGGCCTGGATTCGGGGGGATGAGGGCGCATGGCCTGGCAGATGCACTACACATCGGCGCGGAGCGGCCCGACCGGCCGGGCCGGGTTCCAGTTCGTGGCCGAGACGCCCGGTGTTCCGGAGGGGGTGCGCGCGCAGGTGACGCCGTTCCTGTCCTACCGGCCGCCGCCGGACGCGCCGCTGTCGCCCGACGACGGGGAGCTGGCGCGTTTTCCCGTGGCGTTCCTGTACGACCGGGTGGGCGGACGGCCGTTGCTGCTGCGATGCCGGTACCTGGGGCAGGACTACTCGGGCCGCTTCGGCAACTTCTTCGCGCACGCGGTGGTGGCCGACCCCGAGGAGATGGAGGGGGTGCGCGCGGCCGAACTGTGGCAGGCGCCGTTGTGGGCGGACGCCCCGTCGGACGCGCACGAACTCGCGCCCCTGGATGACCTGACGCCGGGCTCGGCGATGGCCCCCGAGGCGTTGGCGGAGTGGTTGGCGAGCGCGCCGGGCGACCCGTACGCGCTGCTGACCCGCCTGGTGGACGCGGTCACGGCCGTGCTCGCTCAGGGGCACGGGCGGGTGGTGCTGGTCGCCTCCGACGTCGAGCTGACGGCCCGGTGGATCGCGGTGCTGTCGTACTCGCTTCCCATGGCGGCGGCCGCGCGCATGTCGTTCGTGACCTACAGCGCCGATCCGGACGGCGCGGCACAACGTCTCGTGGGCACGACCCCGGACGTGTGGGCGGCCGCCCAGCACCAGGGCTCGCCGCAATGGTTCCCCGTCGAGCAGCCCGTCGACCAGGCTCCGCCGGGCGGCGGCGAGGAGAGCCGGTTCGCGCGTACGGTGGCGCGCTGCTGGCGTGAGTTCGACTTCGCGGGCCTGGACGCGCTCGGCGAGCTGGCCCTGCTCGACTCGTCCTCGGACCTCGACCCGGGCGGTCTCGAACGAGCCGCGGGGCTGCTGGCGCTGTGCCGGGGCGACTCGACCGTGGCGCCCGCCGACGAGAAGGCCGCGGCGGCGCTGCTGGCGCGGCACGGCACCGCGATCCCCGACTGGGTGTGGCGCGACCTGGTGGCCGGTGTGCCCGCGATGGGGTTCGACCTGGCCCTGACCATCCACGACTGGGCGCGTGCGGCGGGCGCCGCCGACGTGGCCGCGCGGTGCGTCCGGCGTGCCCTGGCCTCCGCCCCCGACCTGACCGAGGTGGCGCGGATGGCCTCCGTCGCGGCCCGCGCGGGCACGGAGCTCGACCTGGCCGAGCTGGGCACGGCGGCGGCGGACCGCGCGCGGGGCGGCGCCGCCGACGTCCCGGCGGCGCTCAGGACGTGCCCGCCGCACGCGCTGGAGCCGCTGCTGTCGGGAACGCTGCGGGGCCTCGCGGCGGCGGACGACACCGTCCGGGCGAAGGTGCTCACGGACGCGGCGTGCGACGTGCTGTACGAGCACAGCGCCGTGCTCAGGAGCGCGCCGTCCCAGATCGTCGCCCTGGTGCTGGCGTCGATCGGGCGCCGCCACCGCGACCGCCGCGTCGCCGTGACCGGCAGGCTCGTCCGGCTGGGCCCGGCCGACGCCGCGTTGCGGGAGATCTGGGAGACGCCGCCGACGCCCTCGGAGTGCCTGGAACTGCTCGACGCCCACCCCGAGGCGGTCGCCGCGTACGCGCCGCTGGCCGTCCTGCCGTGCCGCGTGTTCGCGCGGGCCGCCGCCGGCGATGCGGCCACCGGGGGTGACGCGCTGACCGCGACGGGGACGCTGCGGCTGGCGGCGGCGGTGCGGGTCTCGCTGCCCGACGGCCGCGCCGCGCACGACGCCGCCCTGGTGCAGGCCTACGCCGAGGCCGTCACGTCCCCTCGGCCGCGCGTCGTCGCGCAGGCGCTCGAGACGCTGATGGGCGGTTCCGGCGGCGGCTCGCGCCTGGCCGAGGACGCGTTCACCGCGGCCGCGCGGAGGCTGGCGAACCACCGTCCCCGGTTCCGTGCCGCGCTGCTGGCCGCCGCGCCCGTCCCCGTGCGGGCGCGGCTGGGCGCGCGCTGGACGGCCGACCTGCCCGACCGGTCCCGCACGGGGCGGTCCCCGCTGCGCGGCGCCGAGATCGCCCAACGCAACGAGCTGGTCGAGGTGGTGCTGCGGCTGCGGCGGCGCGGGGTGCCCGAACCGGGGCTGGAGGCGTGGGCGCGGGCGGCGGCCGCCAAGTGGATCTCCGGTCGCCAGCTGGAGGCGTACCTGGCGGCCGAGCCGGAGCTGCGTGCCGTGCTGCGCGACCTGCTCGGCGAGGGACGCGCGGGGGGCGGGTGAGCCGTGCATCCCGTCGTCATCCTGCTGCTGCTCGCCGTGTGGGTCGGGGCGATGTGGCTGGGCTTCGTCATCGTGTTCCCCGTCCTGTTCCCGGCTTCGCTGGTCGCCGCCGGGGGCGCCGCGCTCGGCCTGTACTACCTGCACGCGTGCCAGGCCCTGGCGACCTCCAGCGTCACCGGTCCGTCCCCGGTGACCGAACCGAAAGTGGCGTACCGGCACTATCTGCTGGTGCAGGTGTGGCGTGACTGGTGGGCCATAGCCCGCACGGTCGTCCCCCGCATCTGGGTGATGGCCCGGTACGTCGTCATGTGGCTCACCCGGATGCTTCTGGGCGGGCCCTGGGGGTACTTCACCTTCCCCGTATGGCTGGCCCTGTGCGCGGGCATCGTGGCCGCCGCCCTGCCCGCCGCCGCCCTGGGCGTCGCCTTCTCCGTGCTGTACGCGGTGGTGGCCGCCGTGGGCCTGACGGGGTGGCTGGTGTGCGTGCTGGTGCTGGCGGCGGTGGAACGCGGGTTCATGGTGTACGGGCGCATCCTGCAGACCTGCCCCCACCCGTTCTGCTACGAGAAGATCGCGCTGCCGGTGTACGAGTGCCCCGGCTGCGGGGTGAGGCACCCCCGGCTGGCCCCGGGGCGCGCGGGAGCGTTCCGGCACGTGTGCCGGTGCGGGGCACGGCTGCCGACGACCGTGCCCTTGGGCCGGTTCCGCCTGGCCGCGTACTGCCCCCACTGCGGCGGACGGCTGCCCGAGCGGATCGGACGCGTCCGCGTCGAACCCCTCCCGTTCGTGGGCGGACCCGCGGCGGGCAAGACCACGTTCATGTTCCTGGGGATCCGTGCCCTGCACGCCCAGGCGCGTGCGGTGAGGGGACGGCTGGCGTTCGTGGAGCGGCGCCACGCCGAGGCCTACGCGGGGGCCATCCGGGAGTTCGGGCGCGGCGGCCGTCCCGCCAAGACCGGCCCCGAGCTGCCCCTGGCGACCATGGTGGACGTCGACCTGCCCGGGCGGGCGCGCCGCATCCTGTACCTGTTCGACCCGGCGGGCGAGCACTACACCGGCGCCACCGAGGTGGAGTCGCTGCGCTACCTCGACCACGGCGAGGCGCTGCTGTTCGTGGTCGACCCGTTCGCGCTGCCGCTGGTGCGCCGGTCGCTGACCACCGAGGAACGGCGGCGGGTGGACGCCTCCGCCGCCTCGTCGGAGGAGGATCCCGCCGACACCCTGCAACGCGTGCTGAACGAGCTGCGGTCGCGTCCCGACCGGGGCCGCCAGAAGCGCGTCGCCGTCGTCGTCACCAAGATCGACCTGCTGGAGCGCACCGAGATCGGCCGGGACGCCGGCGGGCCGGAGGAGGCGGTGCGGCGCTGGCTGGAGGGCGTGGGCCTCGGCAACATCGTCCGCGCGCTCGACCAGGTGGCCGGAGAGGTCCGCTACTTCGGCTCGGGCCTGGAGACCCCGCCCGCCGAGGTGGCCGAGCTGCTCGGCTGGGTGTCGGGGCTGCCGGCCGGCGGGGAGCCGCCGCACGCGGCCGCCGGCGCCGCCGGTCAGGAGGTGCCGGGCACGGCCCCGCTGCGCGCCCCCTGGCCGGTGCGGGGCCGCGACAGCGCCCGCGTCCCCGTCGGCTACCAGGTGGGGCGGTGGGCGCTGCTGACGGGCCTGTCGGTGCTGACCGTCGCCACCCTCGCCGGCGCGGTCGTGGCGGCGGCCCTGCGCCTGCCCCACCTGCCCTACTGACCCCGTGTCACCGCCCCGGCGGCCGAGGGTGTGACGAAACCCACTGTCTGACGCGGCAGATAACGCTTCGTCATCCTGTTACGGCTCCACAGAAGATCCCACCGGAGCCGACCAGAAGGGGACCCATGACGACCGTCGTGTCCGGCAACGCCCTCGTCCTCGACGAGGCGGCGCAGGACCTGCTGTTCCGCCAGGCCCGCACCGCCAACTCCTTCACCGACGAGCCGGTGACCGAGGAGCAGATGCGTGCGATCTACGAGCTGGTCAAATGGGGTCCCACCGCCATGAACGGGCAGCCGATGCGGCTGCTGCTGATCCGCTCCCCCGAGGCCAGGGCGCGGCTGCTGCCGCACATGGCCGAGGGCAACCGGGCCAAGACCGCCGCCGCCCCGCTCACCGCGATCGTCACCGCCGACGGCGACTTCCACGAGCACCTGCCGACCGTCTTCCCGCACAAGCCGGGTGCCCGCGACGCCATGGCCGCCAACCCCCGGCGCCCGGCCGTGGCCCGGTTCAACGCCGGCCTGCAGCTCGGCTACCTGATCGTCGGCATCCGCGCGGCCGGGCTGGCCGCCGGGCCCATGACCGGGTTCGACGCCGAGGGCATCGAGCGGGAGTTCCTGGCGGGCACCGGGCAGCAGGTGATCGCCGTGGTGAACATCGGCAGGCCCGCGCCGGACGCCTACTTCCCCCGCCACCCGCGCCTGGCGTTCGACCAGGTCGTCTCCACCCTGTGAACCGGTCGCGAAGCGAGGCCCCATGACACGAGCAGAACCGCGCCCCGCCGCCGAGGCGGGACGCACCGGCACGGGACGCCGGCGCGACCTGCCCGCCGGACGGCTCCGGACGATCGTCATCCTCGGCGCGCTGACCGCCGTTGCGCCGCTGTCGATCGACATGTACCTGCCGGCGCTGCCGCGGCTGGCCGACGACCTGTCGACCGGCACGTCCACCGCGCAGCTCACCCTGACCTCCTGCGTGGTCGGGCTCGCCCTCGGCCAGGCCGTCGCGGGCCCGCTCAGCGACGCGTGGGGGCGCCGCCGCCCCCTGATGATCGGGCTGGCCGCGTACGCGGTGGCGTCCCTGCTGTGCGTGGCCGCGCCGAGCGTGCAGACGCTGATCGCGCTGCGGCTGGTGCAGGGCATGGCGGGCGCGGCGGGCATCGTCATCGCCCGCGCGATCGTGCGCGACCGCTACGACGGGGTCGCGGCGGCGCGGTTCTTCTCGACGCTCATGCTCGTCAACGGGCTGGCGCCGATCCTGGCGCCGGTGCTGGGCGGGCAGCTGCTGCGGGTGACGCCCTGGCCCGGCGTGTTCGCCGTGCTGGCGGGCATCGGCGTCGCGCTGCTGCTGGCGGCGCTGGCGGGGCTGGAGGAGACGCTGCCGCCGGAGCGCCGCGCGACCGGCGGCGTGCGCGCCACGCTCGGCACGTTCCGCTCGCTGCTGGCCGACCGGGCGTTCGTCGGGTACGCGGCGGCCCTGGGCCTGTCGTTCGCGGCGATGTTCACCTACATCTCCGGGTCGCCGTTCGTGCTGCAGGACGTGTACGGCCTGTCGCCGCAGGCGTTCAGCGCGGTGTTCGGCGTGAACGCGCTCGGGATCGTGGCGGCCGGGCAGGTCAGCGGGCGGCTGGCGGGGCGGGTGCCGCTGCGGCGTCTGCTGGGCGTCGGCCTGGCGATCGAGACGGCCGGCGCCGTGGCCCTGGTGGCGGCCGTGCTCGCCGGGGCGGGGCTGGCGGCCGTGCTGCCCGCGTTGTTCCTGGTGGTCGCGGCGCAGGGCCTGGTCATGCCGAACGCCACGGCGCTGGCGCTGTCGGGCCGTCCGCCCGGGGTGGCGGGCAGCGCGTCGGCGCTGATCGGCGTGGGGCAGTTCGCCCTCGGCGGGGCCGCCGCGCCGCTGGCCGGGATCGCGGGGCCGGACACCGCCGTGCCGATGACGGTGACGATCGGGGCCGTCGCGCTGGCCGCCGTGGCCGCCGCGGTCATCGCCCGCCCGAGGATTGCCTCGCCGAATTGACGGGCCGTACGGTCGGTAGGGTGATCGTCCGTATCGGCTTCGCGCCGCCTCTCGGCTCGGCCCCCTCGCCCGACGCCCTGGCCGCGCTCGTGCACGGCCTGGAACGCGAGGGCTTCGACTCGCTGTGGGTCAGCGAGCGCGCCACCGGCCCGGCCGGGGACCCGCTGGTCACCCTCACCTACGCCGCCGCGCTCACCTCCCGGATCAAGCTCGGCACCGCCGTGCTGGCGCTGCCCGGACGGCCGCCCGCGCTGCTGGCCAAGGAGCTGGCCACCCTCGACCGCCTGTCGGACGGGCGGCTGCTGCCCGCCGTGGGCCTCGGCATCCGCCACCCGGGCGAGCAGCAGGCGTTCGGCGTGCGCCGCGAGGAGCGCGCCGCGATCCTGGAGGAGGTGCTGCCGCTGCTGCGCCGCTTCTGGGCCGAGGACGAGGTCACCCACGACGGCCCCCGCTACCACTACGACCGGCTGCGGATCGAGCCCAAGCCCGCCGCGGGCGGCTTCGACGTGTGGATGGGCGGCGCGGCCGACGCCGAACTGCGCCGCACCGGGCGCCTGGCGGACGGCTGGCTGGCCTCGTTCGTCACGCCCCCCGACGCCGAACGCGGCCGCAAGACCGTCCAGCGGGCCGCGGCGGAGGCGGGACGGGAGATCGAGGAGGAGCACTTCGGCGCGGTCGTCCCGTACCGGCGCGGCCCGCTGTCGCCCGCGGCGGAGGAGCGGTTCGCCCGGGTGCGCGCCATCCGCGGCCCGGCCCCGCTCGGCTCCGTCATCCCCACGCTGGAGGAGGCCGAGGCCCATCTCGGGCGGCTGGTCGGCGCCGGCCTGTCGAAGTTCGTGCTCGTCCCCCTGGACGCGCCGGACGACTGGGACGCCGAGCTCGCCGACGTCCGCGACGCCGTGCTGCACCTACAGGACCGACCCGGTATGTGACCAGGAGGAGCCCATGCCAGCAGTCGAGACCGTGCGCGGTCCGGTGGACGTCGCCGACCTCGGCCGCACGCTGATGCACGAGCACGTGTTCGTCGTGTCCGCCGAGCACATGGCCAACTACGGCGCAGGGGCCTGGTGGGACGAGGAGGAGCGCGTCGCCGACGCGGTGGCCCGGCTGCGCGAGCTGCGCGACCTGGGCGTCACCACGATCGCCGACCCCACCGTGTGGGGCATCGGCCGCTACGTTCCGCGCATCCAGCGGATCGCCGAGCAGGTGCCGGGCCTCAACATCATCGTCGCCACGGGCCTCTACACCTACAACGACGTGCCGTTCCCCTACCTGCACCGCGCCCCGGGCGCGCTGCTGGACGGGCCCGACCCGATGGTCGCCGACTTCGTGCGCGACCTGACCGAGGGCATCGCCGACACCGGCGTCAAGGCCGCCTTCCTCAAGTGCGCGGTGGACGCCCCCGGCCTCACCCAGGGCGTGGAGCGCGTGCTGCGGGCCGTGGCCGCCGCGCACCGCGAGACCGGCGCCCCGATCACCGTCCACACCCACAGCCCGAGCGAGGCGGGGCGGCCCGTCCTGGAGATCCTCGGTGCGGAGGGCGTGGACCTGACCAAGGTCGTCGTCGGGCACGCCGGGGACAGCAACGACCTGGACTACCTGGCCGCCCTGGCCGACACCGGCGCCATCCTGGGCATGGACCGCTTCGGGCTGGACCTGCTCAACCCCACCGCCGACCGGGTCGCCACGATCGCCGCGCTGTGCGAGCGCGGCTACGCCGACCGCATGGTCCTCAGCCACGACGCCAGCTGCTACATCGACTGGTTCGGCCCCGACCCCGAAAGCCTGCGCGAGCTGGCGCCCAACTGGCACTACCGGCACATCAGCGACGACGTGCTGCCCGCGCTGCGCGCGGCCGGGGTCACCGACGCCCAGATCGACCAGATGCTCGTCGCCAACCCGCGCCGCTACTTCTCCGCCCGCTGACCGGCCGGCCGGTAGCGGCGCAGGGATCCGCCCCTCACCCGCGCGCCGCTCACCACTCCACCCGCAGGCCCGTCAGGCCGCGGCCGACCAGGCTGCGGCGGTAGGCGACCCGCTGGGGCGGCTGGCGCAGGCCGGGCAGCCGGGTGGTGAGCCGCTCGAACGCGATCTTCATCTTGAGGCGGCTGAGCGCGGCGCCGACGCAGTGGTGCACGCCGTACCCGAACACCATGTGGTCGCGGGCGTTGGCCCGGCGCATGTCGAAGCGTTCGGGGTCGGGGAAGACGGTCTCGTCGTGCCCGGCGGAGTCGGCGTGCAGCAGCACCTGGGCGCCCGCCGGGATCGTCACGCCGTGCAGGGTGACGTCGGTGGTCGTGGTGCGGAAGCTGCCGAGGCTGGCGCCGTCGACGCGCAGCGTCTCCTCGACCATGCCGGGGATCAGCGACGGGTCGGCGAGCAGCGCCTCCCAGTCGCGGCGGTCGCGCAGCAGCCGGTAGACGGCGTTGGACAGCCCGTTGGGCACGGTGTCGTTGCCGCCGAGCAGCAGCGCGCTGATCGTCTCCACGACCTCCCGGTGCGAAAGGTCGTGCGGGACGAGTTCGGCCATCAGCGACACGAAGTCGTCGCGCGGTTCGGCGCGGCGCTCGGTGACCAGGCGGTCGATGTAGTCGAGGTACTTGAGGAAGTCCTGGGCCAGCTCGCGCTGCCGGTCGGGCGGCTGGGGCGACAGGAACAGCTGGAACCACGACAGCACCCACCGCTTGACCCGCTGCTCGTCCTCGGGCGGGACGCCGATGAACACCGCGGCCAGCCGGGCGGACGGCGGATGGGCCAGGTCGGCGACGAAGTCGGCGCGGCCCGCGGGCAGCACCGCGTCGATGGCCGCGTCGACCTTGGTGCGGAAGTCGTCGCCGAGCCGTTCGACGGCGCGGGGCGTGAACGCGCGGGAGATCGCCCGGCGGATGGCGGTGTGCCGGGGCGGGTCGAGGTTGGCGGCGAAGTTGTCCAGGAAGGACCGGTGCTCCCCCAGCGTCTCCTTGACCTCGTCGGTGAGGGTGCGGGAGAGGGTGAGCGATCCGACGCTGGAGAAGCGCGTGTGGTCGCGGTAGGCGGCGCGCACGTCGTCGTAGCGGGTGAGCACCCACATCTTCAGGTGGTCGCTCCAGAACACCGGCTGCTCGTGCCGCAGCCGCCGCAGGAACGGGTAGGGGTCGGCGACGTGCCAGTCGGCGGTGACGTCGAAGTCCGTGGCGGTGTGCGCGGGATTCGGCGCGGGGGTGCGGCCGGGGGCGGGCGCGGGGGTGGTCACGGACGGCCTCCGGTGAGGATGTCGCGGGGGTTGACGACGAGCATCTGGTGGATCTGGGCGTCGGTGACGCCCCGGTCGCGCAGCGCGGGCAGCACGTCGCGGGAGATGTGCAGCAGGTGGTAGTTCGGGTGGCGGCGCCGGACGACGTCCCAGTCGAAGCGGTCGTTGAAGCAGTACGAGTCGTGCGACAGCACCATCCGGCCGGCGTGGCCGCGTTCGCACAGGGCGGCGACGGTGGCGACGCGGTCCTCGAAGGAGGTGAACTCGATGCCGAAGCGGTCCATGCCCAGGTACGAGCCGGCCGCGAGGAGTTCCTCCAGGTAGTCCAGGTCGGTGGAGTCGCCCGCGTGGCCGATCACGACGCGGGACAGGTCGACGCCCTCCTCGGCGAGGAGTTTCTGCTGGTCCAGGCCGTTGCGGGTGGACGACTCGCTGTGCGTGGTGATCGGCACGCCGGTCTCGCGGTGGGCTGCGGCGACGGCGCGGATGACCCGTTCCACGCCGGGCGTGAGGCCCTGCCGCCCGGTGGCGCACTTGAGCATGCCCGCCTTGACGCCGGTGCGGCCGATGCCCTCGGTGATGTCGCGGACGAAGAACTCGGCGAGCCGGTCGGGGCCGCCGAACAGCGTGCCCGGGCCGCGGTTGCCGAAGTAGGCGGGCAGCGCGTCGTAGGTGTAGAGGCCGGTGGCCGCGACGATGTTGACCTCGGTCTGCTCGGCGACCCGCCGCACCGCCGGGACGTACCGGCCGAGACCGATCACGGTGAGGTCGACGATCGTGTCGATCCCGGCGGCCTTGAGCTCGTTCAGCCTGGCGGCGGCCTCGCGGGCGCGGGCCTCGAGGTCCCAGCCCTCGGGGATGTCGGGCCAGTTCCACAGGATCTCGGGACTCAGCCCGAAGATGTGCTCGTGCATCAGCGTGGCGCCGGGGTCGGCGACCGGACCGCGAACCGTCTCGATCATGCCGTGGGCACCACCGGGAACCGGGGGTGGTCGAACGGCTCGTTCACCTTCAGGCCGAGGTCGTCGGTCTGCCCGTACGGGGCGCCGGTGTAGAGGGCGGCGGCGTCGAAGTAGGTGGCGGTGAACGACAGGCGGGGGCGGTCGCGCCGGTTCTCCGGGGCGCCGTGGATCACCAGGGCGCTGTGCACGGTGGCGTCGCCGGCCGCCAGGTCGAGCGGTTCGGACAGTTCGAGCGTCTCCAGCCAGGGGTGGTTGCTGAGGGCGTCGTCGCCGTCGCGGACGAAGCTGCGGCCGAGGGAGCCGTACCGGTGCGAGCCGTTGTAGAAGCGCAGCGCCCCCATGTCGGCGGGCACGTCGTCCAGGGCGAGCCAGACGGTGAGCATGGCCGAGCGGTCCATCGGCATCCACGGGAAGTCCTGGTGGAAGACGGTGGCGCCGTGGCCGTCGCCGCCGGCGGGTTCCTTGACCAGCAGGTTGGTGACCTGCAGCCGTACCGCGTCGACCCCGGTGAGCAGGCGGATCACGTTGCGCCCCAGGCGGGGCGACAGCGCCAGCGCGGCGAACGCCTCGTCGTGGCGGGCGATGTCGCGGTCCTGGCCGAACGCGCGGTCGACGTAGCCGTTGCGGAAGCGCCCGCGCCGTCCGGCCAGCCGGTCGAGCGCGCGTTCTCGCAGGCCGGCGACGAACCCCGGCTCGACCAGGCCGGGCAGCGGGGCCCAGCCGTGCTCGCGGAAGCGGGCCACCTCCTCGTCGGTCACCTCGCGCACCGGTGCGCGCAACGCCGCAACGCCCATGGGCATCGCCCCTCACCAACGGAGCCGGGTCTTGTGCAGGACGGTAGCGCCGCCGATGCTACTGAGCAAGCGCTTGGTAACATCTGGAGGCCGCCGATGCCCCGTCCGTCCCGTGGTCCGCGCCCCTTCCGGTTCGCCGCCGTGCTGCGCCTGGCCGACTCCGGCCGGGCCTGGGCGGACAAGGCCCGGCGCCTGGAGGATCTCGGCTTCGGCGCGCTGCTCGTCCCCGACCATCTCGTCGGCCCGCGCCTGGCCCCGGTGGCGGCGATGACGGCGGCCGCCTGCGCCACGACCCGGCTGCGGGTCGGCACGCTGGTGTTCGCCAACGACTTCCGGCATCCGGCCGTGCTGGCCAAGGAGGCCGCCACCGTCGACCTGCTGTCGGACGGGCGGCTGGAATTCGGGCTGGGCACCGGCTGGATGGCCCGCGACTACGCCGGCGCCGGGCTGCGGCTGGACCCGCCGGGGATGCGCGTCGACCGGCTGGCCGAGGCGATCGCCGTGCTGAAGGGGCTGTGGCGCGGCGGCCCGTTCACGTTCGCGGGCGAGCACTACCGCGTCGACGGGCTGGAGCAGGAGCCGCGGCCCGTCCAGCGCCCCGGGCCGCGCCTGATGCTGGGCGGCGGCGGGCCGCGCATGCTGCGCCTGGCCGCGCGCGAGGCCGACATCGTCAACCTCACCCTGCGGGTGCGGCCGGACGGCTCCGGCCCCGACACCGCCGACGGCGGCCCGGACGCGTTCCGCCGCAAGGTCGACGTCCTGCGGGAGGCGGCCGGCGAGCGCTTCCCGGCCATCGAGCTCGGCACCTCCGTGCTGCGGGTGCGGCCGGACGCCGCGGCCGCCTCCTGGAGCGCCGCCGCCCCGGACGCGCAGGCCGGCACCCCGCAGGTCCTCACCGGCGACGTCGCCGCCGACCGCGACCGGCTGCTGCGCTGGCACGAGGAGTGCGGCCTGTCGTACTACGTGCTGCACGACGAGCGCGACCTGGACGCGTTCGCCCCGGTCGTCGCCGCCCTCGCCGGAACCTGATCTTCCATTCGCCGGATCCCCGCGCGCCCGGCGCCCGCCGGGCATGCGACAGTGGGGGGACGTCAGGTGAGCTGGGAGGACGTGACGATGCCGCGTAAGGCGCCGGTGGACGACTTCGACGACTCGGGCCTGGAGGTCTCCGGGCCGAAGACGTGGGCGGCGGGCGTGCCCGGCGTGACCACGGCGCTGCGCCAGTCCTGGGAGCAGATGGGCGCGCGGCGCACCGCGCTGACCCTGCTGCGCGTCAACCAGAAGCAGGGGTTCGACTGCCCGGGCTGCGCCTGGCCCGAGGGCGACCACCGGCACGTGGCCGAGTTCTGCGAGAACGGCGCCAAGGCCGTCGCCGAGGAGGCCACCACCCGCCGCGTCACCCGCGAGTTCTTCGCCCGGCACACCGTCGCCGAACTGGGCGAGCGCACCGACCACTGGCTGGGGCAGCAGGGCCGCCTCACCGAGCCGATGCTCCGCCGCGCGGGCTCCGACCACTACGAGCCGGTGTCGTGGGACGAGGCGTTCGCCCTGCTCGCCCGCGAGCTGAACGCGCTGTCCTCCCCCGACGAGGCCGTCTTCTACACCTCCGGCCGCACCAGCAACGAGGCCGCGTTCGCCTACCAGCTGTTCGCCCGCGCGTTCGGCACGAACAACCTGCCCGACTGCAGCAACATGTGCCACGAGTCGTCCGGGTCCGCGCTGACCGAGACGATCGGCATCGGCAAGGGCTCGGTGCTCCTGGAGGACCTGTACCAGGCCGACCTGATCTTCGTGGTGGGGCAGAACCCCGGCACCAACCATCCGCGCATGCTGTCGGCCCTGGAGAAGGCCAAGAAGGCGGGCGCGCGGATCGTGGCCGTCAACCCGCTGCCGGAGGCGGGGCTGATGCGGTTCCGCAACCCGCAGCGGCCGTCCGGCGTCGCGGGGCGCGGCACGGCGCTGGCCGACCGGTTCCTGCAGATCCGGCTGAACGGCGACCTGGCCCTGTTCCAGGCGCTCAACCGCATGCTGCTGGAGTCGGACGCGCCGAACGCGGTCGACCGCGAGTTCATCGCCGCGCACACCACCGGGTTCGCCGAGTTCGAGAAGCACGTCAAGGCGCTGGACTGGGACGACGTGCTGGAGGCCACCGGCCTGACCCGCGCCGAGATCGCCGCGACGCTCGGGGACGTGCTGGCCGCCGACCGCATCGTGGTGTGCTGGGCGATGGGCCTCACCCAGCACCGCAACTCCGTCCCCACCATCCGCGAGGTCGTCAACTTCCTGCTGCTGCGCGGCAACATCGGCAGGCCCGGCGCGGGCGTGTGCCCGGTGCGGGGCCACTCCAACGTGCAGGGCGACCGGACGATGGGCATCTACGAGAAGCCCAAGCCCGAGTTCCTGGACGCGCTGGCCGCGGAGTTCTCCTTCGAGCCGCCGCGCCGGCACGGCCTGGACACCGTGGACGCCATCCGCGCCATGCGCGACGGCGGGGTCAAGGTGTTCTTCGGCATGGGCGGCAACTTCGTCCGCGCCACCCCCGACTCGGCGGTGACCGAGGCGGCGATGCGCAACTGCCGGCTGACCGCGCACGTGTCGACCAAGCTGAACCGCTCGCACGCCGTCACCGGGGAGCAGGCGCTGATCCTGCCGACGCTGGGCCGCACCGAACGGGATGTGCAGGCGTCCGGGCCGCAACTGGTGTCCGTGGAGGACTCGATGGGCATGGTGCACGCCTCGCGCGGGCGCCTGGCCCCCGCCTCGCCGCACCTGCTGTCGGAGGTCGCGATCGTGTGCCGCCTGGCCCGCGCCGTCCTCGGTGAGACGGGCATCGACTGGACGGCGATGGAACGCGACTACGACGTGATCCGCGACCACGTGTCGCGGGTGGTGCCGGGCTTCGAGGACTACAACGCCCGGGTCCGCCGGCCCGGTGGTTTCACGCTGCCGCACCCGCCGCGCGACGGCCGCCGCTTCCCCACCGCGTCCGGCCGCGCCGCGCTCACCGTGAACGAGCTGGAGGTGCTGCGCGTCCCCGACGGGCGGCTGCTGCTGCAGACCGTCCGCAGCCACGACCAGTACAACACGACCATCTACGGGCTGGACGACCGCTACCGCGGCATCAAGGCCGGACGCCGCGTCGTGTTCGTCAACCCCGCCGACCTGGAGGCGCTCGGCCTGGCCGACGGCGAGACCGTCGACCTGGTGTCGGAGTGGACCGACGGCGTGGAACGGCGCGCGCCCGCGTTCCGGATCGTGGCGTTCCCGACGGCGCGCGGCTGCGCGGCCGCCTACTTCCCCGAGACGAACGTGCTCGTCCCGCTCGACAGCACCGCCGAGGTGAGCAACACGCCCACGTCCAAGTCGATCGTCGTTCGCCTGGAGCGCCGAGAGGCCGTGGCCGCGGAGGGATAGGCTCGCCGCATGACCGACCTCCCCGACCGGCGCGACCCCCTGCCCGCGCCGGAGCTGCGCGCCTCCGACGCCGACCGCGACCGCGTCGCCATGGTGCTGCGCGAGGCCGCCGGCGACGGCCGTATCAGCATGGAGGAGCTGGAGGAGCGCCTGGAGGCGGTGTACGCGGCCAAGACCTACGCCGAGCTGGAGCCGCTGACGCGCGACCTGCCGGTCACCGGCCGTCCGGACCCGCCGGTCCCGGGCGCCGGCGCGCGGCTCGCCGTGGGCGAGGCGCCCACCTGGCGCACCGGGATCGGGGTGCTGGGCGGGTTCAGCCGCCAGGGCGTGTGGGCGGTCCCGCCGAAGTTCACCGCGTTCGCCTTCTGGGGCGGCGGCAAGATCGACCTGCGGGACGCGCGCTACACCTCGGGCGAGGTCCGCATCCGCGCCTTCGCCGTCATGGGCGGCATCGAGATCATCGCGCCCGACGACGTCACGGTGCACGTCACGGGGCTGGGCGTCATGGGCGGCTTCGACGGGCGGGCCAGCGGCCCGGGCGCCCCCGGCGCTCCCCGGGTGGTCGTCAGCGGGTTCTCGTTCTGGGGCGGGGTCGGCGTCAGGCGCAGGGCCCGCAGGCGCAGGAACCGCGAGGAGAACGAGGACGCCTAGCGCGGGGCCAGCTTGCTGCCCGGGTAAGGGCTGAGGAGGGTCTCGCGCCAGGGGCCGTCGAGGAACTCGCGGGCGCGTTTGCGCCAGGAGATCAGCCGGTGGTCGGGGGCGACCTCGTCGTCGAGCCCGAGCGCGGCGTCGCGGGCCCGTTGCAGCGCCAGGTGGGCGTCGATGTCGGTGCCCCACAGGACGACGGCCTCGGCGTCGCAGAACTGCACCTCGTACGCGCCGACCAGCCGGTGGCCGTGGTCGGCCAGCAGCGGCGCCCGCTCCTCGCGCACGGCGGCCAGGTAGTCCAGCACCGCGCCGGGCCGCACCCGCGCGCTCTCGAACACGTACAGCGGCGCGGCGTACCCGTCGGCCAGCAGGTCGGCCACGGCCGGGCTGCCGGGCGCGGCGCCCAGCGGCCGCGAGTACGCGCCGAAGCGCAGGTCGTCGATGTCGGACAGGAACAGGTTGCGCTGCACGTCGTCGTAGATCTCCAGCATCTGCCGCCAGCCGCCGTCCCAGCCGCCGTGGCAGTCCCACAGCGTCACCACCTTGAACTGCGGGTGGCCGGTGATGCCGACGGCGTAGAACGCGCCGACCAGGTCGATCTCGCGGGACCGGATCGACATGCCCGCGGTGAGCTCGGCGGCGCCGGCCGCGCGGCGGTCGTCCTCGCGCTTGTAGTCGGTGAGCCATTTCAGGTACTCCAGCGGCCGCCGCGAGTTCATCGGGTGGAACTCCACCTCTTCGAGCAGGTAGACGCCGCGACGCATGGGGCCTCCCGAGCCAGAACGCAGCCAAGCGAATGCTTGCTCGGGACACTAGACACCGCGTTCCCGCCGCGCAAGGCCGGACGGCCGCCGCCTATGGTTTCGCGGGCGGGTCGAGGACGGGCGGGCGGCGGTCGTGCCACGGACGCGCCCGCTCGTAGGCGCGGCACGCCGCCAGCACCCGCGCGTCGGCATGCCGGGGCCCGACGACCTGGAGCCCCACCGGAAGGCCCTCGGCGGTGAAGCCGCAGGGCAGGCTCGCGGCGGGCTGCTGGGTCATGTTGAACGGGTAGGTGAACGGCGTCCAGCTCGTCCAGCGCGGCGACGGCGAGCCGGGCGGCGCCTCGCGGCCCGCCTCGAACGCCGCGATCGGCACCGTCGGCGTCAGCAGCAGGTCGTAGCGCTCGTGGAAGCGGCCCATGACCAGGCCCAGCTCCATGCGCCGGGCGGTCGCGTCCAGATACCGCAGCGCGGTGAACCGCGCGCCCTGCTCGCACACCTCACGCAGCCCCGGGTCGAGCTCGGCGCGGCGTTCGTCGTCCAGGTGCTCGACCACCTTGGCCGCGCCGGCGAACCACAGCACCTCGAAGTCGGCCACCGGGTCGGCGAAGCCGGGGTCGGTCTCCTCCACCTCGGCGCCCAGCTCGGCGAACGCCTCCGCGGCGGCCCGCACCAGCGCGGCCACCTGCGGATCGACCCGCGCGAAGCCCAGGGCCGGGCTGAAGGCGACGCGCAGCCCGCGCAGGTCGTCGGGGCCGTCGGCGAACGACGCGGACGGCGGCTCCAGCGCCGACCAGTCGCGGGCGTCGAACCCGCAGATCGCGTCCAGCAGCACGGCGGCGTCGGCCACCGTGCGCGTCATCGGGCCGACGTGGGCGAGGGTGCCGAACGGGCTGGCCGGGAAGTGCGGGACGCGCCCGTAGGTGGGCTTGATGGTGAACGTGCCGGTGAACGCGGCGGGGATGCGCACCGAGCCGCCGCCGTCGGTGCCCAGCGCCAGCGGCGCCATGCCCGCCGCCACGGCCGCCGCGGCGCCGCCGCTGGACCCGCCGGGCGTGCGGGACGGGTCCCACGGGTTGCGGGTGACGCCGGTCAGCGGGCCATCGGTCACGCCCTTCCACGCGTACTCGGGCGTCGTGGTCTTGCCGACGAGCACGGCGCCGTGCTCGCGCAGCCGGGCGACGGACGGCGCGTCCTGCGACCAGTCGCCGTCCGGGTCGATCGTGCGCGAGCCGCGCAGGGTGGGCCACCCTCGCGTGAGCAGCACGTCCTTGATCGACACCGGCACGCCGTCGAGCGGGCCGAGCGGCTCGCCGCGCCGCCACCGTTCGGCCGAGGCGCGGGCCGCCTCGACCGCCCGCTCGGCGTCGACCAGGCAGAACGCGTTGAGCGCGGGGTCGACGCGTTCGATGCGCGCCAGCACCGCCTCGGCGACCTCGACCGGCGACAGACGCCCGGCGCGGTAGGCGCCGGCGAGTTCGGCGGCGGTCAGGTCGGCGGCCTCGGTGGCCTCGGTGACTGCGGACAACTGCCTACCCCCTCGGGTCGGGGCGTGCGGAAGACGAGGGCTGAGGGGACGTAGCCGAGCCTTTTGTCGACCACGTTGCGCAGCGGGCGGCCCTCGCGGTGGCGGGCGAGGTTGTCGGCGAACAGCCGGACCAGTTCGCCGCGCCAGCCGACGGCGTCGCCCGACATGTGCGGGGACACGATGACCTGCGGCAGCTCCCACAGGGGGGACGTCCCGGGCAGCGGCTCGCTTTCGAAGACGTCCAGCGCGGCCCCGGCCGGCCGGCCCGCCCGCAGCGCCGCGACCAGGTCGTCCTCGACGACCAGCGGCCCCCGCCCCACGTTGATGAGACGGGCGGTCGGGCGCATCCGGGCCAGCGCGGCGGCGTCGATCATGCCGCGGGTGGCGGGCGTCAGCGGCGCGGCCAGGATGACGTAGTCGGCCTCGCCGAGCACGTCGTGCAGCAGTTCGGCGGGGTGCACCCGGCCGAGGTCGGGGTCGGCGGGACGTCCGGTGCGGCCGACGCCCTCCACGCGCACGCCGACGGCGGTCAGGCGGCGGGCGATGGCGCGTCCGATGGGGCCCGTGCCGACGACGAGCGCACGCTTGCCGCCCACCCGTTCGGTCTCGCGGTGCCGCCAGCGTCGTTCGCCCTGCAGGCGCAGCGTGGTGTGCAGGTCTTTGGCGAAGCACAGCACCAGGCCGAGCACGTACTCGGCGATGGGCTCCTCGAAGACGCCTCGCGAGTTGGTGACGACCGTGTCACCGTCCACGATGCCGGGGAAGAGCAGACGGTCGACTCCGGCGCTTGCCGTGTGCACCCATCGGGGGCCGCCCGTGTCCGGCCACGCTCCGGCCAGGGCGTCGGAGAGGAAGTCCCACACGAAGACGACGTCGGCGCCCGGCAGCGCGCGCGCCAGGTCGGGTTCGCGCACGTACCGCACGTCGGCGAGCCGCTCGATGCTCGCGGTGTCCGGCGGCCGGTCCTCCCCGTGCAGCACCACGACCGAGGGTCGTCGCACCGGCTCCTCCCTGGGCGTCTCCTCGGGCCCGCCCCCGGGGTCCGGGTCGGTTCGTGCGGGGTGGCGTCAGTTAACGGGAACGCAACCTGTGGAGGCATTGACACGCTATGAAGCCATCGTAGGATTGTCAACAATCAGCGCGGACAACGGGCAGGCGGCGACCGCGCCGATCACGTGCTGCAAGACCGTCGCAACCGTTCCCACTGGCCAGGACGGATCCCAAGGCGCTCCGAACGGAACAGTCCCTCGGGTGAGCGACGATCTCGCCCACCCCTGCGCACGGGGAGGCCGGCATTGCCGAGGCACATCACGATCACGCTGGAACGCCGCGGCGTGTCCTGCGTCGCGGAACTCCTGGAGAAGGACGCGCCGCGCACCTGCGAGGCGGTGTGGAACGCCCTGCCCCTGGCGGGCCCGGCCTACCACGCCAAGTACGCCCGCAACGAGGTCTACACGATGGTGGAGCGGTTCGCCCCTGAGGAGGTCGGGCTGGAGAACCCGACCGTCACCCCCATTCCCGGCGACGTGGTGTACTTCTCGTTCCCCGGCGGCATGCTCGACCGGGGGTTCAAGGAGGAGAAGGGCATCGAGGGCCTGCCCGGCGTCATCGACCTGGCCATCTTCTACGGCCGCAACAACCTGCTGCTGAACGGCGACGTCGGCTGGGTGCCCGGCAACGTGTACGCCACCATCGTCGAGGGCCTGGACCGCATGGCCGAGGCGTGCAACGACGTGTGGCGCGCGGGCGCGGTCGGCGAGACGCTGTCCTACCGCCGGCACGAGTCCTGAAGCGGCGGCCGGGATGACCATCGACCTGGCGCTGCTGCCTCCGCTGGAGCTGCGCGCCCAGCAGGGCGTCGGCGTGGTGGCGCCGTTCGACTTCGCGCTCGACCGCGAGCTGTGGCGCTGGACGCCCGACGACGTGTCGCTCCACATGACCCGGCTGCCGTACGTGCCGGTGCCGGTCACCGTGGAGATGGCCTCGGCCCTGTCGGACCACTCGATCGTCCGGCAGGCCACCCGCGACGTGCTGGCGCCCGAGCCGCTGGTGGTGGTGTACGCGTGCGCGTCCGGCAGCTTCATCCACGGCGCCGCGGGCGAGGACTCGCTGCACGCGGCCATGGTGTCGGCCGGCGCGCCCGCCGCGACGACCACGTCCGGCGCGCTGGTGGAGTCGCTGCGGCTGCTGGACGCCGGCCGCGTCGCCGTCGTCACCCCCTACATCGACAGCGTCACCGACCGGCTGGTGTCGTTCCTCGGCGAGCACGGCGTGTCGGTGGTGTCGAGCGTCGGGCTCGGGCTGCTCAGCCACATCTGGAAGGTGGGGTACGGCGAGATCGTCAACGCGGTCGCCCGGGTGGACCGGCCGGACGCCGAGGCGGTGTTCATCAGCTGCACCAACGTGCCGACCTACGACATCATCGCGCCGCTGGAGCGGATGCTGGGCAAGCCGGTGCTCACCGCCAACCAGGTGACGATGTGCGCCGCGCTGCGCGCCATCGGCCGTCCCGCCGCCGGAGAGGGGCAGCGGCTCGTCCAGCTGAGCGGCACCCCGGCCGCCTGAGCGCGGCCCGCGACCCGGCCGCCCCCTGCGGCGCTCCGTCCCCCGACCCGCGTAGGATTGTAAACAATCTACTCTCCCAGGAGCGGATTCCATGGCACCCAGCGACGCGCCCCCCGGCGGCGTAGGCTTCCTGTACCCCGGCTACAGCGCCGAGGACGACTACCCGGTGATCGAACGCATGCTCGGCGACGTCCGCCTGGCCGTCGTGCACACCGCCATGCGCGAGGACGCGCACCGGGTCGACGCCCTGCTGGACATCGGCGGGGCCGAGGTGCTGGCCGAGGGCGCGCAGCGGTTGCGCGACCTCGGCGTGCGCGCGGCGGTGTGGGCCTGCACCAGCGGCAGTTTCGTCTTCGGATGGGACGGCGCCGCCCAGCAGGTCGCCGGTGTCCGCGACGCCGCCGGGGTGCCCGCGTCCAGCACGTCGTTCGCGTTCGTCAACGCGGCGCGGCACCTGGGCGTGACCCGGGTGGCGGTCGCCGCGTCCTATCCCGCCGACGTGGCCGAGCGGTTCGTGGAGTTCCTCGGCCGCGCGGGCGTGGAGGCGGTGTCGCTGTCGTGCGAGGGCATCGTCACCGCCGCCGAGGTGGGGACGCTGACGCGCGAGCAGGTGCTGGACCTGGTGGCCGCCAACGACCACCCCGACGCCGAGGCGGTGCTGGTGCCCGACACCGCGCTGCACACCGTCGCGTGGCTGGACGAGCTGGAGGCGCGGGTGGGCAAGCCCGTGCTCACCGCCAACCAGGTGACCGTCTGGGAGGGGCTGTGCCTGGCCGCGAACGGGGCGCGCGCGCCGCGTCCGCGCTCCGGCCTGGGCACGCTGTTCGCCGCGCGGGGCCCGGCCGTACCGGTGCCCGGGGCCACGCCGTCCGCGGACGTCGGCTCCTCCGGGGCGCTGCCCCCGCGCAGTCAGACGCTGTGAGGAGGCGCCCTGGCATGGGCCGACTGGGTGAACTGGAACCTGTCCCGCGTAGGTCGACGGTGGAGATCGTCTCCGACGAGCTGCGCTCGGCGATCCTGTACGGCTCGCTGGCGCCGGGCACGCAGCTCGGCGAGGCCGAGCTGGCCGCGCGCCTGGGCATCAGCCGCGGCCCGCTGCGCGAGGCCATGCAGCGCCTGGTGCAGGAGGGCCTGCTGCACAGCGAGCCGCACCGCGGACTGTTCGTGATCACATTGGACGAGAGCGACGTCGAGGACGTGTACCTGGCCCGGCTGGCGATCGAGCGGGCCGCCTGCTCGCTGGTCATGGCGCGCAACCGGGGCGAGGCCGTGCTGCGGCTGACCGAGGCGCTGCAGGACCTGGTCGAGGCGGCCCGGCAGCGCGACCGGGTGGCGATGAGCGACGCCGACCAGCGCTTCCACCAGGTGCTGGTGGGCGCCTCGGGCAGCCCCCGGCTGGAGCGGATGGCGCAGACGCTGCTGGTGGAGACCCGCATGTGCCTGAACGCGCTGCAGGACACCTACCCCGAGCCGGACGAGCTGGTCGAGGAGCACCGGCGCCTGGTGGACGCGATCGCCGACGGCGAGGAGGAGCGGCTGCTGCGCCTCATCGAGGAGCACATGACCGACTCGATCGAGCGCCTGCGCAGGCCCTGACACCGCCGGCCGTGCCGGGGCCGTGCGCCCCGGCCGCCGGGCCGGGCCCGCCCTGGACAGCGGGGACCGGTCCGTGGTGCCATGGACGGTAGATTGTCGACAATCTACGGAGGCGCGCATGGCGACGCTGTCACCCCTGCTCCAGCAGGCCACGCCGGTGCTGGCCGACCGCGGCGAGGGCGTCCACCTGATCGACGAGGACGGCCGGCGGTGGCTGGACTTCACCGCGGGCATCGGCGTCACCAGCACCGGCCACTGCCACCCCAAGGTCGTGGCGGCGGCGCAGCGCCAGGTGGCCACGCTCATCCACGGCCAGTACACGACGGTGATGCACCGGCCGCTGCTGCGGCTCACCGAGCGACTGGGCGAGGTGCTCCCCGACGGCCTGGACGCGCTGTTCTACGTCAACAGCGGCAGCGAGGCGGTCGAGGCGGCGGTGCGGCTGGCGCGGCACGCCACCGCGCGGCAGAACATCGTGGTGTTCCAGGGTTCCTTCCACGGGCGCACCATGGGCGCGGCGGCCCTCACCACGGCGGGGACCAAGTTCCGCGCGGGCATCGGGCCGCTGATGCCGGGGGTCGCGGTCGCGCCGTTCCCGTACGCCTACCACTACGGCTGGAGCGAGGACGAGGCGGTCCGCTTCGCGCTGCGCGAGCTGGACCACCTGCTGGCGACCGTCAGCCACCCCGACGACACGGCCGCGTTCGTCGTGGAGCCGGTGCTCGGCGAGGGCGGCTACGTGCCCGCGCCGCCCGGGTTCCTGGAGGGGCTGCGCGAACGCGCCGACCGGCACGGCGTCCTGCTGGTGATGGACGAGGTGCAGACCGGCTTCGGCCGCACCGGACGGTTCTGGGGCCACGAGCACTCCGGCGTCCGTCCCGACGTCGTCGTCACCGCCAAGGGCCTGGCCAGCGGGTTCCCGCTGTCGGCGATCGCCGCACCGGCCGCCCTGATGGAACGCGGCCGGCCGGGTTCGCAGGGCGGCACCTACGGCGGCAACGCGGTGGCCTGCGCCGCCGCGCTGGCCACCCTGGAGGTGATCGAGGAGGAGGGCCTGGTCGCCAACGCGGCCGAGATGGGCGCGCGGCTGCACGACGGCCTGCGCAAGGTCGCCGCCGACCACCCGCGGGTCGGCGACGTGCGCGGCCTGGGCCTGATGCAGGCCAGCGAGTTCAGCACGCCGGACGGCGAACCCGACCCCGGCACGGCGCGCCGCGCGCACGCTGCCGCCGTCGAGCGCGGCCTGCTGCTGCTCACCTGCGGCGCGTACGGCCAGGTCGTCCGGATGATCCCGCCGCTGATCGTCACCGGTGAGCAGATCGACGAGGCCCTGTCCATCTGGTCCGAAGCCGTCACGGCCGCGACGCGCTGACGGCCGGCTCCGCGGCCCGGGACGGGGCCGCGGCGGGGCTCTTCGGCGCGGCGCCTTTCGGCGCGGGGACTTTCAGCGCGGGGACTTTCAGGGCGGGCAGGCGGCGCAGCAGGCGCGGGCCGAACACCGAGACGGCGGCGGCCACCGCGGCCGACCCCAGCACCACCGCCCAGGCGCCCGGGCCGAGGGGCACGGAGCCGAAGAAGTGGCTGAGGCCCGGCGTCTCGATGACGACGGCGAGCACCAGCACCGAGGCGGCGCACGTCGCCAGCACGGCCGGGCTGTGCCGTCCCATCTGCAGCGTCTGCGCGAGCTGGGTGATGACCAGGGCGGCCAGGCCCATGGTGCCGGCGCGGCGGCGCCGCCCGGTGAGGCGGCCGATCTGCCAGGCGAGGATGGAGCCGAGCGCGGTGACGAAGCCGCGGGCCGCGATGGCCTCGTGCAGCGGGTCGCCGAACGGGCCGCGGCGGGCCGGGCGTTCGCCGTCGCCGTTGGGCGGCGCCAGCGCCACGGCCAGCGCGGGCATCATGTCGGTCAGCGTGTTGACCAGCAGCAGCTGGCGCGTGCTGAGCGGCGCGCGCCCGCCGACGGCGGTGCCGTACACGGTGAAGGCGATCTCGCCCGCGTTCCCGCCGACCAGGATGGACACCGCGTTGCGCACGCTCTGCCACAGCATGCGGCCCTCCATCAGCGCCTCGGTGATGCCGGGCAGGTCGCTGCCGGGCAGGATGAGGTCGGCGGCGGAGCGGGCGGCGGCCGAGTCCCCGGCGCTCAGGCCGATGCCGACGTCGGCGAGCCGGATCGCCGCGGCGTCGTTGGCGCCGTCGCCGGTCATCGCGACCACCCGTCCGGCCCGGCGCAGGGCATGCACGATGCGGACCTTGTGCTCGGGGCCGACGCGCGCGAACACCGACGTGTGGGCGATCCGGGCGGCGCGGTGCCGGTCGCTGAGCCGGTCCAGCTCGGCGCCGGTCAGCACCCGGTCGGCGTGCGGGACGCCCAGCTCGGCGGCGATGGCCTGGGCGGTGGCGGGATGGTCGCCGGTGATGACGACGACCCGGATGCCCGCCTCGGTGAGCGTGCGGATCGCGTCGGCGGCGTCGCGGCGCGGCGGGTCGGCGATGCCGACGAACCCGACCAGCGTGAGCCGCTCTCCGTTGAGCGCCGCCCTGCCCTCGTCGAGCCGGGACGCGTCGGGCCGCGCCTCGGCGACGGCCAGCACCCGCAGGCCGCGTTCGGCCAGGTCCCGCACGACGCCCCGGGACTTGTCCCGCCCCTCGGCCGTGAGCGCCTTGGTGGCGGCGCCGGACACGACGCGGTCGCAGCGTTCCATGACGACCTCGGGCGCGCCCTTGACGACGAGGGTCGGCCGGTCGCCGTCCCATCCGGTGGCGGCGGAGAACCCGCGGCTGGGTTCGAACGGGGTCTCGTGGACCAGCCGCCAGCCGTCGTCGCCGCCCAGGTGCGCGGCGGCCGCGTCCAGGACGGCGCGGTCGGTGGCGTGACGCGGCCCCTCCGCGCCGCTTCCCTGCGGGCAGGCGCGCGCGGCGGCCGTCAGCACGCGCCGCCCCAGCGCCGAGTCGAACTGCGCCTCGCCCTCGGGCCCGCTGAGCGTGGTGACGCGCAGCCGTCCCTCGGTCAGCGTCCCGGTCTTGTCGAAGCACAGGGTGTCGACGCGGCCCATGGTGCCGAGCGTGCGGGAGCTGCGCACCAGCACGTTGCGGCGCGACAGGCGGCGCGCGGCGGCCAGCTGCGCCACGGTCGCCACCAGCGGCAGCCCTTCGGGGACGGCCGCGACCGCGACCGCCACGCCCGACGACACCGCCTGCCGGACCGACGCGCCGCGCAGCAGCCCGAGCGCGCCGACCAGCGCGCCGCTCAGCCCGGTCACCGGCAGCGCCACGCGGGTCAGCTCGTTGAGCTGCGCCTGCACGCCGCTGGGGGCGGCGCCGCGTCCGGCCAGCGCGGCGGCGCGCCCCGCCTGCGTGGCGGCGCCGGTCGCGACGACGACGGCGTAGGCGCGGCCGGTGAGCACGGTGGTGTCCTGGTAGAGCATGCAGCTGCGCTCGGCGAGCTCGGCGCCCGGCACGGCCTCCACCGACTTGGTCACCGGCAGCGACTCGCCGGTCAGGCTGGCCTCGTCGACCTCCAGGTCGTCGGCGGCCAGCAGCCGGGCGTCGGCGGGCACCAGGTCGGACGGGCCGAGCACGATGACGTCGCCCGCGCGCAGCTCGGCCGCCGGCACGCTGTCGGTCGGCACCGGCTCGCAGCGCCGCACCAGCGGGTCGTCCCACGGCCGCCGGTCGCCGTCCACGCGGACCCGGCGGACGGGGGGACGCTGGTCGAGCAGCAGGTCGCGCAGCGCCCGCTCGGCCCGCGCCCGCTGCACTCCGCTGATGAGCGCGTTGCCCGCCATGACGCCGCCGACCAGCCCCGCGTCCACCCCGGACCCGACGACGGCGGACGCGGCGGCGCCCAGCACCAGCACCGGCGTCAGCGGGTCGCGCAGCTCGTGCCCGACGGCGCGGGCCACGTCGGCGAACATTCCGGCGCGGCGGCCGACGCCGTCCGGCAGCGGAACGGGTATCGGCAGGCGCGGACGCGACGGCTTTTCGGCGGGCGGCGCGGGACGCAGCGCGAGGGCCTGTTCGGCGGCGGCCCGCGGGTCCAGCGCGTGCCACTGGACGCGCGGCAGCGGCTGCGGCGCGGGCCGGGCGGCCAGGCGCCGCGCGGACACCACTCCGCCGAGCAGCGCGACGAGCGCGGCGCTGTGCATCGGGGCGAGGTTGAACGGCGCGGTGGTGCGGCGTCCGGTCACCACCAGCAGCGCGCCCAGCGCCGACCCGCCGGTGGCCAGCCGCACCGCGCGTTTGCTGGCCTCGCGGGCGGCGCGCACGGCGACCATCACCCGCCACGCCTGTTCCAGCCCGCCGGTGCAGATGAGGTCCGAGCCCCAGCACACGACCGCCCCGTCGTGGAGCCGCCCGGCATCGTCGCCGCGCGGGGGCGCCGGTGGTCGCCTGACCACGCCGACGCCGACGTCGGCGGCCAGGGCGGCGTCATCGTCGGCGGCGGTGAGGACGAGCACGCCGTGCCCCTCCTGCTGCAGCCGCCGCACGTGCTCGACGAGCGGCACGCGGTGGTCGAGCGCGTCGTCGGCCAGCGGCATCAGCTCGGCGGTCGAGGCGTTCTCCGTCAGCAGCACGCGCGCGTCGCTGTCGCGCGCGGCGGTGAGCACCGCCTCGGCCAGGGGATGCAGGCGGTGGCCGACGACGGCGCCGCCGCGCGCGGTGCCGTCGGCGTCGACGACGCGCACCCGCATGCCCTCGGTGTCGACGTCCTCCAGGCGTTCCAGCCGCAGGCCCTCGTCGTCGGCCCTGCCGTCCAGGCCCGGATCGTGCTCCAGCAGCCGCGCCGCCGTCCGCCACGTCGACGGGTCGTCCGCGGACAGGATCTCCAGGTCGTCCACGCACAGCACGGGCGCGTCCACCACCACCGCGCTGACCCGGTCGAGCCGCCGGTAGCAGGAGCCGTCCAGCGGGACGACCCCGTCGCGCGACAACTGCCGGTCGAGCATCGCGGCGAATCCGGCGCGGCCGAGCCGGGCGGCGCGCGGCACCGTCGCCATGATGAGGCCGGCGGCCATGCCCGGGTCGCGGGTCAGGCCGAGCACGGCCGCGGCCCCGCCGAAGGTGGCCAGCGCGGAGCGGTCGGCGGCCTTCTCCACCGGTCCTTCCGGCAGCGGGACGGGCCGTTCGGCGCGCAGCGGCGACTCGTGCGGCAGGCCGGCGGCGCACAGCCGCGGGTGCCAGCCGAGCCACGCGGCGCGCCGCGCGTTCAGTTCGGCGATCAGGACGACGCGGTGCAGGACGTCGACGGCCAGCCCGGCGGGCTCCTGGGTGAGCCCGTGCATGGCGGCGTTGCCGACGGCGAGCACCATGTCGGTGCCGTGCGGGCCGAGCCGGCTCTCCAGCAGGCCGCGCAGCCTCGGCTGGTGGTCCACCCAGGGCAGCACCATGCGGAACACGCCCGGCAGCCGCGGCGCGCGCGTCAGCCGCCCGGTGGCGGCCAGCGTGAACGCCGCGCAGTCGGTCACCAGCGCGATCGTCTCGGCGGTGACCGGCGCGCGGTCGGCGGGATGCGCGGACATGGGGAACGGCCTGTCGGGGACCTCGTGGTCCTTCTCCACGGCGGCGATCACCGCCACCAGCCGGTCCACCGGCAGCGAGTCCTCGTCGAAGGCGCACATGATCTCGCCGGTGACCGCGTTGACCTGCGCCCAGTTCACGCCCTCCAGCCGCCGCACGGCCGCGCCGACCGCCCGGCGCAGCTCGACGGCCTCGCGTGCCCGCCCGACGGCATGGCCGTGCAGCTCGATGCAGGCGCGTCCCTCGCAGGACCACACGCGGCGCCTGCTGCGGGGCCCGACCAGGTTGCTCAGCTCGGCACGCCGGGAGAACTCGGCGATGCGCGACCTTCCGGGCAGGCGGGGCAGGGCGGGCGGTCTGGGCAGCCCACGCGGCCGGTGCAACGTGATCAGGCCGGGCACCGCGGCCGGCAGCGACATCGCCACCGGCAGGCCCGACAGCGCCGGCCGCAGGACCGGCGGGGCGGGCACCGCCCGCACGGCCCGCCGGGGGACCTCCACGGCCACCTCGGCGGCTCCCCACGCCAGCCCGGCCGCACCTCCCGCCACTTCGGCGGCCCCGGCGGCGACCTTCGGCACCATACGCGCCGCAGATCGCAACAGTCCCATGATCGGCATCAGCCCCCAACGCCTGGTGGACGTGACGGTCTGTGCCACTACCCCCGGTATCGGACTCGACACCGGAACGCCGCGACTTTCGCAGCCATTTGGGACCGGCCGCTAGGCCTGGGTGACCGCGCCGCCGGACAGCAGGTCGTCCACGTCGTCGAAGCCCAGTTCGGCCAGCACGTCGCGGCTGTCGGCGCCGGGGGCGGGAGGCAGGCCGCCGATCTCGGTGGACGTGCGGGAGAAGCGCGGCGCCGGGGCGGGCTGGCGGTGGCCGCCGCGTTCGACGAACACCTCCCGCGCGGTGTTGTACGGGTGTTCGGCGGCCTCGCGCAGCGACAGCACCGGCGCCACGCACGCGTCGCCGGGCAGGAAGATCTCCGCCCACTCGTCGCGGGTTCTGGACTTGAAGGCGGCGGCGAAGCGTTCGCGCAGTTCCGGCCAGGTCGCGGGATCGTCCCGGTCGGGCAGGCCGGCGTCGGCCAGGCCGAGGCGCTGCAGGAACTCGGCGTAGAACTGCGGTTCCAGCGCGCCGACCACGACGTGCCCGCCGTCGGCCGTCTCGTACACGTCGTACCAGGGCGCGCCGGTGTCGAGCAGGTTCACGCCGCGTTCGTCGCGCCACATGCCGCCGGCCAGGAACGAGTGGATGAACGTCGACAGGTGCGACGTGCCGTCGACGATCGCGGCGTCCACGACCTGGCCGCGGCCGCTCGCCCGCGCCTCCAGCAGCGCCGACAGCACGCCGACGACCAGGTACATGCTGCCGCCCGCGAAGTCGCCGAGCAGGTTCAGCGGGACCTGGGGCGGCCCGCCGGCGCGGCCGATGGCGTGCAGGGCGCCGGTGACGGCGATGTAGCCGATGTCATGGCCCGCGCTCCGCGACAGCGGCCCCTCCTGGCCCCAGCCGGTCATCCGCCCGTACACCAGGGCCGGGTTGCGGGCCAGGCAGGCGTCGGGGCCGATGCCGAGCCGTTCGGTGACGCCAGGCCGGAAGCCCTCGATGAGCACGTCCGACCGCTCGACCATGCGCAGCACGACCTCGCGTCCCCGCTCGTTCTTCAGGTCGACCGCGATCGAGCGCTTGCCGCGTCCCAGGAAGTCGGCGGGCACGGGGTCCTTTCCGCGGGCGGCCGAGGAGGCGCGGTCGACGCGGACGACGTCGGCGCCCAGATCGGCCAGCAGCATCGCGGCGAACGGCCCCGGCCCGATGCCGGCCAGTTCGATCACCCGCACGCCCGACAGCGGCCCCTTGCCCATCGACGGCCCCTTTCGCCTCTCGCCGTCCGCACCCGTCGCGCGGAACCCGGTTCGACTCCCCTAGTCTGCCCCACTCGAGTAAGCGAATGCTGACCCGGCCCCCGGGCGGGCTCAGCCGGCGCGGGCGGTGAGGGTGATGGGTACGCCGGAATGGTGGGGCGAGCGGGGGCTCGAGGCGACCAGCAGGCGGCCCCTGGTGTCGGTCGTGCGCAGGACTCCCTCGCTCTGTATGTGCGGCACCAGGCCCGGACCGGCCGCGGCGAGGTAGTACCACCGCCCGGACGGCGCCTGCCACCAGGTGCCGCTGACCGGTTTGGCCATGTCGCAGCTGCCGGTGGCGTGGTGGGCGTCGCGCCGCAGCAGCGTGGCCTCGCCCGCCGGGCCGCCCGCGATGAAGGACAGGTTCGTGCACACCCACTCGGCGGGGCCGCCGCCGTAGGGCAGGGCGCCCGTCCAGAACTGCCGGGCCGACGCCTCGGTGACCGGGCGTTCCGGACGCGGCAGCGCGCACGCCACCCGCTCCCACAGCCGCACACCGCCGGCCTGGAGCGGCACGGCGGCGTGCGCGCGGCGCTCGGCGAGGCGGGGGACGACGGGGCGCTGGGTCAGGACGGCGGGACGGGAGAAGCCGAGGTCGCCCACCGTGCGGACGCCGCCGGCGCCTTCGAGGCGGAGGAGGGGGCCGCGCCCGCACGGGGTCCTGGGGGCGGGCACCCGTTCGGTCACGCCCGCGTCCACCCTCACCCTGCGGCCGCCGGGCGTCGTGGCACGGGTGTCCCATGGCGCGAGCAGGTAGCGGCCGCCGCCCAGCGGCAGGGGCGTCGAGCCGTCGCCGGCGGCGGCGGTGAAAATCTCCACGGGGCGCCCCCGCCCGCTGTAGCGGGCGACGCGGTCGCCGTTGCGCAGCAGCGCGGTGGGGAGGCCGTCGACGCGCCCGGCGTAGAGGAGCTGGGCGCCGATGTCGCCCCTGTCCGGCGGGTGCGGGGCGGCGGGCGAGCGGGCCCACGCCCTGAGCGCCCGCGCGGTGAAGCCGCGGTCGCCGGTCAGGTCGCCGCGGGCGGGCCAGACGTCCAGGCGGTGCGGGCCGCCGCGCCAGGCGCCGGGCGCGGCGGTGAGCAGGTGCAGCCGGCGGTCGTCGGCCGAGCCCGCGCCGCCCGCCAGCGAACCCTCGTTCTCGGTGACGACCAGGGTGCCCCCCAGCGCGGCGGTCAGCACCACGGCGGCGGCGACGGGGATGAGCGGGCGGCGGCGGACGGGATGGTCCAGCCCGGGGCCGAAGGAGAACGCGTCCGGCGGTTCCATGTCCGGCAGCGCGGCGGCGTCGGCGGCGTCGATCACCGGCCAGGGGTCGCGGACGCGCAGCCGCAGCAGCTGGTCGCGCACCGCGTACCGGCGCATGCCCTCGACCCGCCGCAGCACCCAGGCCACGCGCACGGGCGGCTCCAGGTCGGCCAGCGCGGCGGTCAGCGTCGCGTCCGGCAGGCGGGCGGGCAGCGCGCGCAGCCACGGCCCCAGGCCGATGCGCAGCCGGCGGGACGGGCGCATCGCCCGGCGCAGCACGCGGGTCCGCTGGCGGGCCAGGTCACCGCGCGGGCGGCGGGTGACGACCTCGTCGACGATCCGCCGGGCGACCGCCATCCGGTAGACGCGGCGCGCCCGGCCCGGCTGAACAAAATACGCCAACCGGACAAGCTCCCGATAATGCGTTTCCGCCCCGTTTCTCGTCGCCACTTTCTCCGGCATCGCGCCAGCTCCTCAGGCCGCGAGGGACAATCGTCAGTGCGGACCAGAGATTAGGGAGCGCCGCCGGCGGGCGGCGCGCGTTTGGTGGAACGATTAACCACGGCGCCGGATAATTCCCGTTATTCTCGGACGGAATGGCGTCGGGCCGATCATCCGCGGCGTTCAGGAAAGCCTCTCGTGCCCTTTGTGCCAGGGCGGCGCGGCCGCCATGCCGGGGCGATGGGGCGAACCCCGGCCTCCCGGACGTGTCGCACGTGTGGGCGGAACCGCCGGAACGAAACGAACGCGGCGGCGGTCCGGAACGTCCTACCCTGTGGGATCGCCGACGCGAACCGAGAATTCCGAGGTGGACGTGGACGTGGCAAGCGCTGACGCGGGCAGCATCGCCGACCTGTGGGATCGGCTGACCGGAACGCAACCGGACCCTCCGTGGTGGTTGGTGATCCTGGTCGGCCTGCTGGCGCTGGCCGCCGTCGTGCACGGGCCCACCTGGCGGGTGGCGCGCAACGTGGTGACGATCGCGCACGAGGGCGGGCACGCGCTGATCGCGCTGGCCACCGGGCGCAAGCTGGACGGCATCAAGCTGCACTCCGACACCTCGGGCGTCACCGTCTCGCGCGGCAAGCCGCACGGCCCGGGCATGGTGTTCACCGCGATGGCCGGGTACCTCGCTCCCCCGCTGCTCGGCCTGCTGTTCGCCCTGCTGCTGGCCGGTGGGCGCGTCACGCTGATGCTGTGGTTCTCCCTGGCGCTGCTGGCCGGGATGCTCGTGATGATCCGCAACGTGTACGGGGTGCTGTCGGTGGTGGCCACCGGGGCGCTGATCTTCGGGGTGTCGTGGTTCGGCGGCGACAAGACCCAGGCCGGGTTCGCCTACCTGGCCGCGTGGTTCCTGCTGTTCGCCGCCACCCGCCCGGTCGTGGAGCTGCAGCGCATGCGCGTCCGCCACATGGCCCCGTCCTCCGACGCCGACCAGCTGGCGCACCTCACGGGCGTCCCGGGGCTGGCCTGGGTGAGCCTGTTCGCGGTCGTGTCGCTGGTGTCGCTGCTGGCGGGTGCGACGCTCATGGCGCCCGACGCGTCGTCCCTGCCCGACCTTCCCCTGCTGCCCGGCGTCTGACCCGGGCGGCCGCGACCGGACGATCACGTTCTGCGATCCGGGGCCGCGCCGGACGCGGATGCACCGGCTTCGGGCGAATGTCGGACCCGGTCGATAGTTTCGACAATGTGAGCGATCGATGGGGTCGGGAGCAGGTGCTCGGGCTCGCGCCCGACGCGGCGTCGGCCAAGGCCGCCGCCGGCGTCGCCAGGCCCTCGAAATGGAGCGGGACGGGCGCCGACGGCGAGGCGGTCTGGGGCGAGTGCAAGGGCAGCGGCAAGAGCGTCTACCGGGCGTGCGTCGATCTGACCGAGCCGGCGTTCCGTTGCACGTGCCCGAGCCGCAAGTTCCCCTGCAAGCACGGGCTGGGGCTGTTGCTGCTGTGGAGCGACGGGACGGTCGGCGGCGGGGCGCGCCCGGAGTGGGCGGCCGAGTGGGTCGGCCGGCGTCGCGCCCAGGCCGAGAAGGCGCGCGAGCGCAAGGCCGCGGCGGCGCCCAAGACCAGGGACCCGAAGACCGCCGAGCGGCGGCGCCGGCGGGTCGACGAGGGGATCGCCGAGCTCGACCAGTGGCTGTGCGACCAGGTCGCGCAGGGGCTCGCGCAGGCCGAGCACGCCCCCTACCGGGTGTGGGACGACGTCGCCCGCCGCCTCGTCGACGCCCAGGCCGGCGCGTTGGCCGGGCAGGTCAAGGGCCTGGCGGGGATCCCGCGGCGGCCGGGGTGGCCGGACCGGCTGCTGGAGGAGTACGCGCTGCTGCGGCTGCTGGTGCGGGCCTACCAGCGCGGCGAGGAGCTTCCCGAGGGGCTGCGTGAGACGGTCCGCGCCCGGGTCGGTTTCACCCTGTCCCAGGACGAGGTGACCGAACGCGGCGAGCGGGTCCGCGACCGGTGGTGCGTGACGGGCGCGCACGACTCCGAGCAGGAGCGGCTCACCACACGGCGGGTGTGGCTGCGGGGCCGCCGCACGGGCCGTCCCGCCCTGGTGCTGTCGTTCGCGGCGCCCGGGCGTCCCCTGGACGCGTCCCTGATGGTGGGCACGGAGATCGACGCGGAGATGGTGTTCTACCCGGGGGCGCAGCCGCTGCGGGCGCTGGTGGGCGAGCGGCACGGCCCGGCCGAGCCCGCGGTGCCCGATGGCACGACGGTGCGGGGGTTCCTGGACGAGCACGCCGCCGCCCTGGCGCGCGACCCGTGGCTGGACCGCTGGCCGGTGACGCTGGCGGCGGTGCGGCTGGCCCGGTCCGAGGACGGCGCCCTGCACGTCATGGACGAGGCCGGGGACGCGCTCGCGCTGCGTCCCACCGACCCGTGGCGGCTGCTGGCGGTGTCGGGCGGGCACCCGGTCACCTTCGCCGGCGAGTGGACGCCGCGCGGGCTGCGTCCCCTGGCGGCCTGGCACGAGGACGAGGGGATGGTGGTGCTGTGAGCACGGCGCCGAACGGGGTGTGGAACGAGCACGTCACCGCCGCCCTGCTGGGGACGCGGCGCAGGCCCGCCCCGTCCCTTCCGGAGGCCCCCGCCGAGGTCGGCGACGCCGCGGCGCGGCTGCTCGACCAGGCGGCGCTGCTGACGGTGCGGCGGCGCGCGGGCATGCGTCCGCCCCGGTCCCCGGAGCCGATCGCGCCGGCGCCGGTGGAGGACCTGCCGGTCGTCTCCCCCGCGGCGGCGCGGCGGCTGGCGCGGATCCTGGGCGGCACGCAGATCCGGGTGCTGCCCGAGTGGCTGGAGGCGGCCGCGGCGCACGGACGCCGCGTCCCCGCGCGGCTGCTGCCCGACCTGCTCGAACGCGGCCGCAGCGACCGGATGCTGCGGCCGTCCATAGCGCGCGCGGCCGGCCGGCGGGGCGTGTGGCTGGCGCTGCAGAACACCGAGTGGGCGTACCTGGTGGGGGCCGGGGACGACCCGGGCGGCGGTCCCGAGGTGTGGCAGACCGGCACGCGCAACCAGCGCGTCGCCTACCTGACGGCGTTGCGCGGCACCGACCCGGCGGCGGCGCGCGAGGCGCTCCGCGAGACCTGGGGGCGCGAGCCCGCGCCCGACCGGGCGGCGTTCCTGGCCACGTTCGAGCACGGCCTGTCGGCCGACGACGAGGAGTTCCTGGAGTCGGCCCTGGAGGACCGCGGCAAGGATGTCCGGCAGATCGCCGCCGACCTGCTGGCCCGGATGCCGGGCTCGGCGTACGCGGCGCGCATGGCGGCCAGGGCGCGCGCGTGCGTGCGCGCCGAAGAACGCACGGTGCAGGGCCGCCGTCGCACGTGGGTGCTGGTGGAGCCCCCGCGCACGCACGACGAGGACCTGGCCCGCGACGGCGTCCCGTTCCATCCCACCGGGTCGTTCGCGCCGGGCGGCCGGTCCGGGGGGCCGGTGGGGACGCGGGCGGCCTGGCTCAGGGAGATCCTGGCCCGCACGCCCCTGTCGGCGTGGACGGACCTGTTCGGCCTGCCGCCCATGGAGATCGTGTGCCTGCCCGTGGCCGACGCCGCCGAGCACAAGGGCCGCAAGGACCGCGACGGCGGCGAGGGGCGCGACGGCGGCGACGCCCGGAGCGCCCGCGACGTGCACATCGGCTGGGCGCGGGCCGCCCTGCGCCAAGGCGACGTCGCGTGGGCGCGCGCGCTGCTCAAGGGCGGCGTCATGGTGGACGAGCCCGAGGCGCTGGCCGATCTGCTCCGGGTGCTGCCCGACGACGAACGCGACCAGGCCGCCGCCGACCTGATCCGCTGGGTGGAGGGCGACCCTGACCTGCTGCGCGTCCTGGAACGCATCCCCGGCCCGTGGACGGGCCAGCTCGCCGACGCCGTGGTGATCACTCTGGCGGCCGCGGCCGAACGGCGGGCGCGGTCGCACGAGCACACCCTGACCCAGCTGTGCCGCCTGGCCGACCAGCGCCTCAGCCCTGCCGCCGCGCCCCGGCTGGAGGCCGTCGCGGCCCGGTTCGGCGCCGCCGCCCCCGGCGCCCAGACGACGGGCGCCCACACGACGGGCGCGGCCGGGCACGCGCTCACCGAACTGACCGAGACCTTGCGTTTCCGCCACGAAATGCTGAAGGAGCTGTCCTGTTGACCCCTCCCCGGACGGACGCACGGGGATTGTCGCCCTCCCGGGCGAGGGCGCCCGCCGCGTGGGACGCCGCCGCTCCGCCGAACAGCGCGTGCCCTTCCGCTCCCCCGCAGATTTTCTCCCGAAAAGGCGGGATTCGTCCCGTCCAGCGGTATCTATCCCGTTGGGACCGCGCCCGTGCCACGGCACCGGGCGCCGTGCACCGACCTGGCTTTTCGCTACAAGTCCGACTTCTCCCCGGCATCACGGCCGGGACCGTCATGGAGGTTCACCGGTGACCACCGACTCCACTCCCCCGGGTGGTGTGCTCCGGCCGCACGCCGAGCAGCAGTACGCCGACGAGCTGGCCAGGCTGGCCGAGCACGACGACCGGCCGCGCCCGCCCGGGTGGCGGCTGTCGCCGTGGGCGGTCACCACCTACCTGATGGGCGGCGAGCTCCCCGACGGCTCGCGGATCAGCCCCAAGTACATCGGGCCGCGGCGGCTGATGGAGGTCGCCGTGGCGACGCTGGCCACCGACCGCGCGCTGCTGCTGCTCGGCGTGCCCGGCACGGCCAAGACGTGGGTGTCGGAGCACCTGGCGGCGGCCGTCAGCGGCGACTCGACCCTGCTGGTGCAGGGCACGGCGGGCACGTCCGAGGAGGCCGTGCGGTACGGGTGGAACTACGCCCGGCTGCTGGCCGAGGGCCCGTCGGAGCGGGCGCTGGTGGAGAGCCCGCTGATGAGGGCGATGCGCACCGGCGCGGTCGCCCGCGTCGAGGAGCTGACCCGCATGCCCAGCGACGTGCAGGACACCCTCATCACCATCCTGTCGGAGAAGACGCTGCCCGTCCCCGAGCTGGGCACCGAGGTGCAGGCCCGCAAGGGCTTCACCGTGATCGCCACCGCCAACGACCGCGACCGCGGCGTCAACGAGCTGTCCAGCGCGCTGCGCCGCCGGTTCAACACGGTGGTGCTGCCGCTGCCCGCCACGGTGGAGGAGGAGGTCGACATCGTCTCCCGCCGGGTCGACGAGATCGGCACGGCGCTGGAGCTGCCGGACACGCCCGCGGGCCTGGAGGAGATCCGCCGGGTGGTGACGGTCTTCCGGGAGCTGCGCGGCGGCCTCACCGGCGACGGCCGCACCAGGCTCAAGTCGCCGAGCGGCACGCTGAGCACCGCCGAGGCCATTTCGGTGATCACCAACGGGCTGGCGCTGGCCGCGCACTTCGGCGACGGCGTGCTGCGCGCCGCGGACGTGGCGGGCGGCATCGTCGGCGCCGTCGTCCAGGACCCGGTGTCCGACCGGGTGGTGTGGCAGGAGTACCTGGAGACGGTCGTCCGCGAACGCCCCGACTGGCGGGACTTCTACCGCGCCTGCCGGGAGGTGTCTTGACCCCGTCCCCGCCCCGTCCCGCCGCCTCCGCGCCGGCGGCCTCGGGCCCGTCCGCGCCGGGGCGGCGGGTGCCCGACCGCGGGGAGCGGACGCGGGTCGAGGTGTTCGGGATCCGGCACCACGGTCCCGGGTCGGCGCGGGCGCTGCGACGGGCGCTGGAGGAGTTCAAGCCCGAGGCGGTGCTGATCGAGGGGCCTCCGGAGGCCGACGACCTGGTCGCCCTGGCCGCCGACCCCGGCATGGTGCCGCCGGTGGCGCTGCTGGCCTACTCCCCCGGCCGCACCCCGTCCCCCGACGGCGGCGAGGGCACCGAGCGGCAGGCGGCGTTCTGGCCGTTCGCCGAGTTCAGCCCGGAGTGGCAGGCGATCCGTTACGCGCTGGACGCGGGCGTCCCCGTCCGGTTCTGCGACCTGCCCGCCGCGCACCAGCTCGTCCGGCAGCAGGAGCCGCAGGACCCCGGCACGCCCCCGGACGCGCCCCTCCCCGAAGGCGACGACCCCCAGCGGATCGCCGCCGAACGGCCCGAGGGGCAGGGCGAGGCGCCCGAGCACGGCATCCGCCTGGACCCGCTGGGCTGGCTGGCGAAGGTCGCCGGATACGACGACGCCGAACGCTGGTGGGACGACGTGGTGGAGCACCGCCACGACGGCCCCTCGCCGTTCCCCGCGATCGCCGAAGCCATGGCCGAGCTGCGCGCGCGGCTGGCCGAGCTGCCCGAGCCGGAACGCGGCCTGGACCGGCTGCCGCCCGGCTACCTGCGGCGCGAGGAGCAGCGCGAGGCGTACATGCGCCGCACGCTGCGCCGCGCCCTCAAGGACGGTTACGAGCGCGTCGCCGTGGTATGCGGCGCCTGGCACGTCCCGGCGCTGCTGGAGAAGGTCCCGGCGTCGCGCGACGAGCAGACGCTGCGCGGGCTGCCCAAGACCAAGGTCGCGATGACCTGGGTGCCGTGGACGCACGGCAGGCTGGCCGGCCACTCCGGGTACGGGGCGGGCGTGCGGTCCCCCGGCTGGTACCACCACCTGTTCGCGTCCGGCGACCGGCCGGTCGAGCGGTGGCTGACCGAGGCCGCGCGGCTGCTGCGCGAGGAGGACCTGCACGTCTCCTCCGCGCACGTCATCGAGGCGGTGCGGCTCGCCGAGACGCTCGCCGCGCTGCGCGGCCGTCCGCTGGCGGGGCTGGACGAGGTCACCGAGGCGACCCGGGCCGTGCTGTGCGAGGGCAACGACCTGCCGGTGGAGCTCATCCAGCGCCGGATGGTGGTGGGCGAACGGCTCGGGTCGGTGCCCGAACGGACCCCGATGGTGCCGCTGCAGCGCGACCTGCAGGCCGAGCAGCGGCGGCTGCGCCTCAAGCCGTCCGCGCTCGACCGGGAGTACGACCTCGACCTGCGCAAACCGCTCGACCTGGACCGCAGCCGGCTGCTGCACCGGCTGCGGCTGCTGGACGTCGACTGGGGCGTGCCGCAGGAGGCGCAGGGACGGTCCAAGGGCACGTTCCGCGAGAGCTGGACGCTGCTGTGGCGGCCGGAGTTCGACGTGGAGCTCATCGAGGCCAGCGCCTGGGGCACCACCGTGCACGGGGCGGCGGCCGCGCGGGCGGAGGCGACGGCGTCCCAGGCCACGGCCCTGTCGGAGCTGACGTCGCTGGCCGAGCGGTGCCTGCTGGCCGACCTGGGCGACGCCCTGCCGACCGTCATGCGCGCCCTGGCCGACCGCGCCGCCGTCGACTCCGACGTGGCGCACCTGATGGCGGCGCTGCCCGCCCTGGTGCGCGCGCTGCGGTACGGGGACGTGCGCGGCACCCCCACGGGCCCGCTGCGCACCGTCGTCGACGGCCTGGTGGTGCGCGTCTGCGTGGGCCTGCCCCCGGCCGTCACCGGGCTGGACGACGACGCGTCCCGGGAGATGCTCGGGCACATCGACGCCGTGCACGGGGCGCTGTCCCTGCTCGGCGACGACGACCACACCGACCGCTGGCTGCGCGCCCTGCGCGGTCTGGCCGACCGGGACGGCGACCATGCCGTGCACGGCCTGCTGGAGGGACGCCTCGTCCGGCTGCTGCTGGACGCCGGGCGGCTCGACGACGTGCCGGCCCGCATGGCCCGCGCCGTGTCCGTCGGCACCGCGCCCGACCGCGCCGCCGCCTGGGTGGAGGGGTTCCTGGCGGGCGGCGGGCTGCTGCTGGTGCACGACGACGACCTGCTGCGCCTGCTGGACGGCTGGATCGCCGGGCTGCCGGGCGAGGCGTTCACCGACGTGCTGCCGCTGCTGCGCCGCACGTTCGGCGGGTACGCGGCGGCCGAGCGGCGCGCCGTCGGCGAGCGGGTGCGGCGGCTGGACGGCGGCGCCGCGCCGCGCGCAGCCGACGGCGCGCCGCGCGAAGACGACATCGACGCCGGCCGCGCGGCCGCCGCCACCGCGACGGCCCTGCGCATCCTCGGCTGGGAGGCCCCCGCGTGAACGACGTGCCCACCCCTGACGACGAGCGGCTCAAGCGCTGGCGGCTGGTGCTGGGCGGCGAGTCCGCCGACGGCACCGGCGTCACGCTCAAGGGCTCCGAGGCGCGCATGGACGCGGCGCTGGAGAAGCTGTACGGCGGCGACCAGGGCGACGGCAGGCCCCGGTCGGGCCGCCGCGGCGCCGGCCTGGGCGACTCGGCGCCGACCGTGGCGCGCTGGCTGGGCGACATCCGCGCCTACTTCCCGTCCAGCGTCGTGCAGGTGATGCAGAAGGACGCCATCGAGCGCCTCAACCTGACGCGGCTGCTGCTCGAACCGGAGATGCTGGACGCCGTCGAACCCGACGTGCACCTGGTGGGCACGCTGCTGTCGCTCAACAAGGTCATGCCGGAACGGGCCCGCGAGTCGGCCCGCGCCGTCGTCCGCACGGTCGTGGAGGATCTCGAGCGGCGGCTGGCCCAGCGCACCCGCTCGGCGGTCTCCGGCGCGCTGGACCGCGCGTCCCGGACGCTGCGGCCGCGCCGTCCGGCCGACATCGACTGGCACCGCACCATCCGCGCCAACCTGCGCCACTACCTGCCCGAACACGGCACGGTCGTGCCCGAGCGCCTGATCGGCTACGGGCGCCGCGACCAGGCGGTCAAACGGGACGTCGTGCTGTGCGTGGACCAGAGCGGCTCGATGGCGGCGTCGGTGGTGTACGCGGGGGTGTTCGGCGCGGTGCTGGCGTCGATGCGCTCGCTGCGCACGTCGCTGGTAGTGTTCGACACCGCCGTGGTGGACCTGACCGACCAGCTGCACGACCCGGTGGAGCTGCTGTTCGGCACCCAGCTCGGCGGCGGCACCGACATCAACCGCGCGCTGGCGTACTGCCAGGGCCTGATCACCCGGCCCCGCGACACGATCATGGTGCTGATCAGCGACCTGTACGAGGGCGGTGTCCGCGCCGAGATGCTGCAGCGGGTCGCCGCGCTCACCGCCGCGGGCGTCCAGGTGATCGTGCTGCTGGCGCTGTCGGACGAGGGCGCCCCCGCCTACGACCGCGAGAACGCCGCCGCCCTGGCCGCGCTGGGCGTCCCCGCGTTCGCCTGCACGCCCGACCTGTTCCCCGACCTGATGGCCGCCGCCGTCCAACGCCGCGACCTCAAGGAATGGTCCGAACGCAACCTCACCTGACCCGGCCCGGGTGTCGTCCCCGTGTCCTCGGGGACGACTCCGGAGGGGACGGCCGCCGGAAGGCCCCGCCCGGGCCGGCGTTCGACCGTGGGCTATATTTGCTCATATGAGCAGCGCTTCAGATGTCCGTGCGGCCGCCGACGGGTGCGCGGTACGGGTGGTGGACCCGGAGAAGGTCGCCGTGGTCACCGCGGCCCTGCCCGCCGACGACAAGATCACCGAGCTGGCGCACGTGTTCGGGCTGCTGGCGGATCCGGGGCGGCTGCGGATCATCACGGCGCTGCTGGAGGGCGGCGAGATGTGCGTGTGCGACATCGCGGCCGCGTGCGGGCATTCGGAGTCCGGGGTCTCCCACGCCCTGCGGCTGCTGCGCGCCAGCGGGGTGGTGCGGGCCCGCCGCTCCGGGCGCATGGCCTACTACCGGCTGGCCGACTCGCACGTCCGGATGCTGCTCGACCTCGCCCTGGCCCATGTCGGCCACCAGGAGGACGAGGCGTGAACGCGGAGCGGGAGAACGCCACCGGGAAGCGGCGTGCCCGCCGGTGGATCTTCCTGCCGGGACGCGGGAACGCCGGCGAGCACGGCCCCGACCACGGGCACGGCCATGGGCACGGGCACGGGCACGGGCACGGGCACGGGCACGGGCACGGGCACGGGCACGGGCATGGGCACGGGCATGGGCACGGGCATGGGCACGCGGTGTCGGCGAACGCCGACCGGCGCCAGCTGTCGGCCGCGCTGGCCCTGCTGCTGGCGTTCATGGCCGGTGAGGTGGTCGTCGGGTTCGCCGCCCGGTCGCTGGCGCTGATCACCGACGCGGCGCACATGCTGACCGACGCGTTCGCCATCGCGCTGGCGCTGGTCGCCATGCGGATCGCGGCGCGTCCCCCCAAGGGCGGCTACACCTACGGGCTGCGCCGGGCGGAGATCCTGTCGGCGCAGCTGAACGGGCTGACGCTGATCCTGCTGGCGGCCTACTTCGTCTACGAGGGGATCCGCCGGCTGGTGGCGCCGCCCGAGGTGGACGGGAGCCTGGTGTTCTGGACGTCGCTGGCCGGAATCGCGGTGAACCTGGCCGCGACCTGGCTGATCAGCCGGGCCGACCGGCGCAGCCTCAACGTCGAGGGCGCCTTCCAGCACATCCTGAACGACCTGTTCGCGTTCGTGTCCACGGCGGTCGCGGGACTGGTGGTGTGGGTGGCCGGGTTCACCCGGGCCGACGCGATCGCCTCGCTGGTGGTGGCCGCGCTGATGCTGAAGGCCGGGTACGGGCTGCTGCGCGACGCCGGGCGGGTGCTCATGGAGGCGGCCCCGGCGGGCGTGGACCCCACCGAGATCGGCACCCGGCTGGCGAGCCGCCCCTGCGTGGAGGAGGTGCACGACCTGCACGTGTGGGAGGTCAGCTCGGGATACCCGGCGCTGTCGGCGCACGTGCTGGTGGAGCCGCGGGGCGACTGCCACGCGGTGCGCCGCGACCTGCAGGACGTGCTGCGCTCCTCCTACGGGATCACCCACACGACGCTGGAGGTCGACCACGTCGCCGACGACTTCCACTGCGAGGATCCGCACGGCCCCCGGCACGTCAACGGCTCGGGTGAACGGCACGACCACCTCGCCGACCCCCGCTGCGGCCACTGAACCGGCCACTGAACCGGCCACCCGACCGGCCACCGATCCCGTGCCGGACGCTCAGGTGATCACGGCGGTGAGGACGGGCAGGGCCGCGTGCAGCTCGCGTTCCCAGTACGTCCAGGAGTGCGTGCCCTCGTAGAAGTGGGCCGACACCGGTATGCCCAGTTTCCTGAGCTTGCCGGTGAAGTCCCGGGTCAGGGTGTGCGCGAGGGTTTCCAGGACGTCGCCCCGGCCGCCGCCCCGCGTCCCGCCGCCGTCGCCCGCGCTGACGTACAGCCGCACACCGGCGAGACGGTCGGCCAGGTCGTAGGGGTTGTGCTGACGCCACACCACCCGCTGGGCGCCGGGTTCGCCCCACACGTCCGTCCAGGCGGCCCCGGGCCGGCCGACGGCCACGCCCAGCTCCACCAGGTCGGCCACGTCCAGGCCGCCGTCGTCCCGGTGGAGGGTGTGGACGAAGCCGCTGAACGACGCCGCCGCCTGGAACAGCCCCCGGTGGCGCGCCGCGTACGCCAGCGCGCCCGTGCCGCCCATGGCGTTTCCGGCGACGGCGCGCGCCGCCCCGGCCCCATAGCCGCGTTCAAGGATCTGCCGCAGTTCCGTGAGGTGGAACGTCTCCCACTTGGGCGGGCCGCCGTCGCCGCGGTTCCACCAGTCGGTGTAGTGGGCGCCGGGGCCGCCGTCCGGCATGACGACGAGCACGTCCAGATCCTCGGTGAGCCCTTCGACGTCGGTGTGGGCGGTCCAGGCCGTGTGGCCGTCCTCGCCGTACGCGCCGTGCAGCAGCCACAGCACCGGCCAGGTGCGCGAGCCGTCCCGCGTCCAGCCCCTGGGCAGCAGCAGCCGTGCGTGCGCGGGATGGTCCAGGACGGGAGAGCGGACGGTCAGGTCGAGGGTGCGCCGCCCCGGGGAACGTTCGCCGATCACCGCGGCGCCGTCGTCGGCGGTGGCGGCCGGCCGGGCGCGGCGGCGGCCGGGCACCCGCGCGGGCCCCTCCGGTGCGATCGACGCCAGCACCCCCGTGACCCCCGCGAGGACGCCCATTCCGATCAAGCCGCGACGCCACATCTTCACGCCCCGCCGAATTCTCGCCGTGCTTTATGGAATTGTCCCCGCCTACCGGCCGTTCAACGCAGGGTAATGGGGAAATAAAATACGCGCGACGGCCGGCCGGGGGACGACGGGTAGGGTGATCGGGATGGACGGCACACGACCACGCGCGCTGCGCAGCAAGCCGCAGCTGCAGGCGGCGATCCGGGACGGCGGACGCGCCGTGCTGGTCGTCAACGCGCGCTCGCGGCGGGGCCGCCGCCTGCTCGACCGCGCCCGGGAGCTGCTGGACGCGGCGGGCCTCGTGTTCGTGCGGGAATTCCCGGTCACCGACCCGGGGCGGCTGGGAGAGATCTTCACCGACGTGCTGGCCCTGGAGCCGGACCTGGTGGTGGTCGGCGGCGGGGACGGCACGGTCGCCGAGGCCGTCAGCCACCTGGCGCACCGTGACATCGCGCTGGGCGTGCTGCCGCTGGGCACCACCAACAACTTCGCCCGCAGCCTGGAGCTGCCGCTGAACCTGGCGGACGCGGTGGCGGTGCTGCGCGACGGCAAGGTCGCCGACGTGGACGTGGGCTGGGTGCAGGGCACCCGGCCGGACGGCTCGGGCCCCGAGCCCGACGGCGGCCGCCACATCTTCGCCAACATGGTCAGCCTGGGCCTGTCGGTGCACGTCGCCGAGAAGGTCCCGCACGGCCTCAAGCGGGTCGTCGGCCGCGCCGCGTACGCGCTGACGGCGGCGTGGCTGCTGCCCCGGCACACCGCGTTCCGGGCCACCGTCCGCGCCGGCGACCGCGTCGAGGAGGTGAGCACGCACCAGCTGAACGTGGCCAACGGCGCCCACCACAGCGGCCGGCGCATCGCCCGCGACGCCAGCCCCGACGACCGGTTGCTGGCGGTGTACCGGCTGGGCGACGAGCGGCGGCTGCGGCTGGCGTCGGCGACCGCCCGGCACCAGCTCACCGGCCCGTGGCGGTCGCTGCGCGAGGACGCCTTCCTCACCACCGACGAGGTGCACATCGTCACCGACCCGCCGATGAAGGTCGACGTGGACGGCGAGATCCGCGGCCGGACCCCGGTCACGGTGCGGTTGCTCGGCAACGCCCTGCGGGTGATCGTCCCGCAGTCCTTCGTCGACACCTGAGCCGGCACCTGAGCCGGCACCCCGGGCCGGGTCCGCCGCGGACCGGCGCGCCCCCGCCGGTTCGGCGGGGCGCCTAAAGGGGGAGGCATAGCCGCATGGAATCCGACATGCTCAGCGGCCTTGATCCGTTCGACCTCCTCGACCGTGAAGCCCGGCGGCTGGACGCGTACTTCGCCGAGATCGGCGCCGGCGACTGGGACCGTCCCTCCAGATGCGAGGGATGGTCGGTGCGGGACGTCCTGGCGCACCTGGCCGGGGAGGAGCTGTACAACCACGCCTGCCTGGACGACGAGCTGGACGTGCTGTTCAACCGCCTGGACAAGGAGGGCGTCGAGGGGCTGGGCGGGTTCAACCAGTGGTGCGTGGACACCCGCCGCGGCCTGCCGGTGGCGGGCGTGCTGGCCGAATGGCGCCGCCAGAACGGCGACACGCGGCGCCGCATGCGCGAACGCGGCGCCGACGCGATGCTGCCGACCATGGCCGGGCCGTACCCGGTGGGCCTGCAGACCTTCCACTACGCCTCGGAGTACGCCACGCACGCCGACGACGTCGGCGTGCCCGTCGCGGACGACGAGGAGCCCGCGCGGTCGCGGTGGCGGGCCCGGGTGGGCCGTTTCGTCCTGGCGGAGCAGGACTCGCCGGTCCGGGTCGAGGACGTGCCCGGCGGCGTCCGGGTGCGGCTGGACAGCGAAACCGGCGGCAAGGTCGCCAAGGAGGCCGAACTGTCGACGGCCGACTTCGTCGAGGCCACCGTCGGCCGGCTGCCGGACGATCACCCGCTGGATCCGGAACTGCGCACGGCCCTCGTCTGCCTGGCCTGACGCGGCGCGGGCCGGGCGGCGGCGCCCGCCTCGGGCCGCCGGGTCCGCCCGGCCGCGACGCCGCCGGGCGGACCCGCCGGCCCGTCTGGTCAGCCGGTGGCGGTGAGGGCGGCGAGGTCGTCCTCGGTGAGGCGGAGCCCGGCGGCGGCAATGTTCTCCTCCAGGTGGGCCGGGGAGGACGTGCCCGGGATGGCGAGCATCGCGGGCGACAGGGCCAGCAGCCCCGCCAGCAGCACCTGCGCCGTGGTGGCGCCGTGCCGCCGGGCGACGCGCTCGACGCGGTCGTCCTCGGGCAGCCCGAACCCGCCGAGCGGGAAGTACGGCACGTAGGCGATCCCGTCCCGCGCGCAGATCTCCAGCAGCTCGGTGTCGGCGGGCATCGTCACGTCGAACCGGTTCTGCACCGCCGCCACCGGCGCGATCTCGCGGGCCTCGGCGAGCTGCGCGGCCGACACGTGGCTGACGCCCAGATGCCGGATCAGGCCCTCCTCGCGCAGCCCGGCCAGCACGGCGAAGCGCTCCCCGATGGGCTCGTCGCCGGGCGGTTCCAGGCCGCCGGGACGCAGGTACACCAGGTCGAGGTGGTCGCGGCCCAGCTCGCGCAGGTTGCGCTCCACCTCGGCGCGCAGCTCGGAGGTGGGCATCTGCCCCGTGGGGGCGAGGTCCCCGGGGCCGCGGGACGGGCCGACCTTGGTGGCGATCACCAGGCCGTCCGGGTACGGGTGCAGGGCCGCGCGGATCAGCTCGTTGGCGGCCAGGTCGCCCTGGAAGTAGAACGCGGCGGTGTCGATGTGGTCGATGCCGAGCTCCACCGCCCGGCGCAGGATCTTCAGCGCGGTGTCGCGGTCGTTCGGCGGGCCGCCCAAGGTGCTGACGGGCAGGCGCATCGCGCCGAACCCCATGCGCGCGACCCGCAGGTCGCCGCCCAGTTCCCAGTGCCCGGCCGAGGCCGCGGAGATCTCTTCGGTCATGTCCTCACCCTGCCTGGCGGCCCCGCCGCGAACGAGCGGCTGGCAGCAAGCTGCCACGCCGTACACTGTGCGGTGATGAGCCCCGACACGGACCGCAATGTCGTCCTGCGCGGCGAGCTGGAGCTGGCCGAACGCGCCGGGCACCTGTTCGGCCACGCGCGCGAGGAGTTCGTCTGCGCCGCCACCGACCTGCGGACGTGGGCGACGCCGGGCGTCCGGGAGCAGATCATGGCGGGGCACTGGCAGCGTCCCCCCGGCCTGAGGGTCCGCAAGCTGTACACCCCCGCCGCCCTGGACGACGAGGACTCCGAGCGGCATCTGGTGGAGCTGTCCCGCGGCGGCGCGACGGTGCGGATCAGCACCGCCCCGCTCCCCCAGGAGACGATCGTCATCGACCGTAAGGTGGCGGTGCTGGCCGGCGCGCCGGTGGCGGGCGTGCGGGAGTACACGGTGGTGCGCTCGCCGGGCGTGGTGCGCTCGGTGCGTTCGCTGTACGAGGCGGCCTGGGAGGCGGCCGCCGACCTGGCCGAGTTCCGGCGCGCCCGGCCCCCGGCGCTGGGCGAGCAGAGCCGGCAGATCCTGCGGCTGCTCGGCGGCGGTCTCAAGGACGAGGCGGCGGCCCGGCAGCTCGGCCTGTCGCTGCGGACCTACCGGCGCCGCGTCGCGGAGATCCTGACGCTGCTGGACGCCGACTCGCGCTTCCAGGCGGGCCTGCGCGCCCACGAGCTGGGCCTGCTCGGCGCGCCCCCGCGCCGGTCCGCCGCCGGCTGAGCTCCGCGCCCTGCGAGCCGGGGCCCGGCGGCGCCGGTCAGCCGCCGACGAGCGGCACCAGCTTGACGAACACCAGGTCGGGGTCGCCGCCGAGGTCGACGATCTCGTCGAGGTCCTCGGCCTGCCGGTCGCCGACGAGCACGAAGAATCCGTTGGCCAGGAACGCCCGCTCGGCGATGTCGGCCTGCCGCTCCCAGTCGATGGGGCGCGCCTCCCGCAGCCGGTACCCGTTCAGCTCGGTCTCGGCGTCGTCGGGCCGCACGAGCCCGTTGAAGCGGCGGGCGGGCCGGGCGTTGTGCCGGGCCACCTCCTCGCGCACCCGCAGCCGGATCAGCTCCCGGACGGTCATCGTCGCGGGCAGCCCGGCCACGGAGAACGCGTCGAGCTCCCTTCCGGTGGCGGTCTCGTCGCGGAACGTCACGGCGGCCATGGTCATCCCCTCCGGATCTGCTCCGTGATCGACGGGTCGGTGATCCTGGTGTCGGCGGCCAGGAGGAAGGCCTTGGACAGGATCAGCGCCAGCCGGTCGTCCTCGAACGGCAGGAAGATCGTGCCGCCGCGCGCCCGTCCCGGGACGATGCACAGATATTGATCGCCGGGATCCATCAGAATGTTCGCCGAGCCCAGGTGGATCTTGTAGGTGCGCAGGTCGCCGCGCACGACGAGGAACCGTCCGTCCAGCGCGCACCGATCGGCGATCTTCGTGCGGGGCAGGATCCGGGCCAGCGCGTCCCGCCGCGTCTCGGCGCTCGCCGACAGCTCACCGAAGCCCGCCCGCCGCCAGTAGTCGACGAAGCGGTCCTCCCCGCGGTCGATCCAGTCGGGATCGGCGGCCACCGAGGTCACCCCGACGAACAGGTCCACGTCCCGCATGGCCTCGCTGAACACCACCGGCGGCACCTCGGCCAGCGGCACCTCGCGCCAGCCGCGCCCGGCGCGCCGGTCGAAGCGGACCTGGTCGGTGGACGCGAAGTCGGGCGGCTCGTAGCCCTCCATCTCGACCGCCTCGTGGAAGAAGCGGGCGCGCCACTCCCCTTCGGCCAGGACCCCCTTGGCCTGCCCGGTGCAACCGTCGTCGTAGGGGCCGAGGTAGTTCGCCGTCCAGCCGCGCTGCTTGAACAGCGCGTAGAGCTGGCGGTAGCGCACGATGTGGGCGGCGAAGCGGTTGGAGTAGACGCCCGTCTCCTCCTCCGCCGGGGTGAGCCGGTAGATCTCGCGGAACGCCTGCTTGAACGGCTGGACCATCTGGTTGTCGGTGACGAACGTCCGCCAGGCCCGCACCTGCGCGACGGGGGCGCGCAGCGGATGCCACAGCCGCACCCGGGCCGCTTCACCCGGTTCGGGCAGCACGTCCCCGTCGTCCGTGACCAGCGTGGAACCGGCGGGCGTGGCGGCCGCCCAGGTGCCCTCGGGGCGTTCGAACTCCCAGATCAGGCCGCACGTGACCACGCCGGTGATCGGGTGGTCGCGGTAGTACCGGCACCACTCCCCGTACGTCCAGGTCGCCTCGGCCGCCATGAGGGCCTCGATGCGGGCGCGTTCGGCCGCCAGGGTGCCGCGCACCTGCTTGGCCAGGTCCTTCATCTGCCTGATCTCGTCGGCGAACGGCTCCTTGAGCGCGGCCGGGACGGTGCGCAGCAGCCGCCCGCCGTCGTCGGTGAACGTCAGGCGCACGGTGCGGGGATCCTCGATGGCGACGACGCCCTGGTAGCCGCCGAGTTCCCAGGCCGTGGAGCCGTCCCTGCCGAACCCGTGGCCGGGCACGGCGCGTTCGGTGAGCTGCCGGGGCGACAGGCCCTGCCGTTCGGCGGCCGCCCGCACGGCGTTCTCGACCTGCTTGCGGCCGCCCGGGTAGCCGACCTGCCGGCCGAGGGCGCGCAGGGTGGCCATGACCTCGGGGTGGTCGCAGACGCCGAGCGCGTTGACGGTGGCGTTGGCGAGCGGCTCGTTGCCGAAGTACTCGCGGCTGAGCCAGGACGTGTGCCGGAAGATCGTGACCAGCTCGGTGAACGCCGACGGGTCGCCGGTCAGGGCCGCGGCCCAGACGTAGCCGCGTGCGGCGTCGTCGACGACCAGTTCCAGGAGGTCGGGCGGGCCCCACTGGGGTGCGACCGCGCGGTCGCCCCGGGCGTATCCGCGGACGGTGGCCAGCACGTGCTCGCGGACGCCCGGTTCGTCCAGCAGCTCCAGCGTGCGGCGGCGCCACGTCTTGGTGGGGCGGACGGCCTGCATCAGGACCATGTGGGCGTCGACCGCCCCGGCGTCGGCGGGCGCGAGCGCGCCCGCCGGGGAGGCGTCCTCGTTCGGCATGCGGTCGATCTTGGCAGGCGGCGGTGACACTTTGTGGGCCTGTTCAGATGACCGATGGGTCATTACCCTCGGGGCACGGACAGCGCAGCGACACCCGGACGGCGAGATGGACGCACCGCACGACGTCGTGATCATTGGAAGCGGGTTCGGCGGGATCGGCATGGCGGCCCGGCTGCTGGCGGCCGGGGTGCGCGACGTGGTGGTCCTGGAGAAGGCCGCCGGGCTGGGCGGCACCTGGCGGGACAACATCTATCCGGGCGCGGCGTGCGACGTCCCCTCGCACCTGTACTCGTTCTCGTTCGCGCGCAAGACCGACTGGAGCCGCCGCTTCCCTCCGCAGGAGGAGATCCTCGCCTACCTGTGGGACGTGGCGCGCAAGCACGGCGTGCTGCCGCGCGTCAGGTTCGGCACCGAGGTGACCGAGGCGCGGTTCGACGAGGAGGCCGCCGTGTGGCGGGTGTCGACCGCCGGCGGCGGCGAGCTGGCGGCGCGGGTGCTGGTCAGCGCGTGCGGCCAGCTCAACCGGCCCGCGCTGCCGGCGATCGAGGGCCGCGACTCCTTCGCCGGGACGAGCTTCCACTCCGCCCGCTGGGACCACGGCGCCGACCTGACCGGCCGGCGGGTCGCGGTGATCGGCACCGGCGCCAGCGCGATCCAGATCGTGCCGGAGATCGCCCCGCGGGCCGGCCGGCTGACGGTGTTCCAGCGGTCCGCCCCCTACGTGATCGACAAGCCGGACCGGGAGTACCGGGCCTGGGAGAAGGCGCTGCTGGCCGCCGTCCCTGCGCTGCACGACCTCAGCCGCGCCCGGATCTACGCGTCGTACGAGTCGCGGGCGCTGGGCTTCGTGAAGTACCCCGGGCTGATGAAGCTGATGTCGCGGCGGTTCCGGCGCACCCTGCGCACGCAGATCCCCGACCCGCGGCTGCGCGCCCGGCTGGTCCCCGACTACCCGATGGGCTGCAAGCGCATCCTGCTGTCCGGCGACTACTATCCCGCCCTCGTCCGCCCCGACGTCGAGCTGGTCACCGACCCGATCACGCGGATCACCCCGTCGGGCGTGGAGACCGGCCGCGCCGCCTACGACGTCGACGTGATCGTCTACGCCACCGGGTTCCACACCAGCGGCTTCCTGGCGCCGATGACGATCGTGGGGCGGGACGGCCTGACCCTGGACGCGGCGTGGCGCGACGGCGCCCGCGCCCACCTGGGCATCACCGTCAGCGGCTTCCCCAACCTGTTCCTGCTGTACGGCCCGTACACCAACCTCGGCCACAACTCGATCATCTACATGCTGGAGTCGCAGTTCCGGTACGTGCTGGGCTGCGTGCGGGCGCTGCGCGAGACCGGCCTGGCCTGGATCGACGTGCGCCCCGACGTGCAGGACGCCTTCGACCGCCGGATGCGCGAGCGGATGCGCTCCACCGTGTGGGAGGCCGGCTGCGCCAGCTGGTACATGACCGCCGACGGCAGGGTCGTCAACAACTGGCCGGGGTTCACCTTCGCCTACCGGCGCGCCACGCGCCGCCCCGACCCGCGGCACTTCCGGGCGGGACGCGCCCGGCCCGTCGCCCCGGCCCGGTCCGGCCCCAGGTGACGCCATAGGGTCGGGGGTATGCCGACTGCTCTCATCACCGGCGCCACCGCGGGGATCGGTTCCGCCTTCGCCCGCCGGCTGGCGTCCGACGGATTCGACCTGGTCCTGCTGGCCCGCGACGCCGAACGGCTCGAACGCGCGGCGCGCGAGCTCGGCGACGTCTACGCGGTCCGGGCCGAGGTGCTCGCCGCCGACCTGGCCGCCGACGAGGGGCTGGCCGCGGCCGAGCGGCGCGTCCGCGACGGCGTGGACCTGCTGGTCAACAACGCCGGGTTCGGCCACGGCGGCCGGTTCCTGGACGTCCCGCTGGACAACGAGCTGCGGATGCTGCGGGTGCACTGCGAGGCGGTGCTGCGGCTGACCCACGCGGCCCTGCCCGGCATGCTGGAGCGCGGCCGCGGCGGGGTCGTCAACGTCTCGTCCACGGCGGCGTTCCTGGTGCGCGGCACCTACGGCGCGTCCAAGGCATGGGTGGTGAGCTTCAGCAAGGGCGTCGCCGAGGACATCGCGGCGCGCGGCGACCACGACGTGCGCGTCATGGCGCTGTGCCCGGGGTTCGTGCGCACCGAGTTCCACGAGCGGGCCGGGATGGACGTCTCCGGCATCCCCGAGGCGCTGTGGCTGGACAAGGACATGGTCGTCGACACGGCGCTGCGCGACCTGCGCCGCGGCGTGCGCGTCAGCGTGCCCGGCGTCCAGTACAAGGCCGTCGTCGGGCTCAGCCGCCTGGTGCCGTCGTCGCTCGTCGGCCGGGTGTCGTCGCGCGTGGGCCGCCGCTACGACTGAGCCGCCCCGAGGGCCCGGGGCCGAGTGATCAACACCGCGCCGGCGCCATCGGCGTTGCGGGGGTTCCCCGGCGGCGTGGATCCTGGGGACCATGCGGGTCTTGGTGACGGGGGCGGCCGGATACGTCGGATACGCGGTGGGACGGCGCCTGGTGGCGGCCGGGCACGCGGTGGACGGGCTCGTCCGCGACGCCGGCCAGGACCTGCCGCCGGGCGTGCGGCCCCTGGTCGGCGACCTGCTCGACCCGCCCGCGCTGCAGGCCGTGCTGCGCGAGCCGTACGACGCGGTGTGCCACCTGGCCGCGCTGACGCGGGTCCGCGAGTCGTTCGAGGAGCCGCTGCGGTTCTTCGCGGTCAACGTGCAGGGCACCGTGAACCTGCTGGACCTGCTGGCCCCCGGCACCCGCGTGGTGTACGGGTCGACGGCCGCCGTCTACGGCACGCCCGAGTGGCAGCCGATCCACGAGGACCAGACTCCCGCCCCCACCAGCCCGTACGGCGCGTCCAAGCTGGCGGCCGAGCAGGCGGTGCGCTTCCACGCCCGCACCGGCGCGATCGGCGCGGTGGTGCTGCGCACGTTCAACGTCGCGGGGTCGGTGGACGGGCGCGGCGACCCCGACCCGACCCGGCTGATCCCCAGGGCGCTGGCCGTGGCGGCCGGGGAGGCGCCCCACCTGGAGATCAACGGTGACGGCGCCGCCGTCCGCGAGTACGTGCACGTGGACGATCTCGCCGACGCGCACGTGCGCGCCCTGGCCGCCGCCCGGCCCGGCGAGGACCGCGTCTACAACGTCGGCAGCGGCGCGGCGGTGTCGGTCCGCGACGTGGTGGCGGCCGTGGAGAAGGTCACCGGCCGCCGCGTGCCGACGGTGCGCCGCCCGCCGCGGCCCGAGCCGCCGATGCTGATCTCCGACGCCACCGCCGTCCGCCACGACCTCGGCTGGCGGCCGCGGCGGTCGGAGCTGCCGCGGATCATCGCCGACGCGTGGGCCGCCCGTACCCGCGCGGGGGGATAAACTCCCAGCGTGTCCGAGCCGAAGTTCGAAGTCCAGATGCTTCACGACCGTGTCATGATCAAGGTCGAGAAGGAGCCCGGGGAGCGGCGCAGCACCGGCGGCATCGTCATCCCGGCCACCGTGGAGCAGTCCAACCGGCTCGCGTGGGGCCAGGTCTGCGGCGTCGGCCATCACGTGCGCACGGTCAAGGTCGGCGACCGGGTGCTGTTCCACCCCGACGACCAGTACGAGGTGGAGATCCAGGGCGAGAACTACCTGGTCATGCGCGAGCGGGACCTGCACGCGATCGCCAGCGAGCGTCCCGAGCACGGCACCGGCCTCTACCTCTGACGGACCCGCCCCGCCGAGCCGGCCGCGTCGTCGGTTCGTCATGTCTCGCCACCTTTCGGACTGTCATGACGGCGTCGCTCAGAGATGTCAGAATGTGTCTTCTCCAGGGTTCTGGAGGGTCGGCGGCGCAGGGAACGGCGGCGGGATGACAGAGCGCGGAACACAGTCGGGCGCGCGCTTCGGCGCGCCCGCGAGCTCACGAATCTACGACTTCTCGCTGGGCGGCAAGGACAACTACAGTCCCGACCGGCAGACCGCCCTCAAGGCGTTCGAGGCGCTGCCCGCCGCGCGGCTGCTGCCCCGGGAGAACCGCAAGTTCATGCGGCGCGCCGTGCGGTTCCTGCTGGACGCGGGCGTCCGGCAGTTCCTGGACGTCGGGTGCGGCCTGCCCGGCAAGGGCAACGTGCACGAGGTCGTCCACGGCGTGGACCCCGGCGCCGCCGTCGTGTACGTCGACCATGATCCGGTGGCGGTGGTGCACTACCAGGCGCTGCTGCACGCGGTGCCGACGGCGACGGCGGTGTGCGCCGACGCCCGCGACCCCGCCGCGATCCTGGCGCATCCCGAGGTCACCGCGCTGATCGACTTCACCCGTCCGGTCGGCGTGCTGATGTTCTGCGTGCTGTCGCACTTCGCCGACCCCGAGCGGGCGCACTCCTCCGTCGCCGCGTTCCGCGCCGCTATGGCGCCCGGCAGCCACCTGGCGCTGAGCGACTTCACCGACGAGACGATGACCGACCACGAACGCGCCGTGTCCGCCGACCTGATGCGCGACAGCGGCATCCCCCTGGCCTTCCGCCCCCGGGGCTGCCTGGCCGCCTACTTCGACGGCCTGGAGCTGGTGGAGCCGGGGCTGGTGCCCGCTCCCGAGTGGCGCCCCGACCGGCCCTACGACCGGCCGTCCGGCTGGCTGCTGGCGGGCGTCGCCCGCAAACCCTGAGGCCGCCGGTCACACCGCGACGGTCGCCGTCGACCCCTCGCGCCGCTTGCGCAGGCGCAGCTGCGCGGGGATGCGGGTGCGCAGCTCGGCGACGTGGCTGACGATGCCGACCGCGCGTCCGCCGTCGCGCAGGCCGTCCAGGACGTCCATCACCTCGTCGAGGGTCTCCTCGTCCAGGGTGCCGAAGCCCTCGTCGACGAACAGCGTGTTGATCTCGGTGCCGCCGGCCTCGGCGGTGACCACGTCGGCCAGGCCGAGCGCCAGCGCGAGCGAGCTGATGAACGACTCGCCGCCCGACAGGGTGACCGGGTCGCGGGCCTGGCCGGTCCAGGCGTCCACCACGCGCAGGCCGAGCCCGCCGCCGCTCTTGCTGCGGTCGCCCGCGGCCTTGTCGACGGTGTGGACGAGCGTGTACCGGCCCGCCGACATGCGCGCCAGCCGCTGGTTGGCGGCGGCGACGACCTGCTCCAGCCGCGCGGCCAGCACGTACGCCGACAGCGACATGGCGCGCCGGTTGTCGGGCGACTTGCCGGAGGCCAGGCCCGCCATCCGCGCGGCGACGGCGTGGCGGTGCGCGGCCGGGCGCCAGGCGGCGACGGCGGCCGCCAGCTCGGCGCGCAGCTCGGCGAGGCGGTCGCGGCGGCGCCGGGCGTTGTCGGCGGCGGACGCCACCTCGGTGTAGGCCGCCTCGGCCGCCTCCAGCGCGGACCGCAGCGCGGCCAGGTCGGGGGCGGGGGCCTGCGCGGCGGCGGCCGTCTCCGGGTCGTCGAGCACCGCCCGGACGCGGGCCAGCTGGTCGTCGTACTCGTGGCCCTGCTGGGTGAGGGCGCGGCGGCGGGCGTCGTCGAGTTCGGCGGCGAGCGCGTCGTCGGGGGTGGCGAAGCCCGCGTCGGCCGCCGCCCGCGCGGCGGCGGTGCGGGCGGACGCCAGCTCGGCGGCGGCGCGTTCGGCGTCCTGCGCCGCCTGGACGGCGTCGGCGAGCGCGTCGGCCTCGCCCCGCAGCCGGTCCACACGGGCTTCCAGGGTGGCGTCCTCGCCGCGTGCGGCGTCGAGCCCGGCGCGCAGGCGGGCCTGCTCGGCGGCCCGTTCGCGGTCGCGGGCACGGCCCTCGGTGAGGGCGTTCCTGGCCTGGTCGAGGCCGGTGCGCGCCTGGTCGAGGTCCTGCTCGCGGCGGCGCAGCTCGGCCTCCAGGCGGTCGGCCTCGGCGGCGCGGGCGGTCAGCCCGGCCAGGGCGCGTTCGGCCGCGTCCAGCTCGGCGGCCAGCGCGGCGACGGGCGTCTCACCGGCGACCTCCAGCTTGGCGTCCAGCTCGGCGCGCAGCGACTCGACCTTCACGGCGGCCGTCTCACGCCGCCGCTGGGCGTGCTCGTAGGCCGCCTGGGCGCGTTCCTCGTCGTCCTCGCCGGGGACCGGGCCGGGGGACGCGGCGGGCTCGGGATGCTCGCGCGACCCGCACACCCGGCACGGCTCGCCCGGCCGCAGGTCGTGGGCGAGCGCGGCGGCCATGCCGTCCAGCCGGGCCTGCCGCAGCTCCTGGAGCCGGTCGCGGGCCTCCTGCGCGGCGTCGACGGCGTCTCGGTGCGCGTTCTCGGCGTCGGCGAGCTGCCCGGTCACCAGGTCGCGGCGTTCGGCGGCCTCCACGCGGCGGGCGGCCTCGTCCACGGCGGCCTGGGCGCCGGGACGCCCGGCGGCGGCGATGCGGGCGTCGTCCAGCCGCGCCCGCAGCTCGTCGACGACGCCGGGCAGCGCCTCCAGGGCGTCGGCGAGCCGCGCCTCCTCCTGCTCCAGTCGTTGCAGCTCGCGCGCCAGCTCGGCGCGTTCGTCGCCGATGCCCCGCAGCCGCTGAGCGTCGGCGCGCCTGCCGTCCAGGGCGGCGATCTCGTCGCGGCGGTCGCGTTCGGCCTTGACGAGCACGTCCTCGGCGGCGCCCGGCGGCACCAGCGCGCCGACCCGGGCGCGGGCCTCGGCGGCGCGGGCGCGGGCCCGCTCGGCCTGCCGATGCCGGCCCGCGGCCTCGCGGATCAGCGGCAGCACGCGGTCGGCCCGGGCGGCGGTGTCGAGCCGCTCGGCGAGCGCGGCGCGCTGGGCGGCCTGCTCCTCCAGGGCGGCGCGGCGGCGCACCGCCTCGGCGTGCCGCTGCCGCAGCTCGTGCAGCGCATGGCCCCGGTCGGCGGCGGCGCGCGCGGCCGCCAGCCTCTCGCGGGTCTCAGCGAGCAGGCCCTCGGTGACCGCGAGAACGTCGGCCGCGTGGGCCTCCAGCTCGGCGGCCCACGCGGGCAGCACCTCGACGTCTTCGAGGGGCTCGGGGGCGGGTTCGCCCTGCCGGGGCGCGGGGACGAGGGGGCGCGCGGCCTGGCGCGGCGACGCCGAGCCGCTGATCTCGGCGACGCGGTCGGCGATCGACTCGGCGTCGGCGCGCAGGTCGGCGGCCTCGCGGTGGGTGTCGCGGCGGCGGTCGGCCAGCCACTTCTCCACCTGGGTGAAGACCTCGGCGGCGAACAGCCGTTCCAGCACCTCGCGGCGCTCGTCGGCCTTGGCGCGCAGGAACCCGGCGAACTCCCCCTGCGGCAGCATCGCCACCTGGCAGAACTGGTCGCGCGTCATGCCCAGCAGCCGCCCGATCAGGTCGCCCGCCTCGTCCAGCCGGGTGGACAGCGCCACCCACCGGCCCCGTTCGAACTCCTCCAGCGTGACCTTGGCCTGCTCGACCCGGGTGCCCTGGCCGCGCAGCTTGGGCCGCTCCCACCTGGGCGACCGGGTGACGCGCAGCCGCCGCCCCCGGATCGTGGTCTCCAGCACCACCTGCGGGGCCGTGCCGGGAGGGGCGTGGTCGCTGCGCAGGCCGGTGGCATCGTTGCGGCTGCGGGCGCCGGGCACCTGCCCGTACAGCGCGAAGCACACCGCGTCCAGGATGCTGGTCTTGCCCGCGCCGGTCTGCCCCTGGATGAGGAACAGGCCCGCGTCCGACAGCGCGTCGAAGTCGATCCGTTCGGTGCCGGAGAACGGCCCGAACGCGGTGATCTCCAGCCGGTGCAGCCTCATGCCCCGCCCCCTTCGCTCACGCCGTGCCGTCCTCGCTCACGCCGTGCCCTCTTCGCTCACGCCTGGGCCTCCTTCTGGCGGCAGGCCTCGAACGCCTCGTACAGCAGCGCGCGTTCGGCGTCGCCGGCCGGAGCGCCGGTCACCTCGGCCACGAAGTCGCCGGCGATGTCGGTCTCGGACTTCTCCCGCACCCGCTCGGACCAGGTGCGCTCGGGCCGCTCGTCGCCGCCCTCAGGGGCGTGGCCCAGCACCAGGACGTGCGGGAAGCGGCGGCGCAGCCGCTCCATGGCGGCGGCGGGCCGGTTCGGATCGGTGAGAGTGATCTGCAGCCAGTGGTCGCGGTAGGCGTCGTACCGCGGATCGGTCAGCAGGTCGTCGATGCGGGCGGGGGGCAGCCGCCTGAGGCGGCGCGGCACGGGCGCCTCGGCGAACTCGGCCGTCACCGTGCCGTCGTCGGCCAGGTCGACCAGCCACGAGCCCTTGACGTGGTGCTCCTCGGAGAACGAGTAGGCCAGCGGCGAGCCGGAGTAGCGGACCCGCTCGGTCACCCGCTGCCGCCCGTGCAGGTGGCCCAGCGCCACGTAGTCGATGCCGTCGAACACCCCGGCCGGCACGTTCGCCGCGCCGCCCACCGAGATGTCGCGCTCGCTGTCGCTGGTCTCCGGTTCCGGGGCCTCGCCGCCGGTGACGAACGCGTGCGCCAGCACCACCGAGCGGGTGCCCGGCGCGCGCCCGGCCAGGTCGGCGCGGATGCGGCGCATCGCGGCGGTGAGCGCGGCGGCGTGCCCGCGCTCGTCCAGCTTCCAGTCGCCGCGCACCAGGTCGGGCTCCAGGTACGGGATGCCGTAGACCGCCACGCCGCCGATCAGCACCGGCTCGCCGACCGCCGCCGGGTCGGTCCGCAGGTGCACGCCGGAGGCGTCCATCAGCCCCGCGCCGAAGCCGAGCCGCCGCGCCGAGTCGTGGTTGCCGGAGATCAGCACCACGCGGGCGACCTCGCGCAGCCGCGCCAGGGCCTCGTCGGCCAGCCGCACCGCGTCCACGGACGGCAGCGCGCGGTCGTAGACGTCGCCCGAGACCAGCACGGCGTCCACGCGTTCCGACCGCGCGGTCTCGACCAGGTGGTCGACGAACGTGCCCTGGGCGGCCAGCAGGTCCTCGCGGTGGAAGGATCTGCCCAGATGCCAGTCGGAGGTGTGGAGAAATCGCATGTCCCGGCCACCATAGGCGCCACCTCCGACACATCTGGCACAGAAACGCCGACAAACCCCAAAGGATCACCCCCGTCACCGCCGGACGCGCGTAGCGTGGTCCCCGCGTGAGCCCGGCCTCGGCCCGAAGGAGCGATGATGCGCACGGCCCCGCCGCCCCGCCTGGAGGAGATCGCCGACCGGATCTACGCCTACCTGCAGCCGGACGGCACCTGGTGCCTGAACAACGCCGCGTTCCTCGTCGGGCCGGACGCGGTGACGCTGGTCGACACGGCCGCCACCGAGCGGCGCGCCCGCGGGCTGCGCGAGGCGATCGCCTCGGTGACCGCGCTGCCGCCGCGCACCGTCGTCAACACCCACCACCACGGCGACCACACCTACGGCAACGGGCTGTTCGCCCGGGACGCGTTGATCATCGGGCACGACGCGTGCCCCGCCGCCATGGCCGAGCAGGGGCTGCTGCTGACCCTGTTGTGGCCGCACGTCGAGTGGGGCGAGGTGGAGGTCACGCCGCCCACGGTGACGTTCCCCGACCGGCTGACCCTGCGGGTGGGCGAGCTGGAGGTCGAGCTGATCTTCGTGGGGCCGGCGCACACCGACAACGACATCGTGGCGTGGGTGCCCGAGCACCGGCTGCTGCTGGCCGGTGACGTGGTGTTCAACGGCGGCACCCCGTTCGTGCTGTGGGGGTCGGTCGCGGGCAGCCTGGCCGCGCTGGACCGGCTGCGGGCGCTCGGCGCCGAGACCGTCCTGCCCGGGCACGGCCCCGTCGGCGGGCCGGAGCTGTTCGACCGCGCCGAGGCGTACCTGCGCTGGGTCCAGGACGTGGCGCGGCACGGCGCCGAGGCCGGGCTGTCGCCGCTGGAGGCCGCCCGCGAGACCGACCTGGGCGAGTTCGCCGGCCTGACCGACTCCGAACGGCTCGTCGGCAACCTGCACCGCGCCTACGCCGAGCGGCGCGGCGAACCGCCCGGCGCCCCCCTGGACACCATGACCGCCATGCTGGAGATGGTGGAGTACAACGGCGGTCAGGCCCCCACCTGCCTGGCCTGACCGGCCGGGCGTCGCCGGGCGCGCCTCCGGTGGGCTCGGGGCCGCGGCGCCTGCCTTAGGGTTACCGGCGTGAGCGAGCGTCCCTACGTGCTGTTGAGCTGCGCGATGTCGGTGGACGGTTACATCGACGACGCGAGCCCGGACCGGCTGCGGCTGTCCACCGCCGCCGACTGGGACCGCGTGGACGCCGTGCGCGCCGGCTGCGACGCCATCATGGTCGGGGCGGGCACCGTGCGGCAGGACGACCCCAGGCTGCTCGTGCGTTCCGAGGCCCGGCGCGAGCAGCGGGTGCGGCGCGGCCTGCCGCCCGACCTGACCAAGGTCACGGTGACAGCCGGCGGCGACCTCGACCCGGACGCCCGGTTCTTCACCACCGGGGAGTCGCCCAAGCTGGTGTACGCGCCGTCCGGCATCGCGCCCGGGCTGGCCGAACGGCTGGCCGGACGCGCCGAGGTCGTCGACGCGGGCGACCCGGTGAGCCTCCCGGCGCTGCTGGGCGACCTGGCGCGGCGCGGCGTGCGGCGGCTGATGGTCGAGGGCGGGGGCGGCGTCCACACCCGTTTCCTGACCGCGGGGCTGGTGGACGAGCTGCAGCTGGTGGTGGCGCCGTTCTTCATCGGCGACCCGGCGGCGCCGCGGTTCGTCGGCGCCGGGGTGTACCCGCAGAGCCCGGCGGCGCCGATGCGGCTGGAGGAGGTCACCCGCATCGGCGACCTGGTGCTGCTGCGCTATCTGGCGGGCGGCGGCCGCTGATGGACGGCGCCGCCCCGCCGGCCGCGCAGCCGCCCGCCACCCGGCGCGGGGACGACCTGCGCTGGCTGGCGCTGGCCTGCGACCTGGCCGCGTTGTGCCCGCCGTCGGCCACGGCGTTCTCGGTCGGCGCGGTGATCGTCGACGCGGACGGCCGGGAGCTGGCCCGGGGCTTCTCCCGGGAGGCCGACCCGCACGCGCACGCCGAGGAGACCGCCCTGGCCAAGCTCGGCGCCGATCCGTGGGCCGGGCCGCCCGCGCCGGTGCGGGCGCGGCTCGCCGGCGCCACCCTCTACAGCTCGCTGGAGCCGTGCGGGCGGCGCCGGTCCCGTCCCCGCACCTGCGCGGACCTGATCCTGGCGGCCGGGATCCCGCGGGTGGTGTTCGCCTGGCGCGAGCCGTCGCTGTTCGTCGAGGGCGAGGGCGGGGAGCTGCTGCGCGCGAAGGGCGTGCGGGTCGTCGAGCTGCCCGAGCTGGCCGGCCGCGCCCGCGAGCCGAACGCCCACCTGCTGCCGTAGCGCCCGCCATGACGCGGGCGTGAGTCGACGGGCGTGAGACCACGGGGGTGAGACGCGAGTCTCATCCGGCTCTTGCCAATCCCGGGGGGCGGCATGCCATGCTGTGACCAAGCAAGCATTCGGTCAACACCCCGCGGAGGTGCGGCGGCATGCGCGAGCACGATCGGCTGTTCATCGACGGCGACTGGGCCGCCCCGGCCGGCACCGGCACCATCGAGGTCGTCTCCCCGCACACCGAGGAGGTGGTCGGGCGCGTGCCCGAGGGCACCGAGGCCGACATCGACGCCGCCGTGGCCGCCGCCCGCCGCGCGTTCGACCACGGGCCCTGGCCGCGCATGACGCCCGCCGAACGCGCCGCGATCCTCGGCCGGCTGGCGGCGATCTACGCCGAGCGGCAGCAGGAGATGGCCGACCTGATCACCGAGGAGATGGGCTCGCCCATCCTGTTCTCGGTGTTCGGGCAGGCCGCCATGGCGCAGATGGTGCTGCAGTACTACGTGAACCTGGCCGACGGGTACGCCTGGGAGGACGAGCGCGCGGGCATGCTCGGCCCGGTCACCGTGACGCGCGAGCCGGTCGGCGTGGTCGCGGCGATCTACCCGTGGAACGTCCCGCAGTTCACGCTGATGCTGAAGCTGGCGCCCGCGCTGCTCGCGGGCTGCACCGTGGTGGCCAAGCCGTCCCCGGAGGCGCCGCTGGACGCCTACGTGCTGGCCGAGTGGATCAAGGAGGCGGGCGTCCCCGAGGGCGTGGTCAACATCGTCCCGGCGGGACGGGAGGTCGGCGCGTACCTGGTCGCGCACCCCGACGTCGACAAGGTGGCGTTCACCGGGTCCACCGCGGCCGGACGGCGGATCGGCGCGGTGTGCGGGGAGAAGCTGCGGCGCGTCACGCTGGAGCTGGGCGGCAAGTCCGCGGCGATCATCCTGGAGGACGCCGACCTGGCCGCCACCGTCGAGGGCCTGAAGATGGCGTCGCTGATGAACAACGGCGAGGCGTGCGCGGCGCAGACCCGCATCCTGGCGCCGCGCAGCCGCTACGACGAGGTCGCCGACGCCCTGGCCGCCATGGTCGGCGGGCTGACCGTGGGCGACCCGGCCGACTACGGCACCGAGATCGGCCCGCTGGTGGCGCGGCGGCAGCAGGACCGGGTGGAGAACTACATCCGGATCGGCCAGGACGAGGGCGCCAAGATCATCACCGGCGGGCTGAACCGGCCGCACGACCGCGGCTGGTACGTGGCGCCCACGGTGTTCGCCGGCGTCCGCAACGACATGCGCATCGCCCAGGAGGAGATCTTCGGCCCGGTGCTGGCGCTGATCCCCTACGAGGACGAGGACGACGCCGTGCGCATCGCCAACGACAGCGCCTACGGCCTGGGCGGCTCGGTGTGGACGGCCGACGTCGACCACGGCGTCGAGGTCGCCCGCCGCATCCGCACGGGAAGCTGCGGCGTCAACCTCTACGTGCTCGACCCCAACACGCCGTTCGGCGGCTTCAAGGACAGCGGCCTGGGACGCGAGCTCGGCCCCGAGGGGCTGGAGGCGTATCTGGAGCACAAGGCCATTCCCCGGCCGTCCTGATTCCGGCGAGCCCGGCCGTCGATTCCACGTTCGGGGGACGGGGGCCGTACCGTAGTGCGCCGTGTCCCCCACCAACGATGCTCCGAGCCTGGACGACGTGCTCGTCGGCGAGGCGGTGCTGGGCGTCTACCGGCAGATGTTCGCCGCGCTGGCGCGTGACAGCGGCGCCGTCGTCGACGACCCCGAGATGGTGGACGTGGCGGAGACGCTCCTGGCCGCGTTCGCCGACGCCGGGGAGGAGGGGCTGAGCCGCGAGCAGATGCGGTACGTGTGCCGCCGCTACCCCACCGAGGTGTTCGAGAACCGGCTGCGCGTGCTCAAGGGCCTGGGCGCGATACGGGAGGTGTTCCCCAAGCCCAACCAGCTTCGCTACCGCGCGTCGTTCACCAGCGTGGTGGGGCTGATGTTCGTCCGGCGGATGATGCTGGACGGCGGCCAGAGCGAGATGCACCGGCTGCTGGCGCTGGAACAGCTCAACGTGGCCGACCCCCGGATGACGGCCGAGCAGGCGCGCGCGGGGGCCGAGGGGCTGGCGCGCGCGTTCCGCCTGTGGAGCGTCGAGCTGGTCACGCTGACCAACGGGACCATCGAGGAACTGCGCGAGCAGGCGCCGAAGCTGTGGGGCACCGAGGAGATCCTGCAGCGGGCCGAGCGGCTGCACGGGGCGATCCTGCGGCGCTGGCCGCAGCTGGACCGCACCTGCACCGACCTGCGCGCCGCCATCTACGCCTACGGGGACGCCTCGCGACGCGCCGCGGCCCGGCTGTCGGATTCCGCGGGCACCACGCGCAACCTCACGCTGCTTCCGCCCGAGACGTGGCGGACGTTCGCGCGCACCGCCTCCCGTGAGGAGCTGGCGGCGGTGCTGGACGGATTCGTGTTCGACGCGCCGGCGCCCTGGCACGAGCCCGCCGCGGTGGTGACGGCCGTGGAGGACGGCCCCCGCACGACCCCGCCCCGTCCGGCGCCGCCCCGTCCGTCCGTGCCGGACCCGGGGCTGTCGGAGGACGCGGCGAGCGACGACGCCGCCGCCGAACGTCTTCGTGTCGTCGCCGAGCAGGTTCTCCGGGGACGCGAGCGGGTCGCCGTGGAGGAGGTGCTCGACCAGGACTGGACGGCCGCACGGCGTCTGCTGGCCGACCTGTCGTCGGCGCACCTGCACCCGGAGCTGCCCTACCGGCTGGTGTGGTCGGACGGGTTGGCGACGCGTCCGGACGGGTCGCCGACGTGGCTGTCCCCCGGCGTGTTCGAAAGGACCGGCCCGTGAACGCGCCCGTGCCCGCGGAGGTGCTCGCCCGGGCGCGGGCGCGTCTGCTGGGCGCGCCCTCGATCGCGGTGTCGGACCCCACTCCGCCGGGGCTGGTGACGGCGGGCGACGGTTCGCGCGTGTGGCTGCTGCCCCCGTGGCCCGACGGCGCCACCCCGGCGCTGCTGGAGGAGTACGACATCGCGCCCATGCCGCTGGACCGTCCCGGCCAGGCGCGCCGTGTGCTGGCCGCCGCGTTGCGGTGCTGCTGGCCCCGCCTGGACGACGCGCCTTGGCCCGGTGAACGCGCCCCCGTCGGCGACGTGCTGGAGGTGTACGTGCGCATGTCGCGGGGCGACGCGGAACTGGCGCGCCGCTGGGCGACCGGTGAGCTGCGCCGCCTGCACGACACCGGGTGGCTGCTGCTGGAGAAGGAGGCCGCGACCGTCCGGCCCGGCCCCCGCGTCGCCCTGTGGCCCGAGGGCTCCCTGGGCTCGTTGCGCGACCTGATCCGCCGTCTCCCCCAGCCGCCCGAGCCCTTGCCCCACGTCGACGAGCAGGCCGCCCCCGCGGGCGAGCCGGGCGAGCCCGTGGAGGATGCGGGTGAGTGAGCTGTTCGAGCCGCTGCTGCGTTCGTACGACGAGAAGCGGCGGGCGGAGTTGGTGGCCGCGTACATGGCGGTGGAGCACGCAGCCGAGCCGGTGCCCGAGGTGCGGTTCCCGGCGTTGCGCGAGCCCGCCCTGCGCCGCACCGTCGAGGAGATGCTCGCCCTGACCGGTCGCACGCTGGTGCGCACGGCCGTCAAGGGCGGCCCGTCGCGCTGGACGTCCGCCTACCGCGACGACGTCGCCGAGGCGCTGGCCGCCGACCCGGCGTGCGTGCCGCCGCCGGACGAACGCGCGGTGCTGACGCTGATCCTCATCCACTCCGTCGCGATCCCCCGCGCGACCGGCCTGCTGCCGGACGACTCGTGGCTGTCGCCGTACCCGACGCCGCTGGAGGAGCTGCGGCGCCGCTCGCAGCTCCCCATCGGCGAGCTGGAGGCCGCCCTGCGCCGCCTGCGCCTGGCGGGCCTGGTGTCGCAGGTGAAGGCGGGATCGGACGAGCAGGGCGGGTTCGTCCCGGGCCCGCAGTTCCACCGGCTCACCGAGGCCGCCCGCCGCCGCCTGCAGGAGGAGCTGATCCTGGCCGCGGGCCCCGACTCGCCGCTGGCCGCCACCATCCGCGCCCGCCGCCACAGCCGCGCCCGCGCCGCCTCACAGCAGGCCGACGCCGCCCGGCAGGCCGGCGCCGCAGAACGAACGCATCAGGGGGAGAACGAATGACGGCCGTCCTCGAACCGTTGGTGCCCGGCCCCGCGCCCGGGGCGGGGGACAACGAGAACGTCGTCGGGGACCGTGTGCTCATCGCCGTGCAGGCGGTGAACATCTCACGGCTGTCCACGCATCCGGTGCCGACCGTGCCGGGCACGCTGATCGTGGTGGCGGGGCAGGGCCCCAAGGACTCCAACGGCGCGGGCAAGTCGTCGTTCATCGCGGCCATCACCGCGCTGCTGGGCGACGAGCAGTGGCGGTTCGCGTCCGGCGCGCGCGCCGTGGCCGAGCTGCTGTTCAACGCCGAGCTGGCGGCGCAGGGCGAGAGCCAGTGGGCCAGCGCCGACCACGGCTACATCATCGGCGTGTTCGACCACGCCGACTCCCCCGAGGAGGACGGCGCGTCGGCGGTCACGGTGTGGCTGCGCGTCAACGCCGACGCCCCGCACCTGGAGATCCGGTGGCGGCGCGGGGTGCACCTGGCGTCGGCCCCGTCGGAGGCCGAGCGGGTGTCCATGGCCGACCGGCTGTGGGCGGGCCTGCCGCGCAGCGCGGGGCGCCGCGACTTCGTCGCCAAGGACCTGACCCGCGTGCTGTACGGCGGGCAGGTGCGGTGCGTGTCGTTCCTGTCCACGTCGGTGCGCTCCAAGGTCGCCACGAACCTGCTGTCGCAGCCGCTCAACGAGATCCCGCCGGAGCGGATCTTCAGCGCGATCGCCGCGCTGACCGGGCTGGACCGGGAGCTGGAGGCCGAGCGGGTGTCGCGGGCCGAGGAGCACCGGGAGCGGGCCAAGGCCGCCGAGGCGGCCGAGCGGCTGGCCGGGTGGGAGCGGGAGGCGGCTGCGCTGCTGAAGACCTTCGACCGCCGTGACAGGGCCCGCGAGCAGGTCGCGGCGGCGGTGCGGGACTGGCGGACGCGGCAGGCGCGGCTGCTGACCGACGCCGTGCGGACCGACGCGGCGCACGCCGCCGAGGTCGAGCGGCTGCACCGGGACGCCGCCGAGGCCGCCGAGGCGATCAAGGCGGCGGAGCGGGAGGTCGAGCAGCTCACCGGCGGCGCGCTGGACGCGCAGCTGGCCGAGGCGGGCGCGGTGCTGGCCGACCTGAAGGGGCAGGCCGACACGCTCGGCGCGGACAAGGCGGTGGCCCGCAACGGGCTGGAGGAGCTGCGCCGCCAGGTGTCGGCGCTGGAGGACCGGCGCCGCGACGCCGACGGCCGCGACGCCGAGGCCGCGCGCCGCGAGCTGGCCGAGGCCGAGGCCCGGCGCGACGAGGCGCAGCAGGAGTTCGGCATGGCCCGGGGCGCGGTGTCGCGGGCCGAACGGCAGCTGGCCGAGGCCGAGGCCGGGGAGAGCAGCGCCCCGGCGCAGATCCGCGCGCTGGCGGCGGCGGGCGTCGCGGCGGTCGGGCTGCTGGACGCGGTGGAGCTGGCCGAGGACGTGCGCGAGCGCTGGGAGGCGGCGCTGTGGCCGTACCGGGAGGCCGTCGTGGTCGGCGCCGGCGACCTGGACGCCGCCATGAAGGCCCTGCGCGACCTGCCCGGCTCGATGATCGTCCCGGCGGACGGCGAACTGGAGGCGGACGCCGACGTCGCCCAGCGCGAGGGCCATCCGCCGGGGGTGCGGTGCGGCCTGCCGCTGGGACGGTTCTTCTCCGCGCTCGACGACGGCGACGGCACGGGCGTGGTGATCGTCGGGGGGTTCCCCGAGCCGGTGACGGGGCGGGTGGCGCGCGTGCAGGCGGCGCGGGCGGCGCTGGAGGCGGCGCGGGCGGCTCTGGAGGCGGCCCGCGAGCGCACCGCGCAGGCCGCGGCGGACGTGGCGCAGGCGCAGCGGCGCCTGGCGGGCGCGCAGGCCGCCGCCGAGCTGGAGCTCGTCCGCGAGAAGATGACCGGGCTGCGCGAGCGCCTGGAGGAGCTGGCGGCCGGTGAGGCGCGGCTGGGGCCGCGGCTGGGCGCGGCCGAGCAGGCGCTGCGCTGCCTGCAGGCCAAGGCCGACACGCGCGCCCTGGAGGTGGACCGGCTGCGCGGCCGCCGCGAGGCGCACGAACGCACCCGCGACCAGATCCGCGCCAAGATCACCGAACTGGAGGGGCGCCGCGCCGCCCTGGGCGTGGCCGAGCTGGAGAAGGAGTGGGGCCAGTCGAGGGAGGCGGCGGCCGAGTGGCTGGACGCCCTCACCGACGACGAGCGGACCTGGACGCCCGACGAGTGGTGGCACACCGCCGAGAAGCACCTGTCGGAGGCGCTGCGCCTGGTGTTCCCCGACGGCGTGTCCGACGAGGACATGCCCGAGGAGATCCGTTTCCTGCTGCGTGAACGCGCCGAGGGCGAGGGCCGCCGCACCGAGCGCGAACGCTCGACGTTCCCCCGCCTCGTCCGGGCTCTGGAGACGTACCTGCGGCAGCAGGAGGACTACGAGCGGCACCAGCGGCGGCAGATCGAGGTGCAGATGGCCGCGCGCCGCGCCGACCTGGACAAGGCGCAGAAGGGCGCCGTGGAGGCGGCGGGCGCGGCCGAGGCGCACCGCACCGCGCTGACCGCCGCGATCCGCACGCGGCTGCAGCGCGTCGCCGAGGAGTTCGAGAAGCTGGACGTCGAGTACGGCGGGTACGGGGCGACGCTGGAGTTCCCCACGCCCGAGCCGCCCGCCGACCCCGAGCAGGAGTGGCGGTGGCGCGTCACGCCCAAGTGGCGGCGTTCGGACGGGCAGCGTTACGTCCCTTACAACCGGCGCGCCAACACCGCGCTGATGGACGAGAAGGCCGTCAAGCTGGTGTGCGCGGCGGCGCTGGCGTCGTCCGGCGGCGGCCGCCTGTGCCTGGTGCTGGACGAGCTGGGCCGCAACCTGGGCAAGGAGCACCGCAAGGAGGCCGTGGCGCTGTTCCGCGAGATCGGCGAGTCGCACGGCATCACGGTGATCGGCGCGTTGCAGGACGACATGGAGCCGTACGCGATCGACGCGTGCGGGCAGTACGTCAAGCTACGCCGCTCGTCCGACACCATGCCGTACAACGAGCCGCCCGTCGTGGTCGGGTACGACCGGCACGAGGCCCGGGTGCGGGCGCTGGCCAAGCACGTCGCCGCGTCCCGTCCGCCCGCCGGTGAGCCCGATGCCGCCCGTGGCGCGGGCACGGCGTCCGAGTGAAGATCGACCAAACTTCCGCCGCGTCCGGCACGTCCAAATCCAGGACCGGGTGAGGCGTGGACAGCGGGACCGGGAGGAGCGGGCGGCCGTGACGCAGTGGCGGGTATCGGGCTTCGACGAGGTGCGCGAGCTGGGACGGGGCGCGCAGGGCCGGGTGGTCCTGGCGCGGCACTCCCGCGCGGGCACCCCCGTGGCGATCAAGTATCTGGCCGCCGACGCCGACGCCCGCGTGCGCGAGCGGTTCCGGGAGGAGGCGCGCATGCTCGGCCGGGTCGACGACCCGCACGTGGCGCGGCTGTACCGGCTGGTCGAGACCGACGACGGCATCGCGATCATCATGGAGGCCGTCGACGGCGTCTCGTTCGAGGAGATCCTGGCGCGGCACGGGGCGCTGGCGCCGGAGGCGGCGCTGACCGCGCTGAAGGGCTCGCTGCTCGGGCTGGCCGCCGCGCACGACGCCGGGGTGGTGCACCGCGACTACAAGCCGGCCAACGTGATCGTCCCGGCGGACGGGCGCAGCAGGCTCGTCGACTTCGGCGTTGCGGTGCTCGCCGGGGAGTCCTCGGCCGCGGGCACGCCGCTGTACATGGCGCCCGAGCAGTGGCGCGGTGAGGGCGCCTCCCCCGCCACCGACGTGTACGCCGCGACGTGCGTGTTCTTCGAGGCGGTGATCGGGCGCCGCCCGTACCCGGCCGAGGACCGGGCCGCGCTGCGGGCACGGCACCTGTCCGCGCCCGTCCCGGTCGAGGAGGTCCCCGGGCCGCTGCGGCCGCTCGTCGCGCGCGGCATGGCCAAGGACCCGGCCGACCGCCCCGCCGGCGCCCGCGCGTTCGTCGCCGAGCTGGACGCGGTGGCGCGCGCGGAGTACGGCCCAGAGTGGGAGGCGCGCGGCTTGCGCGTCCTGGCCGGGGCCGCCGTGGCGCTCGCCGCGCTGTTCCCGCTGGTCGCCGCCGGGCTGGCCCCGGCCGGCGCGGCCGTCGGCACGGCCGGTGCCGCCGGCGCTTCGGCGGCCTCGGCGGCGTCGGCGTCCGGCACGTCGGGTCTGCTGGCCGCGGTGGGCACCAAGACCGCCGTCGCCATCGCCGGGACGGCCGTGGTGGGCGCGGGGGTGGGCGGGGTCGGCGTCTACAAGGCGGTCGGCTCGGAGCCCGAGAAGCGTCCCGCCGCCGTGCGAAGCGCCGCGCCGACGCGGACGCTGACGCTCGGCGCGCTGCGCGTCAAGGCGCCGGTGGCCTGGAAGGCGCACCGTTACAACACCGAGGGCGCCAGCTACAAGGTCGAACTGCCGAACTCGTCCTGCACGCCGCTGAGCACCGCAAAGGATCCCGTGATGGTGGGGCGGGAGAACGAGTGCCCGGGGTTCGAGGTGCTCGACGAGTACGGCATGGGCTGGAAGCGCGAACGCGACGCCAGCTCCTATGTCCCCGGCCGGCCGTACATCCCGTCCAACGATCCCGGCCACGTGTGCCCGCCCGCGCAGAAGAAGTACGCGATGGCCGTGCCCGCGGGCCGGAAGCAGCGGGTCGCGGCGAAGGTCGGAACGCGGGACGCCCAGCACGAGGAGTGGCGCTTCGAATGCATGGGCAACGACCTCAACGGCCACACCGGCGTCTTCTTCACGCAGCGGTTGTGGTACATCCCGCAGGCGAAGGTCCTCATTCTCGACGAGTGGGGGATGCCCGGCCTGGACCAGGTGCTGCGGGACGCGACCTGGCTCTGAGATGCCGGTAGGCGAGCACGGCCAGGAACAGCAGGGTCGCGGTCACTCCGAGCGTCCAGACGATCTCGCCGCCCGAGCGCTGGTCGTCGAGCGGGGAGACGCCCCAGGGCCGTCCCAGGCGGGTGAACCAGCCCGCGGCGAACGCGTCGTCGGAGTCCGTGAGGCGCAGCGCGAAGCCGGCGTGGAAGGGAAGGGACGCCGCCAGGAGCGCCATTCCGCGCAGGCCCCGTCCAGGACTCGCCACGGCCCGCAGGTAGCAGTACCCGGCCGCCAGGAACACCGCCATGGCCAGCGAGTGGATCGCGTGGTTGCGCAGTGAGGACTCGAACAGCGACGTGAAATAGAAGCCGTAGAGGGTCGCGACGAACAGCGCCGGCGCCACGACGGGATGCGCGAGCAGCCGCACGCCCCGGCTGTGCGCCGCCGCGGCGAGCAGGTCCCGGGGCCGCCCCTCGGGAAGCGCGCGCAGCGCCAGGGCGACGGGCGCGCCGAGCCACAGCATGACCGGCGCCAGCAGGGTCACCACCAGGTGCTGCACCAGGTGCGCGCTGAACAGCACCATGCTGTACCGGGCCAGCCCGCTGGACGTCGCGACCAGCACGATCGTCAGCCCCGCGTACCACGCGACGACGCGCGTCAACGGCCAGGCGCCGCCGCGTCCGCGCAACCGCACGACCGCGACCCCGTACAGGACGCCGCCGAGGACGACCAGCGCGCCGAACAGCGGGTCGGCCCACCAGTCCAGGGCGTAGGCGGACACGCTCGGCGGCCCGGGCAGCGGGAAGCCGAGCCGCAGCTCCACCGGATCGAGCGTGTCGCTGGCCGGTTCCGGCGGCGGCGTCCGCGACAGCCCGGTGGCCAGCGCCATGGCGGCGGCCATGACGGTGATCTCGACGGCGCCGACGCACAGGAACGTCCCCGTGTCGCGCCGCGACCGCAGCCGCGGGATGCTCGCCCGCCGATGCCACCAGCCGAACCCGGCCAACGCCGCCAGCACGGCGATCTTGGCGGCGACCAGCGTGCCGTACCGGGAGCCCACGTCGAAGCCGCCCAGCCGGACCCACGCGTTGACCGCGCCGCTCACCGCGACCGCCGCGAAGCACACCAGCGCGACGGCGCTGTAGCGGGCGACGGCCTCGGCCGCGTGCTCCCCGTCCCACCGCGCCGCCACGGCGAGCGCGACCAGCCCGCCCGCCCACACGGCCGCGCCGAGGATGTGCGCGGCCAGGCTGTAGACGGCCAGGGCGTGGAACGAGGCGTCCGCCGCGTGCCCGGTGAAGATCGGCGGCAGCAGCCCGGCCAGCGCCAGGACCAGCGGGTATCCGGCGGCCTGCGGCGTGCGGGCCAGGGGCGCGGTGACCGCGACGGTGGCGGCGGCCACCGCGACGGCGGCCAGGGCCCGTCCCTGCGGCAGGTCCAGCAGGAACGTGGTGAGCAGGTTCCCCGTGACGTGCCCGGCCGGGACGCCGAACAGGTCGCCCACCGAGAACGCGACCGCGGCGAGGGTGGCCAGCGTCCAGGCCAGCGCGCTCAGCGACGCCGCCCGCAGGCACCGCTCCAGGTGACCGGACGCGGCGGGCAGCAGCACGGCGGCGAGCAGCAGCCATCCCACGGTGAGCGTCCCGGCGGCGTTCATCGCCAGCTCCGACAGGGCCAGGGCGCCCTTGGTGAACGCCCCCGCCTGGGTCAGCCCGGGCGCGGCCTGCTCGCTCATCGAGCCGCCGAACCGGACGACGACCGCCAGCACCACCAGCGCCGCCGCGACGGCGCCGAGCCCGGCCTGCGCGGGCCCGACCGCCGCCGGCCCCGGCGACGCCATCAGGACGGCCCGCCCGTCTCCGTGGGAATGCGCGCTGTTCACACCTTCCCTGTACGGCGCCGCGGCCCGCCCCGTTCAACCGAGCCTTTCCGGGGCGGGCCGGGCCGTCAGCCGTGCCGCTCTAGGGGGCGCCCTTGTCCATCCCCCCGGGTCGGTCGGTGAGCTCCTCGGCGACGGAGCGGGACGTCGACTCCAGCTCGTGCGCGAGTTGCCGGAGTTCGGCGCCGCCCGCCATGAGGGCGGTGAGATCCTCCCGGGTGATCTCGTCCTTGGTGTGGTAGGCGATGCCGCGGCCCCGGTTGAGGATCAGGAAGCGGTCCCCGACCGGGTAGGCGTGGTGCGGGTTGTGGGTGATGAACACCACGCCGAGGCCGCGTTCGCGGGCCTGGACGATGTAGCGCAGCACGACCCCGGCCTGCTTGACGCCCAGCGCCGCGGTCGGCTCGTCCAGCACCAGCACCTTGGCGCCGAAGTACACGGCGCGGGCGATCGCCACGCACTGCCGTTCGCCGCCCGACAGCGTGCCGATCGGCTGGTCGACGTCGCGCAGGTCGATGCCCATGCGCATCAGCTCGTCCTTGGTGGTGCGGCGCATGAAGTCCACGTCGAGCACGCCGAGCGCCCTGCGCCGCTCCGAGCCGAGGAAGAAGTTGCGCCAGACCGGCATCAGCGGCACGACCGCCAGGTCCTGGTAGACGGTGGCGATGCCGCGGTCGAGCGCGTCGCGGGGCGAGGCGAACGCCACCGGCTCGCCCTGGACCTCGTAGGTCCCGGTGTCGTGCCGGTGCAGCCCCGCGATGATCTTGATGAGGGTGGACTTGCCCGCCCCGTTGTCGCCGAGCACGCAGGCGACCTCCCCGGCGTGCACCTCCAGGGACACCTCGCGCAGCGCGATGATGTTGCCGTAGTTCTTGCCGACGCCGTCCAGCCGCACCAGCGGCACCCGTTCGCTCATCGCGCCCGCTCCACCCTGCGCCGGACCACCAGGTTGACCACGGTGGCCACCAGCAGCATCGCGCCGAGGAAGAACTTGAACCAGTCGGGGTTCCACTCGGCGTACACGATGCCCTTGTTGGTCATGCCGAAGATGAACGCGCCGATGGCGGCGCCGACCGCCGAGCCGTACCCGCCGGTCAGCAGGCAGCCGCCGATCACCGCGCAGATGATGTAGAAGAACTCGTTGCCCACGCCCTCCCCCGACTGCACGGTGGCGAACGCGAACACCAGGTGCATGCCCGACAGCCAGGCGCAGAACGCCACGCCCATGAACAGCCCGATCCTGGTGCGGTCGACCGGGACGCCGACCGCTCGGGCGCTGGCCGGGGCACCGCCCACCGCGAAGATCCAGTTGCCGATCCGGGTGCGCAGCAGGATCCAGGTGGCGACGGCGACCAGCAGCAGCCACCAGAACACGGTGATGTTGACGTTGATCCCGGCGATGTCGACGTCCGAGGCGAACACCGCGCGCGCCGAGGAGAAGCCGTCCATGTCGCGCACCGAGTCGCTGGCCACGTTGCCGGTGACCGCCTTGGTGACGCCCAGGTTGCCCCCGGCCAGCATGAAGAACGTCGCCAGCGTGATGATGAAGCTGGGCAGCCCGGTCCTGACGTACAGCAGGCCGTTGAGGAACCCGAGCGCGAGGGTGACGACGAGGGACAGCGCCACGCCCACCCACAGGTTGAGCGTGAGCTGGTAGCTGACCAGCGCGGCCACCAGCGCGGAGGTCGTCACCATCACCCCGGCGGACAGGTCGAACTCGCCGCCGATCATCAGCAGCGACACCCCGACCGCCATGATCCCGAACGTCGACCCCGCGTACAGGACGGTGGAGAAGGAGTCGGCCCGCAGGAACGCGTCGGCCACCAGGGAGAAGAACACGAACACCGCCACGGCGCCGAGCAGCGCCCCCAGCTCGGGACGCGCCAGCAGGCGGCGCGCCCACGACCGCCGCGCCAGCCGTTCGTCGGCCGCCGGCGCGGGCGGCCCCGCCACCGCGTGCCCCGTCAACGCGTCCCCCGGTCGGCGTACGCCTCGATCCGCGCCGCGGCGTCCCTGGTGACGATGGCGGGCCCGGTCAGCACGGGGCGTCCGCCGCCGAGCACGTTGCCGTTGGTGCGGTACAGCCACACCTGGTCGACGGCCTCGTAACCCTGCAGGTAGGGCTGCTGGTCGACGGCGAACTGCACCGACCCCGCCTTCATCAGCCCGACCAGGTCCTTGTTGAGGTCGAACGTGGCGACCTTGGCCGGCGAGCCGCTCTCCTTGACCGAGTCGACGGCGGTCGCGGCGACCGCGGCGTTGAGCGTCAGCACGCCGTCGATGCCGTCGTCGGCCTGCAGCTTGGCGGTGATGGACGACTTGACCTGCGGCATGTTGGTGCCCTGGACGAACAGGTCCTGCATCTGCCCGCCGAAGGTCTTCTTGGCCCCGGCGCAGCGGTCCTCCAGCCCGACGTTGCCCTGCTCGTGGATCACGCACAGGGCCTTCTTCGCGCCGATCCTGGCCAGCTCGCGCCCGGCGGCCTCGCCCGCGATCGTCTCGTCCTGCCCGAAGTGGGCGATCGCGCCGTACCGGGCGGACACGTCCGCCCCGGAGTTGATGGACACCACCGGGATCCTGGCGGCGACGGCCCGCGCCACCACGTCCCGGAGCGCGTCCGGCTTGGCGAAGGTGACGATGATCCCGTCCACCTTCTTGTCGATCGCCGACTGGACGAGCTGGGCCTGCTTGCCGCCGTCCGGGTCGGCCGAGTAGAGGAACTTGGCGTTGTGCTTGGCGGCGGCCGCCTGCGCGCCCTTCTGCACGATGTCCCAGAAGGCGTCGCCCGGGCCGGAGTGGGTGATCATCGCGATGGTGAGCGGCGGCCCGCCCGCGGTGGCCTTCTCCTCGGCCTTCTTGCCGCCCGACTCACTGCACGCCCCCAGCGCCAGTGATGCCGCGGCGCCCAGGGCCACCAGGGCCATGCTCCGTGTGCGCTTCATCGGCGGTCTCCGTTCTCCCCGAGAGGGTGGGTGGGTTGCCCGTGCCGGCGTCCTCCAGACTCCGGATGATCGCGCAGATGTCAACGTTCCCGCGTCGCGGCGGCCGGTACACTCCCGTGCCGCAGGCGCGGCGGCGGCCCCGTCCCCGCCCCGGTCCGCTACCTCATCGCCGCACCTCCGCCACGTCCACGATCCGGTTCTCCCGCCGGGCCAGGTCGCACGCCTCGGCCAGGTAGAGCGCCTCCAGCGCCTCCTCGGGCGGGCAGGGGTTGCCGTGCCGGCCCGCGACGAGGCCGACGAAGGCGCGCAGTTCGGCGTCGTAGGCGTCGGCGAAGCGGTCCAGGAAGCCGGTGTAGGGGCGCCGGGGGGACGCGCCGTCGGGCAGCCCGGTGACGGGGGTGCGCTCGTCCAGGCCGGCCACGACGCTGTCCTTGGAGCCGAACAGCTCCAGCCGCACGTCGTAGCCCGCGGCGTTGTAACGGGTGGCGGCCAGCAGGCACAGCGTCCCGTCGTCGAGGGTCAGCAGCGCGGCGCCGGTGTCGACGTCGCCGTGGCGGCGGAAGACCTCCTCGCCCCTGTTCGCGCCGACGGCGGCCACCCGGACGACCTCCCGGCCGGTGACGTACCGGATCGAGTCCAGGTCGTGGATGGCGCAGTCGCGGAACAGGCCGCCGGAGCCCGGCACGTAGGACGGCGGCGGCGGGGCGGGGTCGAAGCTGCAGGAGCGGACGGTGTGCAGCCAGCCGAGCCGCCCGCTGGCGACGGCCTCGCGCGCGGCGACGTACCCGGCGTCGAAGCGGCGCTGGAAGCCGACCTGCACGGGAACGCCCGCGGCGGCCGCGGAGCGCACTGCCTGGAACGTTCCATCAAGATCCGGGGCGAGGGGCTTCTCGCAGAACACCGGTACCCCGGCCGCCACGCCGCGGGCGACCAGGGCCGCGTGGGCCTCGGTGGCCGCGGCGACCACCAGGCCGTCCAGGCCGGCCTCGAACAGCTCCCGCACCGAGTCGGCGGCCCGCACTCCCAGGCCGGCGGCCAGGTCCCGCGCGCGTCCCGCGTCGGCGTCGGCCACCACCAGCGAGTCGACCTCGGGCATCTCCCGCAGCGCGGCGGCGTGGCGCGCCCCGATGCGCCCCGCGCCGGCAAGTCCGATCCTCATGCGTTCTCCCGGTCGGCGGTTGGGTGGGCCCCGAGTGTGCTGGAGCGTTCCACGAGCGTCAACGCCCCGGACTTCTCGCCGCGGCGTATAAAGGTGTCCGAAACGAGACCACCGTCGGGCTAGCAAGCGCTAGGTTGTCAGCATGCGGGTCCTCGTCACCGGCGCGTCCGGGTTCGTCGGCTCCCACACCGTGCGCGCGCTGCTGGCCGCGGGCCACCGCCCGCGCGCGCTCGTGCGCGACCCGGGACGCGCCGCCAAGGTCCTGGCGGCGTTGGACGTGCCGGCCGAACGCGTCGAACTGGTCCCCGGCGACATGCTCGACGACACCTCGGTCGCCGAGGCGCTGGACGGCTGCGACGCCGCCGTCCACGCGGCCGCCGCGGTCGGCGTCACCGGCCCGCCGGCCGGCCTGGTCGACGTCAACGTGACCGGCACCCGCAACATCGTCGGCGGTGCCGTCGCGCGCGGCCTGGACCCGGTGGTGTACGTGTCGACCGTCGCGGTGTTCGTCCCGCCCTCCGGCCCCGTCATCACGGCCGACGGCCCGCTGGCCGCTCCCCGCACCGACTACGGCCGCTCGAAGGTCGCCGCCGAACGCTACGTCCGCGAGCTGCAGGACGCGGGCGCGCCCGTCACCATCGTCTACCCGGGCGGAGTGTGCGGCCCGCACCAGCCCAGGCTGGACTCGCTCATGGAGGGCCTGGCCGGCGCGCTCGGCAAGCTGTGGCCGATACCGCCCGGCGGCGTGTCCGTGCTCGACGTGCGCGACCTGGCCAGGGTCCTGACCCGCGCCGTCGTGCCCGGCCAGGGCCCGCGCCGCTGGATGCTCGGCGGCCACTACCTCACCTGGCCGCAGCTGGCCGACCTGTGCGACGACCTCACCGGCGTGCGCTGCCGCCGCCTGCCCGTGCCGGCCGGCGTCATGCTCGGCCTCGGGGGCGCGCTGGACGCGGCCAAGCGCGTACGCCCCTTCGACTACCCGCTGACCAGGGACGCCGCCGAGTTCATGGTCACGCTCGTGCCGACCGACGACCGTCCCGCCCTCGACGCCCTCGGCCTCACCCTCCGCCCGCCCCGCGAGACGGTCGCCGACGCGCTGGCCTGGCTGGCCGGCTCCGGCCACCTGCCCGCCCGCCGGGCCGGGCGGCTCGCCCCCAGAAAGGATCAGCCGATGCCGGGTCTGACCCGCCGCACCGTCCAGCGCGTCTCGGGCTCCCCCTGGTTCGCCAAGGTCGGCCCCAAGATCGTCCCGCCGCTGGACAAAGCGCTGCACCGGCTGACCGGCGGCCGGTTCCTGCTCGGCCAGGCCATCGTGCCCAGCCTGGTGCTGACCACCACCGGCGCGGTGTCCGGCCTCCCCCGCCGGGCGCCGCTGGCCTGCATGCCCGAACCGGACGGCTCCTGGATCGTCGTCGGCTCCAACTTCGGCCGCGAGAAGCACCCCTCCTGGAGCGGCAACCTCCTGAAGAACCCCGACGCCGAGGTCAGCTACCGCGGCCGCACCGTCCCCGTCACCGCGCACCTGCTCGACGACGCCGAACGCGCCGAGATCTGGCCCCGCCTGCTGAAGACCTGGCCCGTCTACGCCCGCTACGCCGACCGCGTCACCCGGCAGCTGCGCGTCTTCCGGCTCACCCCCCGCGCGTAGCGCGACGCCCGCGCCGGACGCTTTCCGGCGCGGGCGTCGGCGGAGCCGTCGTCACGCGGCGACGGCGGTGCCGTTGGTGGCGGGTTCCAGGGCCAGTTCCAGGACCTCGCGGACGTCGCTGACGGCGAACACCGTCAGCTTCTCCAGCACCTCGGCCGGGACGTCCTCCAGGTCCGGCTCGTTGCGCTTCGGGACGATGGCCGTGGTGATGCCCTGCCGGTGGGCCGCCAGCAGCTTCTGCTTCAGGCCGCCGATGGGCAGCACCCGTCCGGTCAGCGACACCTCACCGGTCATCGCCACGTCAGCCCGCACCGGACGGCCCGACAGCAGCGACGCCAGGGCGGTGGTCATCGTGATGCCCGCGCTCGGCCCGTCCTTCGGGATCGCGCCGGCGGGCACGTGAATGTGCACGCCGCGGTCCTTCAGGTCGCCGACCGGCAGCTCCAGCTCGGCGCCGCGCGAGCGCAGGTAGCTGAGGGCGATCCGCGCCGACTCCTTCATCACCTCGCCCAGCTGGCCGGTCAGTGTCACGCCGGTGTCGCCGGTCTCCGGGTCGGCCAGCGACGCCTCGATGTAGAGCACGTCGCCGCCGGTGCCGGTGACCGCCAGCCCGGTGGCCACGCCGGGCACCGCGGTGCGCCGCTCGGAGCGGCTCAGCTCCACCTCGGGGGTGTGCCGGGGCCGTCCCAGGTACTGCTTCAGGTCGTCCGCGCCCACCGTGACCGGCAGCGTCTCGCGGCCCAGCGCCACGTTCGCGGCGACCTTGCGGAGCACCCGGGCGATCGAGCGGTCCAGCGACCGCACGCCCGCCTCCCGGGTGTACTCGGTCGCCAGCCGCCGCAGCGCCGCGTCGTCGAAGGCCACCTCGGACGCCTCCAGCCCGGCCTTGTCCAGCTGCCTGGGCAGCAGGTGGTCGCGGGCGATGGTCACCTTCTCGTGCTCGGTGTAGCCGTCGAGCCGCACCAGCTCCATGCGGTCCAGCAGCGGCCCGGGGATGGCCTCCACGACGTTGGCGGTGGCCAGGAACAGCACGTCGCTCAGGTCGAGTTCGACCTCCAGGTAGTGGTCGCGGAAGGTGTGGTTCTGCTCGGGATCCAGCACCTCCAGCAGCGCCGCGGTCGGGTCGCCCCGGTAGTCGGCGCCGACCTTGTCGACCTCGTCCAGCAGCACCACCGGGTTCATCGAACCCGCCTCGCGGATGGCGCGCACGATGCGGCCCGGCAGCGCGCCGACGTAGGTGCGCCGGTGCCCGCGGATCTCCGCCTCGTCGCGCACGCCGCCCAGCGCCACCCGCACGAACTTGCGCCCCATGGCCCGCGCGACCGACTCGCCCAGCGAGGTCTTGCCGACCCCGGGCGGGCCGGTCAGCGCCAGCACCGCGCCGCTGCGCCGCCCGCCGACGACGCCGAGGCCGCGGTCGGCGCGCCGCTTGCGCACCGCCAGGTACTCGACGATGCGCTCCTTGACGTCGTCCAGGCCCGCGTGGTCCTCGTCCAGGACTGCGCGGGCGCCCGCGATGTCGTAGGCGTCCTCGGTGCGGGTGTTCCACGGGATGTCCAGCACCGTGTCCAGCCAGGTGCGGATCCAGCCGCCCTCCGGGGAGGCGTCGGACGCCCGCTCCAGCTTGTCGACCTCCTTCAGCGCGGCCTCCCGCACCTTCTCCGGCAGGTCGGCGGCCTCGATGCGGGCGCGGTAGTCGTCCTCCTCGCCCGCGGGCTCGCCGTTCAGCTCGGCCAGCTCCTTGCGGATGGCCTCCAGCTGCTGCCGCAGCAGGAACTCGCGCTGCGTCTTCTCCATGCCCTCCTGGACGTCCTTGCGGATCGTCTCCGCCACGTCCAGCTCGGCCAGGTGGTCGCGCGCCCAGCCGATGACCAGGGTGAGCCGCTCCACCACGTCGGTGGTCTCCAGCAGCTCGATCTTCTGCTCCTGCGACAGGTACGGCGCGTACCCGGCGTTGTCGGCCAGCGCCGACGGGTCGTCGATCCGCTGCACCACGTCCACGACCTGCCAGGCGCCCCGCTTCTGCAGGATCGCGCTCACCAGGCCCTTGTACTCCTTGGCCAGCTCCTGCGCGCGCCCGTTGGCGGGCGGCTCCTCGATCCGGGTGCCCTCGACCCACAGCGCCGCGCCCGGACCGGTCGTCCCGGTGCCGATGCGCACCCGCGCCACACCGCGCACCACCGCGCCCGGCCCGCCGTCCGGCAGCCGTCCCTCCTGCTCCACCACGCCCAGCGTCCCGACCGCCGCGTACCGCCCCTCCAGCCGGGGCACCAGCAGCACCCGCGGCTTGGGCGCCGACCGTATCCCCGGCCCCGTCGTCCGCGCCGCGGCCCGCGCCGCCTCGACCGCCGCCCGCACCTCGTTCTCGGACAGGTCGAGGGGGACGACCATGCCGGGCAGAACGGCCCCGTCGTCCAGGGGCAGCACCGGCAGCGTCAGGGTCTCGCTCATGCTCCGCTCCAAGTCCATATCAGCGTCGGCCCCCGTCCCCCGGGAACCGCCCTGCGGGACCCAACAAGGTTGAGTCACTCTCACTCAAGAAAACGGAGCAAGATTTTGTTTCCTCTGCAACGTTCGCTCTCAGCGATCACCGTCCTGCCGCCCCGTCCGGGCGCCCCCTGGGGCCTGGGCTGCGCGGGTGGCACGGGCGCCCAGGGCGCGCAGATACGCCACCAGCTCTGGCGGCTCGTGCACCTCGAACTCGCAGCCGAGCATGAGCAGGCGTGACGCGGTCCACTCCAGGGTGTCGGCCGGTCCACGCAGGCGGCAACTGCGGTCGTCGATCGGTTCGATGTCTCCGGCGGCGGCGCCGAGCCGGCGCTCCACCTGCCCGGCCGGAAGCCGCAGAGCCGCCACCACCTCGTACGTGGGCGCGAGCGAGTACAGCTTGCCGGTGACGAACGCGGCCGCGTCCTGTTCGGGCTGTACGCGGGCGGGGACCCGTATTCCGGTCGCCTGCGGATCGCTGATCCGGTCGGCGCGAAAGATCCGCCAGTCGTCGCGGTCGTTGTCATAGGCCAGCAGGTACCACCGGCGCCCGGCCGCCACCAGGCGGTACGGCTCGGTCAGGCGCCTGGTGTCGGAGCCGTCGCCGGACCGGTAGGCGAAACGCAGCCGTTCACGGTTGGCGGCGGCCCCGGCGATCACCACCAGGTTCCGCGGGTCGACGGGCGGCTCGCTTCCGGTGAGCATGGAGACGGTCGCGGCGGCGAGCGCGCCGACCCGGTGCCGCAGCCGGGACGGCAGTACCTGCTCCAGCTTGGCCAGAGCCCGTACGGACGCCTCCTCGATGCCGTCCACCGGATGCGAGGCCGCGGTGCGCAGGCCGACGGCGATGGCCACCGCCTCCTCATCGTCCAGCAACAGAGGAGGCATGGCCGTGCCCGCGGCGAGCCGGTAGCCGCCCACGGCACCCATCGTCGCCTCCACCGGATATCCCAGCTCGCGCAGGCGATCGATATCGCGGCGGACGGTCCGGGGGCTGACCCCCAGACGCTCGGCCAGCTCGCTCCCAGGCCACTCACGGGGAGTCTGCAGCAGAACGAATTCAAGTCCCACGAGTTCAACGCGTCCGGTAAGCCACTGCACGAGGTGATCGACCGGGACCTGTTCCTCACCAACGTGAGTCTGTACTGGTTCACCGGAACGTTCGGAACATCGGCCTGGCCGTACTACGGCAGCACCGGCTTCGGCTGGCCGGAAGGACAGATGGCCGTACCGACCGGCGTTTACAGCGGACCACCTGGAATCCGCCGGCTCGCCGAACGCCACAACACCATCCTGCACTGGCCGGAGGACAACCCGGGCGGACACCACTTCATCGCCATGGACCAACCGGATCACCTGGCCGCCGACATCCGCGCGTTCTTCGCCAAGGTCCGCTGACCGTCACGCACCGGCCGCGTCGCTCTCACCAGGCGACGCGGCCTCACACTCTCCGACGTCGGCGGCCGCCACGTGCACCCCCCTCGGTGACACCCCATCGCAACTGGGTGCTCCCGAGCGCGCGACCGAAGCCACTGCCGCCTGGCCGCATCCCGTTCCCTCGACGAAGCCCGCCCTGAGCAGCCGGGACATGCGACATTGGGAGCATGTCCCACGACCGTCGGCTGCGAACCACCTTCGACAGAGCGGCTGCCCTCTATCAAGGCGCGCGCCCCGGCTACCCGGCCGAGCTGTTCTCCGACCTGGTCGCGGTCACGGGGATCGAACCACCCGGGCACCTGCTCGAAGTCGGCTGCGGCCCGGGGACGGCCACGCTGCCGCTGGCGCGGATGGGCTTCCAGATCACCGCGGTGGAACTCGGCACCGCCCTGGCCTCGGAGGCACGGCACAACCTCGCGGATTTCCCCGACGTCTCGGTGATCACGTCGTCCTTCGAGGGCTGGGAGCCACCGGCCGGCGTCCTCTTCGATCTCATCTACGCGGCCACCGCCTGGAAATGGGTGGACCCGGAAGTCAAGTACGCCAAGGCCGCCGCCCTCCTCGCCCCAGACGGCCACTTGGCCGTCTGGGGCGCCGGGCATGCCTTCCCCGAGGGCTTCGACCCGTTCTTCACCGAGATCCAACACGTCTACGACGAGATCGGCGAAGGCGACGGCGGCTCCTGGCCACCACCGCCACCCGAGGACCAGCCGGACGCCACCGCAGCCGAGTTCGAGACGTCCGGCCACTTCGCGGTCGTCGCGACGCGGCGCTACGTCTGGGCCCGGCGCTACACCGCGGACGAGTACATCGCGCTGCTCGACACCTTCTCCGGCCACATCGCGATGGAGCCCGCCAAACGCGAACACCTCTACCGCGAAATACGCCGCCGCCTCGCCGCCCGCCCAGACGGACGACTCACCCGACACTGGTCCGCCGTCCTAACGATCGGCCGACGCCTCTGACGAGGACAAGCGGGTCGCTCTGGTCAGCACGGCTGGCGGCGGCGGGCGCGCCCGCGCGTTCGATGGCGGTGACCACGTTGCCGGCCTTGCCGGCGGAGGCGGTGTAGCTGATCGCCACCGCGGCGCCGTCTGCTGCCGGCGCGCGGGCGGTTGCCGTGCCGGTGCCGCGCGATCCGCCGGTGACCAGGGCGACCTTGCCGCTCAGCGGCCGTTCCGTCGTATCCATATTCCTCGTGTGATCGCCAGTGGTGGGCGTCAGGGGTGGGCGGCCGGTTCCTGGGGGGCGGGTGCGGCGGCGGGACGGCGGTCGCTTCGCAGCGAGTGGAGCGCGATGAGAAGGCCCGCGACGGTGAGGGCGGCGGCGACGGGGTAGATCGAGCGCGGTCCGGGGCCGTCGATGAGCCGTCCGCCGAGCCATCCGGCGAACGCGGCGGCGAGCTGGAAGCCGGAGGCGTTGACGGCGACGGCCAGGGTGGGGGCGGCCTGGGCGGTGGCCACCACCCGGGTCTGCATGCCCGGAATGATGGCGAACGCCAGGACGCCCAGCAGGAACCACAGCACCGCGGCGGAGACCCGGTGGCCACTGGCCGGCCAGCCCACCGCGAGCACGCCCGCCAGAACGGTCAGCAGACCGGCCAGCGAGGGCATGAGCGCCTTGTCGGCCAGCCATCCGCCCAGGAAGTTGCCGAGGACGGCGCCGGTTCCGTACACCAGCAGCAGCAGCGGCACCGCCTCGCCGGAGAACCCGCTGACATCGGTGGCCAGTGGTGCCAGGAAACTGAAGACGGTGACGACCCCCAGGTTCCCCGCCGCGGTGAGGGCGATGGCCAGCATGACGTCCCGTCCGGTGAACACGCGCAGCTCGCCCACCAGCGAGCCGACGGCCGGGGCGGGCTGGTCGGGCATCGACCGCAGCACCAGGGCCAGGGCGGCGGCGCTGAACGCGGCGACCGCCGCGAAGGTCGCCCGCCAGCCCAGGTTGTGACCGATGAAGGTGCCCAGCGGAGTTCCGGCGACGATCCCCAGGTTCATGCCCAGCGTCAACCGCGCCACGGTGGAGGCCTGCCTGCCCGCGGGAGCGGTGGAGACGGCGGTGGAGATCGCGACGGCGAAGAAGGTGGCCACCACGAGACCCGCGAGGAAGCGCGCGGCCAGCAGAACCGGGTAGGTCGGCGCGAGGGCCGAGGCGGCGTTCCCCACGAGGGAGGTGGCGACGAGCCCCGCGATGAGCGGCCGGCGGGGCAGCCGCGCGGTCAGTGTGGTGACCACCGGCCCTCCGACGATCATGCCGAGGGCGTAGGCGCTGACCAGCAGTCCCGCCGCCGGAACGGACACCGAAAGCTCGCGCGCCACGTCCGGCAGGATCCCGGCGATGACGAACTCCCCGGTGGTCAGGCCGAAGACCACCAGCATGAGAGAGAAGACCAGAAGCGGCATGGCATCGCCCCAAATGATTCGAACTCGTATGTTCCGAGTCATAACTATCATGACTCGAAACAGTCCGACTAGACTGACGGCATGGCGGAGCGACGTGACGCGGTGGCGGACCCGGCGGCGGAGGGGCAGATCGACCGGGACGTGTGCAAGCTCGTCCACCGGTTCACCCAGAAGCTGGACGTTCACGTGCGCGCCGTCGCCGACGAGCTGGGCCTGACCCCCACCCAGGTGATCGCGCTGCGAGAGCTGTCGGACCCGATCACCGCGCGGGAGCTGGCCAGGCGGATGGTCTGCGAGGCCTCCAACGCCACATTCGTTCTCGACCGGCTGGAGCACCAGGGTCTGATCGAGCGGCAGCCTCACCCGACCGACCGACGCGCCAAGCGGATCGTGCTCACACCCGCGGGCGAACGCCACCGGGCCAACGTCCTGGAACGGCTGAACGCCCACTCGCCGCTGGCCGCGCTCAGCCCCGCGCAACAGGAATCCCTGCGCGACCTGCTCCAAGTCCTCGTCACCTGAACACGGCGGCTGACCCGCTCCCACCAGGACGGGTGCAGCCCGTCCGCGGGGACCTCGTGAGCTGGGCGGGCGGCTCACTGCAAACGAACCGCGACCGGCCGCGGACTGACCTGGTCCGCGCCCCCGACGGAAAGGCGGCAGCCCGTGCGCGGGATCAACTTCGGCAACGTCCTGGACCACCTCGGCGACGACTCACCGCGGCTGCTCCTGAGGGACGAGCACTTCGACGCGGTGCGCGCGGCCGGATTCGACACCGTCCGCCTGCCGGCGCGGTGGTCCGCGCACGCCGGACACGCCGCCCCCCACACGATCGAACCGGGTTTCTTCCGCCGCGTCGACCAAGCCGTGGACGCGGCTCTTCGGCGGGGCTTCACCGTCGTGCTGAACGTGCACCACTACCACGAGCTGCAGGAGGCTCCGCAGGAGCACGCGACGCGTTTCGTGGCCCTGTGGCGGCAGATCGCCGAACACTACGCCGGTCACGACGCGCGGCTGCTGTTCGAACTGCTCAACGAGCCGCGCGACGCGCTGACAGCCCGGCTGTGGAACGAGCTGCTGCGGGATGGACTCGCTGCCGTACGCGCCCACGACCGGGAACGCACGGTGATCGTGGGGTCGGCCCGGATGAACGACGTCGGCGCCCTCCCCGAACTCGCCCTGCCCGCCGAAGAGCACCTGATGGCCACCGTCCACTACTACGCGCCGTTCGAGTTCACCCACCAGGGCGCGCCGTGGGTGCCCGGGGCCGCTCGTTGGCTGGGCACCACCTGGGGCGACGACGCCGACCGTCAGCGTGTGCGGGACGACCTTGCGAAGGCGGCGCGCTGGGCGGCCGAGCAGGGCGTCTCCCTGTTCATCGGGGAGTTCGGCGCCTACATGGAGGCCGACGAGGAGTCCAGGGTGCGGTGGACGTCGTTCGTGCGCGCGGAGGCCGAACGGCTCGGATCGGGCTGGTGCTACTGGGACTTCGGCACCGACTTCGGGGCGTTCGACCCGCGCAGCGGCGCCTGGCGCGAACCGCTTCTGCGGGCCCTGCTCCCCTCGTGAGGCCTCGCCCAACGGACCACGCCGGCGGTGCCGTTTGCCTGGAGCGTCCGGGGGCATCCGGCATGTCATGATCTTCGAGGGCTTCACGCTGGAGCGGGTGGACGTCGGCGAGGCCGAGCTGCGGGTGCGGCACGGCGGCTCCGGGCCCGCCCTCCTGCTGCTCCACGGCCATCCGCGCACGCATGCGACCTGGCACAAGGTCGCGCCGCTGCTGGCCGAGCGGTACACCGTGGTGTGCCCGGACCTGCGCGGCTACGGCCGGTCGTCCAAACCGCCGACCACGCCCGACCACGCGCCGTACTCCAAGCGCGCGATGGCCGCCGACTGCGTGGCCCTCATGCGCGCCCTCGGCCACGAACGTTTCGCGGTGGCCGGGCATGACCGGGGCGCCTACGTGGCGACCCGTACCGCGCTGGACCATCCGGACGCCGTGTCGGCGCTGGTGGTGATGGACGCGGTGCCGATCGGGGAGGCGCTGGCGCGCTGCGACGCGAGGTTCGCCGCCTCCTGGTGGCACTGGTTCTTCTTCGGCCAGACCGCCAAACCCGCCGAGCGGGTCATCAACGCCGATCCCGACGCCTGGTACACCGCGACGGACACGCACATGGAACCCGAGGCCTGGGCCGACTACCAGGCCGCGATCCACGACCCTGAGACGGTGCACGCGATGATGGAGGACTACCGCGCGGGCCTGGGGATCGACCGGGCCCACGACGACGCCGACCGCGCCGCGGGCCGCCGCGTCACCGCCCCGACCCTGGTGGTGTGGGCCGCCAAGGACGACATGGAGGAGCTGTACGGCGACCCCCTCGCCATCTGGCGGGACTGGGCGACGGACGTGCGCGGAACGGTCGTCGACTGCGGCCACCACATCGCCGAAGAGGCCCCGCACGACCTCGCCGCCGCCCTGACCGCATTCCTCGACGGCCGCCGGCCCCTCCCCCGCCATTGACGGTTGCGGGATGGAGGCGGAGGGGGCAGGCTCGAAGGCATGGATCTTGGATTGGCGCCGCACACTGTCGTCATCGTCGTGGCGGTCGCGCTCGTCGGGATCGTGGGGTTCCTGCTGGCGATCCGGCAGGAGCAGGCCGAGCGCCGAGGTCAGCAACTGGTGTCCGCCGAGGTGGGAAGCCTGGAGCTTCCGGAGATACGGCGCCTGCTGCAGCAGAACCTCATGACGCCGCACCAGCAGTTCTGGCAGGTGATGGAGGAGGGCCTCGTCAGGTTCCGGCCCCGTGACCGCCAGGAGGAGATCCAGCGGCAGAGGCTGCTCCAAGAAATCCGGCTGCGGCTGCTGCCGTGAGTCGCCGGCGCGGCTCCCGGCAGGGGGCGGTGCCTTGCGAGGACGAACCGGGCGCGGCGCGTGGGCGTAACGGGCTCGCTGCCGGCCCGTTCGGGTTCTGATCCGGCCTGTGCCGCGTCTTCTCATTCGGCATGTGCCGCGTCTTCTATTTCGGCCTGTGCCGCGTCGTCGTGCTGACCGCGTGCGCCCGGCGCGGCGTGGACGAGCACGTCATCGCCGCCGCGCGCACGGCGGCGTCCGATCACAGATCTTCCCAGGGCGGCGTTTACGAGGCCATGACCTGGGGGTACGTACCGCAACGAGATCGTGACAGCGAGTGAAGGTCAACCCTCCGGGCCGGTAAAGGCCCGACCCGGTGGATCGAGGAGGGGTCACATGCCGCACACGGCGAGGGTCAGCGCGCCCCTTCCGTCCGCCCCGTCGCACGACCTCGTCCGGACGGCCGAGGACCGTCCCGGCGCGTCGGCCCGCACCCGGCATCGCCCCCTTGCGCGTTCGGGTGCCCGCGGTGCCTGCGCCCGGCGGCACGCCTCGGGCCCTCGGCCGCTCCGGGCCGAAGGCGGGCCTGTCGCCGCAGGAGCGCGGTGCGGCGGCAGGCTCCCGGACGACGGGCGCCCGGCCCACGGCCGGGCGTTCCCCCGGGCGCCGGTGCCGTACGCCCCCGCGGCACCGGCGCCCCCCGTCCGCACCGACCATCACACGGGCGCGTCACGCGATCATGCGTGCGGCCGTTCCCCGCACGGCCGTACGGCCGTCCCCGAAGGGAGGTGAGTGGCACAGGCAAGCGATCAGCAGGGCGGTCCGGCACCCCTGTCCCGACCCCGTTCCCGGGCCGTCCGCACAGATGAATCGAGTACCGCTGCGGTACCAGGCCCGCGGAGACCGCCCGTCTCCGCGGGCCGTCCCGTGTCAGAGCCGGCGGCGCCAGTACTGGCCGTGGATGCGCGCGCCGAACCGCTCGACGGGCTCCTCCTCCAGCTCCAGCTCGAACCCGGCGCGCTCGTAGATGCGGCGGGCGGCCTTCTGCAGGGCCGTGGTCCACAGCATGATCTCCCGGTAGCCCGCGGCGGCGGCGAAGCGCAGGCACTCGTCCACCAGGGCCGTGCCGACGCCCATCCCGCGTGCGCTCGGCTCGACGTGCAGCAGCCGCAGCTGGGCCACGCGGTCGTCGCGGCGCACGCAGAACACGCTGCCGACCGGCTCGCCGTCGGCCTCGGCGATCCAGGCGTTCTCCCGTTCGGGGTCGTGGCCGTCGACGTAGTCGGCCACGACCTTGGCGACCAGTGCCTCGTAGGTGCGGTCCCAGCCGCACTCGGCGTCGTAGAGGGCGCCGTTGCGCTGCACCACCCAGCCCAGGTCGCCGGGACGCAGCGGGCGCAGCGCGACGGTGCGCGAGGGGGCCTCGCCGTCGAGGATGCCGCGGATCGTCCGCATGGCCGTGACGAGCCGCCCCCGCTCGTCGTCCGGGAGCCGCTCCAGCATGTCGCGGATCTCGGCGACGGACCGCTCGTCGAGCATGGCGAACACCTCGCGGCCCTGCCGGGTGAGCCGGACGATCTGGCGTCGCGCGTCACCCGGGGAGCGTTCGCGCAGCACCAGGCCGTCGCTTTCGAAGCGGGCCAGCATGCGGCTCAGGTACCCGGCGTCCAGGTCGAGGGTGCGGCGCAGGTCCAGCACCTCGGTGGCGTCCCGCTGGGCCAGCTCGAAGATCACCCTGGCCTCGGTCAGCGAGTACGGGGTGTGCATCAGCCCGTCGCCGAGCACCCCGATGACGCGGGTGTAGAAGCGGTTGAACGAGCGGACCGTCGACACGTCCTCCGCCGAGATCGTCATGCGCCACCTCCAGAACGTTTGACTCAGTCAAACATATCTGCGAGGGCGAGGTCCAGCCGGAGGGCGGCCGCGGGCCGCGGCGCGGGCTCAGACCTCGGCGACCGGCTGCTCGGCGGCGCGCGCCACCGCCCGCGCCTCCCGGACGATCCGCCGCTCGATGAAGAAGGCCAGGAAGGGCACCAGCCCCGCCGACACCATGAGCACCATCTGCTTGAGCGGCCACTGCGCCCGGCGCCACAGGTCGTAGGCCATCGCCAGGTAGACGATGTACAGGGCGCCGTGGATCGGGGAGATGATCGACGACGGGGTGCCGTTGCCGCCGATGTACCGGATCGGCATGCCGACGAAGACGACCATCAGCAGCATCACGCCGACGACGATCGCCAGGATGCGGTACCGGTTGATGGCCGCTTCCACAGATCACACCTTTCTCAGCGAGTCCTGGTAGGACGACGCCGCCGCGGGTGCCGCGGCGGCGTGAGGGTGCCGGGCTTGGGAGTGCGCAGGCGGCGGACGGCTTCCGGTGACGGTCAGTCGGGGCGGCCCGCCTGCGCGTTCAGCCGCGCCAGGTAGCGGTTGTAGGCCGCCAGCTCCGGGTCCTCTTCCTCCTGCCGGCGGATGATCTCCTGCTTCACCTTGGCCTCGGCGGGCTCCTCGATGACCTTCGGCGCGCGGGTCGAGGGATCGCCCTTGAGCTCGTCGCGGATCATCTTGATCCACATGACGATCACGAAGCAGGCGAAGATCGGCCATTCGAAGGTGTAGGCCCAGCTGCGGTCGTTGCCCGCCTGGGCGCGGTCGAACTGCCACCACCCGAAGCCGAGGAAGGCCACGAACAGCACGATCGCCAGGGCGTGCAGCCCAAGCCATCCGGGGGTGAAGAACCTTCGCACGTCATCGAGCCTACCCCGGGGTCCGCCAAGGCCGTGACCGCCCCCGGTCATCGACGTTTCATCAGGTCGGGGGCGGTCCGGTGTAGACGGCGCGGGGCCGCAGCGGGCCGCTGCGCCCGTACTCCTCCAGCGCGTGCGCGATCCACCCGGCGGTGCGCGCCACCGCGAAGACGACCTCCCCCGCGCCCGGGACCATCCCGGCGACCGAGGTGAGGGCGGCCAGCGCCATGTCGCTGTTGGGGGCGGGCAGGCGCCGCCGTTCGGCCTCGGCGAGGACGGCGGCGACGACGTCGAGCCGGGGGTCGCCCGGCGTCGCGTCGCACACGAGCCCGTAGAGGCGGGTGAAGCGGGCGTCCCCCGCCTTGTAGACGCTGTGCCCGAGCCCGGGGATGCGCTGGCCTCCGCGCAACCTCTCGCCTATCACCCGGGACGCCCGGCCCGGCTCGCCGATCTCGGCGAGCATCAGCTCGGCGCCGTAGGACGCCCCCCGTGCAACGGCCCGCTCAGCACGCCCAGCCCCGCGGCGACCACCGCGTACGGGTCGGCGCGGACGGAGGCCGCCACCCGTGCGGCGAGCGTGGAGGCGGCCAGGCCCTCGCGGGACGCCCGCCACCGCCCCGCCTCGCCGGACCCGGGCTCGCCCGTCCACAGCCAGGCGGCGACCGCCTCGAAGGGCCGCTCACCGGCCAGTTCGAGGGCGTCGCGGCCGCGGTAGTACGGGCGGTCGCCCGAGCGGATCCGGGAGCGGTTCGCCAAGCTGGCCGCCGCGACCGGGATGCCGGTCGAGACGCACTGCCACAACGACCTCGGCATGGCGGTGGCGAACTCGGTGTCGGGCGCGCTGGGCGACCTGGAGGCGGGGCAGGACGCCTGGGGCAGCACCTGTGTCAACGGGATCGGCGAGCGGGCCGGCAACGCCGACCTGCTGTCGACGATCCTGGCCTTCCGGCACGGGTTCGGGCTGGACGGACGCGCCGAGATCGGCGATCCGCTCGACCTGTCGTGGGCGCGGCGGTTCGCGCTGTGGGCGAGCTACGCGCTCGGCCAGCCGCTGCCGTACAACCAGGTCGGCGTCGGGGCGAACGCGTTCGCGCACGAGTCGGGCATCCACGCCGACGGGGCCCTGAAGGACCACGGCAACTACGAGCTGTACGACGAGGAGACGCTCGGCCCCTTCCCCGAGGACTGGCACGCGCGGCGCGGGCGGGTCGTGCTGACCGGCGAGTACGGCGGCCGCGCCGGGTTCCGGCACATGCTGGACGGGCTGGGCGTGGAGCCCGCGGACGAGGAGACGGCGTTCAGGCTCGTCCAGTTGTGCAACGCGATGACGGGCCGTCCGCTGACCGACGTCGAGCTGCGCCTGATCGCGACCTACCCGCACGAGCTCGCGCTGCTGTTCCCCGGCGGGCTGGACTGATCCGGCGGAATTTGTCGCATCCGCCGTCTAGGTTCCTGCCATGGCGATCACGGCGACGGCGGGACCGGCGCAGACATACAGCTACCGGCGGCCCTCGGGGCTGGCCCGCGGGCTGCTGGGGCTGTCCACCTCGGGCGGCACCACGGCGGCCGGGCCGCGGGCCCACCCGTACTTCTTCAGCGGGCTGCTGACGCAGGCGGCGCCCGCGGCGGCGGCCCTGCTGGGGCTGGCGGACGTGGCGCAGACCCGCTACCACCGTCCGATGCCGACGGGGTTCCGCGACCCGGTGGTGACGTGCAACGGCGACCGGCTGCGGCTGGAGTCGTTCTCGGCGTGCGGCGGCGTGTACGCGCGGCTGGACGTGCTGCAGCAGGCGCTGGACGGCGAGATCCACGAACGCGGCACCACCAACGTCGACGTCAACGGGCCGTTGCGGGAGGCCCTGGCGCGCGTGGGCGGCGCCGACCCGCTGCATCTGGCGGTCGGCGCCGATGAACTGGCCGTCACCACGTTCGACGGCGCGGTGGTGGAGAAGAAGGTGCCGCTGCCCGACCGCTGGCTGCGGGGTTTCGCCGAACTGCAGGTCATCACCGCCGGATTCGACCTGCGCGCCGAGCTCGCGAAGGCGGAGGCGGTGCGGTTCCTGCGCGGCCTGCCGCAGGCGGCGCGCGGCACGATGTGGGCGGTTCCGGCGGGGCGGGGGCTGCGCCTGACGTCCCGTCCCGCCCCGGGGGCGGTGTGCCTGTCCGGGCCGGACCGGTTGCGGACGATGCTGCCCCTGCTGCGTTTCGCCCGGGCACTGCGGGTGTACGGGCCCGCCGCCTCGCCCGGCGACGCGTCCCCGTTGTCGAGCGCGTGGGAGCTGGAGCTGCCCGGCATGCGGTACGTGCTGACGCTGTCGCCCGAGCCGTCCCGCGGTTTCTCCGGCGAGGGCGCGGTGCTGGACGCGCTGGCCACCGACCAGGCGGCCGACGACGCCGAGATCGTGGGCGCGCTGCTGGACTTCGAGCCGCGCGTCGAACCGGACCTGCTGGCCCACCGCGCGGGCCTGGACCTCGCACGGGCGCGGGCGGCGCTGACCCAGCTCGGCACCGCCGGACGCGTCGGGTACGACACGGCCGAGGCGGCGTTCTTCCACCGTGAACTGCCGTACGCCCCCGACCGCGTCACCGCCCTCAACCCCCGGCTGCGCGACGCGCGCGCTCTGGCGGACGGCGGGCACGTGCGCTTCACCGAACCGGGCGTCGCCGTCGTCACCACCGGCGGCGGGGAGCGCCGGGTCCGGTTCGCCGGCGACACCCAGGAGGCCTCCTGCACCTGCCCGTGGTGGGTGGAGTATCGCGGCGGCCGCGGTCCCTGCAAGCACGTGCTGGCCGCGCGGATGGTCCGCGACCGTCGGGCGGAGGCCGCGCGATGAGCGGGGAGACGATGAGCGGGGAGACCAGGGCCGACCGGACGTGGCGGATCGTCAGCACGCAGATCCGCGAGGGCAATCCGGCGAACGTGGCCGCCAAGCTCGCGCTGCTCCGCGAGGACGAACGGCGGCTGGTCGGCAGGCGGCTGCCCGACCTGTTCAAGGAGATGCGGGGCGAGCGGTGGAACATCTGGGGCGCGGACGCCGCCCGGGCGAACGCCCTCAAGGTCGCGGGCGCCGGCTGCCTCGGCGGCGCGGCGGCGGTGGCGACCTGGCTGTGCCGCTCGGACCTGCGGACGTTCTCCTTCTACGCCTCCGCGGCGCCCGTCGTCGACCTGGTCGCCGAGGTCGTCGCCGACCGTCCCGCCGCCTGGCGCGCCGAGGTGGCGCGCAGGATGGCCGCGCGGCTGCCCCTCAACGACAACGACAGGGGCGTCGCCTGGCGGATCACCGAGCGGCTCGCGCGTGACTCCGGCGAGCCGCCTCCGCTGGACGACGGTTTCGTGGCGGGCTGGATCAGGTGGACGTTCCCGGGGGAGATCGACCCCGGCGACCCGTTCTTCCGCGCTCTGCTGCCCGGGCTGTTCGAGATGGACGCGGCGGGCCGCCTGCTCGACCCCGGCGGCTGGAGCGTCGACGGCTGGGTCCACAGCCTCGTCCGCATGGCCGCCGCCGGGCAGGTCGACCGTTCGCTCCTGCTCGACGGATGCGTGCGCCGTCTCCTGCGCGGCGGCGCCGTCCAGGATCTGCGCTGGTACGGCGTGCTGCACGACGCGCTGGAGCCGACCGTCGCCGAGAGCACGGCGCGGCTGCGCGACTACCTGCGGCTGCTGCCCGCCGCCCCCGCACGTGTCGCCGAACTGGCGCTGGAGCAGGTGCGCCGCGTCGACGAGGCGGGTGCGCTGGAGGAGGCCGCGTTCACCGAGGCCGCCGAGGCGCTGCTGTTCCGTCCGGAGAAGAAGCTGGTCCGGGCCGCGCTGACCTGGCTGGACCGCACCGCGCGTCCCCGCGACCGGGTCGACGCCGCGCTGACCGCGCTCACGGTCGCGTTCGGGCAGGAGGCCCTCGACCTCCAGGAACGCGCCGCCAAGATCGCGGCCAGGCATGCGGGCAGGGCCGGGGACGAGGCGCGCGAGGCCGTCCGGCAGGCGGCCGGCGCGCTGCACGGCCAGGCCCGCGACCTGCTCGCGGCGGCCGTCGGGCCGGTGGAGCCGCCCGACCCGCAGCCGTCCGTCCCGATCCCGCTCGCTCCCCCGGCGCCCGCCGCGCGTCCCCTGCCCCCGCCGATCGGGTCCCTCGCCGACCTGGAGGAGGCGGCGCGGACGGGGCTGCGCGGCGACGCGAACATGGCCGACGGCGAACGGTTCCTGGCGGGCGTGGTCGCCCTGGCCTACCGCGATCCTGAGGGGGCCCGCACCACGCTGCGCCGGGTGGCCTACGGCGTGGCGCCGTGGCTGGAGTTCCACTACAACATTCGGACCGGCCACCCGGTGACCTGGATCTCCTCCGCCATCCGGCCGCTGGTGCCGCCCCGCCACAAGGTCCGCGGCCATCGGGCGTCCGGCGCCTCGATCGACCGGTGGCCCGCCGCGAACCGCGTCCTGCTGCGACGCGCGCTGGAGACGGCCGAGGCGATCGGGCGGGTGCCGCTGCTGCTGGCGACCCCCACCGAGACGTCCGGCCGCATCGACCCGGAGGTGCTGGTCGAGCGTCTCGAACGCCTTGAGAAGGAGGACCTGGAGCCAGGACCGATCGACCTCGACCAGGCCCTGTTGAGGCTCCCCCGCCGGATCGACGCGGACGTCGTCTCCCGGGCCCGCCGCCTGACCTCCCCGGCCGGACGCGCCGCCGCGTCCCGCATCGCCGGCGGCCTTCCCGACCCGTCCGTGACCTGCACCGTCCACCACGCCCCCGGCCGCGCGGTGTACTTCGAGAGTGCGCAGAGTTCCACGACCGACTTCCTGCTGTCGACCGTGTCGGCCCCGGACGCCGAGGGCCCGGTGGCCCGGCTCCTGCTGCGCCACTCCCCCCAGGAGGCTGTCGACTCGGTCTACGACGTGGCGTTGCTGTCCTGGTGGCCGTCCCTGCTGCCCTCGCACCGGGAAGTGGTCGCCGCGCATCTGCTCACCTACCTGGTCCTCATGACCGAGTCACGGGAGGGGCAGGGCGAGGTGCTGCTGGCGCTGGCCGAGGCGGACGGCCCGGCCGGAGCGGCCACCGCGTCCGCGCTGGCCCTGGGCCTGTCCATGCTCCCCAAGGAACGTGTCGGCGCGGTGGACGCCCTGCTCGCCCTGTGCGGCCGGCGCCGGCTCCCCGCGGCCGCCATGGGCGAGGCGATCGGCACCCTGGCAGGGCTCGGCCACATCAAGCTCAAGCGCGTCACCGAGTCGCTGGCCGAAGCCGCACAGGCGGGCGCCCACCAGGACGTCTTCGCCGTCCTGACCGCCGCCCTGCCCGGCCTTCTCCCGCCACCGGGCCGGCGCGCGCCCGTCGCCCTCCCCGACCTGATCGCCCTCGCCACGCAGACGGCCGAGACGATCGGCGCGAGGGCCGACATCCCTGGCCTGGCGGAGGTGGCCGCGCGCGGCGGCAGCAGCCGCCTGGTCCGCGAAGCGGCCCGCCTCCACCGCCTCCTGACCACCTCATGACCCGCGTCCCGAGGGGGTGCGCAGAGGCGAGACGATGGGGATGTGCGGGTTTTCGTCCATGGCGGTAGGGCCACGGTGAGCGGAGAGATGGAGGGCCGATGACACGGACACTGGCGTTCGGCGCGGTCGAGACCGTGCTCGGCACGCTGCTCGTCGGCGCGACCGAGGAGGGAGTCGTGCGCCTGGGCTGGCACGACTCCCCCGCCGAGCGCGCCCGTGTCGCGGCCGCGGTCGGCCTGCCCGTGGTGGACGACCCCGCCCGCACCGCCCCGGCGCTGGAACGGCTCGCCGCGTACTTCGCCGGTAAGACGGAACCGTTCGACCTGCCGGTCGACTGGCGGCTGACGTCGCGGCTGCAGCGGCAGGTGCTGGCCACGCTGTACGAGTCGGTGCCGTACGGCTCGCTGGTGACCTACGGCGAACTCGGCGAGCGCAGCGGCACCGGGGTGCCCCCGCAGGCCATCGGGCAGGTCATGGGCAGCAACCCGATCCCGATCGTCGTGCCGTGTCACCGCGTAGTCGCGGCCAACGGCCTGGGCGGCTACAGCGGCGGCTCCGGCATCGAGGTCAAGCGCTGGCTGCTCACCCTTGAGGGCGCCCTGCCGGCCACGCTGGACTGGGATCTGGACCGGGGGCCCTGACGATCCGCCGCGCGGTCAGCGCTGCCGGCGGAAGTGGTCGATCATCTGCTCGTACGGCAGCTCGTACACCGCGTGCACGTCCCAGTTGACCACGTCCATGTACGGTTCGAGCATCTCGGTCAGCTCCTGCGGGTTCTCCGTCTCGAGGAGCATGAAGCCCGCGCCGCCGCCGGCCAGGTTGTACCAGCCGCGAATCTTCTCCGGATGGGTCAGGCCCTTGTCGTGCTGCTCCAGGACGCGGTGGCGGACGTCCTCAGCCCGTACGCCGGGCTGGTAGCGGAATCGGCAGTACCACATCATTGCTCGGCCTCCTCAGTCGACCAGTGGCGGTCCCCTTACCTGCACAAAGACCGTTAAACCCGACACGCCCGGGCGTTCCCCGGCAGCGTTCTTCACGGGTTCTTCTCGGGTTCTTTCCGCGTTCTCTCCGGGTTCTCTCCGGGTTGTCTCCGGGTTCTCCGCTGCGTTCCCGCCGGGCGGTGACGGCGGCGAAAGTAGAATGAGGCGTGCCGAGAATCAGCGAGCCCACGGTCGCCCAGCACCGCGCGCGTCAGCTGCGCACGCTCCTGGACGCCGGGCGCGCGCTGGTGGCCGAGGAGGGGCCCGAACGGCTGTCGCTGGCCGCCCTGGCCCGGCGGGTGGGGCTGTCGCGGCCCAGCCTGTACGAGTACTTCCGGTCCAGGGACGACCTGGTCGCCGCGATCGTCGAGGACGAGCTGCCGCGCTGGGCCGCGGCGGTCGAGCAGGCCCTGGCCGGTCCGGCGGACCTGGTCGCCAAGGTCGAGGCGTACGTGCGGGCGCAGCTGGAGATGATGACCGACGGCCGCCACGCCGCCGCCGTCGCCCTGGCCGAGCACGCGCTCGCCGAACCCGCGCGCGAGCGCATCCGCGACGGCCACGCCCAGCTGCTGCGCCCGCTGGTCACCGCGCTCGCCGACGGCGGCGTCCCCGACCCGCAGCTGCGCGCCGCACTGGTGCAGGGCATCGTCGACGCCGCCGCCAGAGCCGCGCAGCGGCAGGCCGCCGACCCGGAGACCATCGTCCGCACCGCCGTCGCCCAGGCCGTCCACGGCCTGGCGACGGTGGACACCGCCGGCGCCGGGAACGCTCCCGTCACCTGAGAGCCGCCGTGGGCGGCGCCGCCGGGGCCGGCGGGCCGCGCCTTGCCGGTCAGCCGGGGAGGTTCGCCTCGATCGCGGCGGTGATCTCCTCGGACTCGGGCTCGGTCTGGGGGGCGAAGCGCGCGACGACGGTGCCGTCCGGGGCGAGCAGGAACTTCTCGAAGTTCCAGCGGATGTCGCCGGTGTAGCCCTCGGCGTCGGCGAAGCCGACGAGGTCGCGGTAGAGGGGGTGCCGTCCCTCGCCGTTGACCTCGACCTTCTCGGTGAGCGGGAAGGTGACGCCGTAGGTCGTCGAGCAGAACTCGGCGATCTCCTCCGGCGTGCCCGGCTCCTGGCCCATGAACTGGTTGCAGGGCACGCCGAGCACGGTGAACCCGCGTTCGGCGTACCGCTCCTGGAGTCGTTCCAGCCCGGCGTACTGGGGAGTCAGGCCGCACTTGGAGGCGACGTTGACGACGAGCACGGCCTTGCCCCGGTACTGCCGGAGGTCCGCGGAGCCTCCCCGCAGACCGCCGATCTCCACCTCGTAGACAGACATGCGGCCGATCTTAGGAGATGCCCCTCCGTCCCGTCCGCGACCTGCCGGCGGTCACGGGTGGGACGGAACACTCGCGGGGCGGGGCCCCTGGCGGCGCGTCGGGCTACCGCCGCGTGGAGCCCGCCCCGTGTCCGCTAACCCTGCCCCAGGTTGATCGAGGTCACGAACGACCCGAGCTGGGTACCGGCGTTCCCCAACTGCGCGATCGCGTTGTTGACGACACCTGCCGCGTCCTGCGGCGAGCTGAGCAAGTAGAAGATGACGAAGGCGATGGCCCCGTAGCGGAGATACTTCTTCAACATCCCGATGCCGTCCCTCTAGTAGCGCAGCGACACAATGACCCGATCCAATTGTGCCCGTCTGCGTCTGCCCGCAAAGCGCGAGTTTACTGTGACGGCACGGGAAGCGGATGATCCCCCGCGACGGAAGAATCACGTGTCCTTCCGGCGTCCCGGGGTTGCGTCCCGCCCCCGCCCCAGGTCAGGGGATGGCGCTGACGAACGTCGAGAACGACTCGGCGGCGCTGCCGAGGCCGCCCAGGCTCTGGTTGACCAGGCCGGCCGCCGCCTCCGGCCGGCTGACGATGTACCAGATGACGAAGGCGAGCCCCGCCATCTTGAACCACTTCTTGTTCACGTCCCCCACCTTCTGTAGCAGAAGCTCCACGCTCAGTGATTCCCGGTGGCGGCACCGAGCGTGCCAAGGGGGCGAAAAGACAACGTCAAGCGCGGTCGGCGGGCATGCCGTGGCGCGTCAGGTACTCGGTGTAGAGGGGACGCAGCGCCTCGGCCATCTCGCCCTCGCCCGCGTGGGTGAACTCCTCCAGCAGCGACAACCCGTGGAGCAGGTCGAACGTGGCGCGGTCCTGCTCGCCGAGAGCCGCCGCGGCCGCCGGGATCGCGCGCAGCAGCTCCCACAGGAAGCCGACGTCGCGCCGCTCCCTGGCGCGTGCGATCGCCCTGTCGTGCAGTTCCTTGGCCGGCAGCCGCTCCAGGTCGGCGGCGCCGGGCGTGGCATCGGACATGGGACGACTCTAATGCGGCGGCGCGGCCCGGGAACGTCCCGGGCCGCGCCGCCGTGCCGTCCGCGCCGTCCGGGCGCGGTGACGAATCTCACTTGGTGATGACGTCCGAGGGGACGGGCCGGTCCTGCTTCAGGGCGTCGAACAGTTGCGCGGCCTTGGTGCGGTGCCAGGTGATGTAGGCGCCGACTCCGGCGGCCGAACCGGCGCCGCCGATCGGCACGGTGGTGGTGACGCCGTCGCCGCCGGTGACGCCGCGCATCGCCCACATCATGCGGGCGAGGTCGAGCAGGTGGTCGTCGTCGTCCACCAGGAAGTTGCTGGTGGCGTTGAGGGCCAGCGGGACGCTGCGGAAGGGGTTGAGCAGCACGCCCGGGCTGGCGCTCTTCTTCATCAGGGCGCCGAAGAACTGCCGCTGGCGGTCGACGCGGTCGAGGTCGGCGCGGGCCGAGGCGCGGGTGCGCACGTAGCCGAGCGCCTGGCCGCCGTCGAGCGTCTGGCAGCCCGGCTGCAGGTTCAGGCCCGCCTTGCGGTCGCGCATCGGCTCCTTGATGCACATGTCGACGCCGCCGATCGCGTCGACCACGCCCACGAAACCGCCGAAGCCGATCTCGGCGTAGTGGTCGATGCGCACGCCGGTGGCCTGCTCGACGGTGCGCACCAGCAGCTTGGGCCCGCCGAACGCGAACGCGGCGTTGAGCTTGTTGCGGCCGTGGCCGGGGATCTCGACGTAGGAGTCGCGCGGCAGGCTGACGAGGGTGGTGCCGCCGTCGCCGTAGTGCAGCAGCATCATCGAGTCGGTGCGTCGGCCCTGCGCGTCACCGGTGGCGAACCGGCGCTTCTGCTCCCCCGTCAGCCCTTCCCGGCTGTCGGAGCCGACGATGAGCCAGTTGGTGCCGGGGGTGTCGGCGACACGTCCGGCGTAGTCCTCCAGCACGGTCTCCCGCTTGAGCCGCGAGTCGAGGTAGAAGTAGCCGCCGACGACGCTCACCAGCAGTAGAGCCAGCAGCACCGCCAGCACGCGGGGCCAGCGCCGCCTGCGGCGACGGCGTCCCGCGTACGGGTCCCCGCCGTAAGCATCCCCGCCATAGGGGTCTCTGCCGTAGGGGTCCCCGTAGGCGTCCCCGTACGGGTCCTGCTCGTGGTCGTACGGGCGCCCCGCCTGGGAGGATGCGGGCCTGCGTGCCACGCGCGTCCCCTTCCTAATCGTGTCCGGCCCCCGTCGGCCTTTGCGTCGTACCCGTAGACCTTAGACAACCCGGCATGTTCCGCGCGTCAATCCACCGCATGATTGTGGGCCCGCAGTTGTCACCTCGCCCTCCGACATGCGGATCAGCGGACTCAGCCCTTTGGCCCACGAAACCCCGGTATGCCCCCCGCGCGGGGCGGGGGGCTTCGCGCGGGGCTAGATGTAGGGGCCGTGGCCGCCGCGGTCGGGCGCCTGCGGGCCGGGAGGCAGGTCTTCGGTACGCAGCATGCGCACCTCGGCGTCGTCCATCTTGATGCCGGGCCGGGCGTCGGCGGCGGCGGTGATGCGCTGGGCCTGCCGCGCGATGGCCGCGTCGAGAAGGTTGCGCACCATGCGGGCGTTGCCGAACGAGGCACCGCGCGGCTCGGCCGCCAGCCGGGCCCGCACCTGCCCCAGCACCCCGTCGGCCAGGGTGAACCCCGCCTGGTCCGCCATCAGCTCGAAGATGGCCAGCAGCTCGTCGACGCTGTAGTCGGGGAAGTGCAGCCGTTTGGGGAACCGGGAGGCCAGGCCGGGGTTGGAGGCCAGGAACCGTTCCATCTCGGTGCCGTATCCGGCGACGATGACGACCAGGTCCGAGCGGTGCTCCTCCATCAGCCGCAGCAGTTCGGCGACGGCCTCGTGCCCGAAGTCGCGCTGGTCGCCGCCGGTTCCGGCCAGGGTGTAGGCCTCGTCGATGAACAGCACGCCGCCCAGGGCGCGTTCGACCACGGTGCGCACGCGGTGCGCGGTCTGCCCGATGTACTCGGCGACCAGGTCGGCGCGGGTGGCCTCCACCAGATGACCCGACGACAGCAGGCCCAGCCGCGCGTACACCGCCGCGATGAGCCGGGCGATGGTGGTCTTGGCGGTGCCGGGATTGCCGGTGAACGCCATGTGCCGGGTCGGGAAGGCGATCGGCACCCCCGCGTCGCGGCGGACCTGCTCGGCGCGCGCCTCGGCCACCAGCGCCGCCACCTCCTGCTTGACGGCCGCCAGCCCCACCAGCCGGTCGATCTCGGCCAGCGGGTCGTCCAGCACTGCCTCGCGGCCGGGCATCAGGGACTCGGGGACGTCGGCGAGCAGGATCTCGTCCAGCGACTCGTGTTCGTCGACGACGCCGTCCTCCAGCACGCGCCGGCCCTGCATGGCCACGGCCCGGTCGAGCAGGTGGTTCATCAGCCGGGCGTTGACCAGCCCGCGGTCGCGCGGCGCCGCCTGCACCAGCGCCCGCACCTTCTCCAGCACCCCGCCGGCCAGCGCGAACCCCGACTCGGCCGCCTTGCGGGCGAACACCTCCACCAGCTCGTCGTCGGTCAGGTCCGGGAAGCGGACGGTCTTCGGGAAGTAGGCCGCCAGATCCTCGTGCGAGCGCAGCAGCCCGTTCAGCTCGGCCTCCGGCCCGGTGAGCACCACCACCAGGTCGTCGGAGTGCGTCTGGACGGCGGTGAGCAGCGCGCCGACCAGTTCCCGGCCGCGCAGCGGTTCGACCTGCCCGAGCGCGTGCGCGCCGCGCACCAGCAGCACACCGCCCAGCGCGCGTTCCACGGCGCGCCGCATCTTCAGCGCGCTCTCGCTGGTGTACTCGCCCAGCAGGTCGGCCCGGTCCACCTCCACCAGATGCCCGGTCGACAACACGCCCACCTCGGCGAAGATCCGGCCCAGGATCCCGGCGACCTTGCCCTTGCCGGTGCCGGGACTGCCCGCGAACACCAGATGCCGGGGCCGCGACGCCACCGCCATGCCCGCCTCGCGCCGCAGCCGCGCCGCCTTGGCCTCCGCGACCAGCGCGGCGACCTCCCGCTTGACCGGCTCGATCCCCGCCAGCGCGGCCAGTTCGGCGTGGGGGTCGCGCTCGGCGGCCCGGCCGGGGATGAGCCGCTGCGGCAGATCCGCCGCGACGACTTCCAGAACGGGCACCGGCCCGCCTCGGACGGCCTGCGTGCCGTCACCGCTCTCGGCCGTGCCGTCCCTTCCGGCGGCGGCCCCGGCCTCGGCGGGCGTCGCGTCCGTCGGCTCGGCGTCCTCCGCGGCGGGTGGGACCTCCTGGGAGGCCGCCGCGGCCTCGGCCGGGGCGGCTTCGCCTGCCGATGCGGGCGTGGCGGGCGGCGGGGTGGGCTCGGTGCGCTGGGGAGGCACGGCCTGGAAGGCGGCCGCCAGGCGGGCCCGGGCGTTGGCGGTGGCCTGGGTGGCCAGGTGTTCGACCAGGCGGGCGCCGCGCAGGTTGAGCAGGGGCGGCGTGGCGGCCAGCAGGGCGCCGGCCTGGGCGGCGATCTCGCGGGTGACCGCGGCGCCGCGGCGGGCGACGGCGCGGCGGAACAGCTCGGTGTAGTCGTCCTGGCGGAAGTCGCGGGTGCGGGTGACCTCGAAGGCGCGGACGAGGGCGGGGTTGGCGTCGAACAGGCGGCGGTCGCCGCCGGGACGGCAGAGCGCGACGACGTCCAGCGCCGGCCACCGGGCCATGAGCCGCCGCAGCTCCTCCACGGCGGCGGCGCCGCACCGCTCGTAGGAGGCCAGCCGTTCCAGGTCGTCGACGACCAGCAGCAGCCGCGCCTCCAGGCACTCGCGGACGCGGGCCTGCAGCCACAGCACCGCGTCGCTGACGGTGAGCGCGGCGAACACCTGGTCGGAGATCCAGGCCGCCTCACGGATGGCGCCGCGCTCGGCCAGGACGCTCTCCAGCAGTTCCGCGGCGGTGCCCTTGCCGGTGCCCTCGGGGCCGGCCACCAGCAGGCGGATCGGGCGCTCCCCCGCCGCCCGAGCGGCCAGGGCCTCGCGCAGCGCGCGGGTCAGCTCGGGCTGCCCGACCAGCGCCTCCTTGAGCTCGGCGACCTCCGGTTCGGCGGCGCCGGATTCGCCAGGGGCCTGCCGTCCGGCCGCGACGGTGCCGGACGGGGCCAGGCGTCCCACCAGGTGGTTGGTGACCCGGCGGGACGCGAACAGGCGCCGCACGTCCAGCTGGAACGCGCGCACCGGGACGCGGCAGCGCGGCATGGTGGCCGACTCGGGCAGGCCCTGCACGGCACCGGTGAGGCGGACCGCCATGTCGAGCCAGGCGCGGCACGCGTCGGCCTCGCCCGCGACGAGCCCGCGGGCCAGCCAGGCGCGCAGGTTCAGCTGCCACGCCTCGACGTTGAAGTCGCCGCGGGAGGCGCGCAGCCGGTCCTGCAGATGCTCGTAGCGCGCCGTGCCCAGTGCCACGGCCATCTCGGCGGGCACGGCCGTCATCTCCGCCGCCAGCAGCAGCCGCGCGACGGCGACGTCGGCGGGCTCGGTGTCGCCGGCCTGGGCGGCCAGCCGGGCGTGCGCGGCGTCCAGGCCCGCGCACACCCAGCCCAGGTAGCCGACGGGCCCGGACAGCTCCGGCAGCACGGCCAGGGTGTCGTCGGGCAGGCCGTCCGCCCACGCGGCCTCCAGGCGGTCCTGGGGGACGGTCAGGTCCTGCTCGCGCAGCGCCGGGTCGGCCGCGTGCCGCTCGAACAGCTCCGCCAGGGCGCGGCGGCGCGGCTCCAGGGGTTCCAGCCCGGCGAACACCTCCAGGCAGTCACGCGCCAGCTCGTACATGACGGCGCGACGCTCGCGGTCGTCGCCCGCGGGCTCGGGCAGCCACAGGCCGGGCGGACGCCACCGGCCGCCCTGGGTGAACCACGCCAGCGGGTCGCGCACCGCGGGCTCGGGGGCGGCCAGGAAGTCCGACAGCAGCTCGTACTCGACGTCGCCGCGCGAGCCGCCCCGTACCGCCGAGGCCCCCAGCAGGAACGTCAGCAGCGACCACTGCTCGGCCCCGGCCGCCGACGTGCCCGGCCCGTAGAAGTCGCTGAGCTGCCGGGAGAGCAGCGCGGCGCGTTCGTCGGCGTTGAAGGCGACGGCGCGTTCCCGCATCTCCTCGTACAGGCCGTCCGGCACCCGCCAGGGACCGTGGGCGTACACGTCCAGGACGGGTTCGTCGGTCAGCAGCAGCTCGAGATGGTCGGGCAACCGGGGCGCGCTCACCTGGGACGCTCCTCCTTAGATCCCACCGGGGGCACGGGGGACGTCCCCCGCGAGAACACTGGTCCGTCACGTCTGGCAAGCACCCTACGCCCGAAGGAAAGGCGGCGCGGCTGCCGTTTGCGCCCTTGACAATGGCACATAGTGTGGGGATCGGCCCTCATATCCGTGGGCCTCACCGTTACGGACGGTGTCGGGGCGCCCCATGGACGCGTCGCCTTGTTGGCAGGCGCCGTGCGCTCCGGAATAGTTGACGGATGAACGAATTTCGCCGCCGGGTCCGGCGGAGGCGTGTCTACCGAAATGGGGGACCCCCGTGCAGCCACTCGAAGTGACCTCCCGTCCGTACGACGGGTTCACCGTCGTACGGCTGCGCGGTGAGCTGGACATCGCCACCGCCGAGGAGTTGCGCCTGCGGCTGCGCCTGGCGCGGCGCGAGCACGGCGACCGGGTCGTGCTGGACCTGGCCGAGCTGGAGTTCATGGACTCGCACGGCCTCTCGGTGATCATCAACTGCTACCGATCGGTCACCGAGGCGGGGGGCAGCCTCGCGCTGGTCGCCCCCCGGCCCATCGTGTGGCGGGCCCTGGAGATCACCGGGCTGCACCAACGGCTGACCATCGTGGACACCGTCGACGAGGCGGTCGCCGCCGCGCCGGAGCCGGCCGGCGGCGCGGGCGAGGCCCCGGAGAGCGAGGCCCCGGAGGGCGGCGAGGACGCCGGCCCTGCCGCCGATCAGGCCGCCGCCCCCGTCGCCGCGGCGGGCTCCACCTGACCGGTCTCCATCTGACCGGCCTTTACCTGACCGGTCTGCACCTGACCGGGCTCCCGCCGCACGCGGCGGGGAAGGCTCACAGCGGCAGCGGCGTGGGCCGTTTGGGCGCGCGGCCGTCGCCACTGGAACGGCCGGTCGCGCGGCGGCCGATCCACGGCAGCAGATAGGTGCGGGCCCAGCGCAGGTCCTCGCGGTACATGTCGAGGCGGCCCACGGGCGGGACGTCGGCGGGCCACGGCTCGCGCCAGTCCTCGTGCACGGGGACGCCGATCACCTCGGCGACGCGCAGCGCCATGCGCCGGTGCCCCTCGGGGGACAGGTGCAGGCGGTCCTCGTACCAGGCGCGGGCGTCCCCGAAGACCGGCATGAGCGACCACAGGTCCACCACGGCGCAGCCGCGCCGGTCGGCGATGGCGCGCAGGTGCATGTTGAACGTGGCGGCCTTGCCGCGCAGCCGCCGGGAGCCGACGCGGTGGTCGCGCGGGTCGAATCCGGTGAAGACCACGACGTCGGCGCCGCAGCCGCGCAGCCGCCGCACGGCGTCGTCGAACTCCACGGCCAGCGCGTCGGGGTCGGTGCCGGGCCGGATGATGTCGTTGCCGCCCGCGCAGAACGTCACCAGGTCCGGCCGCATCGCCACGGCCGCCGGCACCTGGTCGGCGACGATCTGCCGCAGCAGCTTGCCGCGCACGGCCAGGTTGGCGTAACACAGCCCCGGGTTCTGCGCGGCCAGGTGCTCGGCGAGCCGGTCCGCCCAGCCGCGGAAGCGGTCGGGGTCGTCCGGGTACGGATCGTTCAGTCCCTCGGTGAAGCTGTCACCGACCGCGACGTACGTCGCGACACGCCGGGCGGACACCACATCCTTGGACTGGTCCATAGCAACCCCCTGATACGGCGCAATCCAACCGATCACGACGACATATCATGCAGGGTGCACATATCCCTACGCGACCGTAGGGACCGGCGGGTCCGGAGCCGTCGCGCGGCGCCCGGGTCCCCGCCGGATCGACGACGCGCCTGTCAGGTCCAGCTCGGCGAGGTGCCCACCGCGCCGCCGCCCGGCGGCACCGGCGGCGCCGACGGCGGCATCGGCCCGACCGACGTCGAGTGCACCGCCAACGCGTGCTGCACCAGCGTGATCAGCACCTGCTTGGTGGACTGCCGGCTGCGCGCGTCGCACTTGACGATCGGAACGTGCCGGCTGATCGACAGCGCCTCCCGGATGTCCTCCACCGTGTACGGGAACTCCCCGTGGAAGCCGTTGACGCCCACCACGAACGGCAGGCCCAGCTCCTCGAAGTAGTCGACCGCGGCGAAGCAGTCCTCCAGGCGGCGGGTGTCGACCAGCACCACCGCGCCGATCGCCCCCTTCACCAGGTCGTCCCACATGAACCAGAACCGGTGCTGGCCGGGCGTGCCGAACAGGTACAGGATCAGCTCGCTGTCCAGGGAGACGCGGCCGAAGTCCATGGCGACCGTGGTCGTGGTCTTGTCGGGCACCGCCGACAGGTCGTCCACCTCGGCGCTGGCGGCCGTCATCACCGCCTCGGTGGTGAGCGGCATGATCTCCGAGACGGACCCGACGAAGGTGGTCTTGCCGACGCCGAAGCCGCCACCGACGACGATCTTGACGGACGTCAGCTCGCCGTCCGCGCCGGGTGGCGCGGTTTCAGAGCTTGCGAAGGCCACTGAGCACCCTTTCGAGTAGGCGGAGGTCCGGCTGGGCGTTGGCGGGGCGCGACTGGTGCAGCCGCAGCAGTCCCTCCAGGGCCATGTCGGCGACGAGCACGCGAGCGACGCCGAGCGGGATGCGCAACATCGCCGACACCTCGGCGACCGAGCGCGCCGACCGGCACAGATCCATGATCGCCCGGTATTCGGGCGTCAGGCTGGAGATGTCGCGGGGCGGGTAGGGGGCCGCCGTGACCAGGGCCTCGATGGCCAGGTCGTACCGCGGCTTGGTACGGCCCCCCGTCACGGCGTAGGGGCGCACCAGCGAACTGGTCTCACCCTCCGCCCGGGCCTCCGGCGCGGGGCGTCCCTGGGCCGGATCGCCCGACCACCGGGGCGGGCCTCCCGGGCCGGGCCCGTAGGGCCTGCCTCGATCCATCTCGCCGACCTCCGTCCGAGTCAGTCGCTGCCACTACGGGGGGACGCCGCCCCCGCACCCCCGGGGTCATTGCTGGTCAATAGCGGGCCGGACCCGCACCCATCTCCGACACCGACGGCCCGCCGTACGGCGGCTGCTGCCCGTCTCCCCCGGACCGCAGCGCCGGCGTCAGGACCCGGCCCACGCGTTCCACCAGCAACGTCATCTCGTACGCCACCAGGCCCAGGTCGCAGTCGGGCGCCGCCAGCACGGCGAACACCGAGCCGTTGGCGATGGACATCACGAACAGCAGCCCGCGGTCCATCTCCACGACGGTCTGGTTCACCCCGCCGGCGTCGAAGATCTTCGCCGCGCCCTGGGTGAGGCTCATCAGCCCCGACGCGATGGCCGACAGCTGGTCGGCCCGCTCCGGCGGAAACCCCGACGAGTACGCCATCGGCAGCCCGTCGGAGGAGACCACGACGGCGTGGGCGACCTTCGGGACGCGATCCGCGAAGTTCGTCACCAACCAGTTGAGATCCTGCCCGCTCACGGGGTGCCTCCTGTCTCTCCGCCATCCTGTGACGGACCCTCACCATGCGTGCCGGCGGATCCGGCCGCGCCGCGAGCCTCATCGCGTCCGCGGCGCACGCCGCGCTGCAGGCTCGCGAAACGATTCCGTACGACATCAGCGGACTGGCTCTGCGCCTGCTCGCGCCGCGCCGCGGCCTCCTGCGGCGAGACCGCGCCGGGCACCCGGTTGCGACCGGGCACCCGCTTGGGCAGCCCGGCGGACGTGCGGGAGCCCGCGACCGGCTTGCGGGTCGCCGCCTCCGCCACCCGGAAGCCCTCGTCGGCCGGGGACTCCCAGCCCTTGGCCGGATCCCCGGACGCGCCCTCGGTCCTGCGCTGGAACCACTCCGACTGCATCGCATCGAAGATAGGGGAGCGTTCGGAGGGACGCATAGTGTCGGGTGGGGCGGATGAGCCGCGTTGCGGTGGCCGGGCCGCCGGACGGGGCCTGCCCTGCCCGAACCCCTGCTCGGGAGACGGGGCGGGAGCGGCCTGCGCCGGAGGCATCTGCCCCGCCGGAGGCGTCTGCGCCGGAGGCGGGGCGCCCTGCCCGAACGGCTCCTCCGGATAGGGGCCTTCCGCGAAGGAGGGTTCGTCCATGGCGGCCGGTTCGGGGGACGGCGCGTCCTCCCACTGACCGCCGCCGACGGGCCGTCCCGGGTCGCCCGGCTGCCGGCGGGTCGGCCTGCCGAGCCTGCCGGGCCGGACGGGCGGCATCGGGCCGGTGTCCCACGACACCTGCCGGGGCGGGCTCTGCTCGGGCATGGCCGGCTGCGCCTCCGGCACGACCGGTTCCGGGCCGTGCAGATGCGCGCCGGGCTTGCGGACGGGCAGATCGCCGCCGAAGCCGGGCCGGTCGTCGCCGGCGAGGCCCGGGCGCTCCTCGGCGCCGTAGCCGGGCCGGTCCTCGGCGCCGTACGGGTCGCGGGCGTCGGCGCCGTACGGGTCGCGGGCGTCGGCCCCGTAGGGGTCACGCGTGTCGGCGCCGTAGGGGTCCCGGGCGTCGACGCCGTAGGGGTCCTTCGGTTCGTGCTCGCCGCCCATCGGCAGCGGGCCGGTGTTGCCGAACGCCGGCTGCGGCCCGGTCTGGCCGGGCAGCGGCGCCTGCGGGCCCGTGCCGCCGGCCATGGGGTGCGGTCCGGTGCCGTCGAGCGCGCCGTGCGGGCCGGTTCCGGCCACCGGCTGCGGCCCGGTCGGCGACTGCGGGCCGGGCTGCGGGCCGGTGCCGCCGACCGTCGGCAGCGGGCCCGTTCCGCGCAGCATCGGCTGCCCGCCGGTGCCGTTGTACGGGTCGTCGGCCTCGGCCCGCTGGAACATCCCGCCGGCGGAGTTGCCGCCGGGGCCTGCCAGCGCGGACTGCGCCGACACCCCGGCCAGCTGCGGCCGTCCCGCCGGTTCGGCGTCGCGGGACCCGAAGCCGCGGGTGCCGACGCCGCCGCTCTCGCCGGCGCTGATCACCGCGTCCGGCAGCATCACGAACGCGGTGAGCCCGCCGCCCTGCGCGGCCCGCAGCTCCACCCGGATGCCGTGCCGGACCGCCAGGCGGCCGACCACGAACAGGCCCATGCGGCGGGCCGCGGAGAAGTCGATGACCGGCGGGTTGGCCAGCCGCCAGTTGGCCTGCTCCAGCTCCTCGGACGACATGCCCACGCCGTTGTCGTTGATCTGCAGCATGGCGCCGCCGCCGCTGAGCAGCTGCCCCGACACCGTCACCTTGGTGTGCTCGGCGGAGAACGTGGTGGCGTTCTCCACCAGCTCGGCCAGCAGGTGCACCAGGTCGTTGACGACCGGGCCGGCGACGGTCATGTCGCCCTGCACGCGCACCGCGACCCGCTCGTACTGCTCGACCTCCGACAGCGAGGCGCGCACCACGTCGATCAGCGGCACCGGGCGGTTCCACCGGCGCACCTGGTCCTGGCCGCCGAGGACCAGCAGGTTCTCGCAGTTGCGGCGCATGCGGGTGGCCAGGTGGTCCAGGCGGAACAGGTTGGCCAGCTGCTCCTCGTCGCGCTCGCTCTGCTCCAGCTCCTCGATCAGCCGCAGCTGGCGTTCGATCAGGGTCTGGCTGCGCCGCGACAGGTTGACGAACATCGCGTTGATGTTGCCGCGCAGCACCGCCTCGTCGGCGGCCAGCCGGACCGCCTCGCGGTGGACCTCGTCGAACGCCCGCGCCACCTGGCCGATCTCGTCCCTGGACTCGACGTCGATGGGCTCGACCTCGATCCCCTCGGCGGCGGCCTGCGGGTCGCGCAGCCGGTCCACCAGGCCGGGCAGCCGGGTGCCGGCCACCTCCAGCGCGCCCTCCTGCAGGCGGCGCAGCGGCCGCACCATCGACCGGGCCACCACGACGACCACGACCAGGACGACGGCCAGCAGCAGGGCCAGCAGCACCGCGTCGCGGACGGTGGCGAACTCGGCGTCGGAGCGCAGCTCGTCGACGCGGCTGCTGACGTCGGCGCGCATGCGCGTCTCCACCTGCTGCATCCGGTCGATCCGGGCGGTGGAGTCGCGCACCCAGTCCTCCGCCTGGCGGGGGCCCAGCGGCTGGATGCTCAGCGACGTGGAGCGGCCCGCCAGGGTCAGCGCCTGGGCCCGGGTGAACTCCGCCCGGTCCAGCTCGGGACCGGTGACGGTGTCGTCGAACAGCCGCTGCTCGGCCAGGTTCGCCGAGGCGCGGAAGTCGGCCAGGCCGCGGGTCAGGTCCGAACGGGCGTCCTGGACGCCCTGCAGGGTGCCGGAGTCGAAGCGGCGGTCCCACAGGGCCGCGGCGATGAGGGCGCGCTCGCGGGACGCGGCGTCCTTGGCGCGCGACAGCGACACCAGCGTCAGCAGGCTGCGGGCGGTGTCGGGGTCGGACGCGTCGTAGGCGGCCACCACCAGGTGGGCCAGGATGTCGTCGTTGAACTCACTGTACTTGTCGACGACCGGGCCGGGGGCCAGCCGTCCGGCCAGCGCCCGCAGCGCGCCCAGCGACCGCACCCGGTTGTCGATGTTGGCCAGGCCGAGGCGCAGCTGCGTTCCGCTGATGTCCGCGTCGGCGACGGCCTGACGGTATTCACGCGCCGCGGCGTCCACCGCCGACTGGCGCTGCCGCAGGGTGTCGTCGTCCACGGCGCGCGCACCGCCCGCGGCGCGCTCGGCCATGGCGTCGCGCTCGTTCTCCAGCGCCTGGGACAGCACGCTCAGACGACTACCGACGGTAGCCAGATCACTGCTGCGCCGGTACTCCTCCGCGTTGTCCACGGAGGAAAGGACCCGGCCACCGGCCAGCACGGCCGCCACGACCGTCGGGATCGCGATGACGGCGATCAGACGCGTGGTCACGCGCCAGTTGCGCAGCCGCAGCCACCCGCCGGAACCCCCCTTGCGCTGGGGTTCCTTGCCGGTAGTGGGCGCTGCCCGGGGGGACTGCGGGGCGACCTCGGCCCCTTCCGCTGTGCGCACTGCCCTCCGCTACCTCTCAATGGACGACCGCTCGCGGCCCACATGCCCCGAACGCGATTCCACTATTTCGCGCCTCAAGAGCCTCTGCGGGCGAGCGCGGAACATTGCAACACAGAGCTACCATCCCAGCCAACCCGAATGATCACACAGGTCATAACTTGTGATGAATGAGCCGGGGATGTCACAGATTGTTTGCAGTTGTTCACATTTGTACGTGTAAAGCTGCATCTTACGACCATGCCGCTCGCCTGTGCGCTACGCTCCCCGACCGTTGAAAGATCACTTTCATCGACCCTCCCCCGCATCACGGAGCGTTGCCAAATGCATGCACTCCATCGCCGCACCCTGCTCGCCGGCGCCCTCGCCCTGACCCTGGCCGCCTCGGCGGCCGCCTGCGGCGGCTCCGAGGAGAAGGAGTCCGCCAACGGCCTGGAGCAGTCCGAGATCACCGTGGGCACGATGCTGATCGGTGACACCGCCCCGCTGCAGCTGGCCATCAGCCGCGGCCTGTTCAAGGCAGAGGGCCTGACCGTCAAGACGCAGGTGATCAACGGTGGCGCGGAGGCCATCCCGCGACTCAAGAGCGGCCAGCTCGACATCTCCGTCGGCAACTACGTGTCGTTCTTCAACGCCACCGCCACCGGGGCGCTGAAGACGAAGATCGTGGCCGAGGCGTCGCAGGCCGCGCCGAAGACCCACACGCTGCTGGTTCCCAAGGACTCCCCGATCCGCAGCATCTCCGACCTCAAGGGCAAGAAGATCGGCGTCAACACCAAGCGGAACGTGGCGACGCTGCTGGTGCGTTCGGCCGCCAAGCCCGCGGGCGTCGAACTCGACGAGGACAAGAACTTCGTCGAGGTTCCGCCGCCCAACATGGAGGCCGCGCTGAAGTCCGGCAGCGTCGACGCCGTCCAGGCGATCGAGCCGTTCGGCACCCAGATCCAGCAGAAGCTCGGCGCCCGGCTGCTGGCCGACCTGTCCAGCGGCGCCACCGCCGACTTCCCGCTGTCGGGCTACGCCACCACCGAGGAGTTCGCCACCAAGAACCCCAAGACCGTCGCCGCCTTCCAGCGCGCCATCGTCAAGGCGCAGGGCATGGCCGCCGACCGCAAGGTGGTGCAGGACATCCTGCCCAAGTACGCGCGCGGCATCGACGCCAACGTCGCCGCCACGATGGTGTACACCGCCTACCCGACCTCGCTGAACGCGACCCGGCTGCAGCGCGTGGCCGACGTCATGCAGCAGTTCGGGATCGCCAGCCAGCGCATCGACGTCAAGTCGCTGCTGATCGCCGGGGCGACGTCCGGATGATCGGCCCCCGGCGCTTGCTCCTGGGCGCCGCCGGCGTGGTCGGGGCGGTCCTCGTCGTCGAGGCGGTCAACCGGCTCGGCCTGGTCGACGAGGACGCCCTGCCCGCCGCGACGACGATCCTGTCGGAGGCGGGACGGCTGGCCGTCGACGGCGACTTCCTGGTCGACGTCGGCGACACGGTGCGCGCCTGGGTCGGCGGGCTGCTGCTGGCGGTGGCCGTCGCGGTCCCCCTCGGCGTCCTGCTCGGCTCGGTGCCGCTGCTCGGCACCGCCTCCCGCTTCCTGGTCGAACTGTGCCGCCCCATTCCCTCGGTGGCGCTGATCCCGCTGGTGCTCATCCTGTTCTCCTCGGTCACCCAGCAGAAGATGGCGCTGATCTTCTACGCCTCGCTGTGGCCGATCCTGATCAACACGCTGTACGCGCTGCGCGACGTGGACCCGGTCGCCAAGGAGAGCCTGCGCGCGTTCGGTTTCGGTGAGGGATCGGTGCTGTGGCGGGTGTCGCTGCCCAGCGCCGGCCCGTTCATCGCCACCGGCGTGCGCATCGCCGCGTCCGTCGGGCTCGTCGTGGTCATCAGCGCCGAACTGCTGGCGGGCGGCGGCGAGGGCGTCGGCAACTTCCTGATGGAGAGCCAGTCCGGCGGCGGCAACACCGAGATCATGCTCGCCGGCGCGTGCTGGGCGGGGATCCTGGGGCTGGCCGCCAACGCGGGCCTGGTCGGCCTGGAACGGCTCGCCTTCCGCTGGAACACCGCCCGCGTGGAGGGGGTCTCATGACGCGGCTGCTGCGCGGGGCCGCCGAGCGGCTGTGGCTCGTCGTGCTCGCGCTGATCGCCTGGGAGATCGGCACCCGGGCGGTGCAGGAGGAGTACTTTCCCCCGCCGTCGAAGATCGTCTCGGCGCTGCACGAGATGTGGTTCTCCGGACCGGCGTCCCGGCTGTTCCTCACCGACAAGGCGGTGGACGACTTCTCCACCAGCCTGGGCCACCTGTTCGCCGGCTGGCTGATCTCCTGCGTCGCCGGAGTCGCGCTGGGCGTGGCGATCGGCCGCTCCCGGACGCTGAACGACCTGCTGGACCCGCTGCTGCAGTTCCTGCGGGCGGTGCCGCCGCCCACGCTGCTGCCGTTCTTCATCATCGTGTTCCAGCTGGGCGCCACCATGCAGATCATCACGATCGCGTTCAGCGTGGTGTGGCCGGTGCTGCTCAACAGCGCCGACGGCGTGCGCACCGTGGACTCCCTGCAGCTGGAGACCGCACGGGTGTTCGGCCTGTCGCGGTACCGGCGCCTGGTGACGGTGATCCTGCCGTCCGCCGCCCCGAAGATCTTCGCGGGGCTGCGGGTCAGCCTGGGCTTCGCGCTGATCCTGATGGTGCTGTCGGAGCTGGTCGGCAGCACCGCGGGCATCGGCGCCCAGCTGATCGGCGCGCAGCGCGACTTCGACCTGCCCGCCATGTGGGCGGGGATCATCATCCTCGGCGTGCTGGGCCTGCTGTTCAACGGGGCGTTCGTGCTGCTGGAACGGCGGCTGCTCGCCTGGCACAGCGGTGCCCGCAGGCTGGCCAACTGAACGACCAGGGGGGCGCGGGGGCCGCCCCCCGCGAGCACACGCCTCGCTACCACCAACAGAAGGGTTGACGTCGTGCTGGAGATAGCCGCCCTCAGCCACACCTATCCGGACGGGCACATCGCCATCCGCGGCATGGACCTCACCGTCCCCGACGGTGAGCTGGTGAGCATCGTCGGCCCGTCCGGCTGCGGCAAGTCCACGCTGCTGCGCTGCATCGCCGGGCTGATCCGCCCCACCGGCGGGAAGGTCGTCCTCAACAACGAGCAGGTCGCGGGCGTCCCCGACGGGCTGGCCGTGGTGTTCCAGGACTACAGCCGTTCGCTGTTCCCCTGGCTGACGGTGCGCGACAACGTGGCGCTGCCGCTGCGCCGCCGCGGCAAGTCCAAGACCGAGCGGCGGGACGCGGCGATGCGGGCGCTGGAGTCGGTGGGGCTCGCCGACGCCGCCCGCAAGTACCCCTGGCAGCTGTCGGGCGGCATGCAGCAGCGGGTGTCGATCGCCCGCGCGCTGGCCTACCAGCCGTCGCTGCTGCTGATGGACGAGCCGTTCGGCTCGGTCGACGCCCAGACCCGGGAGGACCTGGAGGACCTGGTCCTGCAGGTGCACCGGGCGGAGAAGATGACGATCCTGCTGGTCACCCATGACATCGACGAGAGCGTCTACGTCGGTGACCGGGTGGTCGTGCTGGGGCCGTCCCCCACCGGGGTGGTCGCCGACGTGCCGGTGCCGCTGCCGGCCGAGCGCGACCAGATCGAGACGCGGGCGATGCCGGAGTTCATCAGCACGCGGGCGAAGGTGGGCCGCCTGGTCCGCGGCGACCACGGCGCGCTCGGCGAGACCGATGTCACTGCGGCCGATTCCGCGAAGGCAGAGACGGACACCGCCGACGAGACCAGGATCGACATCAACAAGACGGACACGAAGACGGACACGAAGACGGACAGGGCCGACGTCGCGGCGGCGCGCAAGGACGGCTAGGGCGGCTTGCAGGACCGGCCCGTCCGCCGGTCGAGGTCGGACATTCAGAACGCGAGGACGGAAAGGCGATCCATGGACGCACTTGTCGTCGGAGCGGGCATCGGGGGCCTCACCGTGGCGCTCAGCCTGCACGAGGCCGGCATCCGCACGCAGGTCGTCGAGGCGGCGACGCGGCTGCGCCCGGTGAGCGTCGGCATCAACCTGCTGCCGCACGCCGTGCGCGAGCTGACCGAGCTGGGGCTGGGCGAGGAGCTGGCCGCCACCGGCGTCACGCCCGCCGCGATGGCGCACTTCGACCGGCACGGCGGCCGCATCTGGGCCGAGCCGCGCGGCGTCGCGCAGGGGTACCGCTGGCCGCAGTACTCGATCCACCGCGGCGAGCTGCAGCTGATCCTGCTGGACGCCGTCCGGGCCCGGCTCGGCGCGGACGCCGTGCGCACCGGGACGGCGTTCGAGTCGTTCGAGCAGGACGACGCGGGCGTGCGGGCCCGGCTGCGCGACCGCGCCACCGGCGCGGTCGAGACCGCCCGCTGCGACGTGCTGATCGGGGCGGACGGGTTCCGCTCGACGGTGCGGGCGCAGCTGCACCCGGGCGAGTCCGGGCCGCTGTGGAACGGCGTGCGGCTGTGGCGCGGCATGACCGAGGGCGAGCCGTTCCTGGACGACCGCACCATCGCCGTGGCGGGCAGCAACACCGCCGCCAAGCTGGTGGTCTACCCGATCTCGCGGCGGGCCCAGGACGAGGGGCGGGCGCTGCTCAACTGGTCCGCCGAGGTCAAGCTCGTCGACGAGGGGATCACCGAGGCGCCCGACGTGGAGACGCGGGAGGGGCGGCTGGAGGACTTCCTGCCGTACTTCGCCGACTGGCGGTTCGACTGGCTGGACGTGCCCGCGCTGCTGTCGTCGACGGAGCGGATCCTGGAGCACACGATGATCGACCGGGATCCGCTGCCGTTCTGGAGCCAGGGCCGGGTCACCCTGCTCGGCGACGCCGCCCACCCGATGTACCCGATCGGGTCCAACGGCGGCTCGCAGGCGATCCTGGACGCCCGGGTGCTGGCCCACGAGCTGGCGCAGCGTCCCGGCGACCCCGCCGGCGGGCTGGCCGCCTACGACAAGGCGCGCCGCGAGCCGGTGAACGCGATCGTGCTGGCGTGCCGCGACATGCCCGCCGACCGCGTGCTGCACACGGTCAGCGAACGCGCCCCGGACGGCTTCGAGCGCATCGAGGACGTGCTCAGCGCCGAGGAGCTCGCCACCATCAGCAACGCCTACCGGCAGACGTCGTTCTCCGACGTGGAGGCGCTGAACAACCGCCCGTCCCTGAGCGTGCGCCGCTGACGTCCTCATTTGGCGTCGGCGTAGCAGTCGACGACGGCGGTCTCCATCGGGAACACGACGGGGGTGCGGCCGAACAGCAGGCGCCCGGCCTCCTCGGCGGACGCCCGCACGGCCGCCCCCACCTCCTCGGCCAGCTCCGCGGGTGAGTGGACGATCACCTCGTCGTGCTGGAAGAACACCAGGCGGGGCGGGCCCAGTGCGGCCAGCCGGCGCCGCAGCGTGGCCAGCAGCACCAGCGCCCAGTCGGCGGCGGTGGCCTGGACGACGAAGTTGCGGGTGAAGCGGCCCCGGCTGCGCGCCGCCGCGGCCGCGCGCTCGGTGCCCTCGGCGGTCAGGGCGCGCCACTCGGCCGACGGCGGCGGGCAGGTGCGGCCCAGCAGCGACCGGACGAGGTGACCGCGCTCGCCCGCGCGGGCGGCCGACTCCACGAACCCGAACGCCTCGGGGAACCGGCTCTTCAGCACGGCCAGCAGTTGCACGGCCTCGCCGGTGCCGCCCCCGTACATCGCCGACAGCAGGGCGATCTTGGCCTTGTCGCGGGCGCCGCCGAAGGCGTCGGCGAGGGCGCTGTAGAGGTCGCCCTCGGCGGCGGCGCGGGCGAACGCGCGGTCGCCCGCCAGCGCCGCCAGCACCCGCGGCTCCAGCTGGGCGGCGTCGGCGACCACCAGCGCCCAGCCGGGGTCGGCGACGACCGCGCGGCGCAGCACCCGCGGGATCTGCAGGGCGCCGCCGCCGTTGGTGGCCCAGCGGCCCGACACCACGCCGCCGACCACGTACTCGGGCCGGAACCGCCCGCCCGACACCCAGGTGTCCAGCCACGTCCAGCCGTGCGCGGTGTGCAGCCGGGCCAGCTCCTTGTACTCCAGCAGCAGCGGCACCGCCGGATGGTCGACGCGTTTGAGCACGTGCGCGCGGGTGGAGGGGACGGGCAGCCCGGCCGCGGCGAACGCCTTGACCACCTGCGCCGGGGAGTCGGGGTTGACGTGCCGTCCGAACGCCTCGCCGATGCGGTCGGCCAGCTCCTGCAGGCGGCGGGGGCGCAGCCCGCCGGACGGGCGGGGCCCGAGCAGCTCGGTGAGCAGGGCGTCGTGCCGCTCGGCCGACCAGGGCAGCCCGTCGTGGCCCATCTCGGCGGCGACCAGCGCGCCGGCCGACTCGGCCGCCGCCAGCAGCGCGAACCCCTCCAGCCCGGCGACACGGCGGCGCTGCGCGGCATGCACCGCCACGACCAGGTCGATGTCGTCGTGCCGGGCGCCCGCGTCGGGGGCGCCGCCGGTCTCGGCGTCGTCGAACAGCGACGGCTGGGGGCGGACGTCGGGCGGCGCGGGGTCGTCGGGGACGGGCGCGCCGTTCAGCCTGGCCCAGGCCGCCCGCACCGAACGCGGCTCGCCGTGGCGGCCGTCGTGGCCGAGCAGCAGCGTCTCGACCAGTTCGAGGTCGTGGCAGCGCGCCACCCGCACGCCCGCGCGCAGCAGCCGCGGATACACCCGGGCGGTGGACGGCCACACCCAGCGGGGGGCGGCCGCGCGCTCGCGGTCGGCGATCGCGGCGGCGAGGTCGGCGACGCGCTCGGCCGGCCCCGCGGGCGCGCCGTCGTCGCCCACCGGACGCAGCGTGCCCCCGCCGTCCTCTCCGCAGGCCACCGCGATCCTCACCGCTCCAGTGTCGCGGACGGCACCGACAGAACCGGCGCGCCGTCCTCCGGGCCGCCCTCCACCCCGCCCCTCCGGGCCGTGACCGGGCACGGAGGGGCGACGGGGCTGAGGGAGGCCGCCGTGCCCGCGTGCGGTCGTCAGGTGGCGAGCGGAACCTGCTGGCCGGGGGCGGTGGTGCCGCCGTAGCGGTCGACGACCTTGTTGAGCTGCAGCTGGTAGTACAGCATCCCGCAACCGAAGATGCCGAGCAGGAACCCCATGCCGCCGCTGCAGCTCGGGGTCAGGCCCGCGGCGCGCTGCGCCTGGGCGATGCGGCCGCCGAGCTTGACGTACACGATCAGCGGCCAGATGCCGAGGGTGATCCCGCCGAACAGCAGCGACAGCAGCGCGCCGGTGGCCGCGTCGCCGACCCGGCGGTCGTAGCCGAACAGCTCGGCGTGCACCTTGTAGAACCACACCAGCGGGTAGATCCCGAAGGTGATGATCGGGAGCCCCAGCCAGACGCCCACCGGGTTACGGCGCTTCATGTTCTGGCCGGCGGCGTGCGCCGGGGCCTGCTGCTGGACCGGTACGGGCGCCTGGCCGCCCTGGTAGGGCTGCTGATACGGCTGCGCCTGCCCCTGCTGGGGATAGCTCATGCTCTGCACTCCCGGAAGTCTCGTCGGCAACGGTGTCACGACAGTCGCCAGACGTAGATCGTCTGCGACGAGTGGAGACTGTACGAGAGTCGGCATGCGCCAATGCGCCGAATCGTGAAGTTTTCTCCGGTTCGTCAGAACATTTGCACTGTTCTCCGGATCAGCGGGCGCTTTTGGCGGTGTCGCCACCCCCCGGGCGCAGCGGAATCGTCACCTCGTCCTCCACGGGCGGGCGGTCCTCCTGGTCGCCGCAGCCCGTCGCCGCGAAGCAGCGGATCCGCAGCCGCTCCTCGGTGACGTCGATGCGCAGGAAGCTCTTGAAGAAGGGCGGGCGGTCCCAGTCGACCATCTCCGAACGGAAACGCTGCGGCACCTTGCACACCGGGAGCCGCGCGTAACGCAGCCTTCGCCGCTGCCCCTTCGGTACGCCCAGCAGTGCGGCGACGAAGCGGGCGCGCCGCGACGGGGAGGCTCCCGGGGTCTCCCCCACGCTGTTGTACGCGCGGGCCGGTTCGATGCCCAGGCGGTGGCGGATGGCCTCGGTGGCCTCCTGCGGGGTGAGCTCGAACAGCTTCGGCAGCCGCAGCCACCTGCCGTACAGCTTGCTGTAGCGCGACAGCGAGTCGCCCCGCAGCGGGTAGCAGCGGAAGTCGTTCTCGTCCACCAGGCGGGTGCGGGGGATGATGTGGGTGGCGTGCATGAACGCGCCGCTGCCGCCCGCCACCACGTACTGGATGGTGCGGTCGCCCACGCGCACCGGGTAGCGCTGGTAGTTGTGGATGTCGCCGCCGATCGCGGCGACGTAGCTGTTGGCCGGGTCGCGGACGACGTCGTCGACCGTCCCGCCGCCTTCGATCCGGCCGGGGGCGCGGCGGTCGTCCACGCACAGGGGCTTGCCGGTGATGAGCAGCTTGGGCTTGGGACCCGCGGAGACCTCCCGAAGCCACGCCCCCTGGTCGCGGTCGAGGCCGCCGGTGATGCCGGTGTCGATGGCCACGATCCTCAGCGCGGGCGTGTCGATGGCCCAGTACGGCCCGGGTTGCCGCGCGCGTTGCCTGGGGGCGCCCCGGTAGCGGTCCCTGGCCTGGGCCAGTGCCTTGTCGTCCACTTCGCCCGGCCGGCGCCACAGCAGGCGCGGCACCAGCGCCAGGGGGCCGCGCCAGGGTTCGGGTGTGCAGTCGATCGTCAGGTCGCAGAACACCCGGAGGAACCCCTGCAGGCCGTCGTACCAGTCGTGGTTGCCGGGGATGGCGTAGATGGGCCCCGGGTAGCCCTGGTACGGCCGGAAGAACTTGTCGGGGTAGTCGGCGGCGTCCCCCGCCGGATAGATGACGTCGCTGGCGATGACCATGAAGTCGGTGTCCTCGCCCACGCGCAGCGCGGGCGGCACCACGGCGTACTGGGAGCGGTCGCCCTCACCGGTGTCTCCCAGGAGCAGGAAGGAGAACTCCGTGGCCGAGCGGTGCATGGTGAACGCCGCCCTCGTGCCGCGCGCGGTCAGCGCGGCGACGCAGCGCCGCCGGATGCCGTTGGAGGGGTCGCCGAAAAGCTTGGCGATGACGTCGTTGCGCGAGCGCCACAGCACCGTGGGGCGGCGCCAGGAGAACGGCTTGACCCGCTCGGGCAGCAGCTCGCCGAAGCTGCCCGGCTTCCCGCACACCCATCCCGCGCCCGCCTCGGACGTGCGGGAGTTCTCTGGGGTTCGCTCCGCGGCCGCGTCCTCGGCGCGCACACTTCACCTCCGGCAGGATGAGGGGACAGCGCCACCCTTTCCGGAGATGATCTGCCCCGTCAAGCGATTCGGCGGGGCTCACCCGGCGGTTCGCGCGGCCTGCCCGGCCCGCGGCCGCCTCACTGGACGGTGAAGGTGCGCGGGTCGCCGGTGGGGACGATCTCGCGGCCCAGCGGCAGCAGCGACACCGGGATCAGCTTGAAGTTGGCGATGCCGAACGGGATGCCGATGATCGTCACGCACAGGGCGATGCCGGTGACCAGGTGGCCGAGGGCCAGCCACCATCCGGCGACCACCAGCCAGATGACGTTGCCCAGGCAGGAGGCGGCGCCCGCGTCGCGGCGGCGCACCACGGTGTTGCCGAACGGCCACAGCGCGAACAGCGCGATGCGGAACGAGGCGATGCCGAACGGGATGGTGATGATCAGGATGAAGCAGATGATCCCGGCGATGGCGTAGCCGACGGCCAGCCAGAATCCCGACAGCACGAGCCAGATGATGTTCAGCAGAGTGCGCACGAGCCCCACCCTAGGCATCCCGGGGCGCGGTGGGGGGCGCGAACGACGCGGTCGGCGCCGACGCCACCCCCGTGGACGTCGGCGCCACCACGCCCAGGACGACCGCGGTCATCATGAGTCCCCCCAGAACGGCGAGCTGTCGCCATCTCATGACCGGTCCCGCAGTCGCCCTTAGGTCCCTTATCGGGACGTTCTGAACGCTATACGGACGTCCGTAATGCAGGCGTAAACCGACCAGAACTTGCCGTCCAAATCTGGTGCACGGCGCCGGCGTTCCGTCTCGCGGGCTCGGGGGCGGGCTCGGGGGCGGGATCAGGGGGCGGGATCAGGGGCCAGGACGCGCAGCGCCTCGGGCAGGACGGTGGCGGTCACCGGGAGCACCCCGGGCAGCTCGCCGTCCGCCCCGTACGGGAGCGTCCGGCCCGGCGTGGCCAGCTCGATCCGGACCTGGCGGCCGCGCAGGACCTCCACCTGGGGGCGGCGCACGTGAAGGCCGTTCTCCAGCTCCCGCATCACGGCGAAGAACAGGGGTTTCGGCGCGCGGTTGATGACGACCACGTCGAGCAGGCCGTCGTCCACGCGGGCGTCGGGGGCGATGTGGCGGCCGAAGCCGTACCAGCCGGAGTTGGCGGCGACCACGGTGTAGCTGGTGCGCCGGTGCTCCTGGCCGTCCACGGTGATCCGGTAGTCGGCCGGTCGCCAGGTGAGGACGGCCCGCAACGCGCCGACGTAGTACGCGGCCGAGCCGCGCAGCACCCGGGTCCTGTTGGCGTTGGCGTTGGCGACGGCGTCCACCCCCGCGTAGACGCTGCCCAGGACGGGGGTGCCGTTGGCGTCGATGGCGTCCACGGCGCGCGGCTCCCCCTCCAGCAGCAGGCGGGCCAGTGCGTCGGGCCGGGAGGGGATGCCGAGCTGACGGGCGAAGTCGTTGCCGCGTCCGGCGGGGACGATTCCCAGCACGGCCCCTGTCGTGGCCAGGGCGCCGCCCACGCAGCCGACCATGCCGTCCCCGCCCACGCCCAGCACGACGCGGCCGGCGTCGGCGGCGGCGCGGGCGAGCGCGGCCGCGTGCCGCAGTCCGCGGCTGTACTCGACGACGACCTCGGCCCCCGCCTCGCGCAGCAGCCGCGCCAAGGGGACGAGCGTGGCCGCTGAGGCGGAGGCGCCCGCGGCGGGGTTGACGATCGCGGTGAACGCGCGGCGGCCTTCTGGCGACGGCATCGCGGCTACTCCTGGGCTGCGGGCGGGAGGAGGACGCCGGGGTTGAGGATCCCCGCCGGGTCGAGCCTGCGTTTGACGGCGCGCAGCACGTCGACGCCGAGGGGCCCGATCTCGCGCTCGTACCAGGCGCGGTGGTCGGTGCCGACCCCGTGGTGGTGGGTGATCGTGCCGCCGGCGGCCAGGATGGCGTCGCCGGCGGCGTGCTTGGCCTTCTCCCAGTGCGTCACGGCGTCGGCGCCCTGGGCGGACACGACCGTGAAGTACAGCGACGCCCCGGCCGGGTACACGTGCGAGATGTGGCACATGACCAGAGGCGGCGTGCCCTGGGCGGTCAGGGTGGTGGTGAGCGTGTCCCTGACGGCCGTGTACAGCTCCGGCAGGCCGGACCAGAACGCGGCCGTCTCCAGGGTCTCGGCGAAGGCGCCCACGTCCAGCAGCGCGTCGCGCAGGTAGGGGGCGTTGTAACGGCCGTGTTCCCATGACCGGCCCGGCCCGGGGCCCAGGGGTTCGCCGCCCTCGTCCTCCAGCACGGCGCGCACCTGGGCGCGGCGGTCGGCGATCTCCTGGGGCGCGCCCTCGAAGCCGACCACGGCCAGGCATCCGGACGCCTCCCCCAGGCCCTCCCCGATGGCGTCCGGGTCGGCCAGGCCCACCATGGTCTCGGCCTCGTCGGACAGCCGCAGGACGGTCGGCTGCGGGCCGTCCTGGGCGATCCGCCGCAGCGCCGTGCCGCCCTGGGCGAAGGAGGCGAACCGCCAGCCCTCGTAGGCGTGCGCCTCGGGGGCGGGCCGGATCCGCACCGTCACCGACGTGATCACACCGAACGCGCCCTCGGAGCCGAGGACGAGCTGACGCAGGTCCGGGCCGGCCGCCGACCGGGGCGCCCGCCCCAGGCGCAACGTGCCCTCGGGCGTGGCCACCGTCAGCGCGAGCACCATGTCGTCGAACCGCCCGTACCCGGCCGACGCCTGCCCGCTGGAGCGCGCGGCCGCGAAGCCTCCGATCGACGCCCATTCGTAGGACTGCGGGAAGTGGCCGAGGGTGAAGCCGCGTTCGCGCAGCAGCGCCTCGGCCTGGGGGGCGCGTAGCCCCGGTTGGAGCACGGCGGTGCGCGACACCGGGTCGAGGTCGACGAGCGCATTCATGCGGCGCAGGTCCAGGGCGACGAAGGCGTCGAAGGGTCCGTGCGGGGTGAGGCCGCCCACGACCGAGGTGCCCCCGCCGAACGGCACCACCGCCGTGCGCCGCCGCGCGCACACCCGCAGCACGGCCAGGACGTCCTCGTGCGAGCCCGGGAGCACGACCGCGTCCGGCGCGTCAGAGGTCTCCCCGGCCCGCATGCGCAGCAGGTCGGGGGTGGACTTGCCGCGCGTGTGCCTGATGCGCGTCTCCGCGTCGGCACGGACGTGCTCGGCGCCCCCGACCGCTTCGGCCAGGGCGGCGAGAGTCTCCTCGCCGAGGCGCGAGGCGGGGACCGTGACGTCCTCCAGGCGTGGCGGCACGGCCTCAGCGGGACGCACGCCGAGCAGGTCGCGCAGCAGGCGTACGGCGCCGTCCGGCAGGCGCGTCGCCCTGGCCGGGTCTCCCCACCCGCTCCACCGCATGTCCGGGGTGTCCACCGCGCCTCCCTGCGCCCTCGACATGCTTACACTGTGACATATGGCGTCTAATCGTAACAAGCCAACCGACGACGCGGTGCTGGACGCGGCCCGCGACTGCGTGCTGGCGGTCGGGGTGCGCCGCACCACGCTGACCGACATCGCGCGCCGCGCCGGGGTGTCGCGCATGACGCTCTACCGGCGCTGGCCGGACGTGCGCACGATCGTCGGCGACCTCATGACCCGGGAGTGGATCGGCGTGGCGGCGGCCGCGCAGCCGCCCGAGGACGGCCGCCCGGTCCGCGAACGGCTCGTGGACGCCCTGGTGGAGGGGGTGCGCGCGTTCCGGGCCCATCCCCTGCTGCGCAAGATCGTGGACGTCGATCCCGAGCTGCTGCTGCCGTACGTGCTCGACCGGCGCGGCGCCAGCCAGGAGGCCTTCCTGGAGTTCTTCGAGACGGCCCTGCGCGCCGGGCACGCCGACGGCACCATCCGGCGCGGCCATCCGGCCCGGCAGGCGCGCGCGCTGCTGCTGGTCGTCCAGTCGTTCGCGCTGTCGGCGCCGACCATGACCGACGACACCGACCCCGGCCTGTCCATGGACGCCCTGGACGCCGAGCTGCGCGACATCCTGGAAAGGACCCTGGCGCCATGAGCACGTCCCTGTCCGCCGCGCGCAGGGCCCGGGAACTGGACGACCTCCCCGGCAAGGTCGTGGACGTCCTGGTGGTGGGGCTGGGTGTCACCGGGGCGGGCGTGGCCCTGGACGCGGCCTCACGCGGCCTGTCCGTGGCGGCGATCGACGCACACGACCTGGCGTTCGGCACGTCCCGGTGGAGTTCGAAGCTCGTGCACGGGGGGCTGCGCTACCTCGCCTCCGGGCACGTGGACGTCGCCTACGAAAGCGCCGTCGAACGCGGCATTCTCATGGAGCGCACCGCCCCGCACCTGGTGCGCGCCCTGCCGTTCGTGCTGCCGCTCACGCCGATGGTGGGGCGTGCCCAGACAACCGTGACCCGCGCCGGGATGCACGCGGGGGACGCCCTGCGCCTGGCCGCCGGCACCCCACGGGCCGTCCTGCCCCGCCCCCGCCGCCTGTCGGCCACCGAGACGTTGCGCCTGGCCCCTCCCCTGCGTCCGTACGGGCTGCGCGGAGGACTGCTGTCGTGGGACGGGCGCCTTGCCGACGACGCACGTCTGGTGACCGCCATCGCCCGTACGGCGGCCGGACTGGGCGCGTCCATCCTCACCCGCTGCCGCGCCCTGGCCCTGGGCGGAGACGGGGCGCACGTACGCGACGAGCTGTCGGGCCGCGAGTTCACCGTGCGCGCGCGGGCCGTGGTCAACGCCACCGGCGTCTGGGCGGGCGAACTGGTCGGCGGGGTGCGGCTGCGCCCGTCCCGGGGCACGCACCTGGTGCTGCGGTCGACGGCGTTGCCCGGCCTGTCGGCGGGGCTGCACCTGCCCGTGCCCGGGGAGCGCAACCGGTTCGTCCTGGTCATCCCCCAGGAGGACGGACGCGTCTACGTCGGCCTGACCGACGAGCCCGTCGACGGCCCCGTCCCGGACGTGCCCGAGCCGACCGAGGCCGACATCGGGTTCCTGCTCGACATCCTGGACTCGGCCCTCGACGTCCCCGTGACCCGTGATCAGGTGGCGGGGGCGTTCGCCGGGCTGCGCCCGCTGCTGGACGACGGTCAGGGGAGCACCGCCGACATCTCCCGGCGGCACACCGTGCTGACCTCACGCGACGGCGTGGTCACCGTCGTCGGCGGCAAGCTGACCACCTACCGGCGGATGGCCGAGGACGCCGTGGACGCGGCCGTCGCGTCCGCTCCCCGGCTGGACGCCGGCCCGAGCCGCACCGCGCGCCTGCCGCTCGTCGGCGCCGCCCCGCCCGCCCGGCTGGCGGCCCTGGACGCGCCGCGCCGCCTCGTGCGGCGGTACGGCACGGAGGCGCCGCTCGTCGCGGCACTGGCGCGCGAGGACGCCACGCTGCTGGACCCGGTGCTGCCCGGCCTGCCCGTGCTGCGCGCCGAACTGGCCTGGGCGGTGCGGCACGAGGGCGCGCTGGACGCCGGCGACCTGCTCGACCGCCGCACCCGCATCGGCCTGGTGCCGGCCGACCGCGCCGCCGCACTGCCCGCCGCGGAGGCCCTCCTCTCGGTGGTGTGACGAAGCTCGGCGTGACGAAGCTCGGCGTGACGAAGCTCGGCGTGACAAAGCTCGGCGTGACAAAGTTGGGCATGCGAAGCGCGGGTGACGAGTGCGCGTGCATGGGCAAGCGTGACGTCACCGTACGGGCAGCACGGCCAAGCTCGCAGGTAAGACGCCGAATCCGTGGCCGAGAGGCGACGGCGGCGCCGGAAACGGCGCACCACCGGGTCATCAAAGATCAAATCCAGGGTATGAGGTGATTCATGTCTCCTGGTGACCCGGGGGTTGATTAGGTTAACCTAACCTAATCGCGTTATCGATCAACGGGGGTCCCACGTGACGCGCCGGAACAGTTGCGCCCACTGCCCGGGCAGCCACTCGGGCGAGCGGTCGTGCCTGGCGAGCGCGACCACCAAGGCGCGCGGCTGGCTGCTCGTCGAGCACCCGGGCCCGTGGCCCGAGCGCGTCGAGCAGGGGCTGCCCGGCCACCCCGCGATCTCCGAGGCCGTGCGCGCCGCCCAGGCCGCGGGCGTGCGGCCGCAGCTCATCCGCAGGTCCGGACGGCGCCGCCGCATCCCGCCCGTGCAGGTGTACGTGGGCTACTCCCACGGCGAGCGGGTCTGGCTGGAGGGACGCGAGCTCGCCGACCCCGCCGAACTGGCCGACCTGGACCTGGCGGCGGTCGCCGCCGGGACGCCCCCCGGGTTCGGCGAGCCGGTCACCGACCCGTTGCTGCTGGTGTGCGCGCACGGCCGGCGCAACGCCTGCTGCGCCCGCTACGGCGCTCCGCTCGCACGGAAACTGACGGCACGTTTCGACCCTTTTGTATGGGAAACGACCCACGTCGGCGGTGACCGTTACGCAGCGAACCTGGTATGTCTCCCACACGGCGTGTACTACGGCGATCTCGGCCCCGACGAGGCCGTGCGGGCCGTGGACGCCTACCTGCGGGGCGAGGTCCTGCTGGACCGGCTGCGCGGCCGTGCCGGGCTCCCCGAACCGGCGCAGGCCGCCGAGCACTTCGTGCGAGCGCACACCGGGATCCGCGGCGTGACGGCGGTCACCGTGGAATCGGTGTCGGGAACATCTCCGTACGAGGCGGTGGTTGTTGTAGGCGAGAGGCGTTACCGGATCGTCGTGGAGCGCGTCGAGCAGACCGGTCCATGCGGTGCGGAGTGTCAAGAGAACCTCGGAACCTACGTTGTTAGGGAACTCACCCTTCTCAACGAGGCGGCCCTCGTGTAATCTCTCGGAGGCCCCATTCGAGGGTCTCCCTTGCCGCACGCGGCCCTCTGTCCCGGAACACAACCGGGCGGGGAACAGAGCGGCAACTCCAGACGTTGGACCTCTCGGCGCTGCTGACGCACGTCTTGTAGCACGTCGAGCGTCCATGTCCCGAAATTGCTCAGCAAAACCAACCAAGGTGGGTGTTCCATGGCTCAGGTACGTCGTCAGGCAAACCTCCCTCGTCCCAGCTGGGGCTGGCAGGACGCCGCGGCGTGCCGGGGGGAAGACCTGGTGCTCTTCTTCGGACCCGACGGCGAGCGTCAGCCCGAGCGTGAGATCCGTGAGCGCAAGGCCAAGCAGATCTGCATGGGCTGCCCCGTGCGCACCGAGTGCCTGGACTACGCGGTGTCCCGGCCCGAGAAGTACGGCACGTGGGGCGGCCTGAACGAAGACGAGCGCGCCTCGGAGCGCCGTCGCCGGATGCGTCGCGCGAACGCCGCCTGAGGCGATCTCCGCCGGACGCCAGATCGCTGCGTCGCGCACCCCGGCACGCCACCGGAAAACGTACGGCCCCGCACTGCGGGGCCGTTTGCGTTGCCCGCCCCTGAAAACACCCGACGTCTTTCATCACATGTCCGTCACATGTACGTCACGGTGCCGCCGAAAACACCACGCGAGACGCGAATGCGGAGTATGGCGTGAACGCAATACACGATGACGCCCCGGCGTGTGATCAATTTACGCGAATTCGCGCCTCCCGCCATTCCCCGGCCGGCTTCCCACGCCCGTCCGGCCGGCTTCCCACGCGCGTCCGGCCGGTTCACTCGGCGAGGCGGGCGCGGTCCAGCCAGGAGATGACGTCGGCGTCGGTCAGCTGCTCGAAGTCCCGGTACCACTGGCCCACCGCGCGGAACGACCACGGCGCCGCCAGCACCGCGACGTCGTCCGCCTCGGCGTCCATCGCCCGGACGGTCTCGGCGGCGCCCACCGGCACCGCCAGCACCAGCCGCGCCGGGCGCCGCGCCCGCACGGCACGCAGCGCCGCGCGGGCCGTGCCGCCGGTCGCCAGCCCGTCGTCCACCACGATGACGGCCCGTCCCGCCAGGTCGGGCAGGGGCCGCTCGCCCCGGTAGGCGCGCACCCGGCGGTCCAGCTCGGCGCGTTCGGCCTCGACCGTGGCGGCGAGGTCCTCCTCGTCCAGCGACAGGCGGTCCAGCAGGTTCCGGTCGAACACCGGCTCGCCGCCCTCGGCGATGGCGCCCACGCCCAGTTCCGGCTGGAACGGATAGCCGATCTTGCGGGTGACCAGGACGTCCAGCCGGGCGGGCCGGTCCGGGAGCGACAGCCGCCGGGCGATCTCGTAGCCGACCGGCACGCCGCCGCGGGGCAGCGCCAGCACCACGGCCCCTTCCAGCCCCATCGGGACCAGCCGCTCGGCCAGGAGACGGCCCGCCTCGGCGCGGTCGGTGAACGGCAGCCGGACGCTCTGGGTTCCGGAACCCGCGCCACGCGCGGCGCCCCCGCCGGTCCTGTTCCAGGGCATCGGCGCCCCCCTCCCGGGGTCGCGGACTTCGCCTGTCCCTTGACCTGTGCCCTACCCAGCCTCGCCGGGTTATCGAGCCGCCCGGCCTCGTATCGGACCGTCAGGCGGCGTATCGGGCGGTCAGGCGGCGTCGTCGGCGCAGGCGAGCCAGCGCAGGGGGTTGTCGTGGACGAGCCGCGTCAGCGTGTCCTCGTCGGCCCCAGCGGCGCGCAGCGCGGGCAGGAACACCTCGAACAGGTAGCCGTAGCCCGCGCCGCCGTAGCGGCGCACGTGCGTCATCCGGGACACGCCCGTGCTCAGCAGCACCCGGTCGCCCAGCCCGGCCTCCAGCAGCTCCATGACGGCGCGCACGCGGGCGCCCAGGGCCACCGGGTCCTCCCCCGCCAGGCCGAGCGAGCCGAACGACACGTACGCGCCCGCCTCGGCGATCTTGCGGGGCATGGCGGGGTCGTCGGCGAGGTCCTGGCGTCCGACGGCGACGCGGTGCGGCTCCAGGCCCGCGCCGGTGAGGATGTCCAGCTGGGCCGCCCCGGCACGTCCGCAGGTCGCCACCGGCAGCCCGGAGTAGCGGGCGGCGCGGGCGGCGGCGCGCAGGCACCGCTCCTCGCGCTCGGTGGGCGCCTCGCCCCAGGTGCCGATCTCGCCGATGACGCCGGGCAGCGCGTTGGTGCCGTCGATGCCGAAGCCGATCTCGGCGAGGAAGTGCTCGGCCAGCCGCTCGACGTCGGCGTCGCCGACGAAGGCGGGGTGGAACGGCTCGGTGAACACGCCGGTGCCCGCCACCACCGCGACCCGCGAGCCGGCGCTGACGCGGGCCAGGGACGGGGCGCTGCGCCCCATTCCGGCGCAGGTCAGGTCCACGACCAGAGCCAGCTCGCGGTCGGCGCGCAGCTCCGACAGCTCGATCATGACCGCCTTCTCCTCGTCCAGCCACCGCCGCGGGTCGGAGGCCAGCAGCGCGGGACGGGCCGGCCACCGCAGGTCCAGCCGCAGGTGCTCGTGCGGCAGGACCGGCCCGGTGACGGCGGAGACGGGGACGGCGCCGGTCACCGTGCGGATCCGGCCGCCGTTCTCCTCATGGAGGGTCATGTCACGCGAGGTTACGACATGTTTGGCCAATTCCGACTATTAGCCAGCACAGTTTTTACCCGACGAGGTGTTTAGCGGCTCGCCGGCCGCGGTGGCGGCACGGGCCCGGGCGGTGTCGCCGCTCGGCCAGCGCCGGTCGATCTCGGCGTTGAGCGCCGCGCCCACCAGCACCGCCAGCGCCGCCACGTACAGCCAGGCGAGCACGGCGATCGACGCCGACAGCGGCCCGTACACCGACACCCCGCCGCTCAGCGACCCGCTCAGGTACAGCCGCAGCAGGAACCCGCCGACGATCCACACCAGCAGCGCCATCACCGCGCCCGGCACCTGCCGCCACCAGGACGTCCGCACCGGGACGCTCATGTGGTACAGCAGCGCCAGGAACAGGATCGACAGCGTCACCACCACCGGCCAGTACGCCAGCAGGACGTACCCGGCGCCCTCCGGCAGCGCCCGCCGCAGCAGCGCGGGCCCGGCCACCAGCAGGGGGAGGACGATCAGCATGACCACCAGGCCGACCAGGTAGAGGAAGAACGCGCGCAGCCGGGTGCGCACCACCCCGCGCACGCCCGACAGGCCGTAGGCGATCGTGATGGTGTCGACGTAGACGTTGGTGGCGCGCGAGCCCGCCCACAGCGTGAACAGGAAGCTCAGCGACACGATGTTGGGGCTGCCGCCGCGGATCACCTCGTCGATCAGCGGGACCACCACGGAGTGGACCGCGGGCCCGGTCAGCACGGTCTCGGCCCGCGCGATCACCCAGGTGCGGACCTCCTCGACGGTGCCGGGCCCGAGCAGGCCGCGCAGGTGGCCCATCAGCCCGACCAGCCCGATGACCAGGGGCGGCAGCGACAGCAGCGCGAAGAACGCGGCCTCGGCGGCCAGGCCCGTCACCCGGTAGCGGAAGGCCGCGACGGCCGTGTCCCGCACCAGCCCCCAGGCGACCGCGCGGACGGCCGGACGCTCCCCGGCGGGGCTCGCCGTCGCATCGCCGGCGGGCTCGCCTGCCGGGTTCGCCGACGCATCGCCGGCCGGCTCGCCGGCGGGTCCGCCGGCCACGGGGGCGGACGTCTCCGGACGTCGTCTCAGCCGCATGGCGCGTGCCCAGGCCCGGGGACGCAGGTTGCCCAGCCTGAACACGCTGGTCATGCCCACCCACCGTAGGGTGTATTCCGTCCAGGCCATGGCACACCGCCCAAATTCGCACTCCGCGTCGCACGTTCCGTGATCGGACCGTTACGTGCGGGGCGGGCGGCCCTCCCCCACCGTCGCGGGCGCCGCCGCCGTCCGTCGTGTCCGTTCCGCTTGGTCCGCGTGGTTCACACCGTTCGACGCGCGCCGCGCCCGGCCCGCCCAAGATCATTTCGAGTGTGGTCCACGGCGCCCGCGGCGGCTCCGGGTGCCCCCGCGCATGCATCGCGGCCCATCGGTGACAATGGAGGGGTGATCTGTGCGGCGTGCCGGGAGCACCGCCACGGCGAGTGCCGTGGCGGCTCGTGGTGCGACTGCCAGCACCTGGCCGCCCCCGCGACGCCGGAACGGCGGAGCCGCCGCGACGACGCGGCGGGCGCCGACCGCGCGGACGCGTCGCCGGCCGCCGAACCGCGGGTGAACTGGAGGCGGCAGGGGTGACCGGTCCGGCCGTGATGATCGTCCGCCGCCCGCGTCCGCATGCCGGACGCAACTGGACATGCCGCGAGAGGGCGTGTCAAAGTGCTGATATGACTGCTGCGGACCCGTTGCTGGTGATGCGCCGGCACGTCGACTTCCTCCGCGTCCGCAGCGCGATCTGTCGGTGACGCCCCGACCACGCCCCCCTTTTTTTCCCGCGGGTGCGTGGTGCCCCGGCGTCACGTGTCACCGCCTTACGCTCAGCGTCGAGCCCGGCCTTCGCGACCGCCGGTGCGCCATGCGTCCGCCCCACGCCACCGAACGCCCTGACCGACAAGGACGCGCGCCGTGCCACCAGCGACCAGACGCAAGCGAGGCGAGGGCCAGTGGGCCCTCGGCTACCGCGAGCCGCTGAACAAGAACGAAGAGAACAAGAAGAACGACGACGGGCTGAACGTCCGCCGCCGGATCATCGACATCTACTCCAAGCAGGGGTTCGACTCCATCGACCCGGCCGACCTGCGCGGCCGGTTCCGCTGGTACGGGCTCTACACCCAGCGCCGTCCCGGCATCGACGGCGGCAAGACCGCCGTGCTGTCGGACGAGGAGCTCGACGACCGCTACTTCATGCTGCGGGTGCGCATCGACGGCGGCCAGCTCGACGCCGCGCAGCTGCGCACCATCGCCGACATCTCGGTGAAGTACGCCCGCGGCACCGCCGACATCACCGACCGGCAGAACATCCAGCTGCACTGGATCGAGATCGAGAACGTCCCGGCGATCTGGGAGGCGCTGGAGGCGGTCGGGCTGTCGACCACCGAGGCCTGCGGCGACACCCCGCGAGTGATCATCGGCTGTCCGCTGGCCGGGATCGCGGCCGACGAGGTGATCGACGGGACCCCGCAGATCCGCGAGGTCGCCGAGCGCTACATCGGCTCGCCGGAGTTCTCCAACCTGCCGCGCAAGTTCAAGACGGCGATCTCCGGGTGCGGCGCGCACTGCACCGTGCACGAGATCAACGACGTCGCGTTCGTCGGCGTGGTCAACGACGAGGGCGAGGTCGGCTACGACCTGTTCGTCGGCGGCGGGCTGTCCACCAACCCGATGTTCGCCCGGCGGCTGGGCGCGTTCGTGGCGCCCGAGCGGCTGCCCGAGGTCTGGGCGGGCGTCACCTCGATCTTCCGCGACTACGGCTACCGGCGGATGCGGCACCGCGCCCGGATCAAGTTCCTGATGGCCGACTGGGGCCCGGAGAAGTTCCGCGAGGTGCTGGAGAAGGAGTACCTGGGGTACGCGCTGCCCGACGGGCCGCCGCCCGCCCCGCCGCTGCCGCACCGCGACCACGTGGGCGTCCACCCGCAGCGGGACGGCCTCTTCTACGTCGGGTTCGCGCCCAGGGCGGGCCGGGTCAACGGCGAGCTGCTGCACACGATCGCCGACCTGGCCGAGCGGTACGGGTCGGGCCGGGTGCGCACCACCGCCGAGCAGAAGATGGTGATCCTGGACGTCCCGGCGGAGAACACCGAGCCGCTGGCCGACGAGCTGGCCCGGCACGACCTGCAGGTGCGCCCGTCCACCTTCCGCCGCCAGACGATGGCCTGCACCGGCATCGAGTACTGCAAGCTGGCGATCGTCGAGACCAAGCAGCGGGCCATGGACCTGATCGACGAGCTGGAGAAGCGGCTGCCCGACTTCGACCAGCCGCTGACCATCAACGTCAACGGCTGCCCGAACGCCTGCGCCCGCATCCAGGTCGCCGACATCGGCCTGAAGGGCCAGCTGGTGGTGGACGAGAACGGCGACCAGGTCGAGGGCTTCCAGATCCACCTGGGCGGCCAGGTCGGCGCCTCCTTCGGCAAGAAGGTGCGCGGCCTGAAGACCACCTCCGCGGGTCTGACCGACTACGTCGAGCGGGTCGTGCGCAGGTACGACGAGCAGCGCCGAGACGGCGAGAGCTTCGCCGACTGGGTGGGGCGCGCCGACGAGGCCGACCTCAGGTAGCGGGCGCGGGCGCGCAGCCGTTCCCGGCAGCCGCCCCCTCGCGGCCGACCTTTTGCAGCCGATCTTTGTAACCGAACTCACAAGGCCATCGAGCAATGAGCGAACGAGCGGCGCCGTTCTACTGCCCGTACTGCGGCGAGGAGCGCCTGCGACCGCACGAGGAGGACGGGACCTGGGCGTGCGGGGACTGCCTGCGCGTCTTCAGGCTGAAATTCCTCGGCGTCGGGGACGCGCGGGCGGCCGAGCGCCGGACACACAAGGAGACTTCCCCGTGACACTGCTGGAGACCGACAGACCGACCCTGGACCTGGAGGACGTCGTCGCCTCGGCCGCCGAGGCCCTGGAGGGGGCGTCCACGCTCGAGATCATCCGCTGGGCGGTGGCGACCTTCGGCGACCGCATCTGCCTGACGTCCTCGATGTCGGACGCGGCGCTGATCCACCTGGTGTCGAAGGTCAAGCCGGGCATCGACGTGCTGTTCGTCGACACCGGCTACCACTTCGCCGAGACCATCGGCACCCGGGACGCGGTGGAGGCCGTCTACCCGGTCAACGTGATCAACGTGACGCCGTCGCGGACCGTGGCCGAGCAGGAGGCCGCGCTGGGGCCGCGGCTGTACGGGCGCAACCCCGACCTGTGCTGCCACCTGCGCAAGGTGGAACCGCTGGGCAAGGCCCTGGAGGGCTACATGGCCTGGTTCAGCGGGATCCGCCGCGAGGAGACCGCCAGCCGCCGCGCCCGCAGGGTCGTCGAGTGGGACGGGCGGCGCGGCATGGTCAAGGTGAACCCGATCCTGCACTGGTCCCAGGAGGACATGGACAACTACATCGCCGACAACGGCGTGCTGGTCAACCCGCTGCACTACGACGGCTACCCGTCGATCGGCTGCGAGCCCTGCACCCGTCCGGTGGCGCCGGGCGAGGACCCGCGGAGCGGCCGGTGGGCCGGGACGGGCAAGACCGAATGCGGCATCCATCTGTGACGACGCCGGTGGGCACGGGTCCGGCGCCGATGGTCGCGGTGGCGCACGGCAGCCGCGATCCGCGCGCCGCCGCGACCGTCGAGGAGCTGCTGGCCGCCGTGCGGGGGCGGCGGCCGGGCCTGGAGGTGCTGACCTCCTTCCTCGACCACGCGCCCCCGGCGCCCGCCGGGGTGCTGGACGGGCTGGCGCGGCGCGGCGCGGGCTCGGCCGTGGTGCTGCCGCTGCTGCTGACGGCGGCGTACCACAGCAAGACCGACGTGCCGGGGGTGCTGGCCCGCGTCCGGGCGCTGCACCCCCGCCTGGGGCTGCGCACGGCGGCCACGCTGGGCCCGCATCCGCTGCTGGTGGCGGCCCTGGAGCGGCGGCTGGCCGAGGCCGGCGTGCCGCCCGGCGATCCGGACACCGCCGTGGTGCTGGTGGCGGCGGGGTCCAGCGACCCGTCGGCGAACGCGACGATCTGGGCGATGGCGCGCGAGTGGCGGTCGCGGGGCTGGCGCGGCGTGGTGCCGGCGTTCGCGTCGGCGGCCCGTCCGACGCCCGGCGAGGCGGTCGCGGCGCTGCGGGACGCCGGCGCGCCGCGCGTGGCCGTGGCGTCCTATTTCCTGGCGCCCGGGTACTTCGCCGACAGGGTGCGGGAGGAGTCCCTGGCGGCCGGGGCGGACGCGGTGTCGCCCGTCCTGGGCGCCGCCCCCGAGCTGGCCGACCTGGTGCTGCACCGCTACGACGAGGCGGTCGCGCACTCCGGCGCGGTCGCCGTCTGAGAGAACGGTCACGCATACCGCCGTCAGGGCGGGTATGCGGTGGTGCATGACTGAACGCGAGGATCTGGGCCACGAGCCCGAGGAGACGCGGGACAGGCGGTTCGCACCGGTCACCCGGGGCGGCGACGCGCGCGGCCGGACCGGCGAGGACCGGCCGCCCGAGGTGCCGGGCGAGGGCAGCACCGTCCCCCGCGAGCAGGGCATGGCCCGCCAGGAGGACGAGGTCAGCGGTACCGGCGTGCCGGGCGTGGACGTCGGGCAGCCCGACTCGCTGACGCCCGACGAGGAGGGCGTCCGGGAGGCCGAACGCCACGACGACACCCGCTAGCCGGGCCGTGTCCTCACCGTCCATAGCCGCCCGAGCCGGGTGGCCAGGGTGAGGCGGCCTGGCAGGAGCGGGCGTCGTCGCACCGTGTCGGCCCCGGCGCCCGGCGGCGGCCGGCTCCTCGCAGGCGACGTTCGGCCTGCGGAGCGCCACTGCGCGATCAGCGGCGTCCAGTCGTCGGGGGCCGCGTTGTCACGCGGTCGCCGTGCTGTGGTTCGCCGACGCGGCGGACGCGGTCCTGGAGGGGAAGTGGGGCAGGATCTCCTCTGCCAGTTCGTGGAGCACCTCCTCGACGGGGCGGTCGCCGGGGCGCAGGTTGAAGGAGACGTGGGCGACCCCGAGTTCGCTCATCGCGTGCAGGTGGTTCCGCAGGGCGTGCCGTCCGGTGCGCAGCCCGAGGCGGATGGGGGTGGCCGGGGTGGCGGGGTCGGCGGACAGGTCCAGCTGCATCGGTGTGAGATACGGCTTGCCGGTCCCCTCGGTCAGCTGCCGCCACTCTCGCGCCTTGAGCCGCAGCACCTCCAGCGGGCGGGGGTAGTTGAGTGAGGCGTCGGCGTTCTCGGCGATCCATTCCAGGGACTGCTGTGCGTGCCCGGCGACGGCGAGGGGGATGGTCGCGCCGGTCGGTTTCGGGAGGACGTCGAGCCCGCGGTCGGCGTGCAGGCCGAGGTGCGGCAGGGAGATGCCCTGCCGCGGCGGAGGGGCGGACCAGGCGGCGCGGAGGATCTCGACGTTCTCGCGGAAGGTGCGGCCTCGGGCATGGAAGTCCTCGCCGAAGAGGGGGTATTCGACGGGGCGGTCCCCGCTGGCGAGGCCGAGCACGAACCGTCCGCCGGACAGCACGTCGACGGTCGCCGCGGCCTTGGCGACCAGCAGCGGACGGCGCAGCGGGAGGACGACCGCGGCGGTGCCGAGCACGGCCCGCTCGGTGATCGCGGCCAGATGGCCGAGGTGCGTGAACGTCTCGAAGACCGATCCGGCGTCGCCGAACTGCTGCGGATCGTACAGGGGGACGTCGCGCACCCACAGCGCCGCGAAGCCGAGTTCGTCCGCGAGCCGCGCGAGCCTGGCGTGCTCGGTGAGCCGCGGGACGCCGAAGGGGCGGCCGGCCTGGCGGTCGGCGTGCAGCCGTGTCGGGCCCCAGTCGTTGTCGAGGGGGAGTTCGAGACCGATCGTCAGCCGGCCGGCCGGGTCGACCAGGCGTTCCAGGGCGGTGGGGAGGGCGGCGGGCATGGCGGACAGGCACCTTTCGGACGGGAAGCGGCGGAACGGGAGAGGTGACGGACGCCGGCGCGGGCGGGAGGGGCGGCCCGCCCGCGCCGGGTCAGGGGACGGTGCCCGGCCCTCAGTTGAAGGTGTCGGGGTCCGGGCCCGTGCGCAGTCCGCGGTCGAGCGCGGCGATCGCGTCCATGTCGCCGTCCGAGAGCGCGAAGTCGAAGACGTCGATGTTCTCGCGGATCCGGGCGGGCGTGACCGACTTGGGGATCACGATGTTGCCGAGCTGCAGGTGCCAGCGCAGCACCACCTGCGCGGGCGACTTGCCGTGCCGTTGGGCGATCTCGACCAGCGAGGGTTCGTCGAGCACCGCGCCCTGGGCCAGCGGGCTCCACGCCTCCGTGGCGATGCCGTGGTCGGCGTGCAGCGCGCGGAGCTCCCGCTGCTGGAGGCCGGGGTGCAGCTCGATCTGGTTGACCGCGGGCACCAGGGAGCTGCCGTCCATCAGGCGCCGCAGGTGCGCGGGCTGGAAGTTGGAGACTCCGGCGCTGCGGATCCGGCCGTCGGCCGCCAGCCTCTCCAGGGCCCGCCAGGTGTCCCGGTACAGGTCGCGGGCGGGGGTCGGCCAGTGGATGAGGTAGAGGTCCACGTAGTCCAGCCCCAGCTTGGCGAGGCTTCCGTCGAACGCCTTGAGGGTCGCGTCGTAGCCCTGGTCGGCGTTCCACAGCTTCGTCGTGATGAACAGGTCCTCGCGGGGAAGGCCCGAGGCGGCCACGGCCCGGCCCACGCCCGCCTCGTTGCCGTAGACGGCGGCGGTGTCGATGGAGCGGTAGCCGGCTTCCAGCGCGGCGGTGACGGCGGCCGTGGTCTCGTCGTCCGGGACCTGGAAGACACCGAAGCCGAGCTGCGGGATCTCGACGCCGTTGTTGAGCGTGACAGTGGGAACTGCGGTCATGGTGAGTGCTCCTCGTGCGGAGTGCCGGCACTGCGGCGGATTTCTCGGTGACGATGTGTCGGGGATGGCTTGGGAGGGTCTTCGGCGGAGCCGGGCGCGGCCCTGCGGGCGCCGGGTCAGCGCCGGGCGCTCGGCACGTTCCCGCCGGTCGCGGACGCCGCGGCGACGCGGCGGGACGATGGGGCGCGGCGGTCGAGGAAGGCGGCGAGGAACGACAGCAGCAGGGCGGTGCCCGACAGCAGCGCGCCGACCCAGTTCGGGGAGGTGTAGCCCAGTCCGGCCGCGATGACGATGCCGCCGAGCCAGGCGGCCAGTGCGTTGCCGAGGTTGAAGGCGCCGATGTTGGCGGCGGAGGCCAGCGTGGGGGCCGCCGCCGCCTGGTCGAGCACCCACTTCTGCAGCGGGGGCACGGTGGCGAAGCCCAGCGCGCCGATGAGCGTCAGGGTGACGGCCGCGAGGAGCTTGTCGTGGGCGGTCGCCGTGAACGCCAGCAGGGCGAGGGCGAGGGCGCCGAGCGCGGCGAAGAGCATGGGCATCAGGGCCTTGTCGGCGAACCTTCCGCCGAGCAGGTTGCCCGCGAACATGCCGATCCCGAACAGGACGAGCAGCCAGGTGACCGCGCCGGCGGAGTAGCCGGCTACCTCGGTCATCATCGGCGCGATGTAGGTGATGGCGGCGAACACGCCGCCGTATCCCAGGACCGTCATCGCCATGGCCAGCCAGACCTGGACGTTGCGGAAGGCGGCGAACTCGGAGCGGACGCCGTCCCCCTTGGGCCTGCCCGTCTCGGGCACCAGCCCGGCCACGCCGAGCAGCCCCACCACACCGAGTGCCGCGACGATGGCGAAGGTGACTCGCCAGCCCGCGGCCTGCCCGATATAGGTGCCGAGCGGGACGCCGACGATGTTGGCGACGGTGAGGCCCATGAACATCAGCGAGATGGCGGAGGCGCGCTTCTCCGGGGCGACCAGGTCGGCGGCGACCACCGAACCGATGCCGAAGAACGCGCCGTGGGCCAGCGAGGCGATGACCCGGCCCACCAGCATGACCCCGAAGACCGGCGCGACGGCGGAGAGCACGTTGCCGACCACGAACAGCCCCATCAGCAGCATGAGCATCTTCTTGCGGGACACCTTGGTGCCCATCACGGTCAGCAGCGGCGCGCCGAGGACGACACCGAGGGCGTAGCCGGTCACCAGCCATCCGGCGGTGGGGATCGAGACATCGAAGTCGCCCGCGACCTCGGGCAGCACACCCATGATCACGAACTCGGTGGTGCCGATCCCGAAGGCCCCGATGGCCAGGGCCAGCAGCGCGAGAGGCATGCTAAGCACCCTTCAGATGATTGCACAAGCATCTAACAGGCGCCCACAATATTTGCATACGCCGGATAAGTGCAAACGCTGGATGGTGTGATGGATGTCAATCGTCGCGTGCAACTACCGGGCGGCGGGCACGCTAGGCGGTCCCCGGCCGCCGACCGCGGTGCCCGACGCCGGATCAGCGCAAGGGCGAGCGGCGGCCCTCGTCGGCCACGCCACGACCGCGACGCCGAGGCGGAGGAGATGCAAGTCCCGGCGGCAGGTGCCCCGCTCTGAGCCGCTTCGCCATGCTCGCCGCGCTCCCGGGTACGGGCGGTCGCCCTCAGACGGGCGCGTGCAGCGTTTCGACGGCCTTGACCAGCGGGGCGAGTTCGGGGTTCTGCGCGGCCTCGTCGAGCGCCTGCCGCAGGGCGGCCTCGTTGGTGGGACGCGCCTCGGCGAGGAGCTTCGCGCCCGCCTCGCTGACGTCCGTGTAGATGCCGCGGCGGTCGGTGGGACACAGGTAACGGGTCAGCAGGCCGCGGCCCTCAAGGCGCGTGACCAGCCGTGTGGTGGCGCTCTGGCTGAGGGCGACGGCGTCGGCGACCTGCTTCATCTGCAGATGTCCGCCGGGGCCGTCGTGCTGCCGGCTGAGGACGTCCAGCAGCGAGTACTCGCGCACGCTCAGGCCGTGCCCGCTCTGCAGGGCGTGTTCGATGCGGGCCTCGATCTTCCCGTGGAACAGGGACAGCGTGCGCCAGCCCTGGGCGAGGACGGTGGGCGCGGGGTCCTGAGTGGTCATCGAGCCTGGTCCTCCGTCCCGGTGTCACTGACGTCCAGGATAGGACATGACCCGAACTAATCGGCGTGTGCATGTATACGGCACATGCAAGTAGTGCTGACGCATCCGACGACCGCCCCGGTGACCGGCGGGAGGGCCGTCAGCCGTCGGGGCCGGCTCCGGGGCCGTGCCCCCCGCCCCGGGAGCGGCGCTCCTGCCACCAGGACGCCAGGGCGCGGCGCACCGGGGCGTGGTGCTCGTCGTCGACGATCTTGATGTCGCCCATGACGGCCTTGGCCCGCACCCGCACGACCGGCACCTGCAGGCCGGGCGGCACCTCCCGCACGGCGACCTTGCGGTCGCCCATGACCGCGTAGCCGGTCAGCTCGACCCGCACGCCGTCCGGCACGATGATCCGCACGTCCCCCATCACGGCGGTGACGCAGACCTCCACCTGGCCGGTGGGGACCTGCGCCTCCCGCAGGTCGAGCACGACGTCGCCCATCACCGCGTGGGCCTCCAGCGCGTCGCTGATGCGGCCGGAGATCCGCTCGTCGCAGTCGCCCATGAAGGCGTGGAAGCGGCGCGGCGCGGGCAGCGCGGGGTCCGCCCCGGGCGCGCCCATCGCGGGCAGGTCGGCGGTGATGCCCTCCAGGTCCGCGCGGGTGACGGCCAGGTACGCCTTCTCGGTGCGCTCGGTCAGCTCCGCGAAGGTCAGCCGGCCCTCCACGGAGGCGACGCGCAGCCGCTCGACGGCGGCCTCGCGCTCGGCGTCCGACACGCGCGCCGGTGCCTGTCCGCGGTCCGGGCGGGACGTCGGCGCCTGGCGCGAACTCTGCTGCGGGGTGGAGTCGGCCATGTGTCAGACGTTACGTGACATCGCCCGTCGTACCCTCCGCCGCCCGGACGAGTTTTCCCCGCCCTCAAGGAGGACCGGCGGACGATCATCTTCCGCCTCCTTGCCGAACAAGATTCGGTACTGTACTGGGGACGGCACGGTGAAAGGCGGTGTGCGATGCCCCCGACCCACGAGGTGCTCAACCAGGTCCCCCCGCACGTCGGTCACGACGTGGCCGACGACCCCGCCCTGCTGGACGGGCTGGCGCGCGAGGGCGCCGGGTGGGCGGCCGACCGGATCCACGAGCTGGGCCGCCTGGCGGGCACCGAGCAGGCGCAGGAGTGGGGACGGCTGGCCAACGAGCACCCGCCCGTCCTGCGCACCCACGACCGCTACGGGCACCGCATCGACGAGGTGGAGTTCCACCCGGCCTGGCACGAGCTGATGCGCGTCGCGGTGTCGCACGGCCTGCACGCCGCGCCCTGGGCCGACGATCGTCCCGGCGCGCACGTGGCGCGGGCCGCCGGGTTCTACGTGTGGCGGGTGGACGCCGGGCACGGCTGCCCGATCAGCATGACCTACGCGTCCGTGCCCGCGCTGCGGCAGAGCCCCGAGCTGGCCGCCGCCTACGAGCCGCTGCTGACGGCCCGCGACTACGACTTCGGCCTGCGCGCCCCGCTCACCAAGACGGGCCTGCTGGCGGGCATGTCCATGACCGAGAAGCAGGGCGGCTCGGACGTGCGCGCCAACACCACCCGCGCCGTGCCCGGACCGGACGGAGCCTTCCGCCTGACCGGGCACAAGTGGTTCACCAGCGCGCCCATGTGCGACGTGTTCCTCACCCTCGCGCAGGGCCCGGACGGGCTGACCTGCTACCTGGTGCCGCGCGTGCTGCCCGACGGGACGCTCAACCCGCTGCGGCTGATGCGGCTGAAGGACAAGCTGGGCAACCGCTCCAACGCCTCCGCCGAGATCGAGTACGACGGGGCGCTGGCCTGGCAGGTCGGCGAGGGCGGCCGCGGCGTGCGGACGATCATCGAGATGGTCAACATGACCCGGCTGGACTGCGTGGTCGGCGCCGCCGCGGGCATGCGGCACGGCACCGTCACGGCCGTCCACCACGCCGTCCACCGCCGGGCGTTCGGCCGCGCCCTGATCGACCAGCCGCTGATGCGCAACGTGCTGGCCGACCTGGCCGTGGAGTCGGAGGCCGCCACGGTGCTCATGCTCCGCCTGGCCGGGGCGACCGACCGCTCGGTGCGCGGCGACGAGGCCGAGACGGCGTTCAAGCGCCTCGCCCTGGCCGTCGGCAAGTACTGGGTGTGCAAGCGCTGGCCCGTCCACGCCGCGGAGGCGCTGGAGTGCCTGGGCGGCAACGGCTACGTGGAGGAGTCGGGCATGCCCCGCCTGTTCCGCGAGTCGCCGCTGAACTCCATCTGGGAGGGCTCGGGCAACGTCGCGGCGCTGGACGTGCTGCGCGCCATGGCCCGGGAGCCGCAGACGGTGGAGGCGTTCTTCGCCGAGCTGGACCTGGCGGCCGGCGCCGACTCCCGGCTGGACACGGCCGTCAAGCAGGTCAAGGAGTCCCTGGCCGACCTGGCCACGATCGAGATCCGCGCCCGCCGCGTCGTCGAGCGCCTCGCCCTCGTCCTGCAGGCGTCCCTGCTGGTCCGGCACGGCCACCCTGCCGTCGCCGACGCCTTCTGCGCCACCCGCCTGGACGGCGACTGGGGGTCGGCCTTCGGCACCCTGCCGCCCGGCCTCGACCTCGTCCCGATCATCGACCGCGCCCGGACGGCCTGAGCCGCGGGGAGGAACGGGCGTGGCGACCGCGTCGGCGTCCGACCGTAAGCTGTGGGCCATGTCCGCCGGGCCGCCCCAGTGCCACTGCATCATCTGCCACGACTACGGCGATCGCGACCGCCTGGACAACTTCGAGCTGCGGACCATCGTGCACATCACCGAGTACGGGTGGAGCGTGGTGCTCGTCGGGGCGGACGAGCAGGGCCCGGGCTGGGCGTACACGATCGGGCTGTGGCACAGCCACCGCTCCCCCGAGCTGGGCATGTTCGGCGGCGACGTGTACGAGATGGAGGAGGCCCTCAACGCGCTGGGCCGGCAGGTCGCCGCGGGCCGCCCGGTCGCCGACGGCGAGCGCCGCGACGACGTGCTGCGCGGCCTGCCCGCCGCGTTCCGCGCCGTGGACCCCGGCTGGTACCAGGCGATGTTCGGCGGCGCGGTGGCGTTCTACCGGCGTCCGCCGCTGCCGATCCTGCAGGCCGCCTGGCCGAATCCTGACGGGCTGTTCCCCTGGCAGCCCGGCACCGACCTGCCCTTTCGCCGCTCCCAGCCGTGGCTGTGGCTCACTCCCCGCCAGCATCCGCCGGGCGCCTGGACACGCCATCTGTGACCGGTTCGTCCGGGGCGGGCATAGGCTCGACGGGTGTTCGGTCCGCTCACCGAGTCCCTTCGGACCTCCCGTCTGCTGCTGGAGCCGCTGGCCGTCCACCACGCCGAGGAGATGGCCGAGGCGCTCGCCGACCCCAGGCTGCACCGCTACATCGGCGGGCGGCCCCTGACCGCCGCCGAGCTGCGCGTCCGCTACGCCCGCCTGGTGGCCGGGCCCGCCCCGTTCCACCAGGAGTCCTGGCTGAACTGGGTCGTCCGGCGGCGCCGCGACCGGCGCGCGGTCGGTTACGTCCAGGCCACCGTCCGGCCCGGCCCGCGCGGCCGGGAGGCCGCCGTCGCCTGGGTGATCGGCATGCCCTACCAGGGCTTCGGCTTCGCCACCGAGGCCGCCCGCGCCATGGTCGGCTGGCTCGCCGCGCACGGCGTCACCGAGATCACCGCCTCCATCCATCCGGACAACGTCGCCTCCGCCACCGTCGCCCGCCGTCTCGGCCTCCACCCCACCCCCGAGACGTCCACCGGCGAGACCGTCTGGCGCTCCGGCACCACCGGCCCCACATGACTCCGCCGCGCGCGGGCAGGCATCCGGGCGGTGACGACTCGATCTCCGCGCGGGGGTCATACGACCGGCGCGGGTAAGGGAGAATTCGGATGCCTGTCAACCACGCCGACACCGAGGAGCGGAGGACGATGCGGGAGGTCTGGCCCGGGGAGCCGTACCCGCTGGGCGCCACGTGGGACGGCACGGGCACCAACTTCGCGCTCTTCTCCGAGGTCGCGCACCGGGTGGAGCTGTGCCTGTTCGACGCGGCGGGCCGCGAGACGCGCCACGAACTGCCGGAGGTGGACGGGTTCGTCTGGCACGCCTACCTGCCGGGCGTGGGCCCCGGGCAGCGCTACGGGTACCGGGTGCACGGGCCGTACGAGCCCGAGCACGGCCACCGGTGCAACCCCGCCAAGCTGCTGCTCGACCCGTACGGCAAGGCCGTGGAGGGCGAGGTGCGCTGGCACGAGTCGCTGTTCTCCTACCGGTTCGCCGACCCCGACACGGTCAACGACGACGACAGCGCCCCCTACATGCCGAAGAACGTGGTGATCAACCCGTTCTTCGACTGGGGCGACGACCGTCCGCCGCGCGTGCCCTACCACGAGACACTGATCTACGAGGCGCACGTCAAGGGCCTGACCCGGCTGCACCCGGGGATCCCGCGGGAGCAGCGCGGCACGTACGCGGGCCTGGCCCACCCCGTCATGATCGACCACCTGAAGGACCTGGGCGTCACCGCCGTGGAGCTCATGCCGGTGCACCAGTTCATCCCCGAGCACGCCCTGGTCGCGCGCGGCCTGACCAACTACTGGGGCTACAACACCATCGGGTTCCTGGCGCCGCACAACGCCTACAGCTCCGCGGGGCAGGCCGGCGAGCAGGTGCTGGAGTTCAAGGCGATGGTGCGGGCGCTGCACGAGGCGGGCATCGAGGTCATCCTCGACGTCGTCTACAACCACACCGCCGAGGGCGACCACCTCGGGCCGACGCTGTCGTTCCGAGGCATCGACAACGCCGCCTACTACCGGCTGCGCGACGACGACAAGCGCTACCACCTCGACTACACCGGCTGCGGCAACTCGCTGAACGTGCGCAGCCCGCACGCCCTGCAGCTGATCATGGACTCGCTGCGGTACTGGGTGACGGAGATGCACGTCGACGGGTTCCGCTTCGACCTGGCCTCGGCGCTGGCCCGCGAGCTGCACGACGTGGACCGGCTGGCGGCGTTCTTCGACCTGGTGCAGCAGGACCCGGTGGTCTCCCAGGTCAAGCTGATCGCCGAGCCGTGGGACGTGGGCGAGGGCGGCTACCAGGTCGGCAACTTCCCGCCGCTGTGGACCGAGTGGAACGGCAAGTACCGCGACACGATGCGCGACTTCTGGCGCGGGCAGCCCGGCAGCATGCCCGAGTTCGCCTCCCGGCTGACCGGCTCCAGCGACCTGTACGAGAACAGCGCCCGCCGCCCCTTCGCCTCGATCAACTTCGTGACCTGCCACGACGGCTTCACCCTGGCCGACCTGGTCGCCTACAACGTCAAGCACAACGACGCCAACGGCGAGGCCAACCGGGACGGCACCGACGACAACCGGTCCTGGAACTGCGGCTACGAGGGCCCCACCACCGACCCCGAGATCCTCGACCTGCGGGCCCGCCAGCGCCGCAACTTCCTGGCCACGCTGTTCCTGTCGCAGGGCGTGCCGATGCTGTCGCACGGCGACGAGCTGGGCCGCACCCAGCACGGCAACAACAACGCCTACTGCCAGGACAACGAGCTGACCTGGGTGCGCTGGGACGACGCCGACGGCACCGGCGACCTGCTGGAGTTCGTGCGCACGCTGTCGCGGCTGCGGCACGATCACCCGGTGTTCCGGCGGCGGCGGTTCTTCCGGGGCGCGGCGCCCGGCGACGAGCAGCCCGCCGACATCGCCTGGCTGACCCCCTCCGGCGACGCCATGACCGGCGACGACTGGGCCGCGGGGTTCGCCAAGTCGCTGGGCGTCTTCCTCAACGGCGACGCCATCACCGAGCCGGACCCGCGCGGCCGCCCCGTCCGCGACGACTCGTTCCTGCTGCTGATCAACGCGCACTCCGAGCCGGTGGAGTTCACCCTGCCCGGCGCGGCCTACGGGGAGCGCTGGGAGTTCACGCTGGACACCGCCGACTGGCGCACGGTCGGCGAGCGGCCCCGGGTCAAGGCGCGCGACCAGCTGGACGTGCCGAGCCGCGCGCTGATCGTCCTGCGCCGTCTGTCGTGAGGCGCGGCCCCGCGTAGCCTCGGGCTATGCACGAGTCCCCTCAGAACGACGTGGAGCAGACGACCGACGCCGATCTGGCGTTGCGCCCCCTCGCGGCCGCCGGTGACCCGGTCCGGCTGGCCGACGCCTACGCCTATCCCCCGGGCGGGCCCTGGCTGCGGGCCAACATGATCGCCAGCGTGGACGGCGCGGCCGCCCGCGACGACCGCGCCGGCGGGCTCGGCAACGAGACCGACCGCAGGCTGCTGTCCCTGCTGCGCGGCCTGGCCGACGTGGTGATCGTCGGCGCGGGCACGGTCCGCGCCGAGGGCTACGGGCCGGTCCGCCCCGGCCCCGGCGGCTGGGAGAAGCTGCGCGCCGACCGTCCCCCCGTGCCGCCGCTGGCGATCGTGTCGCGCCGTCTCGACCTGGACCTGGACGCCCCCGTCTTCACCGACGCCGACCCGGCGGCCCGCACCATCCTGCTGACGACGCGCACCGCGCCGCCGGGGCGCGTGCGCGCCGCCGCCGAACGCGCCGAGGTGATCGTCGCGGGCGAGGACCGGCTCGACTTCGCCGCCGCCGTCGCCGAGCTGGTGGCGCGCGGCCACGAGCGGCTGCTGTGCGAGGGCGGCCCGCGGGTGCTGGCGCAGGTCGTGGCGACCGGGGTGCTGGACGAGATGTGCCTGACGGTCAGCCCCATGCTGCTGTCGGGCGGCGCCTTCCGGATCCTCAACGGCCCGGCGGTGCCCGTCCCGCCCCGGCTGCGCCTGGCCGCGGCCTACCAGGACGACGAGGACTTCCTGTTCCTGCGCTACGTCCGCCGGAGGTAGCGCAGGAACGACACGCCCTCGTCCTCGCAGCGGCGTGTGGTGGGCGGCGCCGAGCGGCTGACCACCACGATCGGGGCGGGCGGCGCGGCGGGCTCGCGCGGCAGGTGGCGCATGACCGGCAGGTCAGCGCGAAGGCTTTCCGGTCCGTTTCCCTGTTTTGTCACAGCTCAAGGCCAAGATGGGGGCATGGACCTGCCCATCAGCCCGCCCCTGTCGCCGATGCTCGCCAAGGCCGTCAAGACCATGCCCAAGGGCGATCTGCTGTACGAGCCCAAATGGGACGGCTTCCGCTGCGTGGTGTTCCGCGACGGCGACGAGGTGGAACTGTCCAGCCGCGGCGAGCGGCCGCTGACCCGCTACTTCCCCGAGCTGGTCGAGGCGGTGCGGCGGGAGCTGCCCGAACGCTGCGTGGTGGACGGCGAGATCGTCATGCGCCGCGGCACGCGGCTGGACTTCGACGCCCTGCAGCAGCGCATCCACCCGGCCGCCTCGCGCATCAACCTGCTGGCCGAGCAGACCCCGGCCTCGTTCGTCGCCTTCGACCTGCTGGCGCTCGGCGACGAGTCGCTGCTGGAGACGCCGCTGGGCGAGCGGCGCCGGCGCCTGGTGGAGGCCCTGGCCGGCGCCGGGCCGAGCATCCACGTCACGCCCGCCTCCGACTCCTACGACCTGGCGCTGCGCTGGTTCGACGAGTTCGAGGGCGCCGGGCTCGACGGCGTGATCGCCAAGCCCGTCGACATCACCTACCAGCCCGACAAGCGCGCCATGTTCAAGATCAAGCACGAGCGGACCGCGGACTGCGTGGTGGCGGGCTTCCGCTGGCACAAGTCCGGGCCGATCGTCGGGTCGCTCCTGCTCGGCCTCTACAACGACCGGGGGGCGCTGCAGCACGTCGGCGTGTCGGCCTCCTTCCCGATGAAGCGCCGGGCCGAGCTCGTGCACGAGCTGGAGCCGTACCGGATGACCGACCTGTCCGGCCACCCGTGGGAGGGCTGGGCCCGGCAGACCGAGGCGACGGTCGACCGCATGCCCGGCGCGGTCTCCCGCTGGACCGGCAAGAAGGACCTGTCCTGGGTGGCGCTGCGTCCGGAGCTGGTGGTGGAGGTCGCCTACGACGGCATGGAGGGCGACCGGTTCCGCCACACCGCCCGCTTCCGCCGCTGGCGCACCGACCGCACCCCCGGCTCGTGCACCTACGAGCAGCTGGAGATCCCCGTCGCCTACGACCTGGACAACATCCTCAGCGGAGGGGCCGACGCGCCCCGCGCCGACGGGTGACGTCCCCGGACGCCGGGAGCGGTGTGCCCACAGTGAAGCTTGGGCACACCACTCCTCGCCCTGCTCCTCAGGGGGCGCCCCCTGGAAGGGGTTACGGGCGCTGGGTCTCGTTGCGCACCGTCTCCTCGACCAGGTCGCGCTTGGCACGCGCCTCCATGCCGCTGACGTACGGGCGCAGGTAGGTCTGGTTCAGGCCGGGGACGCGGTCCTCGATGACGAAGGTCGCCTTGGTGGAGGCCTGGGCGTCGCGGGTCCGCACGGTCGGCACCGTCTTGAAGTCGGCGCGCAGCTCGTCCTTGCCGATGCGCGTCATCACGTAGCCGCGCTGGTTGTTGTAGAACTTCAGGTGCGGGTTGATCTTCAGGAAGGGGTGGGCGGCCGGGTCGGAGTCGGCGCCGTCCCCGCCGCTGGTGATCGACGAGCAGACCAGCTCGGCCCCGACCGTCTTCGAGGCGGGGTCGTCGTAGTCGACCTTCAGCTCGCTGGCCCAGTGGGCGTGCACGTCGCCGGTGAGCACGACGGGGTTGCGCACCTTGGCGTCGATCCAGCCCCGGGTGATGCGGCCGCGGGAGGCAACGTAGCCGTCCCAGGCGTCCATGCTGGTCACCTTGGCCGGGCCGGCGTTGTTGTCGCGCTGGGCGAAGAACACCTGCTGGCCGATGACGTCCCAGCGCGCGGTGGAGCGGCGGAACCCGTCGAGCAGCCACCGCTCCTGCCGGGGCCCGGTGATCGACCGGGACGTGTCGGACGCGGCGGCGCACTCCTTGTAGCCGTCGCCGCAGGCCTGGTCGTCGCGGAACTGCCGGGTGTCGAGCATGTGGAAGTTGGCCAGGCGGCCCCACCGGACGCGCCGGTAGATCTGGATGTTCGGGCCGTTCGGCACCGACGCGCGGCGCAGCGGCATGTTCTCGTAGTACGCCTGGAACGCCGCGGCGCGCCGCCGCATGAACTCGTCGGGGTCGGGCGTGTCGGAGCCGGCCTCGGGCACCGGTCCGGCCCAGTTGTTCTCGACCTCGTGGTCGTCGAACACCACCAGCCACGGGGCGGCGGCGTGCGCGGCCTGCAGGTCGGGGTCGGACTTGTACTGGGCGTGCCGCTGCCGGTAGTTCGCCAGCGTGACGGTCTCGGGCCCCTCGTGGTCGCGGACGTTGCCGCCGGGGACGGTGTAGACGTCCGCCCGGTACTCGTACTGGTAGTCGCCCAGGTGCAGGACCAGGTCGGGGTGCTCCTCGGCCAGCCGCCCGTAGGCGGTGAAGTAGCCGTGCTCGTACTGCGAGCACGACACGAACGCCATGGCCAGCGCGGGCCCGAAGGCGTCGGGGCGCGGCGCGGTGCGGGCCCGTCCGACCGGCGAGACGTACCCGGCGGCGCGGAACCGGTACCAGTAGTCGCGGTCGGGCCTGAGGCCGTTCAGCTCGACGTGCACGCTGTGCGCCGACTCGGGCCGCGCGATGGCGACGCCCCGCCGTTCGATCTTGCGGAACCGCGGGTCGGAGGCGACCTGCCACTCCACCGGAACGTTCAGCGCCGGCATGCCGCCGAGGCCGTCCTCGGCCAGCGGCTCCAGGGCCAGCCGCGTCCACAGCACGAAGCCGTCGTGGTCGGGGTCGCCCGAGGCGACGCCCAGGGTGAACGGGTCGGTGGTCAGCTTCCCGGGACGCCGCCGCGCGGCGGCCTCCGCCGGTCCGGCGATCGCGGGCAGCGCCGCGGCGGTGCCGACGGCCACCCCCGCGGTGACGAGGAAGGATCTCCGGTTGAGCGGGTGCGCGGCAGCGGCCATGAGGTGCCCTTTCGGGAGATGTCCGACATCAATCGGCGGACAGCTTCACCACGGCCGATGGCCGGGGGGTTGTAGAGGGGTGACGGCCCACCCAACAAGAACGATCGATTCACGTCCGCCATGAGAATCCCGGCGGCGCCGCACCGCGTCCGCGATCCGCTCGCCACCGCCCCGAGAACGCCCCCATTCCCGCACCAGAACGCACGTCAGACCACGTGAGCCGGCTGATCACCCCCGCATCGGGATACCCTCACGAACACCAAGTACTCCCCTCGTGACGCAATGTGATCGCGTCGGCCCAGCGGCTTTCCCGTCCACCTCACCCACCGGCCATCTCCGGCTGCCGTCGCCCGGACTGGCCTGCCGGTGCCGGTCAGGGGCGAGGGGACGGGCGAGTCCAGCGGCGCTGACCGGGTCGGCGCCCCATCGCCGCGCCACAGCGGGGGCAGACGCGCCGCACGCGGTCCGCCGAGCCCCCTGATTCGGGTTGGACGTCCTCCCAGGTGACGTGCGGGAACCGGAGCAGTCGTGTGCGACTGAGCGCCAGCCCGCACACCGTCTGGTTCGTCCCGGGACGCCACGCGTGGACCTCGCCGGCCGGCAGCCGGATCCCGTCAGGGTCCCTCCAGGTGCTGGACGCGGCCACGGCCGCCCTGTCTCCTCCGGCCATGTCCCTCCCGTGCTCTCCAGCGTTCCCCGTCGCCTTCCTGGTCCTCGTCGTGGCGGTCACCGTCGAGATCATCCGGCTGGGCCTGCGGTGGGCCCGGCGGCGCGGTCGGCGTCGGCCAAGGCACGGTACGGCGAGGTGACCAGGGAGCGGCTTCCCCGCGTTCTTCCCGTGCGCAGTGTCAGCCGCCGATGTGCTCCGGTGACGCGTGCAGTGGCAGGGAGAGGACCATGCGGGTTCCGCAGCTGGGATCCTCGGCCATTCCCAGCGTGCCGCCGTGGGCCTGGGCGATCTGGCGGGCGATCGGCAGGCCCAGACCCGTGCCCGACGGGTCGCGGTCGCGGGCGTCGCGGCGGCGGTAGAAGCGGTCGAAGACCTTTTCGCGTTCGCCGGGCGGGATTCCGGTTCCGTCGTCGACGACCTCCAGGACGGCCCGGTCGCCCTCGGTGGTGACCGACACCTCGATCCTGCTGCGGGCGTGGCGTTCGGCGTTGGTCATCAGGTTGCTCAGCAGGCGGGCCAGGCGGATGGGCGAGCCGTCCACGACGACGCCCGGTGCCAGCCGGGTGGTGATGGCGAAGGCGGGCCTGCGCAGGGCCAGCTCGGCCTGGACCACACCGGCCAGGTCGACCGGCTGGGTCGAGACCGGCACGCCCGCGTCGAGCTGGGCGAGTTCCAGCAGGTCGGAGACGATGCCGCCGAGCCGCTCGGCGTCGTGACGCACCGCGTGCAGGATCTGGCGCAGATCGGCCTCCGGGTCGGAGAAGGCCTCCTCCAGCCGGGTCAGCAGGCCGGTGATCGGTGCACGCAGATCGTGGGAGGTGTCGCTGATGGCCTGGCGCTGCTGCTCCACCGCCTGCCGCAGCCTGTCGGCGGTCTGGCGTTCCTTGGCCCGGGCATGGCGCAGCCGCTGGTTGATCTGCTGGAGTTCGCGGGCCCGCGCGAATATCTCGGCCTCGACCAGCCCCCTGCGCTCGGCGGGCGAGCCGGTACCGGGCTCACTGGCCCGCCGAAGCTGATCGACGAAGGCGGTGACCTCCTCCAGCCGGATGATGACGCCGACGACCTTTCCGTCCGGGTCCTGTATCGGGGCGTTGACGGCGTTCCAGTAGCGCTCCTCGAACGTCCCCGGCCGTCCGGGGACCTCCACGTCGTAGCGCTGCAGCGCCATGACGTCGACCTCGCCGTCGGCCACCACCCGGTCCAGCGAGGCCCGCAGTTCCGCGCAGCCGTGGCCCGCGGGCCCGCCGGGGAACAGCTCGAGGATGCGCCGGCCGATCAGCTGGTCGCGGCTGCGTCCCAGCATTCGCTCGTAGGCGCGGTTCACCACGACGTACTCCAGGTCGGGCGACAGCACCGCCGCGGCGACCGGGGACGCCTCGAACACCTGCGCGAAATCTATCTCCGCCATCGCACGGCTCCGGGTCCTTGAGGGCGACGGCAGGCGGCTCCGCAGTCCGCGGACGACCGCCTGACCCCGGGTTTCCCGGAAAGCACGATCCCCCGATCCGGGTGACCCAAAACACACTATTGCGACACCGAAGGCCCCTGACCAGGGCGTATCCACCTGTGGCGACACGGACGGCCCGACCATCAGGCCGGTGCGGCCTCGCCCCGAGCTCTGCCGCGGCCGCGCGGGCCTGCGGCGCTCCAGACGATCGGAGCCCGCGAGAAGGGCCGGCGGGGTGGCGGGAAAGAAAGAGAGGACGGAATACGGATTGGATGATAGGGTCTGCTGCGCATGGCAGACACAACACACCAATCCTATGAATAGGAGTGTACCGGCTCCATGGCTACCCGTCAAGACGCAACCCCTCAAGCCGTGTCAACCCCCGGGCGCGAGAAATCGGGGGACGGTGCGGACGAGGACGTGCGGCACGCCGCCGTGCGGGCCGAGCAGGAGTACGTGACGCGGGTGTACGACAGGCTCGACGAGGAGCGCGCCGAGGCCGAGGCGGCGCTGCGGGCCGGGCCGGGCGAGGGCGGCGGCAGCGCGTTCTCGGCGCAGGTGGAGCGGACGGTCGTCGCCGGGGAGCGGGCCCGCCGGCTGTCCCGGCTCAACGCGGTGGAGCGCGGGCTGTGCTTCGGCCGCGTCGACCACCGCCCGGACGGGGACGGCGAACCGGGCGACACGTTCTACATCGGCCGGATCGGGCTGCGCGACGAGAACCGCGAGCCGCTCCTGATCGACTGGCGCGCCCCCGCGGCGCGTCCCTTCTACACCGCGACGCCGGGCTCGCCCGGCACGCTGGCCCGCCGCCGTCACCTGCACCTGCGCGGCCGCACGGTGGTGGGCATCGACGACGAGGTGTTCGACCTGGACGGGCTCAGCGAGGACGACCGGAGCACCCTGGTCGGCGAGGCGGCGCTGCTGGCCACGCTGCGCCGCGGCCGCACGGGCCGGATGAGCGACGTGGTCGCCACCATCCAGGAGGAGCAGGACCAGGTGATCCGCGCGGGCCTGCCGGGGATCCTGGTCGTCCAGGGCGGCCCGGGCACCGGCAAGACGGTCGCCGCGCTGCACCGCGCCGCGTACCTGCTCTACACCCACCGGGACGTGCTGGAGCGGCGGGGCGTGCTGGTGGTGGGGCCGAACGCCACGTTCCTGCGGTACATCGAGCAGGTGCTGCCGGGGCTCGGCGAGACGGACGTGGCGCTGGCGACGGTCGGCGAGCTGTTCCCCGGGGTGCGCGCCACCGCCGCCGAGACGCCCGAGGTCGCCGTGCTCAAGGGCGGGCTGCGGATGGCGGGCCTGGTGGAGGCCGCCGTACGGGACCGCCAGCGCGTTCCCGACGGCGACCTGGAGGTGGAGTCGGACGGGCTGACGCTGCGCGTCGACCACGAGACGTGCCTGCGTGTCCGCGACCGTGCCCGCGCGCTGCGCGCCCCGCACAACGTGCAGCGCAGGCTGTTCGTGCACGAGATGCTGGAGGCGCTCGCGCTGAACCGCGCCGAGCAGTACGACCGCATGACCGACGAGCCCCTGGAGCAGATGGCGCGCGACGGGGGCCTGCCCGAATGGCTCCAGGAGCTGATCGCCGAGAGCGCCGACGAGCCGCTGCTGGACGAGGCGGACCTGCGGCTGGCCAAGGAGGCGCTGTGGCACGACCCGGCGGTGCGGGCGGCGCTGGACGGGCTGTGGCCGGAGCTGACGCCGGGCCGCCTGCTGGAGGAGCTGTTCGCCGACCGGGAGGCGGTCGGCAGGGCCGGGGCGGCGGCGGGCCTGGAGGAGGCCGAGTGCGACCTGCTGGTGCGCCCGCCGGGCGGCCCGTGGACGATCTCGGACGTGCCGCTGCTGGACGAGGCGGCCGAGCTGCTCGGCGAGGACGACCGGGCGGGCCGGGCCCGCGCCCGCGCCGCCGCGGCCGAACGCGCCGAGGAGGAGCTGTACGCGCGGGAGGTGATCCAGGTGACCGGGCTGACGGAGGTCGAGGGCCTGGACGCGGGCCTGCTGGCCGGCCGGCACCACGACGACGGGCCGCCGCGGACCACCGCCGAGCGGGCCGCCGCCGACCGCACCTGGGTCTACGGGCACGTGATCGTGGACGAGGCGCAGGAGCTGTCGGAGATGGCCTGGCGGACGGTGATGCGCCGGATCCCGACGCGGTCCCTGACGGTGGTGGGCGACATCGCGCAGACCGGCAGCCCGGCGGGCGCGCGCTCGTGGGGCCAGATGCTCGACCGGTACGTCACCGACGGCTGGCGGGAGCAGCGGCTGCTGGTCAACTACCGCACCCCGGCGGTGATCATGCGGGTGGCCGAGGACGTGCTGGCGGCGGTGGCGCCCGACCAGACGGCGCCGCGGGCGGTCCGCGACGACGGCCCGCCGCCGGTCGCCGTCCGCGTCCCCGGTGAGGAGACGGCGACGCGGCTGCGGGCGCTGGTGGAGGCGGAGCTCGGCGAGATCGCCGCCGGCACCGAGGGACGGCTCGCGGTGATCACCTCGGCGGCGCGGCACGCCGTCGCGCGGGCGGCGCTGCCGGACGCGCCCGCGGGGGCGACGCCGGAGGCGCTGGACTCCCCCGTGGTCGTGCTGACCTGCGAGGAGGCCAAGGGCCTGGAGTTCGACGCGGTGGTCGTCGTGGACCCGGCGGGGATCGTGGCGCAGTCGCCGCGCGGCGGCCAGGACCTGTACGTGGCGATCACCCGGGCGACCCGGCGGCTGACCGTGGTGCACGACGGCGACCTGCCGCCGATGCTGGCGCGGCTGGCGTCCCGCTGAGCTCTCCCCCGGGCTCCCGCCGGGACCCGCGTCCGCGGCGTGCCCGCCGCACCGGCGCACGCCGCGGACGCGCCGCTCACCCCTCGTACGGCAGCAGTTCCTTGTCGATCTCCTGCCAGCGGCCGCGCAGGGCCCGCAGGACGTCGGGATGCCTTGCGGCGAGGTCGGCCTGCTCGCGCGGGTCGGCGGTCAGGTCGTGCAGCGTCTCGCCGTCCTGGCGGCGCAGGTACTTCCACCGGCCGCGGCGCACCGCGCCCTCGGCGCGCGTCCGCCAGAACAGGTCGCGTTCGGGCGGCCGCGCGCCCTTGAGCAGGTAGGGAACGAGGCTGTGCCCGTCCAGCGGGTGGCTCGCGGCGGGCCGGATCCCGGCGGCCTCCAGGATCGTCGCCGTCCAGTCGTGTGTGATCACCGGGACGTGGCTGACCTGGCGGGGGCGGATGCGGGCGGGCCAGCGCAGGATGTTCGGCACCCGGATGCCGCCCTCGTTCAGCCCGCCCTTGGCGCCCGACAGCGGCCACTGGTACGACCACCGCTCCCCGCCGTTGTCGCTGGTGAACAACACGAACGTGTCGCGTTCCCGGCCGCTGTCGCGCAGCGCCCGCAGCACCCGGCCGACGGCGGCGTCCAGGGCCTCCACCATCTTGGTGTAGGTGGCGAGCGAGCCGCCGTCGGCGTGCCGGAGCGCCCGTCCGTCGCCCGCCTTCACCCGGGCGGTGATCTCGGCGCTTACGGCGCGGTCGCCGGGCGCCTCCCACGGCCAGTGCGGCGCGGTGAAGTTGAGGTTGAGCAGCCACGGCCGGTCCCGGTGGTCGCGGACGAAGCCGGCGGCGCGGTCGGCGATGACGTCGGTGTAGTACTCCAGGGACTCGGCCGGGACCTCCCCCTCGTACAGGTCGGCCCCGGTGCTGGAGATCTTGGAGTAGTAGTCGACGGCGCCGGACAGGTTGCCGAAGAAGGTGTCCCAGCCCGACTTGAGGGGGCTGTACCAGGGCAGGAAGCCGCAGTGCCACTTGCCGAACATGGCGGTGGCGTACCCGGCGCCGCGCAGCAGCGAGGCGAGGGTGGGGTGGCCGGGCGGGATGCCGTGCAGCTCGTCGGGCCGGGCGATCGGCTCCTCCAGCCCGCCGCGCAGCCGTCCCGGATAGCGGCCGGTGTAGAGGGCGAACCGGGTGGGCGAGCAGACGGCGGCGGCCGAGTAGGCGTCGGTGAACCGCACGCCCTCCCGGGCGAGCCGGTCCAGGTGGGGCGTGCGGATCCGCGGCGCCCCGTAGCAGCCCAGGTCGGCCCAGCCCAGGTCGTCGCCGATGATGATCAGGAAGTTCGGCCGTCCGGTGCCCGCGGCGCGCGGGTCGGCGCGGAAGGGCCGCTCGTCCGCGTCCGCCCGCGCGCCGCCCTCGCCCAGCACCGTCCCGGCGACGGTGCCCGCCGCCACCGTCCCGAGCGCCGCCGTGACGCCCCGTCTGCCGATCCGCTCCGCCGCCACCCGGACCACCATTCCCTACTATTTCGATTAAGTTTGGTCGAATAGTAGGGAATTGGGATCATCGCCCGCAATGTCGGGTCGATCACCGACCGATGCGGGGCGGCGCGACCCCGGTCGACCGACAGATGCCGCGGCTCCGGGCACGCCCCTAGCGTCGACGGCATGAGCAACGAGATCGCAGAGCTGGACAGGCGGGTGCGGGAGCTGGCCGACCGCGCCGAGATCACCGAACTGGTCGTCCGGGGGTTCGCCGCGATCGACGAGCGGCAGCGGGACCCGGCGGGACGGCCCTTCGACGAGGCGTGGGCGCGGGCGTCGTTCACCGAGGACGTGCGGTTCGACTTCCCGCCCGGCTCGTTCGCGGGCCTGGCCGGCGCGCCGGCGATCCAGAACAGGATCATGGACGCGTTCGGCGCGACCCAGCACCTGGCGGGGGTGCCGCTGATCGAGCTGGACGGCGACCGGGCCCGGGTGCGCTGGGACGCCGTCCACACCCACCACCATCGCGAGCCCGAGCGCGGCCTGTTCGTCTCCGGCGGGCACTACGAGGCCGAGGCGGTGCGCACGCCGGACGGGTGGCGGTTCCGGCGCATGGCGCTGCACGTCACCTGGACGACCGGGGAGCCGCCGCGTCCCGATCCCGCCCTGCGGGCGCTGATGGCGGCCACCCTTCCCTCGGACACGTAACCAAGCATACGCTTGGTCAAGCGACGAGCCGGGGACGGATCCGGGAAGGGACGGCGATGACCAAGCAGCTGCGGGAGTACTCCAACCTGATCGGCGGCGAGCTGCGCCCCGCCGCCGACGGCGGCACGCTGGACTCGGTGGACCCTGCGACCGGCGAGGTCTGGGCGCGGGTCCCCCGCGGCCGCGCCGCCGACGCCGAGGCGGCCGTGGCCGCCGCCCGCGCCGCCTTCCCCGCGTGGTCGGCGCTGCCCGCCGCCGCCCGCGCCGCCTACCTGCGCAAGGTCGCCAAGGTCTTCGCCGACGCCGCCCGGGAGCTGGCCGAGCTGGAGACCCGCGACAACGGCCGGATCATCAGCGAGACCGCCGGACGCGACCTGCCCGGCATGACGTACCTGTGGAACAACGCCGCCGCCGAGTGCGCCCGGGCCGCCGAGGGACGCGGCGTCGACTTCGGCCCCGGCGTGCAGGGCCTGACGCGCCGCGAGCCGTACGGGGTGACGCTGGGCATCATCCCGTGGAACTCGCCCATCTCCACGCTGTCGGCCAAGGCCGCGTGGGCGCTGGCGGCGGGCAACACCGTCATCATCAAGCCCGCCGAGCAGGCCGCCGTCTCGTCCCTGCGCGTCGGCGAGCTGCTGCGCGAGGTGCTGCCGCCCGGCGTGCTCAACATCGTCTCCGGCCTCGGCGAGGAGGTCGGCGACCCGCTGGTGCGCAGCCGGGGCGTCGACAAGATCAGCCTGACCGGCTCGGTGGACACCGCGAAGATCATCACCCGGGCGTCGGCGGACGCGCTCAAGCCGCTGGCCCTGGAGCTCGGCGGCAAGTCCCCCAACATCGTGTTCGCCGACGCCGACCTGGACAGGGCCGCGCCGGGCGTCACCACGCAGGCGATCTTCACCGCGAACGCCGGGCAGATCTGCTACGGCGGCTCCCGCGTGCTGATCCAGCGGCCCGTGTACGACGAGATGATCGAGCGGATGCGGGCCGTCGCCGCGGGCATCCGCCTCGGCGACCCCCTGTCCCCCGACACCACCATGGGGCCGATCGTCTCCCGCGAACAGTACGAGCGCGTCACCTCCTACCTGGAGATCGGCGTCAAGGAGGGCGCCGAGCTGGTGTTCGGCGGACGGTCCGGCGCCGAGCTGGTCGAGGAGCGCCTCGCCGGGGGCTACTGGGTGGAGCCGACCCTGTTCGCCAGCACCGACAACGGGCTGCGCGTCTGCCAGGAGGAGATCTTCGGCCCCGTCGCGGTGGCCATCCCCTTCGACACCGAGGAGGAGGCCGTCGCCATCGCCAACGACTCGTCCTACGGCCTGGCCGCGGGCGTCTGGACGCGCGACCTCGGCACCGCGCACCGCATGTTCCGCGCCCTGGAGGCCGGCACCGTGTGGGTCAACACCTTCCGCAAGGTGCTGTTCCCGCTGGAGGGGACCAAGGACAGCGGCTACGGCAACGACTCCCTGCTCGCCTACACGCGCGAGAAGGCGGGCCTGTTCGAGTTCTGAGCCGGGACGGCGGGCTCCCGGCGCGCCGGTGACGCGCCGGGAGCCCGTGTCACACGGTCAGTAGAGCCGCTTGGGCTGCTTGGGCAGCACCACGTCGGACGGTCCGCGCCAGGTGCCCGTCTCCGGGGCGACCAGCGTGGACAGCTCCTCCTCGCCGAGCAGGACGGGGACGCCGACCGAGCTGCCCGCCAGGTCGACGGTCACCTGGGCGCCGGTGGGCGTCTCGGTGTTGTAGTCGGCGTCGGTGCCCGCGATGACCAGGGCGAGCCGGTGGCCCTTCTTGAGGACGTACTCCTGGGCGAGCGTCTCCCAGCGCACCCCGTAGTACCTGCCCGGGGTCAGCGGGGCCGGTTTGCTGAGCGAGGCGCGGTTCTGGGCGTCCAGCCAGCCGCGCGCCACCACGTTCACCTCCGACGTGACCGTCCTGGTGCGGGTCTGCCGGTAGCAGGCGTCGTCGGCGGCGGTGCTCTCGCCGTGGCAGCTCTCGGTGGTCAGCGTCTCGATGCCCTCGCCGCGGCCGAGGTAGTCGACGCGCGTGTCCGTGCCGTAGTCCACCAGCAGCGCGGTGAGGTTGGCGGTCGGCCCGTCCAGCTTCACCTTGAGGTTCGCGGTGGGCGTGCCGGACAGCCGCGCGCTGCGCGGCAGCGGCGCCGACACGAACGACAGCCGGTACGGCTTGGCCGCGGTCGGGTCGGACACCAGGTCGCCCTCCGGGTGACCCGCGCCGTTCGGCCCGGCCGCGTCGGTGAACGTGCCGGTGGCGCCCTTGGCGGCGGGCTTGAGGCCGAGGGTGCCGTCGGCACCGGGACGCAGCGTCAGCGTGCGCGCCGCCGGCGCCGGCCAGTCCGCCTGGGTGATCCACTGGTCGGGACCGATCTCGATGTCGGCGCGCGGCTCCCGCAGCACATCATTGCCGATCTTGTGCAGCTCGTGGTCGAACCACTTGTGCAGCGTGGCGACCCACTGCTCGCGGCGGGTGTCGAACGGGTCGACGTGCCCGCGCTGCGACAGCCACACCTTGCGCGTCACGCCGCGCTCGGCCAGGCCCGCCCACCACTTGGCGAAGTGGTCGGTCTTGACGTTCAGGTCGTTGACGCCGTGGTAGGCGAACACGCTGGCCCGCACGTTCCGCACGTCGCCCACGGTGCCGTCGCGGTAGTTCGACTCGGCCCAGTAGGCGTTGTAGTTCCCCGTCGCGTCGTCCTCGCCCGCGTCCAGCTCGGCGCGGACGGCGGCGCACTTCTCCGGCGGGTCGGTGTCGACGTAGTCGGCGAGCCAGGGCTGCTCGTCCTCCCAGTACTTGACGCCGTTCATGCGGCTGTAGTTGTACCAGCCGCTGATCGCCGAGATCGGGACGATCGTCTCCAGGCCCCGCACGCCCGTGGCGGCGACGCCGTTGGCCAGCGTGCCGTCGTACGACTTGCCGATCATGCCGGTGCGGCCGGTCGTCCACGACGCCTGCACCGGGGCGCCGTCCGCCGTGTAGGCCTTGGCCCGGCCGTTCAGCCAGTCGACGACGGCCTTGACGCCGAGCACGTCGGGCGCCCCGCCGCTGGTCGGGCAGCCGTCCGACTTGGTGGTGCCGATCATGTCGACGGCCAGGAACGCGTACCCGCGCGGCACGAAGTAGTTGTCGTAGAACAGCGGGAACTTCACCGGGTTCCCCGCCGCGTCGTAGACCTTGCGCTCGCTCTCGTTGCCGCGCCCCGAGTTGTCGTAGTACGGGCTGGCGTCCATGATCACCGGCACCTTGAGGCCCCGCTGGGTCTCCTTGGGCCGGATGATGTCCACGTTGACGCGGTCGCGCCTGCCGTCGCGGTCGCTGTCGAGGGGGGACTCGACGTACACGTGCTCGCGGATCGCGTCGGCGTAGGAGAAGACCGGCTGGGTCACGCCGTCCTTCACCACGATCTTGGGGACGGCGGCCCGCGCGTCGGCCACGCCGCCCGCGCCGGCCAGCACGACGCCGGTCGCCAGCGTCACCGCGATGGTCCGTCGGGTTCGTCTCAGGGATCTCCTGGGCAACCCGCACCTCCGGGTTCTGTTTGATCGTTACGGAGGCACAGGCAACACCGTGGGCGGAGCCAGGTAAAGATCGGCGGCGCAGGAACCGCGACCGGTTTTGGTCAGCACTTGCCCTTGCGCCCCGAACGATGTCCGCAATGCCCCTTACGTCCCGTCCGTTGGGCGCCCGCGCGTGTGGCCACGGCCGCGGCGGGCATGCCGGGCGCCGTCACCAGCCGGCACGAGCACAGGAGGAAACGATGGGCTGGGGCTACCGCAAGTCCCTCAGGATCGGCCCCTTCCGGATCAACCTGTCACGGTCCGGCGTCGGCCACAGCGTCGGCGGCCGGGGCGTCCGCTACACCCGCACCGCCCACGGCCGCCGGGAGATGACCTTCCGCATCCCCGGCACCGGCCTGTACTGGCGCCGCCCCCTCTCCCGCCGCCGTCCCCGCACCCGCCGCCACTGACCCAGGCCACATCACCCGGCGAGCATGACGCCCCGCGCACGGCATTCGAGCCCGACGCCTTGACACAGTAAGGTTCCGCCTGGCCGTGTGCCCGGGGCGCGGGCCGGCCGGTCAGGAGCGCAGGTCGGTGTCCTTGCCGGGCTGCACGCGCTTGGGCTCGCCGGGCATCTTCGGGTAGTTGGGCGGGTACGCCTGTCGCCGAGCCGACGTTCCACCTCACGGCCGAACGCCTGGCGTTCCTGCCGGTAACGGCCGAGGCGGCCGCACGTTCGCTCATTCGCGGCGCAGCACGGTGAAGAGCAGGAGTTCCCGGTAACGTTCCTGCTGTTCGAGGTCGGTGGGAAGGACCTGCGGGACGGCGTTGATCAGCTGCACTTTGCCGAGGTGGGCGTTGTACAGCAGCAACCCGCGAAGCCGCGCCTCGTCCGGCGGGAAACCGAGGTCCTCGATAATCCGCGAGACGTAGGCGATTCGCCGTTCGGTGACCCGGGTGAGGACCGCGGCGACCCGCGGCTGTCCGGCGGCGGCCATCAACGCGATCTCGACCGGGTCGCCTCCGGTGGCCGCCGGCACCACGGCGAAGAGCGTCCGCAGGCGCGCCATCGGCTCCGACTCCGCCTCGGCCCTGGCGATGACCTGCCGGGTGTTGCTCTCCTCCCAATGGGCGAGCACGGCGTCGACCAGGGCGTCCCTGCTGCGGAAGTGCCAGTAGAAGCTGCCCTTGGTGGTCCCCAGGCGGACGGCCAGCGGTTCGACGGCCACCGCGGCCAGCCCGCCCTCACTGATGGCGGTCAGCGCCGCCTCCACCCAGTCCTGCGCTGACGGCACCCGCACCCCCTCCGCGAATTTCGCCGGACACTACGCCTTGCCGTGCACCATACGCTAGCGTATGGTGCACCTCCATACGCAACCGTATGGCAACCGGAACCCGAGGCATGTGGAGGGACTGAGTTGTTCGGCGGAAATGTCGCTGCCGCCACGCCGGACGCGGGAGCGGACGGACGATGCGGCAGGCAGTGACGATCACGGGATCGCGAGCCATCGGTCACCGGCCTCGGGCCGGCCGCCGTGCGCTGTTCGAGGACGATGCCGGGCCGTTGGCGACGCCGGGCACCCGGTTCCCTCCGGGCGGACCGACGGACGCGGCGTCCCCGGCGGGACAGATGACCGCCGAGAATCTGGCGCCGCTCGTCAGCGACCTGCGGCGAATCGTGCGATCCGATCTGCTCTGGCTGTACACCACCCTGCCTTCCGGCGCGGCGTGGGTCGCGGCGTCCGGCACGGCCGCCGGTGTCCGCGATCGGCCGCCGGAAGGCCTCGAGACGCTCCGGTCTGCCACGGGTCCACGGCCGATCCCGCGGCAGGCGCTGCCGGACGGCTGGCGGGCGGGCGTGCTCGCCCCGATCCGTGCCCCCGACGGACGCGACGCCGGATGTCTGCTGCTCGGCTGGACCCGGCGGAGCGGCCGGTACCTGGCCCGCTGGATCACCTCCGGGAGGCTGGGCGGCGCGGTGACCGGTGCGACCGACGTGCTGGGCGCCTTCTGGGCCAAGACGTGGACGGCCCACGTGCTGGAGGCGGAACGGTCCCGGCTCCGCACGGTCATCGACCACTCCAATGTCTGCGTCCTTGCCCTGGACCAGAATGGAAAGATCGTCGTCTGGAACGCGGCGATGTCGGAACTCGTCGGTGTGCGCGCCGAGGACGCCGTCGGCAGGCGGCCGGAAGAGCTGTTCACCCTGACCGGCGAGGACGGCCGCGCGGTGTGCCTGGCCGCCGGGCTGCACGGCAGCGTGCGGCTGACCACGCCCGGTGGGCGCTCGCTGTGGACACGGGTGTCGTGCTCGGCTCCGGCGCGGGCCACGCCGGCCGCCGCGTCCGGCCTGCTGTGCGCGGCGTTCGTGGACGAGTCGGCGCAGCGGCAGGTGGAGTACATGCGGCACCTGCTCACGCTGTCGGTACGTCATGAACTGCACGGTCCGCTGACCACGATCCGCGGGCACTGCCAGTTGCTCGCGGAGATCCTTCCCGACGACGAGAACACGGCGGACTCGCTGGGGGCGATCCAGGACGCCGTGGAGATGATGCGGCACGTCATCGGCGACCTGGTCCAGTTGGTCGGCCCGGACCCGGCGGCGCCGCCCGCGACGCGGGCGGAACCCGTGCAGGTGGAGCCGCTGCTGCGCAGGACGCTGCGGAGCATCCCGTCGGTGGCGGCGCGCGGTTTGGTCGCCGCGGCACCGGGCCTGACCGTGCGCGGCGATCCGGTCCGGTTGCGGCAGTGCCTGCTCCTGGTGCTCGGCAACGCGGAGAAGTACGCGCCCGACGGCACGATCGAGATAACGGCGTACCGGGAGGGGACGTCCGGTGTGATCAGCGTCGCGGACCGGGGCCCGGGGATCCCGTCCCGCGAACGCGACCTGGTGCTGCGGCCACGCTACCGGTCGGAGGCCACGCGGGACCTGCCCGGGTCCGGGATGGGGCTGTACATCACCGCCACGGTGATGACCGCCATGAACGGCCGGCTCGAGCTCGCCCCCGCGCCGTCGGGCGGCCTTGAGGTGCGGCTCCGCCTGCCCCTCTGGGCGGACCCGCACCACGCGACCTGAGTCCGGCCGGCCCGGGACCGCCCGCGGCCCCTGCTGGATCCGTCCTGGTCGGCTGGAGCACAGTCGGTCAGCCGGCGCGCAGGTCGCGGAGGGCCGCGCGGAAATCGGCGAGGTCGAAGGGCTTGGCGAGGACCCGGGTCAGCGTGCCGTCGGCCAGGTCGCCCGAGGCGTGGACGGCGGCGGTGAGCATGAGCACCGGCAGGTCGGCGCCGCGGGCGTCGGCGCGCAGACGGGCCAGCAGATCGGCGCCGTCCATGTCCGGCAGCATCCGGTCCAGGATGAGCAACTGTGGCGGGGCGGCGCCGGTCAGTTCGCGCCAGCCGTGCTCGCCGTCCTCGGCCAGCACCGCCTCGTTCCCGTCGCGTTCCAGCACCGTGCGTAGCAGCCGGCCCACTCCTGGGTCGTCATCGACGATGAGCACCCGCATGGCGGCAGAACCTAGCAGATCGGAGCGTGGCCGCCGGTGGCGCAGAGCCAGCCGACGGCCTCCGTCGCCGAGCGGACCGGCACGATCCGCACCCCGGTGCCCCGGGCCGCCGCGGTGGCGGCGGCGCGCTGCCAGACCGGTACGAAGAAGACGTCCGCGCGTGCCGCCACCGCGGCACGGACCTTGTCGGCGACCTCGCCGACGCCGGTCACGGTGCCGTCGGGACCGATCCCCCCGGTTCCGGCGACGCGGCGGCCGCCGGTCAGGTCGCCCGGGGTGAGCGCGTCGGCGCGGGCCAAGGCCAGGACGAGCCCGGCCGACGGCCCGCGCACGGCGCCCAGCGGGTAGGCGGTCGCCGAGACGTCCGGGCGGGCCCGTACCCGCGCGAGGCGGGCTGCGGGTATCCGCCGGATCTCGGCCTTCCCCCACGAGTCGTCGGAGCTCCTGGGGACGACGAGAACGCGCAGGCCGGTTCGCCGGGGCGCGGTTCGCAGGTCGGCCTGCGTGCGCAACGGGGCCAGGTCCTCGGCGTCCCCGGCGGCCAGCAGGATGTCGCCGGGCCGCAGTCCGATGGCAGGGGCCGCGTCGGTCACCTGCAGCCCGGTACCGCCCCCCGGAGTCCGGCGGGCGGCGAGCTGGGCGGCGACCAGCACGGCGTTGGTCTGTGCCGTGCCCATCGCCCGGTCCGTCGCCGTGGCCGTCGCCGGGGAACTGTCGCCGCCGCCCCTGATCGTGCGTTCCCCGCTCAGTTCGGCCACCGCCCACTGGAACCAGGTGCTGCGCCGTATCCGGACCGTCGTGACCGACCAGGACCCGTCGGCAGGGCCGCCGACCTGGATCACCGGGCCGGGACCGACGCGGTGGTACGGCGAGCCGGTCACCCCGAGGCCGGCCAGCATGATCAGGGAGGCGACCGTGCCGTACCGCAGCCGGCGTTTCAGCGGTACCGCGCGCGACTCACCATCGCTCCGAACGGCGTTCATATCTCCAGTAGCATGGCGTCATGGCACGGGTCCTGGTCGTGGACGACGATCCACGACTCGTCAAGGTGGTCGCGGGCCTGCTGCGCAGACGCGGGCACCAGGTGGAGGCCGCGCCCAACGGCGAGTCGGCCCGGCTGGTGCTGCGGCGCGGCGGTGTCGACATCGCCCTGCTGGACATCAACCTCCCCGACATCGACGGGCTGTCCCTCGTCGACCAGTTGCGCGACGGGGGGAACACCACGCCGCTGATCCTGCTGACCGTCCGCGGCGAGCCGCACGAGCAGGCGCTCGGACTGCGGCTCGGCGCCGACGACTACGTCGCCAAGCCGTTCGAGCCGGAGGTTCTGCTCGCCCGGATCCAGGCGGTGCTGCGGCGCAGCGCGACCCCCACCGCCGGACGGACCGACGACACCCGCGGTGCCCTGCTGGACATTCCGCCGGTGCGGGTCGATCTCGCCGCGCGGCAGGTCTTCCGGGACGGGACAGTGGTGCGGCTGGCCCCCATGGAGTACGCCCTGCTGGAGTTCCTGGCCACCAACCGTGGCCGGGCGATCTCCAAGGAGGAGCTCATGCTGCATGTGTGGGGCACCAGCCAAGGCGTGTCCCGGACGCTCGCCGAGCACGTCTCCCGGCTGCGCCGCAAACTCGGCGAGGACGTGATCGTGACCGTGACCGGGTTCGGATACCTCATTCCGGCGGCTCCCGAGAGTTCCGCAGCCACAACTCCGTGACGAGGGTGTGCTCCCCTTCCACCCGGCACCACATCTGGTCGCCGTTGGCCTGCATGGTCGCACGCCACCCGGCCAGCCCCACATGGTCGCCGAGCCCGTTGTCGACCCTGGTCGGCCAGGGCAGCCCGATCCGGGTCCGCGCCCGCTCCAACTCCGGCCGTGTCAGGTCCTCGGAGACAGAACGCACGGTGCGGACCGTGAAGTCACCCCGCCGGCGCACCGTCACCCGCTGGCGGGTCAGCCCGCCCAGCAGCGCGCCATGGGTACGGATGGTGTCGGCCACGATCCGGTCCGCCCGCTCGCCGCTGATCTGGGGCTCCTGCATGGCGACGAGCAGCCCGGCGAGCCCCTCGACCGCCGAGCCGAACAGTTCCACGTCCTCGTCCCGCCTTCGTCCGGCCGTCTCGGCGAGCAGCCCGGCCGTCACCGACAGAATGGTGAGCTCGCCCGCCATCCGATGCACCGCGCCCCGGGCGAACCTGTCGTGCCACTGCTCCGGCTCCCTGCCCGCGACGGCGTCGACGAGCACCGCGGTCGCCGCGGTCAGCGGGATCGCGGCGACCGGACCGCAGGCGAAGGCCGCCCGCCAGGTCAGCGCCTGGCCTGCGGCGACGAGCGAATCCCGGTCCAGGCACGTCCCGCCGGGGCCGCTGAGATCCTCCACGCCGCGCGGCGGGATCCCCGCCCGGGCGTACACGACCACGGGTTGCAACGCGGCGGACCTCAGCCGCTCACCGCGGTGCCCGCGCTGGACACGAGCTCGTCGAGCGCCGCGCGCAGGTCGGTGCCGGCCCTGACCACCCGGACGTAGTGCCCGGTCAGCCGCCCGGCGAGCTGGGCGTTCAGCCCGCCCTCGCCGATCCCGCCGGAGAGCTGGTGCTCCTCGACCGCCACGATCGCGTTGTCCCGGTGGACGAGGACGTCGGTGACCTGGATCGGGTTCATGGCGTTGGTCAGGAAGGTCACCGGGTCGGCGGAGTACTCGATGATCTCCAGTCGTTCCTTGCCGAAGCCGCGGTTCAGCAGGCTCTCGGCCCCCCGGAGCCGGCTCGCCCCCCGGCCGATACAGGCTCCCCGTGCGTCGACCCCCCTGGTGGTTGGCGCAACGGCGATCTTCGTCTTGGTACCGGCGACACGCGCCACGGCCTTGATGACGACCTTGCCGGTGAGCAGTTCTTCGACGAAGCCCGCCAGGACGCGCTCGACCAGCTCCGGCGCGGTGGCCGACAGCAGAAGCCGCTCACCGCCCTGCCGGCCCTCGCCGGACACGCCGACGACCAGCGCGATGACGCTGTCCCCCACCGCCAACTCGGGAGCGGTGGCCCCCGCCGGGAGTTCGTAGGCGTCTGCGCGCGGCAACAGCGCGTCGCGGGCCTGGAGGGTGGCGACGTCGTACACGGTGCAGCGGAACCCGTCGGGATCGCTCGAATTGATGTGCGCCGTCACAGTCGTCCCGACGACCGCAGGTTCGAGACCGAAGTCGCTCAGGATCGTTCGCACCGCTGCTGGTCCTTTCGTTTGTGAAGCGGGGCCAGGTGGCCGGTCTCACTCCGCGCCGGGTCGCCTGCCCCTGACCTTCACAGTCCGCGCGTTCCAGAATCCGCAACCCGGCGTTTGCCGGGTCACGCGAGATTACCTCGCGCGCGTGCACCGAGAGCGCACCGGACGACCACCGCCGATTCGACGTGCGCACCACGGGCGATCAATTCTGTGTCAACGCGGCCGCCGGCCCCCGCGGTCAGACGGATTCGCGACCTCGCGCGGGCACGGCGCTCATCTAGGGCTTTGCCGCGCGCTTCATCCGATCGACGCGAACCCGCGTGTATCCGCGGCCGGTTCAGGAGGGTCATGGGCATGTCAACGATCTTGATTGGTCCGAGCATTCCCGGCATCGTGCGCGTCTAATCTCGCATTAGCCACCAACGGCGAGGGAGACGGATGGAGAACGTGCAGCCGCTCGGCGGCGGGCGCCCCACCGCCGAGGAGTTCCGCAGCCGCAACGACATGCTCTTCGCGCGTCGCAAGGAGCTACAGCAACAGCTCACCGGCCTGCGCGCCAGGGCCGACGCAGACGAGTTGGACATGCTCTCGGAACTGGCGTTGCGCCGAGCCGAACGTGAACTCGAGGACGTGACCCACGAAATACTGAACATGAACTTCGGTCTCGTTCGCAGATACGTCGCCATGTTCACGTCGAGGTCCAGTGAGCACATCGAGGATTTCGAAAGCGCCGGCAAGGTCGGGCTTTTGTGGGCGATCTCCTCCTATGACCCGGACCGTGGGCCGTTCGCCAGCTGGGCGTTCAAACCGATCCAGCGGGAGGTGCTGCGCGCGGTGCGGGACGCCGACCACCCCAACCTCAATCCCGGGGACTTCGAGAAACGCCCCGCCATCCTGGCCGCGGAGCGGGCGTATCTGGAGGAGGCCGGGCCGGACGCCCCGGTGGACCACGCCGTCATCGCCCGGCGTGCCGGGGTGACCGAGGCCCAGGTGCGCCGGGTTCTGGACGCGCCACGGCTCGACAGCCTGCACGCGCCCGCGGGGGGCCAGGCCGAGGACGAGGCTCCGTGGGAGGAACGGCTGGCCGACTCCTCCCCGAGCATCGAGACGGAGGTGCTGCTGCGGCTGGATCTGCGCGCCATCAGCAGCCGCGGCCTGCCCAACCTCGACTCCCGCGAACGGTACGTGCTGACGCGCCGATTCGGGCTGGACGGCGATCCGGAGCAGTCGCTGCGCGTCATCGGCGAACGGCTGGGGCTGTCGCGCGAAGGGGTCCGGCAGATCCAGCAGAAGGCGCTGGCCAAGCTCGTCGAGCCCATCATGGAGGCGTCGGACGATCCGGGAACGTTCCAGGGACGGGCGGGATGAACGACGAGCGGGAGCCGAGGCCGGTCGACGGGAACTGGGCACAGAACCCGTGGATCATCATCGACGACACCGCGGACGCCGCCGGGGAGCCGGCGCCGGCCGACCTCCAGAAGCAGCCGGCCGGCACCGACGAGCCGCCGGTGGCGCCGCGCGGCGGAGCCGGCCCCGGTGGCGCGAGCACGGATGCGGCCGACGGTCGTCCCTCTTCCCTTGGCCCTGCGCAGAGCAACGGCTGGGAGTCTTCCGGGACGTCGCAGACCTGGAACGGCATGAACATGGCGCCTCCGGGGGCCGAACCGAGGACGACGATCGCCTTCGAGGCCGCGCCCGGGGCAGGCGGCGCGGGCCAGAGCGGCGCGGCGGCAGCCTGGGAGGCTCCTTCCGGCGACGCCGTCCAGGCCCCTGCCACCGGTGGCGCGCAGACCGCCTGGTACACCGACGACCTCGCGAACGAGGGCTATGCCTCCCGGCCCGTCCTCGACGACCGGCCCGCTCATGATGACGATGCCCCCGGACGGCCGGCCCGCCGTGCACTGGTGAACCGGCTGCCACGGCCCGGCGGCATCGCCCTGGGGCCGGCCCTCGTCACCTTCGTCATCACCTGCCTGAGTGTCCTGCTGGTGGTCTCGTCGATCATCTGGCGTCCGCACACGCCCTGAACCCGCCCGCCGCCGATCCGGGACGACCGTCGCCGCGGCCATGACTCTCCTGGGCTTGACGTCTCGGCCCGATCCGGCACGGCGCGCATGGACCCGGATCAGACCCCGGTCAGACCCGGATCGGACCCGGGCCTGGTGTGTCAGGTGCGGCTGCGCAGTCGCGTGCGACGGGCGCGTTCGGCGTCGGCGCGGCGGGGTGTCGGCCGCCCCTTCGGTTCCCGCGGGTCGCGTCGCGGCCCGTCCGGCCTCCGCCGGCCGACGCGCACGGCCCGGCGCCGCCGCGCGCCGCCCAGCGTCCTGATCCAGATGACGCCCTGCGCCGTCCCGTCACTGATCACCCCCCAGACCGCTCCCGGGAGCGCCCGCACCAGCCGCACGAACGCCAGCGTGAGCCCGGCGGCCCCGAAGTTGACGACCGCCCCCAGTCCGGCCACCTGTCCCCAGGCCGCCGCCTCACGCACCCCGCACCGGCCCGTACTGAACAGGCCGCCGGGGCACTCGCTCGGAATCAGGACCACGAGCGCCCCCACGACCCCGGCCAGGGCGCACAGCGCGGCGGCCGCCGTGAACCGGCCGATCGACTTCTTCCAGCGGCGGTGCAGCCGCACGGTCACCCGCACCACCGAGGCGGCCGCGACACCCGCCGCGGCGGCGATGAGCAGGTCCGTCGTCCCGAACCGGAGCGCCCCGCCGTACTGGAGGACGAGCAGCCCCAGCGAAACGCCCGCCAGCGCCACCCCGAGGGACACGACGATCGCGACCTCGACCGCCACCGCCCGTGGTCTCACCCGGATCGCGGTCATGACACTCGCTCCTCGTACCAGCGCAGTTCCTGCGTCCGCATCGGCACGACCACGTACTCGACCCTGCTCTCGGGCTTGTTGACCCGCAGGTACGCCTCACCGGTGCCCAGGTCCCGCAGTTCCTGGGTGGAGACGATGAATTCCTCCTCCTCCATGAGGTTGAACTGCTGGGGATGCCCGGAACGGCCGAGGCGCTCGGAGAACTTGTTGTTGTCCCGCATGCCGAGGAACTCGGCGCACTTCTCGGCGGACTCGGGCGACGACTGGGCCATGGCGATCAGCCAGTTGATGTTCTGCGTCAGCCGGGACCAGTCGTCGCCGTCCTTGTCGATCCAGTCCGTCGGCCCCTGGGTGCAGAGGATCATGTTGAACAACGCCGACCGGACCCGGGAGAGCATGTTCATGGCGATGGTCCGGTCGATGAAGTTCGCCTCGTCCACGACGATCAGCCGAGGCCGGTCCTTGGGAGCGCGGCCCTGGATGCGCTGCGCGGCGTACACCGACAGGCGCTGCAGCGCCGAGGAGGAAAGGATCTTGGCCATGTCGGGCTGCCCGAGCGAATTGAGCCCGACATAGGTCAGCCCGTCGCGCCGGACGTCGATCATCTGCCGGTCGCCGCCGGGGACGAGGACGCGCCGCCCCACGCCGGAGTCGTACAGTCCGGTCAGCTTGGTGCCGAAGCTGGCCGCCGAGTTGGCCTCGTCGCGGGACGGCCGCAGCACGTTGGGGTAGCGTTCCACGCAGTAACCGGCACCGTGCACCCGGTCGATCGCGAGGACCCGCTCCTTGACCGCGCCCCTCATGTGCTCGCCCTGCTCCATGATCTTGCCGATGTCCAGCATGGTCGGCGGGGGGAACCGGTCCGGCGCCACCTCGCCGGCCTGGTAGCACATCTGGACGACCTGCTGCAGAACCTTGCGGTTCAGTGCCTGCCAGTACGCGTCGTCGAACTCGACCATCGTCATGATGGTGTCGAACGCCTCGTCGGCGGACATGCCGGCGAGCGCGTTGAACCAGTAGCCCGGCCGCTCGTCGCCCAGGGCGATCTCCTGCATGGGCACGCGATGCATCCGCGCGTAGGCACGCAGGAAGTCGCGCAGGCCGCCCGGCTCGGTGTCCTCCTTCATGTCGATGACGGTGACGTCGAACCCCATGTCGAGCGCCGCCCCGATGATCCACATCAGGGTGACCGTCTTTCCGCTGCCGGTGGAGCCGACCACGGCGCCGTGCATGCCCAGTTCCTGGACGCTGAGGAACACCGGCCGGTCGCGGCGCCCCAGTCCGATCGGGATTGCCTTGGCCTTGAGCGGCGTCCTTCTGGCCTTCTCCGTCGCGTGCGGACCGCGCACCGCGGGGATCTCGCTCAGGGGCACCCTGCCGGACACCCGCCGTTTCAGCATGTCCCGCCGGACCTTCGTGGGCGTGATCGGATCGTCGACCGACTCCTTGCGGCGCATCCACGTCCCGTCGAGCACCGCGAGGACCTTGGTCTTCATCCGCAGGAACGAGCTGAGCGCGGCGACCGGCGAGCCGATCGCCCGGCCCATGATCATGCCGGTGCAGCCCGCCAGCACCGCCGCCACGCACAGCACCACGGTGACGGGGACCCGCAGGGGGTCCCCCGGGCCGCGGTCGGCGAAGCTGAGCAGCCAGTAGCCGTAGCTCAGCGCGTTCGCCCTGGCGTACACGGCGAATCCGGCCACGCCCGCCAGCGTCAGGATGGCCCAGTCCCGGCGCGCCAGGACCCGGCGCAGCGCGAGGAAGACGACCGCCGCGCAGACGGCCGGGACGAAGGCCACGAGCAGGAACGCGAGTGCCACCATGACCACGGTCGTGAACAGGTAGCCGCCACTGTCGTCTCCGGCCCCGGACCCCGACCCTCCGCTGTACGCCATATTCACCCCCTGCGCTGCGGCACCGGCGTCAGTTGTCGTTGTTGCTGTTGCTGACGGTGGTGATGCTCTCGAAGACCTTGCCGACGATGTCGCCCATGGCCCTCACCCCAGAGGTGGTGAGGTTGAGATTGAACAGCAGCCCGCCGATCAGCAGACCGAACGTGAGCGACCTGAACGCCTCGCCCGGCCTGCCCCGGCCGATGCCGTTGACCATCCGGAACACCGCGAACACCACGATGACGACCGCGAGCGCGCCGCAGATCGCCACGAGCGCCCTGCCCGCCGGCGAGTCTTCCAAGAAGCTGTTGGCACCTTCCTCACCAATCGGCGCCGCAAGTACGTCAAGACCAGGGAGTGACATCGTGATTCCTCCGGTTGTGGGTTCCCGGTCAGTTGGTAAAGGCGTTGTAGTAGGGCTCCAGCTCCGCGGCGGAGCCGGCCGGTCCCCAGGCGAGCACCGGAGGCTGGGCTCCGGTCGCTCCCACCAGCAGGTCGAAATCGGCGAAAGTGGTGAACCGCTGGTCGGCGCCGTTCTGGCCCGGCACCGTTCCGGCGGGCGCCGCTCTGGCGAGCAGGATCCGCACCCGGACGATGACCTGGCCGTTCCCGGATTTGATCGCCGACAGGATCTGCACGGCCTGGGGGGAATCGGCCAGGGAGAACCCCGACAGCCCCGCATAGCGGTGGGAGTCGTTCTGGTCACCGGTGACGGCGAGCAGGCCCGCCGAATCACCCGTGGAATAGGCCCCCGCCCACCGCAGGATCTGGTTCTTGGTCGCGTTGCCGACCTGTGTGGTCAGGCCGCTGAAGTTGGTGTAGTCGGCCCTTCCCCCGACCTTGCCGACCCCGTTCTTCCAGACTGACAAGGCGGGCGAGGCCGCCAGAAGCGGTCCCTTGGGGTCGAGCAGTACGGGGACGTCCAACTGGAGCACGTTCGATGCCGGCGCCGCCGCTTCCGCACCTCCGCTCGCGGTCGCGGTCGCGGTGGGACTGGCGGAGACCGGAGGGCCGGTCTGTGGGGAGACCGTCGAGCTCGCAGATGGCGAGCCGGCGGCCCCCGGTACGGACGTCTGCCCGCTCGGCGCCGTGGCCGGTCGGCCGCCCGGCTGCGTGGACGGCCGGCCACTCGGCGCTCCGGACGAAGCCTTCGGGGTCTGTGAAGGCTGTTCCCCGGGGCTTCCCAGGACGACGAGGAAGTGGTGCACTTCGAAATCGGTGAAGCCGAGCTTCTCCGAGCCGAAATGCTGGGGGCTGAACCCCACCCAGCTCAGCGACCGGTAGTCGAGCGGAGTGCTGCGCCCGTCAGCGGTCTGGTTGACGGCCGTCTCCGGCTTGAAGGACTCGGCATGGGGCACGTTCTGCCGGGTGCCGGCCAGGAAGTTCACCGCCGCCGTGTAGGCCAGGTCGCGGCCTTGCGGGTCGACCGATGACAGATCGGGCTTGGTGCTCCCCTTGGCGAGGGCGACGACCGTGGCGACGACGCTGAGTCCCGCCGCGAGGAAGAGCGCACCCAGGATTCTCCTGGCCCGCCTGCGAGCGGTCGGCTCGCTGGAACGCCGGGCGGGCACCATGGTGAAGCGGGTGGGTGACTGTTCCGGCATCGTCCTCTCCCCATTTGTCACGTCGCAGGCAGGACCGTGCGGCCGTCCCGCCGATGCGCAAGTAGCGGAGGCTCAGTCGCGCCGGACGCGCCCACGGCGGGCGGGTTTCCGGGAGGACGCGGTCAGCCCACGGCCCTTGCGCGGGCGGCCGGGCAGCCGGACTTCGCCGGGCATCTCCTGCTGCGGGTAACCGCGCGGGTCCCAGCGGACGGCGTCCATCGGAACGCCGCCCGGCACCATCCGGATGGTTCCCGCGGCGGTGCGGCGCAGTGGGGCGATGCCCACGTAGAGACGGACGGGCCGGCCGTCGAGAACGAGCTTTCGGTTGCGGGTCTCGTTGATCTGCAACCCCAGCCACCTGGCGAGCGACTCCCCCGGCAACGGTGAGAAGTTGACGACCCCCCAGCCGACCGCCCCGCCGAGCGTCGGACCGTACATCAGCGCCTTCAGGCCTGGACCGGCGATGAGGAAGGCGGCCAGGAAACCGAGCGTCGCGCCGGCGAGCATCCCGATGAGCGTGGTGAGCCTGACCGTACGGGGCAGTGTGACCTGCTTGTTCACGCTGCCGATCACGGTCGGTGGCGGCTTCAGCATGTTGGTCGCGGCCAGCATCGCCGGTCCTTTGACGGGCTCGTCCTCGCTCATGCCTGGGACCGTGCGCGGTCACGTCCCGGACGCCAGACCGATTCGCGATTGGTCACCGCGCGCCGGTTGCCCGCGCGCGTCCGGCGGCGACGGTCACCGGTATGCCGAAGTTGACCGACTACGTCCGTGCGGGCTACCGGCGGCGGCAACGTCCGTGGGACCGCACCGAACTGCCCGAATGGTGGGATGTCGCGGTCTGGGTCGCCGTCGGCGGCATCGTCATGATGCTGGTGGTCGGCGCGGTGGTGGGGCGCGGCGAATCCTCCGGCGGCGCCACCACCGGGAGCAAGCCGCCACCGTACGCCGTCGAGACGCTGAACCCCCGCGGTTCCGGCACCACGCCCGGCGCGGCGAGCGCGCCGTCCACCACGTCCACGGCTCCTTCTCAGACGCCTCCCGCGGGAGTCTCCGCCAAGGACTTCACCGCCTCCGCCGCGATGAGCGTCCCGGTGACCGGTGGCGGCACGACGGTCGTCCCGGCCGGTGCCCGGAATGTGGCCATGGCCGCCGCCAAGGCCACGGCGACCGGAGACTGGACCGGAATCCCCTTTGTCGGCGCGGCGCGGCCCACCCCGGCCAGGACACCGACACCGCCGGGATCGGTGGTGGGAGAGATCACCGTCACGGACCCCTCGGTGACCGGAAACAGCCAGTACCGGTTCAGCGCGACGATCAGACATGGCGGAACGGCGAGAACCCACGTCGTGGAGATCCTTGTAGAGCGGGACGAGTCCGGTTACGCGATCCGCGCACGCTAGCGCGGCGCCCCCTCCGGTATCCCCCCGGCGTCCCGTCTCCTTGCCCTCTCTGCGCAGCGGCGGACGGTCATTGGCGATCACCCCGATCCAGGGAAGCCGCAGAGCTGAGCGAGGTACCGCGTGGACGAGCCGGACAGGAGCCCTCGGCAGCCGTCCGACCCGGCTGGCGCCCCCGAGCCGCTGGACGATCCGGACCTGCTGGACGATCTGGAGCCCCCGGACGACCCCACCCGCCATCCGCCCGTGGTCGTCCCCCTGTCGGAGGCCGATCCCCGTGCGCTCTCGGCGGCTCAGCGGCCCCCACACGTCGACGACATCCTCGCCGCGCAAGCGGCCGCCGACCGGGGCGTGGACGGACTGGGCAAGGCCCCGTACGGCGAGGCCGGGCTGATGGGCGGAGCCGTCGAGCTTCCGTCCACGGCCAACCCTTTCGCCACGCAACAGGCGCTGGACGCGGCCGCGAAGGCGGCCCAGGGGCCCGCCACGGACGACGAGCCTGAAAAGGGCCTGACGCGGCGGATGGCGGATCAGGTCGTCGACGAGGCGACCCAGGCCGCCGGTGCGACTGTGACCCGAGCCGCCGAACAGCACCTCGGGGCGCCGCTGAAGGGCGCCCCCCTGGGAGACAAGGCCCTCGACGCTGGGGGGCAGGGAGTGGGTCAGGCGCTCGCCAGGGGCCTCAGCTTGTACACGCGCGGTGTCTCCGACAGGGTCAAGCATTCCGCCCCGGCCCAGGGATTTCTGGACAGAGTGCAAGGGTCTCGCCTCGGGAAGCTGGCGCCGGAATCGGCCTGGCGCGGTTTCCGGGCCGGGGGCGGGGGGACCGGCGAGGGCGGCACACAGGACAAGAGCAAGCAGAACAAGAGCGAACAGAACAAGAGCGAACAGAACAAGAAGGCCGGCGGCTCGGGGAAGGGCTCGGGGGCGAGCCACGGGAAGCTCCGGGTGTTGATGACCGCCGCCCTGCCGGTGCTGGCTCTGCCCCTGGTCATCATCCTGCTCCTCGCGATGATCCTGGGCATCGGAGTCACGTCCGATGACGAGCAGGTCCAGCCTGAGGAGGCCTCGGACCGTAAGGTCGCCGAGTACTTCCCCGAGGGATGGCAGAAGATCCTCAAGAACGCCGCGGACCGGGCCGCCGAGGGCGGGGCGGAGGACTACGCCAAGCCGCCGTGGACCATCCTGGCCGGCATCGCCAAGACGCAGACCGACTTCGCCCGCTACAGCCCGTACGACAACATCGACCGCGACCCCGGGCGCAAGGCGTCGGAGGTCCCTTCAGGGGAGGGCGGCGGTGGCGCCGTGGAGGTCGGCAACACCAGCGGCGCGGGCCCGGGGCCCGTCCGAGGCGTCGAAGGCCCCGGTTCGACCGCCGCCGTACGCGGTTCCGGCGGCCATTCCACACCGCCGGCCGGCGACCTCGGCCACCAGCTCGGCTGGTTCCTGTACGCGCTGCGCAAGCACGAGTCGAACGGCGACTACAAGGCCCGGGCCGGGACGAGCGAAAGCGACGCCTGCGGCGCCTACCAGGTCATCTCCAGCACCTGGAACAAATTCGGCGGCTACCAGACCGCGTGCGAGGCGCCGCCGAGCGTGCAGGACCGCTGGGCGACCAAGAACATCCTGGCGAAGTGGAAAACGTACAGGAAGTGGCAGCAGGTCGCAGCTGCCCACTTCTATCCTGTATGGGCGAATTCGCCGAGGATGTGGGACGAGTGTCCGGCAGCCTGCTCCTTCAACCCGACGGTGTGGGAGTACGTCGACGACGTGATGTCGAAGATGCGGGATGCCGCCAGGAAATACCCGCCCAGAGGCGGCGGGGCGCAGCCCGCCTCGTTCCGTGCCGGGGCCGACGGGACCATGGGGCGGCCCGCCACGTCCCGTGCGGAGGCCGGCCCGCCCGCCGCCGGCATGGACCCCGCCGACATGGGCGCCGCCGAAGGCACCGGCCTGTACGCCGACGGTTGCGCAGTCGACAATCCCACCCCCGGCATCGGCGGCAAGGACAACCAGGGGTCGGGACCGTACCTGATCAGTCCCGCGGCGGCGGCCCAGATGCGGATGGACGGCCTCGATCCCCAGAATCCGTGCGACTCCTCGCTCTTCGTCGCCCGCCAGCTCACCAAGACGGCCGAGCGCGTCCACGCCGATTCTGAGAGCCCGGAGTGGAAGCCCAACGGGTCGGCCAAGGACCAGGAGAACGCCCGGAAGTACTGGGGCAAGATCATCGAAGTCGCCGGGATCTTCGTGGACCGCTCCGCCGATCCCGACCGGCCGTGCACCGTGCCCCCGCCGGACGACCCCGACAAGCCCTGGTCGATCAGTTTCAAGATCATCTCAGTCTGGCGTTGTGAGGCCACCCGCTTGCAGGACCTCTATCTGGTCACCGGCGGCAGGTACAAGGGGAAGGAGTTCGCGTACTCCGTCGAGACCGACCGGGCCACCGCCGTCAAGACCCTCGTCAACGAGGCGATGTCGGTCAGCTACGGAGCCGGCAAGTGGAAGACCAAGGGCTGTGACGACGACAAGGACAGACGCCAGGGCATCTTCCCGATGACCAAGAAGGAGGCGAAGGCGGCCGGGGTCAGGGACCGGTGCGATGTGGACGAGAACATCGCGGGCGCCGCCAAACTCGTGCTCTCCGTCGAGAGGATCGAACCGAAGAAACGCCCGCAGGACCTCGGCGTCTTCCAGCCCATGGTCGGCGGCTGGGCGAAGCTCGGCATCGCCATGGGCACCGACCTGCGGCTGTTCTCGACGATCGGACCGGGAACCGAGTTCACCACGTCTGAAAAGTGCACCCAGGTGATGACCGGCTTCCTGACCGCGATCGCCCCGCATGCCAAGGACTTCGCGGACCTTGAGGATCCCCCGAGCAGGGAGAAGGTCTACAGCGAGTGGGAGCCGAAGCTGTCGGATCTGGCAGCGGCCAATGGCCTGACCGACCCGAGTTCGGACAGGGCCTGTGTCATCGGATCCTGGGCTCCCGGATTCAACACCGCGCTCGCGCAGATCGCCACCGGTCTGGCCGCAAGCGACAGTGCGAACGGGGACAATCTCAACGGCCTGGCCAACTACTACCAGGGCAGGGAGGACGCCAACGAGCCGACGCCCCCGGTCCTCGGTCAGGACACCCTGGTCATTCCGCGGCTGGCGCTGCGCCCGCTGACGGCGATCGGCGCCCCCATCGCTCCGGACGCCACCAAGGCGTGGAGCTGGCTCGGCAGCACGGAGGGGGTAACCATCCCGCTGGAGCAACGCGCCGTCGAGTACGCCTGGTTCTTCGGCGGCGTCATCCCCCCGTTCGACAGCGCCGGCAAGCCGATCGGCTCCCTCGCCGAGGGTTCGGAGGCGGGCTCCGCCCCCGGTGCCACGCAGGTCGAGGTCGGTCCGGACGGCTGCCCCAAGAAGGCCCCGAAGAACACCCTCCGGCAGGGCGCCGCGGAGATCGGCGTCCACAAGCTGTGCGTCGACTCGGTGGCCAAGGCCCGCACTCCAGAGGCGGCGAAGGCCATCAAATGGGCGCTGACCCATCTGGGCCTCCCTTACTGCATGTGCGATCCACAACGTAACTGGGACAACTACGCCGACTGTTCGAGCTTCGTTTCCCGTGCCTACCGGAGCGCGGTTCCGAACCTCTACCGGGGCAACGCTCCAACCACCCACACTCTGCGGGCGGTTCCCTGGATGCGGAAGATTCCGCTCAGCCAGGCCAAGCCGGGAGACCTGGTGGAGCCGAATGACGGTCACGTGGCGATGCAGCTGGCCGACGGCTACAAGGTGCACACCAATACCAGCAAGGACGTCTCCCGCGTCGAGCGCGACTACGGCAAGGCCACCTGGGTCGGCTGGTTCGATCGCAGCAAGGTGTGACCCCGGCCGACAGGCGGCACCGCGCGTATCCAAGCAGATTCAATCTCATATGCCGCGGACCGATTGCGAGAGCGAGGCGCTCTGGGCGAGAATTGACCGGCACACACAAACAGAGCCGAACCCGGCCCTGTAGACGTCTTGTCAGACGGCGCACAGGGGTCGGGTTCAAGGATCCGGTCCCGCGCGCCTTCGTAGCGGAAGGAAATGACCGTGAAACTGCGCGCGAAGCCGGAAACGCGACGGCGAATCCTGACCGCCCTCGGCACCGTCGTGACGGTACTGGGCGTGGTCGTGGCCCTGCTGGCCGGGGCCTTGACGAGTGGTCAGGACGACCCCACGGGAGGTACTCCTGGGAAGAACCAGGCCTCCTCTCAGACGTACATCTTCACCCTCATACGTGAAGAGGAGCACAGGAAGCTTCGGCTGACCGTCTCCGGCTCCTCGGGGTACATCGATGGCCAGTACATTCTGGTCGCCTTCTCCGAGGAGTCCGGGAAGCCGGGCGGCCTGCCTCGTCCAGGCGTCAGGGACAGGAGGCATTTCACCGGCCGGAGCAGCGGCAACTGGTTCCGGTTCGACGACCTTGACCAGGACGGGCCCATCACGGGCATTCTCAACGAAGGTGTTCTCACTCTGGACCGCGCCTTCGCCGCAACCGAGTCGAAGGAGTGGACGCAGAGCTCCGAAAAGGCCTTCAAGCAGGCGCTCACGGACTACGCCGAGGACCATCCGCTGGGCACCTGCCCGACGGACCCGGAATACGTGGTCTGCCCGGAATAGCGAGTACTCCCGGAAGACTCGTTCGAATCCGGCCGGCCTCCACCCCACACCGGGGTGGAGGCCGGTTTCCTATCCGGTTTCCTATCCGGTTCTCTGTCCGGATCACCGGGTCCGGCTCACCGGATTCCGCACGCTAGTTCCTGGTGACCTCACGCTCGTACATCTCCCTCAACAGCTGACGGATGTCGACCGGACGGCTCGAAGTCAGCCGGGGGTCGATCTGGGTCATCCGTCGGCTGCTCTCAAGGGACCGCCGCATGTCCTCCAACCTGTCGAACACCTCCTTGTTGTCCCGTTCCTCGCTGTCGACGCGCCGCCTGATCGTGTCCCTGAACTCGTCGAGGGCGTCGATGAGGGCATCGGTGTCGGCCGTGGTGTGGGGCGTCCGCGTGATGGAGCCGGCCAGCCTCTCGATCGTCTCGTGCCAGTCCTGCTGTGCCCGCCGCGTCTGTGCGGTGATCTGCTCGGCGACCCGTTCCAGCTCCTCGGTGTCCATGACGGTGCTCGGATCGGCGAGTCGTACCCGCAGATCGCAGACGCCGCGCGCCGACGCGGACGCGTCGACCGCGTCGCGCAGTTGCGCGCTCAGCCGGTCGATGTTCGCGGCGACCTCCTGCTGCAGGCCGGTCAGCCGTTCGAACTCCGCCGGGAAGTCGCCCGCGAACCCCGCGGCATTCGCATCATGAAGATCCTGCACCTCCGCAACGACGCTCATCAGTCTGGTGAGGTCCTGCTCAAGCCGAAGATGGAGTTCTTCGGCCGTCCCGGAACCGCCGTCCGGCATCTCCACCCGGATCTTCCGGAAGTCACCGATCTCGCGCTGCGCGGCCTCCGCCACTCTGTGCACCGCCTCCATGTCACGCTGCCGGCGGATATCGGTGCCCGGCAGCTCCGCCTGGGCCCATTCTTCCCGGGCCGTCCTTACGGCGGTGTCCTCCGACCGGCGAGCGGTGATGGTGATCCTGGAAATCTCCTCGTCCGTGCCCCCGCTGATGACGTGCGCCACCCGCTCCCGCACCTCGGGACGGCTCGTGTCGATTCCGTGGGCGGCCAGTACGTTGATGTACTCGCCATTGTCGTTGATGTAGCCGCGTTCCCGCGCCTGCGCGGCGAGCCGGGCGATGAACTGGTCGTCGTTCTCTGGGGCTCCGTTGACCATCTTGCGCTGCAGGGTGTACGGGTCGAAGAAGTTGTACGGGTTGGTGGCGAAGTCATCGACGGTCATGTCTTCCGGGTACACCACCCGTCCGGTCGTCCGGTCGAACCGGGGTGGAACGGGGATGGCCAGGCCATGGTCGCCGATCATGATCTGGTCGGGCTTCAGCCCCATCCTCCTCGCCATTTCGGCGCGCGCCCGCATCTTCTCCTCGTCGTTGGCGAATCCGGTGAACTCCGGGTTGAGGCCATCGGCGTGCGCGGCACCCCATTGCCGGGCGCGCAGCATGTTCAGCCCGTCCAGGGTGTGCTCCCTGATCAGCCTCTCGCGCTCCTCGTCATCGCTGACCCGGATGATGTTGCGGTGCCAGTCATCGGCCTGTCGCTGGCCCGCCCGCCAGCTCTTGGCCACCGGCATCCCCGCCGCCGCGCCCGGTTTCAGGCCCGCCGCCCCGCCTCCCGCACCGGATCCGCGGCGCCCGCCGCCGAACATGGCCTGGCCGCCGCGCAGGGCCGCTGCACCGCCGGTGAAGGCCATCAGCGGCAGCGTCGCCAGCACGGCGGGCGGCGCCAGCATCGTCAGCCCGGCCATGCCCGCGGTCAGCCCGGTGTACGCCGCGGCGCGCTGTGCGGGCGATCCCGACACAGCTCCGCGTTGCAGGGCCATGGTGCCCCTTCGCAAGCCCGCGCGACCGGCGTCGTACCTGTCCCGCACCCAGTCGGTGAGCGGCCGGGTGGCCCTCCGCACGCCTCGTCCCGTGGCTCTGGTCATCCCACGCGTCGCCCGGTTGTTGATCATTCGCCGTTGCAGCGACCGCTCGTCCAGGGCGCCCAGCCGCATCCGGCCCATCCCGAGCCGGCCGAGTCCGCGGGACATCAGGCGGCCCGAGTCGCGCGCCAGCCTCCGGTCGCCGCTGCCCTTCAGCACCGCGGCCGCGGCGAACCCCACGGCCCCGGTCGTGGTGGAGATGTCGCCGATGCCGAGGATCCTGCTGATCTTCCGGAACAGGAACAGCGCCACCAGCGGAGCCGCCCCCTGCGCGATCTGCTCGAAGAAGTTCGGAGTGGAATCGCCGAAGGTCGCATGAATGGCCTGATAAGTGGTGTCGGTGAACATCGTCAGGAATGTCAGGCCCATGGTGAAGAGAAAGTCGCCGGCCGCCGCCGCACCGGTGAGCCTGAGCAGTCTCATGCCCTGCGGCAGGCCCATGCCCAGCAACAGCAACGTCATGGGAAGAATCATCACAAGACCCGCCAGTCCCACGCCGGAGACCGTCATACCGATCGCCATCGGACCGAGGACGAACAGGAAGACAAAGGCGACGATCAACGACATCAGGCCCTGGGTGAGCCGATCGACCTGATTGGCCCCCAGCCAGGCACTGACGAATTTATAACTGTAACGGCAGGCTTCCTCGGACGTGTAGCACTCGCCGAACTTGTCGTCGAGCTCATCACCGCCGTTGAAATAGAAGGTGTCGACCCCGTCATGCAGTCGGCTCAACGACCAGATGTCGCCGGTATCGACCGTAGGTGCGCTGCTGTAGAGGTGCCCGCATGATTCCGACTTGTCATCCAGGTCGTCGTCTTTGGCCTTGTCCCATTGCGGGATCGTGTGGTTGCTTCCGCGCCCGTCGTCGTCCCCTTTACAGGCACCCCAGGCGACCATGATGATCTTCTCGTCCCCGGGGGGATCGAGGTAGAACCCGCGCGGCATCTCGGTCGTGGTGGTGCCGATCTCGTTGCCGGTCGACAGGTCGTAGGCCGCCAGTTTCTGCAACGTGTGCACACTGGAGTTGGCTTCGAGCTGACGGCAGGACGCATGGGCCGGAGAGGGATATTGCTCGGTTCCCTCACCGAACTGCGCGGTCTGCCAGGAACGGATGAGCGACATCTCCCAGATCTTGCTCACCTGCACCATCGCCTCGCTGCCCGACAGGCCCAGCGAACTTTTTTTCCCGTTGTCGGACATATACCGGTCGTACAGTGCCTTGTCGAGAGCCGCACAGGTGACTTTGCCCGCCCATTTCGGGTTCGTGTCATAGAAGACGGGGTTCGTCTCCGCGCCGTTGTCGAACCGTCCGATCTTCTGCAGGTCGCGCAGCGAGTCCGACGCGCTGCCGAACCAGCTCTGCACCGTCTTGGCCATCCACGGCACCGTGTACGCCGCCGTCGGGTCGTCCCGGTGCTGGTCGGACTGGTCGCCGATGAAGAAGATCGTCCCCGTCGCCAGCAGGAACCCCATGATCATGCGCATGGCGGACGCGGGCCCCTTCCGCTGGTTTCCGGTCCACCGTTTGACCGCCGCCATCAGAACGAACAGCCATGCCGGGATCAGGAACCAGGACGCGTACAGGGAGAAGCTCCGTACGACGGAGTTGATCGGATCGGCCGCCCTGCAGATCATGTCGAACGAGTAACCGAACCCCATGAGCGTGCCGATGATCCGCCAGGCCAGCCCCGCCGCCATGAACATCAGGCTGGCGATCATCGAGATGAACAGCCGGGTCTTGAGGATCCAGGCGTTGTCCACCGTGTGCAGGCTGAGGGAGGTCCACCGGTTCAGCGGCAGGAAGTCCCGCTTCTCGTTGTACGCGGCACAGCCATCTTTTTCGACCTCGAACTCTTCCCAGCCGTTGTCGGTCGACTCGCCGTCGGGAGGGGCCATGGGGGCCGCGACCACCTGGCCCCCCGTATCCGTGGTGGCCGGGGAGCCCGTGACCGTCGAACCGGGAGCCGCCGATACCGGCGTGGCCGGTCCGGCGGCTCCGGATGCCGTCTTCTCGGATCCGGACCCGGATCCGACGGTGTGCCCGGAGAGCACGGCCAGCCCGCAGAACACCGTCAGCGCGAGCGCCCACACCAGCAGTTGAAGCCCATGCCGCGGTCCCGAAGGCCGCGGTTTCGAAGGTCGCGGGCCCGAGGGCCGCGGCCGTGTGGAGCCGGACGGGGCGCCGGTGCGGCGCCGTGCGGAGCGCGGCGTGCGCGCGGGCGCCGGACGCCGCGTCGGTCGCCTCAGTCGACGAGCCATGCGTCCGCTCCCTCCTCGGCCGGGGCCGCGGCGAGCACCGCCGCGTCGTGGTCGGCGCGTTCCAGGGCCAGGCGCCGTTCCTCGCGCCTGCGGCGGTCCTCGGGGTTGGTGCTGTAGGCCGCCGCGGCGTCAGGAGGCGTTGGCCCCAGCACGACCTGGGCGTGCTGGCCGACCAGATCACGGAAGATGCCGCGCGCCCAGCGGGCCGGCCGGTCGCCCTCCGGCGGCAGCGGGCCGAACTCGCGGATCTCGGCGAGCCGCCGGGGAGTCGGCTCCAGGCCGCACAGCCTCAACGCCGTCTCCGCCTCCCTGGCCTCGTTCAGCTTGAGCACCAGGACCCGGCTGAGGTAGGACTCCAGGTCCTTGGTCACCACGTCGGCGATCCGCTGGGTGAGGAACACCGGCAGGATGTTCAGCGACCGGCCCTCCCGGGAGATGCGCTGCAACGAGGCCAGGCCCTCGGCCTGCGACAGGAACGTCCACGCCTCGTCCACGATCAGCACGCCGGACCGGTTGGCGATGAGGATCTCCAGTGACGCCCGGATGACCAGGCGGACGGCCGCCAGCGCGATCCGCTCCGAGGCCGAGTACTCGCTCGGAGTCTTGCCCTCGGGCAGCCCCAGGTCGCGGTCGAAGTCGACCAGCGTCAGCCGCTGCTGGACGTCGAGGCGGGGCAGCGGCCGGAGCGCGATGCCGAGGGAGAACATGCTGGACGCCTCCATCTGCTGCTCGATCAGGCCGCGCAGCCGCTCCGCCTCGTCACCGGGGACGTACTGCAGGGCTTCCCAGACGCAGCGGGCGCCGTTGAGGGCACCGCGTTTCAGGCCCGAGCCGAGGGCCAGCCGCTCCGGCAGCGACAGGCCGTCCCGGTAGTCGTCCAGCGCGGACAGGATGTGCACGTTGGCGATCTCCGCCGCGATGGTCGGCGGCGCGTACCGGAACGGGTCGAAGGCGCCGGGGGTGTCCTCCAGTGCCGACATGGACACCCGCCCGCTGGGCACGCCCAGCCCCTGGGCGTAGTCCACCATTCCGTACAGCGAGTCGCCGCCCTTGGGGTTCACGAAGATCACCGGCAGGTCGTTGAGGGCGGACTGCACGGCGACGGACTGGGCGAAGAACGTCTTTCCGCTGCCGGGATCACCGAAGATCCCGAAGACGGGCGGGAGGTTCTTGCGCGGGGCGCCGAGCGGGTCGACGAAGAAGGGGGTGCCGTCCGGGTCGATGAGCCCGCCGAAGACCCCGGTGTCGTCGCCCAGATGGGAGAACGACTGCAGTCCGGCGTGCGAGACCATCGGCACGTTCACGTCCTGCAGGAACGGGTTGACCCGTACCGAGGAGCACGGCAGGGTCTCCTCCAGCGCCTGGATCTGCCGGTGCTCCAGGGGCTTCATCTGGATCCCGTAGTTCTGGGAGAGGAAGTCCAGGTAGGTCTCGGTGGCGTCGGTGACCTCCCGCGCCATGACGAAGCTGCAGTTGGCCAGCATGGGCTGCCTGGAGCCCGCCAGGTAGTCCTCGACCTCCTTGGCCTGCTGGTAGGTCTCCGACAGCTCCACCTTCTCCAGGTCCTGGGTCTTGCGCTCCTCCTCCATGTTCGACATGATCCGCCGCTGCGCCCGGCGGGCCCGCGCCCGCGTCAGATTCGGCGGCTCCAGCTCGGCGCGGATCGAGACGACGTGCGGGGCGTCGCCGGGGTGGCTGATCGCCTCCAGCGCCCACTGGGCGTACGGGGACGGCATGATCGGCTGCTCGAACCGCATGACGGCGGACATCTCCAGCTCCCCGACACCGGACACGGCCAGCCGGGTGGGCAGTTCCTCGATCACCGCGTCCGGGCCGCGCCCGAGGTTGTACCAGGACTCCAGCTGGTCGAGCTCCTGCCGCGTGGGCGGCTGCGCGTCGGCGCGGTCGAACAGGGACGTGACGAGTTCGAGATCCCGCTGGTACGGGGCCAGGTCCGGGACGTCCTCGGCGATGGACTCCTTGACCAGCTCGGTCAGCGACCTGAACATCGACATGCCGCCGCCGGAGCGCCGGTCGGCCTTCGCCGCCTGGTCCCGCAGCGACGACCGCAGCTGCACGCCGACGAACAGAACCCGCTTGGGCGCCAGGAACCCGAAGGCACCCGCCTGGTAGGCGCGCAGCATCTCGGTGTTGTCCCTCGGCGGCGTGACGAGGTCGTCCCAGGTGATCGACACCAGGTGGACACGCCGGTTGTTGGACAGGGTCGCCAGGCCGCCGATGGGCTGGCGCGAGGTCCCGCCGAGGTCGTCCAGGAGCCGGGCGAGCGGCGCGGCCAGCGACAGCTGCTGCTCGGGATCCTCCCACTTCATCGGTGACAGCCGCACGGTGCGGTACATCCACACCTCGCCGTTGTGGCCGACGTAGACGCCGTCGGCGGTCCGCCATGCGTACGGGGTCGTCCACATGGTGGCGGTGTCGGCCTCGGAACGACCTGCGCGGCTTGTCCCGGTGAGCCGCCCGAACGTGGCCCTCAGGTTGACCATGCGTGTCATCTCCCAGGTTGTGTGAGCTCTCCGGGAGACAGTCCGGCATTCACGGCTGGCGGCAGCCGCCGTTGTCCGCACAGTCGGACTAGGAGACTCCGGTCGCCCCGTCGGCCGGTCGACAACCAGAGCTCTGAGGACACTGTGATGGCAACTGCCCCGAACCTCGTCGTGGCGGGGGCCCCGGGCGTCGCGCTGAAGTTGCGGGAGACCGGCCGGTTCCCCGCGGTGTTCGACGCCGCCTCCGCGGCGGAACTTCGCACCCTGTCCAAGAGCGGGCGGGTCAGTCCCCCCGCCGCGTTCCTGTTCGCACCGGGGTTCGTCGAGGACGTCCCCGGTGCCGGGGTGACCGTCCTGGCCAACGGACTGGCCGGCAGCGGGTTCACCGTGCTGGTGCACGGTTTCTTCGCCGAGCGCGGTGATGTCTTCGACCCGAGGGTGCGGGTCACCGGCCGGCAACTGAGGCTGTCGGAACTGCTGGCGATGTTCGGTGTCCCCGAATCGGCGCCACCCCAGGCCACGGCCCCGCCCCCCGCGGCAGCCCCCGCCCCGGCGGCAGCCCCGGCCCCCGCCGCGGCCCCGGCCCCAGAGCCCGCCGAACACGCCCAGCCGTCCCCAGGGCCTCAACCCGAATCGGGGGCCCAGCCCACGTCCTGGTCCCAAATCGCGCCATGGCCCCAGCACGAACGAGGGCGCCGGGACACGTCAGGCCCCCGGCAAGGGACGAGCCTCCACGCCGCACCGGATGGCCCGCGGTCCCAGCCAGGGCCACACCCCCCGGCAACGCCCTATTCGGGGCGGGAGCCGGACTCCGCCCCCGTGTCCGAACCGAACACGGGTGCGGCGCCCTCCCCGGCCTCCTCGAACGGCTGGCCGGGCCCGCCGGCGGCGCCCGTTCGGCCGCCGGCCGCGACGGCGGCACCGGCGGCCGGCCGCGTCATCGCCGTCGCGTCGGCGAAGGGCGGCGTGGGCAAGACCAGCACGACCGTGAGCCTGGCGGTCCATGCGGCCGAGCACCTTCAGACGGTCGGCCGCGGCGGAACAGTGGTGGTGGTGGACACCAACTTCCAGCAGGCCGACGTCGCCCGCTACCTCAACCTGGAGTCCCCCACGATCCTGGACCTGCTCCGGGAGAGCGGAACGCTCTCGGCACAGACGGTGCGCAACCATCTCGCGCACGTCCCCGACATCGGCCTGTACGCGTTGCTCGGGCCACCGGACGTCGTCAACGCCGACCCCGCCTTGATCAACTCGGCGCTGTACCGGCGGATCCTGGCGGTGCTGCGAACGGCGTTCGACTTCGTGTTCGTCGACACGCCGGTCGCCGAGCTCTACCACACCACGTTCACCGACCTGGTCCTGCCCGAGGCCGACGCGATCCTGGTTCCCGTCGAACCCAACCGGGTGACGCTGGAGGCCGCCCGTTCCTGGCTGCGAGCGATCACCCTCCCGCAGCACTCCCGAGGCGGCGGCGTCGCCCCGGAGAAGCTGTCGCTGATCCTCAACCGGGCCCGCGCCGACGTCGGCTGCGGCCCGGAGGACGTCATGGACCTGCTGCCCGGATGGCGGTTCGTCGGGCTGATCCCGGACGACCGGGAATGGACGCGGGCGGCGAACGATCGCCGGCTGGGCGCGCTGCGCGCCGCTCCGGAGCTGGCGGCGACGCTTCGCGAGATCCTGCGGGTCGTCACCGCGGACCCGGTGTTCGAAACGGCCCCGCCGCCGGCGGACGGTCAGGACGGCCGGTTGCGGAGACTGCTCGGCCTGGGGTCCCGATGATCGACGCCCCTGACCGGCACATCTCTCACCAGTCGCACGGATCGCACGATCGTACGGAAGGAAATGATCAATATGGCGGCTGATCAGGCCCCCGCTGCGGGGTGGGACTTCTGGGCGGCCCTGGGCGTCACCCCGGAGGTCGAGTACCCGCCGGACGCCGAGGCCTCGCAGGACAAGCCCCCCACCCCGGCCGAGCAGAAGGCGGCGGCCGGGGCGGCGGCCTCCTCTTCACCCGAGCCGAAGGCCGCGCAGCCGGGGGCAGAGGACGAATGGGCTTCGCTGTTCTCGTCCTGGGACTCGGTCGCAGGAACCGCCCCTGGTCAGGCCACCGGAGCCGCGGCGCCACCACAGGGCAAGACGGCACCCGAGGCGCCCCCAGCGCAGCAGCCTTCCCCGCCTTCCGCTCAGCCCATCGCACAGGGCCCAGCACAACCTCCGGCGCAGCCCTCAGCACAGGGCCCCGTACAAGCCCACGTACAGACCCGGCCCCCGGCACAGATTCCAACGCAGGCGCCCCCGCCGTCCCCGGCACAGGCTCCGGCACAGGCCGGGGCACCGGCGGACGTGGCGATGCCGAAGGCGCAGGAGCCCGCGGATCCGGGCGGGCCGGGACTCCCGCCTGCGACGGAGCCGGTATGGGTCGCCGCGGAGCGGATCGCGCAGTCCCTCCGGCCGCGGATGGCCGCGATCTGGATGGAGGTCCTCACCCACTACACCGACGGGGACCGGGCGATGGCCGGCCGGGTCTACGACGTGCTCAGCGGCAGCCACATGCTCGGTGAGCTGTGGCGCGACGAGCGCGTCGACGAGGTGCACATCCAGGGCACCGAGGTGACCGTCTGCGGCAGGCACGGCGTGTACCAGGTCCCCGGGTTCCCCAACCTGGCCACGGCCCGCCGGGCCATCGAGACGATCAAGGCGTCACGTGCGCGGACGGGTGCGGTCGTCTCGCGGATCGGCGGCTCGGTGGTGGTGAGCCGCCGCAGCGGCACGGGCCTCGACGCGACCGCGCTCCTCGCCGGCGGGATTCTCACCGAGGAGCAGCTCGCACAGGTCAGGCGGACACTCGAGGGCATGGGAGCGGTGACCGTGACGGGACCGGCCGCGCGGATCGTGGTGCGTGCGCTCGCCTCGCTCATACCGGTCGGCAGCCGGGTCTACCTGGGGGCGTACGCGACGCTGCCCACGGGGTGCGTCACCGCGGCGAACGCCATGGAGGCCGACTACGTGGTGGGCGTCCGCCCCGGGGCGGTGGCGGAGGGGATGGCGGCGGCGGGCCAGGTCGGCGCCCTCATCGCCAACCCGGAGACGCGGATTCCGACGGCACTGGGGTTCGCCGTCTCCGGGCCGTCCGCGGCCCCTGGCAGGCTCACGCCGCTGACCTGACCACCCGGGCCGCGGCGGCGGGCCCGCTCGCGAAAGGCGCCGGGCGCCGCCCGCCACATTTCCGGCAGCGGCGCCCGCACCCGTGCCCACCTCCGACGAGACGTTCGGTGTCCGCGCCCGCACAGCCGCTCGGCACACGCGTCCGCTCAGGTGTTCAGCGCCCGGTGCTCCCGCTGGTGCACCTCCAGCACCTGGGCGCGGGCCGCCGCCTCGGCCAGTGGTGTGATGAGACGGGCCAGCGGGGTTCGCCGGGCGGTCCCGCGCGGCTCGGCGAGTTCGGTGACCCGCCGCACGCCGTCGGCCCCGTGCAGTTCGAACCCGCGGACAGGATGCGCCCAGAGCCTGCCCTGGGGCGTGTCCAGCACCGGCTCCGGCTGCTCACCGGGGGCCACGGCGATGTCTCCCAGCGTCCAGCCGGTGCGCCGGGCGGCGTCCGCGAAGGCGATGACCTGGTCCAGGTCACGCCGCAGTCGCGCCACGTCGGCGCCGGCGAAAGAGGCCGGCGGGCCGCCCAGCGCCATGGCGCCGCGGCAGCCCAGCCGGTCGGCGATCTCGGCCACCCGGTCCAGCACGCTGCGGTGGATCAGGCCCATGTCCCGCCCGTTCACGGTCAGCAGGACCATGTTCGGGCGGTCCTGTGATCGCGTCATCGGATCTCCTCACCGGGTAGCCCGCCGATCGGCGGCGTTCGCTCAGGCGGCACGCGGGTCGACCACGTGATCGGAGTCCAGGATGAAGCTCGCGGCCTCGTCGGGGGTGACTCCGAGCACGTCGACGGCCAGGCGGACCGGCCCGATCCGCTCGGCGTCGCAGCGGTGACATCTGGCCCTGCCGTTCTCGTACACCTTCATCGACGGGCGCTCGTCACCGTTACTGTGCCGGCGCGGACGCGGGCAGTGCCACATGTCCTCCTCGTCGGCGGAGGAACCGAGCCGACGGAGCAGCGTCCGGACGTCCACCCCGTTGGCTTCGGCGATCCGCCGGTCGTGCGGCGAGAGGGGGACCGGCGGGACGATGTCGGCGCCTCTGCGCGCGATGCGCAGTTCCTGCCGGTACCGCACCGCCTCCTGCCGGAGCCTTTCCAGGTCGATCCCCTGGTCCGGAGCGTTCTTGCCGACCGGGACAGGCTCGGTTCCGGTGGACAGGAAGGGGAACCGGTCGTCCGCCCGCCGCCGCAGAGCCGCGACGAGTACGAACATCGCCAGCGCGTCCCTGGCCGAGTCCGGCGGGACCATGCGCAGCCGCGCCGCGTACCGGATCACCGTGGCGGCCTGCGGGCTGACCATTTCCTGCCCGGCCGAGCCGAGGTGCACGGTGGGGATCCCGTCCGCGACCGGACCCCCGACCTGGGCCCACAGCAGGAACTCGGACGGACGTCCGGCATCCGGGAAGGACGCACCGTCGTCGCCCAGCCGGGAGAACGCCAGAACGGTACCTCCCGCATAGGCGTCGACGCGCCGGCCGGAGAACCCGCACAGCGCCGCGTACGTCACCAGGCCGGCGGGGCCGTCGGGCGCGAGGAAGATCGCCCGGGAGCGGAAGTCGGCGGCCGTCAGCCCGCTCGCGCGCAGGCCGCCGAGCGTCGCGGAGATCACGTCGTCGCTCCCGGTCGGGACCAGGTCGACGGTCTTGACTCCCGCGGGCGCCGGCGGCGAGCCGGTGGTGCGGATGGCGAGCAGGTAGTCGGTCAGCTTGTACATCGATCTCCCCAGTGGTCGGCCGCCGTCCTATCACGCATGACTGTCCCAGCCGACGGGCGACCCGCAGGTGTCTTCCGTTACTTGCCGATCAGGCCCGCCCCGAAACGGTAACGCAGGAAGCAGCACCGGCCTGGGCGACCGGTGCCACGCCTGGGCCGGACGCGGCCAGGCGACGACGTTGCCGCCGGCCGCCCAGCCGGCGGCCGGATGCGGAAGAGGCGCACGTGACTTCCACCACGCAGGTGAAGGAAGAGTTCTATCTCCGGCGCGAATTCGGCGACGACGTCCCGGTCTTCGTGGATGCGACGCGATACGTCAGGCAGGCCATCCCCTATCCGCTCAGCGCCAAGAAGGCGCTGAAGGCCACCTGTGGCGTGCGGACGGACGAGGAGGTGGTGGCGTTCAGCCTGCGCGACTACACCGCCAGGCAGGCCGAGCGGGAGGTCGAGCACATCGAATCCGGCTTCGGCGGCCAGACCACCACACAGAACGTGCTGCGGCCGCGAATGCCCCGCAGGACCCTGCACGAGCTGAGCGAGACCGCCCGCGCGCTGTCGGCCGTGCTCGGCGACGACGTGATCGCCGAACTGGACGGCGAACTGTACGTGCTGACGCTGACCCGCGCGCACAACGAGGGCAGCCTGAGCCTGGCCGGGAAGCTGACCAGGACCGAGGACGGATACGCCCGGTCCGAGATCACCGACACGGACGCCGAGTTCGCACTGCCGGTCGCGGGCCTGCGGCTGCGTGTGTTCATGCGCTCCCCCGTCCGGGAGCGCGTCATCGCCTACGGCTTCGGCGGGTACCTGGCCCGCAAGCCCGGCGAACCGGAGACGGTGACCCGGGCGACGGCTTTGGCCCTCAACCGCGTGCTCGACCTGGCGACCTTCCGGATGCTGTCCGGGCTCGACCACGTCGAGGTCCCGCCCCCGCCGGGAGGCATCGCCACGCCCCGGCCGCGCGAGGCGGCCGATCGCGTGACCTTCACGGTTCCGGTGCTGCTGTTCACCGACGACGGGACCCCGGCGGCCCGGGGTCACCTTGCCGGGGAGATCGATCTGGACCATGTGCACCCGGTGACCGGCGGGTTGCGGATCCATCTCGGCGGAGGCGACGGGCTGGAGTGGAACCCGGCGGTGGCCGGCTCGGTGCGCTTCGAGACCTACGAGCGGGTGCTGATCGAGACCATCGCCGGGATGATGCACTCGTCTCTCGGCCCGGCCGCCATGCGCGACATCGCCTACGACATCATGCTGGGCGACCTCGGGCGGGTCCACGTCGCCGGCCTGCGCGCCGCCGCCGGCGGCCTGCCGGGCCTGGCCGCCATGCCCGACCGGGCCGAACCCCGCCCGCGGCAACCGGAGGGCGCCCGGCCGACCCCCTGAGCTCGCTGACGGCGACAGTATCCGGCAGGTCAGCCGGCTTCCTCTGCGAAGCCGGCTGACCTCTGTGCCGGTCGTGCGAGACGGCGCCGGGCCGTCTCAGACGTTCCCGCTGCGGCACCGTGCTCCGCCACCCGCACGCAACCGTGACAGCTCGCCGGTGGACGCCTCGAACGTGAGAGTCAGCGGGGGGACACCGGCGCACGAGAGATCTGGTTCGGTGAGCTTGCGGATGACCGCCTTCCGCAGCAGCAGAGTGCCGTGCCGCATCTGATACCGGTCGTCACCCGGGCCGGCGAGTACGGCGAGCCCGCCGCCGGTCTGGTAGACCGTCGCGTCATCGTTGAGGATCTCGTCGAGGCGGCCGACGAGAAGACGCAGCACCTTCACGGCATGCTCGTCGTCGAGCCTCGCGAGTTCCGCCACGTGCACGGTCACCAAAGCCCAATGGCCCGCGCGGCCGGATGCCAGCACCCGGTGGAGGGCTCGCCCGTCCGGCAGGCCGATGTACCTGCCGCCCACAGGCTTCGGTGCGGTCCTCTTCGGGAACAGGACGTCCAGCAGGGAAGTCCCGGCTCTATCGAGTTCCAGCATCGGCTTCTCCACGTCTCTGGGGGTTCGACAGTGTGCGCCGCCGCGGATCGACGAGTCGATCCGTCGGATAAGCCCGCCGCGTCGCAGACCTCCCAGCCCCGGGTTTCCACCCCGCTGTGCTCCACTCCTGGCCACGCCTGTGTCCAGCGAGGCGGGGGGCCTGAGGTTCAGGGAGAACCGTCCTGCCGATGCGCCGCTCCGCAACAACATCGGGACACCGGATTGCCGGACCCGCCGACCGCCGGACGAATTCAGGACATGGCACACTCCGGCTTCACCCGCGACAGGCCTCTACCGGCGCCGCCCCCTCTCCCGGCACCGCCCCCTCTCCCGCCGCCGTCCCGCGACCACCGCCACTGACCACTCCATCCACCTGACGAGTCAAAACCGCCGCCCTTGACGTTGTAAGGCGTGGGCGGGACGCGGGTCAGGAGCGCAGGTCGGTGTCCTTGCTGGGCTGGACGCGCTTGGGCTCGCCGGGCATCTTCGGGTAGTTGGGCGGGTACGGCATGTCGCCCAGGCCGTGGTCCTTCTCGTCACGGTCGGCCATCTCCAGCAGCGGCTCCAGGGAGAAGGCGCGGTCGTCGATGGCCGCGTGCAGGTCGCCGACCTCGGCGAACCGGGCGGGCATCGTGGCGATCGTGAAGTCCTCGGGCGCCACGTCGGCCAGCTCGTCCCAGGTGACCGGCGCCGAGACCGGGGCGTGCGGCAGCGGCCGGACGCTGTAGGCCGAGGCGATGGTGCGGTCGCGGGCGTTCTGGTTGAAGTCGATGAAGATCTGCTCGCCCCGCTCCTCCTTCCACCACTTGGTGGTGACCAGGTCGGGGACGCGGCGTTCCACCTCGCGGCCGAACGCCAGCGCCGCCCGGCGGACGTCGGTGAACGTCCAGCGCGGCTCGATGCGCACGTAGATGTGCACGCCCGCCTTGCCGGAGGTCTTGACGAAGCCGGTGTAGCCGAGCTCGTCCAGCAGGTCGCGGGCCGGGCCCAGCGCCACCCGCACCGCGTCGGCGAACCCGGTGCCGGGCTGGGGGTCCAGGTCGATGCGCAGCTCGTCGGGATGGTCGACGTCGGCGCCGCGCACCGGCCAGGGGTGGAAGGTCAGCGTGCCCAGGTTGGCGGCCCAGGCGATCACGGCGACCTCGGTGGGGCACACCTCGTCGGCGGACCGGCCGCTGGGGAAGTCGATGCGCGCCGACTCCACCCAGTCGGGCGCCCCCTTGGGCAGCCGCTTCTGGTAGAACGCGTCGGCGCCGCGCGGGTTGTCGCGGGTGGCCAGCCGGGCCCCCTCGAACACCCCGCCGGGCCAGCGCTCCAGCGTGGTGGGCCGGTTGCGCGTGGCGCGCAGGATGCCCTCCCCGACGGAGACGAAGTACTCCACCAGCCGCCGCTTGGTGTAACCGGGCTGCGGGAAGTAGACCTTGTCGGGATTGGACACCTTGACGAGACGATCCCCCACCGGGATCTGGATGCTTGGCGCGGCCATGCTGGCACGCTAACCCACGCCACCGACAACCCCCAGGCCAGGCACCGCCTCACCCGGGCGAACGCGGCGTGTCACCCCATGCCGCGCCCGGGTACCGTCGAAGCATGGAGAAGATCCGCAAGAGCGACGAGGAATGGCGGGCGCAGCTGTCGCCGGAGGAGTACCACGTGCTCCGCGAGGGCAGGACGGAACGGCCGTTCACCGGGGAGTACACCGACACCAAGACGGTGGGCGTGTACCGCTGCCGCGCCTGCGGCACCGAACTGTTCCGCTCGGAGACCAAGTTCGAGTCCCACTGCGGCTGGCCGTCGTTCTTCGAGCCCGCCAAGTCGGAGGCGGTGACCCTGCTGGAGGACCGGTCCCTGGGCATGGTGCGCACCGAGGTGCGCTGCGCGACGTGCGACTCCCACCTCGGCCACGTCTTCCACGGCGAGGGCTACCCCACCCCGACCGACGACCGGTACTGCATCAACAGCATCAGCCTCACGCTCGAACCCGCCGAGTGATCTCCCGCCCCTGCCCGGCGGCCCGGGCGGGGGCACGCCGCCGCGTCCGGGCCGGGGTCAGCGGGTCTCGCCCACCTTGCAGTCGTCCTTGTCGTTCTGCTTGTTGGCCAGCACGACGCTGCCGTTGTCCTCGCTCTTGCCGTGGACGAACACGCGGGGCTCCTCGTCCCCGCCCTCCTCGAGGAACTCGGTGGTCCACTCGCACAGCGACACGGCGGGGTCGGAGTTCTCGTCGCCCTCCTCCAGGTCGGTGTAGACCCGCAGGAACTCGCCGCTGCGCCGGACGTCCTCGACATGCTTGGTGATCTTCTTGTCGGGGTCCTTGCGCTGCAGGTACGGCAGCGCGTCGGGCACCTCGTCGGGGTCGCCCGCCGACGCCGTGGCCGAGGCGCCGGCCGACGCGGACGCGCCGGGCGTCCTGGCGCGCGTCGCGCCGTGGGCGCCCGTCCCGCGCTCGGCGGCGACGGCGGCCCGGGGCGCCTCCTCGCCGCCGCCGGTGGCCGACATCACGACCACGGCCGCGACGCCCATCAGCGCCAGCGAGGCCGTCCCGGCCCCCGCCGCCCGCAGCTTGCGTCTGCCCGACTCCCCCAGCGCCTCCTTGACCATCCGGTCCCATCGGACGGCCAGCTCGGACGGTGGTTTGGCGTGCCTGCCACGGGCGTGCTTCGGGGGAGCCTTGGTCACGGGCCGCACTCTACAGGCACTTCGCCGAACGTTCCGTCCAGACGGGACAACGGGGGATCCTCCGGTCGTCGCCTCCGATCACGGCCGCGCCGCCCCGGGGCGCACGAGGATTACGGAAGGCCGGCGACCAGCTCGGTCAGCGGCTTGCGGCGGCCGGTGTAGAAGGGGACCTCCTCGCGGACGTGCAGCCGGGCCCTGGCGCCCCGCAGGTGCCGCATGAGGTCGACGATGCGGTGCAGCTCGTCGGCCTCGAACGCCAGGATCCACTCGTAGTCGCCAAGGGCGAACGAGGAGACGGTGTTGGCGCGCACGTCCGGGTAGCCGCGGGCCATCTGGCCGTGCTCGGCGAGCATGGCGCGGCGCTCCTCGTCCGGCAGCAGGTACCAGTCGTAGGAGCGGACGAACGGGTAGACGCACACGTACCCGCGCGGCTCCTCCTCGGCCAGGAACGCCGGGATGTGGCTCTTGTTGAACTCGGCGGGGCGGTGCAGCGCCATCACCGACCACACCGGCTCGCTGGCGCGGCCCAGCGCGGTGCGCCGGAACCGGGCGTAGACCTCCTGCAGGTCGTCGGAGCTGGGGGCGTGCCACCAGAACATGTAGTCGGCGTCGGCCCGCAGGCCCGCCACGTCGTACACCCCGCGGGTGGTCACGTCCTTCTGCGCGGCCTGGTCGAGCAGGTCCTGCACCTCGGCGGCGTGGCCCTCGGCGACCTCACCGGGGGTCCTCACCCGGAAGACCGACCACATCGTGTAGCGGATCACCTGGTTCAGGTCCCGCGCCTTGGGCCTGCTCGCCTTCTCCGTCGCTGCCATGACTCAATTCTCCCCGACTGTCGAGATGCTCCAGCACCCGGGTCGCCGCCGCGCGGGCGGTGGCGATGCAGGCCGGGATACCCAAACCGTCGTACGCGGCGCCCGCCACGGCCAGCCCCGGCTGACCTGCGACGGCGGCGCGGATCCGGGCCACCACGTCGGCGTGGCCCACGTTGTACTGGGGCAGCCCCCCGCCCCAGCGCGTCACGCGGCAGGCGATGGGCAGCTCGTCCAGCCCGCAGGTGACGGCCAGTTCGGTGACGGCCGCGGCCCGCAGGTCGTCGTCGGAGCGCTGGAGCGTGTGCTCCTCTCCGTACCGTCCTATGGAGCAGCGTACGGCGATCAGGTCCGGTGCGCTTTCGCGCAGGTGCGGCCATTTGACCGAGCTGAACGTGACGGCCTTCACCTCGCGGCCTTCGACCGCCGGGACGAGGTAGCCGCTGACGCGGGGCAGGCGCGGGAACGCGCTCACCGGGTAGACCAGCGTGACGATCGCCATGCTGGCGTAGTCGATGCGGGCCAGCTCCCGGGACGCGGCGGGCACCTCGTCGGCGAGCAGCCGGGCGGCCGGCGCCGCGGGCACGGCCACCACGACCGCGTCGGCGTCGAGGTACTCGGGCGAGCGCGCCGGGCCGACGGTGAGCCGCCACCCGGTGGGCGTGCGGCGCAGCCCGCGCACCATGGCCCCGGTGCGGACCGTCCCGCCCCCGGCGGTGATCGCGTCGGCCACCAGGTGCGGCAGGGAACCCAGCCCGCCGGCCAGGGCGGCGAACACCGGGCCCGGGTTGCCGGGCGCGGCCTGCCGGATGCCGCGGACGGCGGAGATCAGGGACCGGTGGCTGCGGGAGGCGACCGCGACCGACGCCATCGTCGCCTCGAACGACAGCTCCTCCACCCGCCCGGCGTACACGCCGCCCAGCAGCGGCTCGACGAGCCGGTCCACCACCTCGCGGCCGAGGCGGGCGCCGACGTAGTCGGCCACGGACACGTCGGAGGCGCCGCGCGGCGTGGCCGGGAGCACCAGGTCGAGCGGCACGCGGGCCAGCCCCATCGGGGACAGCACCTGCGCGCGGGCCAGCGCCGCCAGGTCCGACGGCACGCCCATGACCTGCCCGGACGGCAGGGGACGCAGCGCCCCGTGGCTGAAGATCGCCGACGAGGTCGTCCCCGGGTGCACCAGGTCGCCGGCCCGGCCGAGGTCGCGCACCAGCTCCAGGCCCTCGGGACGGCGCGCGAGCATGGCCTCGGCGCCCTCGTCCACGGGGATCCCGCCGACCTCGCTGACCCGCAGCTTGCCGCCGACGTCGGGCGAGCCCTCCAGGACCGTCACCCGCGCCCCGCCGCGCAGCAACTGCCGTGCGGCCGTCAGGCCCGCGATTCCGCCGCCGATCACGACGGCGTGCGGCCGCCCCCCGTTTGCCTCCCGCTCGGTCATGCCTCCACGATTCCAGATGGTCTCCGCGAACCGGCAGCAGGGTCGCCCCAGGGATCACCCTGGGACGCACCGTGAGTCAGGACGCGGACGCCTCGTGGACCAGGTCGGCCAGGCGCGCCAGCACGTCCGGGTCGGTGGAGGGCAGCACGCCGTGGCCCAGGTTGAACACGTGGCCCTCGGCGGTGCGGCCCCGGGCCAGCACGTCGCGGGCCCGCGCCTCGATGACGTCCCACGGCGCGAACAGCAGCGCCGGGTCGAGGTTGCCCTGCAGCGCCTTGCCCGGCTCGACGCGGTGGACGGCCTCGTCCAGCGGAACCCGCCAGTCGACGCCCACCACGTCGGCCCCGGCCTCGCCCATCAGCCCGAGCAGCTCGCCGGTGCCGACGCCGAAGTGGATGCGCGGCACGCCCAGGCCCTCCAGGGCCTGGAAGATGCGGCGGGTGTGCGGCAGCACCGAGGCCCGGTAGTCCTGCGGGCCGACCGCGCCCACCCAGGAGTCGAACAGCTGCACCGCGCTGGCCCCGGCCTCGACCTGCACCTTCAGGTAGTCGATGGTGATGTCGGCCAGCCGTCCCAGCAGGCGGTCCCACAGCTGCGGCTCGCCGTACATCATGGCCTTGGTGTGCTCGTGGTTCTTCGACGGGCCGCCCTCGATCAGGTACGAGGCCAGCGTGAACGGCCCGCCCGCGAACCCGATCAGCGGGGTGGCGCCCAGCTCGCCGACCAGGCCCCGCACCGCCTCGGTGACGAACGGCACGTCGTCCGGCGTCAGCCGGCGCAGCGCGTCCACGCCGGCGGGGCTGCGGATCGGGTCGGCGATCACCGGGCCGACGCCCGGCTTGAGGTCCAGGTCCACGCCGACCGCCCGGAGCGGGACGACGATGTCGCTGAAGAAGATCGCCGCGTCCACCGCGTACCGGCGCAGCGGCTGCAGGGTGATCTCGATGATCATGTCCGGCCGGGCGCACGCCTCCAGCATCGGCACGCCCTCGCGCACCCGCAGGTACTCGGGCAGCGACCGGCCCGCCTGGCGCATGAACCACACCGGCGTGTACGGCACGGGCTGGCGGCGGCAGGCCCTCAGGAAGGGGCTGTCCTGCAGCCCGGAAGGAGCGTCCTTGGATCCAACGGCGTCTACGACCACAGGTGAGATGCTCCCACGAACACCCCCGCCCGGACGCACCACCCCGTGCATCTCGCCTGCGGTCCGCCCGTTCTGAGCACTTTGGAAGATCGGGCACGATCAAGGACGTCGCCGTGGCGGCGCACGAAGTTCCGGACACGCCGAGCGAAGTCCCGCATTCTGTCACCGCCGCATGCGAACGTGATCCGTGTCATAGCCGAGGGAGGTCCCCTTGTACTGCTCCACCTGCGGTGACGACCGCCTCTTCGAGCAGCCGCCCTGCCGTGACGGGCACGGCGCGGACTGCCCCGAGAGGGTCTGCACCGAGTGCGGGGCCGCGGTCCTGATCGGCCTGCCGCCCGGATCCGACGGCGTCCCCGCCTCGTCGACGGTCCTTTCGACGGCCCAGTCCACCGCCCCGTCCGCCGCCGCGCGCGGCGGGTCGAGCAGCCCGGCCGCGGGCGGGTCCCCGGCCGCTCCCGGCTCCGCCCCCGGCGTATCCGCCACCGGCCGCGCCGCGTACCAGCGGGCCGTAGCCTGACGGCGCGCGCCCCCGAGACGAAACCTGTGCTGTGCCTCTGTCTCCGCCTCAACCCCCCGTCGCCGCGCCCGGCGCCGCGACGAGCCACCCGCACCGCGCGCCGGTGCGGGGCCGCCACCTCGGCGGTCCGATCATGACCGTCCCCGCGCCGTTCCGGCGGGCCCGCGACACGCTGCGGGCGATCCTGGAGGGCGAGCCGATCCGGCCCGAGCTCGACCTGGAGGACATGCCCGCGCCGCAGCGGCTGGCGCCCTACGCGGCGGCCCTGTCCGGCAGCGTCTACCGCGACGCCGGCACCGACGCCGAGACCGAGGTCGCCACGGGCCGCCTGATCGTGCTGTACGACCCCGAGGGCCGCGCCGGCTGGACCGGCGGCTTCCGCGTGGTCGCCTACATCCGCGCCGACCTGGAGCCCGAGATCGCCGCCGACGAGCTGATCGGCTCGGTGGCCTGGAGCTGGCTGCTGGAGGCACTGGAGCCCGCGGGGTACGCGGGCGTGTCCGGCACCGTCACCCGGGCGGTGTCGGAGAGCTTCGGCGACAAGCGCGGCGAGCCGTCCACGACCGAGCTGGAGCTGCGCGCCTCCTGGTCCCCGACCGGCGACGATCTCACCGGGCACGTGCTGGCGTGGTGCGAGGTGATGTGCACCACGGCGGGCCTGCCGCCGTCCGGTGTGAGCACGCTGCCGGATCGTCCCGGCGGATCCGGACACTGAGCGACGTACGGTAGGGGACGTGGGAAGCACAGCGTCCGAGACCGAAGCCGCCGACGAGGGCGCGGCGGGGGCGCAGTCCGCCGCGGTACCCGCCGCGGCGGCCGCCTCACAGCAGGAGTCCACCCTCGACCCGTCCACCGTTGAACGGCCGGCCGCCGGCACCGCCGAGCGGGCGGTGCACGCCGCCGGCACCGCGCCTCCCCCGGGCGCCGTACCGCTGCTGGAGCCCCGGGACGGCGTGCCCCCGGTGATCACCACCGCCTCCGGTTTGGAACGTGTCATCGACGCGTTCGCGGCCGGCACCGGCCCGGTCGCGGTGGACGCCGAGCGCGCGTCCGGCTACCGGTACGGCCAGCGCGCCTACCTGATCCAGCTGCGCCGCCGCGGCGCGGGCACCGCGCTGATCGACCCGGTGGCGCTGCCGGACCTGTCCGGGCTGGACGCCGCGCTGGACGGCGCCGAGATCGTGCTGCACGCCGCCACCCAGGACCTGCCCTGCCTGGGCGAGGTCGGCATCCGGCCGCACCGCCTGTTCGACACCGAGCTGGCCGGGCGGCTGCTGGGCTATCCGCGGGTGGGGCTCGGCTCGATGGTGGAGAACATCCTCGGCTTCACCCTGGAGAAGGGACACTCGGCGGCCGACTGGTCGACGCGTCCGCTGCCGGAGGACTGGCTGCGGTACGCGGCGCTGGACGTCGAGCTGCTGGTGGAGCTGCGCGACGCCCTGCACGAGAAGCTGCACGCGGCGGGCAAGCTGGAGTGGGCGCTGGAGGAGTTCGCGGCGATCCTGGCCACGCCGCCCAAGCCGCCGCGTCCCGACCCGTGGCGCCGCACGTCCGGCATCCACCGCGTGCGCAACCGGCGGGCCCTGGCGGTGGTGCGCGAGGTGTGGAACGCCCGCGACCGCATCGCCCGGGAACGCGACCTGTCGCCGGGACGCGTGCTGCAGGACTCGGCGATCATCGAGCTGGCGCAGCAGCTGCCCAAGAGCCCGGCGGACCTGCAGGCGCTGCCGACGATGCGGGGCCGCGGCGCCCGCCGCCACCAGACGGCGTGGCTGCGCGCGGTGTCGCGGGCGCGGGCCCTGCCCGACCGGGCGCTGCCGGAGGCCAACGTCCCCGGCGACGGCCCGCCGCCGGCGCACCGCTGGGCCGAGCGCGACCCGGAGGCCGCCAAGCGGCTGACCGCCGCCCGCGCGGTGGTGGCGGCGCTGGCCGACGAGCACACCATGCCGACCGAGAACCTGGTCCAGCCGGACTACGTGCGGCGGCTGGCGTGGTCGCCGCCCGCCGAGCCGACCCCCGAGGCGATCGGCGCGGCGCTGCGCGAGCTGGGCGCCCGCGGATGGCAGGTGAAGCTGGTGGCCAAGCCGCTGGCCAAGGCGTTCCAGCGGCTGGAGGCCAAGGGCGAGCTGTAGCCGGCGCCGGACGCGCGAAGGCGCCCGCGAGGCCGGTGCGGCCTGGCGGGCGCCTGCGTCTCGGCGGGTCAGAAGCCGGTCTTGCCGCCCATGGCCAGGGCGAGCTTGCGGTACGGCGCGGCCTCGGCGGAGCGGCTCTGCCGCTCCAGCGTCCGGGCCATCGCCTCGTGCGCCCAGGCGTCGTCCGGCGCCAGCTCCAGCAGCCGCCGGAACGCCTGCTCGGCCCGTCCCAGCTGGGCGGAGTGGAAGTAGGAACGCGCCAGCAGCTCGACCACGGCCCGGTTGCCGGGCTGCTCCTCGGCCAGCGGCTCCAGGATCCGGGCCGCCGCGGCCGGGTCGCGCAGGTCGAAGTACATGCGGGCCCGCTCGTAGGTCTCGTACTGCCCGAACCAGTCCATGGCGACGTCAACGGCGCGCCGCCCGCCGCTATTCCGGGGGCCGTCGCGGGCGCGGCGCCGTCGCGGACGGAGGGCGACGCGGGGCTGAACGCGCGGGCTACAGGTCGGGCAGCGGGTCGCGCGGGAGGTTGTCGCGGTCGAAGACCTCGGCGTCGGCGGCGTTGATGACGGGCACGTACTCGTCGTCCACCTCGAACCAGGCGCCCCCGAACTCGAACGCGGCACCCGCGCCGGTCTCCACCGGGCCGATGCGGGTGCCGCGCGGGTAGCTTCCCCAGACGCTCCTCAGCTTGCCCCGCCCGGTGGCGCCGGTGCTGATGACCGTGATCTGGTCGTCGGTGACGACGAAGAAGAACCCGGTGCCGCCGCCGGCCGTCAGCGCCGGGAATATGTACCGGATGTCCGTGTCGAGGCCGAGGAACTCCCGGCAGCGGTCGCGGACCGGACGGGGCACGGGCATGGCGGCGCAACACCTCCGGGGGGCGATCATCGGCTCGTCCCCATGATGCACCGGTCCCTCAGACCGTGGCCAGGGCCGCGGTCGGCGAGAGCCGCGCCGCCCGCGTCGCCGGGTACAGCCCGGCCGCCGTGCCGATCGCCAGGGTCGCGATGACCGCCCCGGCGGGCGCCCACAGCGGCACGACCGGCGGCCATCCCCGGTACAGGGCGAACCCCACGGTCACCGCCGCGCCCAGCACCGCCCCGGCCGCGCCGCCGAACGCCGACAGCAGCAGCGACTCGGCCAGGAACTGCAGGCGCACCTGCCCGCGGGTGGCGCCCAGCGACCGGCGCAGCCCGATCTCCCGGCGCCGCTCCAGCACCGAGATCACCATCGTGTTGGCGACGCCGACCCCGCCGACCAGCAGCGCCACCGCGCCGAGGCCGAGCAGCAGCCCGGTGAACGCGCCCGAGGCGGCGGCCCTGGCCGCCAGCGCGTCGGAGGGCCGGCTCACCTGCACCTCCTCCGGGTTCTCCGGGTTGACGGTGCGGGCCAGGACGGCGCGCACGTCCTCCACCGCCGCGTCCGCCGACCGTTCGTAGATCGTCGTCGGGTGGCCGTCGAAGCCCAGGTACCGTTCGGCCGCGTCCCACCCGACCAGCGCGGACCGGTCGATCTCGGGCGCCAGCTCGGCGGAGTCCAGGACGCCCAGGACGGTGAACCAGCGGCCGCCGATCCACACCTGGACGCCGACGCGGTCGACGCCGAGCCGCCTGGCCGCCTCAGCGCCCAGCACCACGCCGGGGTAGCGCCCGGTGCCCGCGTTCAGCCACGTGCCCGTGCGCACGCCGATCCGCAGGGTGCGGGGCAGTTCGGCGGACGCGGCGCGCACCGCGATGCCGCCGGTGATCTCGTCGGGGATGCGGTCGGTGCGCCGCACCGACGCGTCGACGGTGCCGGTCGCGGCGACCGACGTGACCGGGCCGATCCGCGCCACCATCGCCGACGCCGACCGCGGCAGCCGGGCCCGCTCGCCGAACAGCGTGTCGCCGGGCTGGACGGTCAGCAGGTCGGTGCCGAGCCGGTCGAGCCGGCGCAGCAGGTCCTCCCGGCCGGAGGAGGAGATGCCGAGCACCGCGACCATCGTGGCGATGCCGATCGCGATGCCCAGCGCCGACAGCAGCACCCGGGTCCGCCGCGAGCGGAGCCCGGCCAGCCCGACCCGCACCACGTCCGGCCCGCTCAGCCGCGCCGCCACCAGCCGGTCCGGCGCGGCGGTGTCCCCCGCCCGCCTCATCGGGCGGTCACCTCCTCCGCCCGCTCGTCGGCGACGACCGTCCCGTCGCGCATCCCGACCCGCCGGGGGGTCCACGCCGCGACGTCCCGGTCATGGGTGATGATCACGACGGTGGTCCCGGCGTCGTGCAGGGCGCCCAGCAGGCGCAGCACCTCGCCGCCCGCCGCCGTGTCCAGGTTGCCGGTGGGCTCGTCGGCCAGCAGCAGGTCGGGCTCCCCGACGACGGCGCGCGCCACCGCGACCCGCTGCCGCTCGCCGCCCGACAGCTGGTGCGGCCGGTGGCCGGCGCGTGCGCCGAGCCCGACGCGTTCCAGCGCCTCGGCGGCGCGTCTCCTGCGCTCGCGCAGCGGGACGCCGCTGTAGAGCAGCCCGTCGGCGACGTTGTCCAGGGCGCTCACCCCGTCCGCCAGGTGGAACGACTGGAACACGAACCCGATGTGCCGCGCACGCAGCGCCGACAGCTGCCGGTCGTCCAGCTCGGCGACCTCGTGCCCGGCGATCCGCACGCGCCCGCCGGTGGGCCGGTCCAGTGTGCCGATCATGTGCAGCAGCGTGGACTTGCCCGATCCCGACGGCCCGACGATGGCGGTCAGCTCGCCCCGGTCGATCGCCAGGTCGACCCCGCGCAGCGCCGTGACACCGCCCGGGTACCGCTTGGTGACCCCCTCCAGCTCCACGACCCTCATGTCACGGGCACCCCGACCTTCACGCCCTCCCGGAGCCCGGCCCCGGTGACCTCCACCCGACCGCCGCCGAAGGCTCCGGTCCGGACGGGCACGATCCGCCGCGCCGTGCCCTCGACGACCTCCACGCCGAAGCCGCCCTCGCGCAGCGCCAGCAGCGCCTCGACCGGCACCGACAGCACGTTCGCGCGCCGCTCGCTCTCCAGTTCCACCGTCACCGGCGCCCTGTCGAGCCCTCCGGTGCGGGCGTTCCCGTCCAGGGTGATCTCCACGTCGACGGTGGTCTTCGGGTCCTGCTGGGTGCCGGACTGCCCGGCGACGGAGCCGACGTGCGACACCGTGCCCTTGGCGCGGTGCCCGCCGGGCAGCTCGACCGTGACGCGGGCGCCCTTCTTCGCCAGGTCCTGCTTGCCGGCGTCCAGGTCGACGTGGACGATCCGGCGCGTCCCGGTGACGGTCAGCGCGGGCTGCCCCGGGCTCGTCCGCGCGCCCTTGGGCGCCTTGACCTCCTTGACGCGGACGGCTCCCGGCAGGAACACCACCTGCGACGGGTCCACCCGGCCGGTCTCCGGCAGGCCCCGGTCGTCCTGCCACCGCCGGACCGCCTCCGCCGTGGCGGAGGTGAACTCCTCGTCCACGGTGACGTCGTAGCCGAGGGCGTCGAGGTTGCGTTCGAGCTGCCGGACGTCCGCGCCCTCGGCTCCCACCGACAGCGTCCGGTACATCGGCAGATTCCCGTACATCAGTGTCACGGGCCGGTCGTCGACGCGCAGCAGGCTTCTGCCGCGGCCGATCGACCGCCCCTCCTCCGGCGCGGCCGTGACGACCCCGGACGCCCCCGTCCGCACGGTCTCCTCGCCCGCGAACGTGAGGGTGCCGTCCACCTCCTCGGTGTCCACGAGGTCTCCCCGGGTGACCTGCGCGGTGCCGAGGGCGGCGGCGCCCTGGGCCTGCGCACTGCCGTCGCCGCCGCCGAGGGCCAGCGCGGCGGCGCCGCCCGCGGCGACGGTCGCCGCCACCGCACCGGCGACGATCTTCTTGGCGTTCACCGGCCCGTCCCCGGCAGCAGGTGGCGGCACGCCTCACGCGCCTTGTCCATCTTCTGGCGGTCGATCCCCTTGGACGGCATGCGGAACGTCCCGTCGGGGTCGGGATCGGGGATGTCGACGCCCTGCTGCCGCATGCACTGCGCGTACCTGGTGTACCGGTCGCGCACCTCGGGGTCTTTCAGGTCGGGCATCTTGCCGCCGGCCACCAGGTACGGCCGGCACTTCTCCATGGCGTCCTGGAGCTTGTCCCGGTCGGCGCCCTTGCCGCCGATCCGCATCGTCTGCGGGTCGCCGTCCTTGGGGTCCGGCACGTCGACGCCGTTGGCCCGCATGCACTGGGCGAACTTGAGCATCGCGTCCTCGGGGCTCAGCGACCGCGACGGCGACGCCGACGCCTTCGCCGCCGCTCCCCCGGCGCTGGCCACCCCGCTCCCGCCGTCCCGGCTCCCGCACGCCGCCGCCCCGGCCAGCACCGCGAGCGCGGCGATCCACACTCGGCCTCTCATCACGATGACCTCCCCGCCGGGAACCCACGCCCCGGCGAGGAGTCATCCCAGCCGCCCCGGGGTTAAACCCGCATTAGCCGCCGACGACCTGGGGGCCGGTGGGCGTCCAGTGGACGAGGACGGGCTCGTGGGCGGTCTGGGCACCGGTGGACGGGTCGATGGCGAAGGCCCCGAACATGGTGGTGGTGCGCAAGCGCGTGGCGACGGCCCATACCGATCGGCGGGCCGGGCTTCCGGCGGCGCGGAGGCAGTGCGCGGCGATCACCGCCGCGGCGTACGCCTGCGCCGCGGGGTAGTCGGGCTGGATGCCCGTGCGTCGCCGGAAGGCGGCGATGAAGGCGGTCTCTTCCAGGCCGAGTTCCGGTTCGTGCGCGCGTCCCGGAAACCACTGCCCCACCCCGTAGATCCCTCGGGGATCGTCGGTGGCGTCGCCGAACTCGCGGACGCCCGCCGCCACCGCGCACAACGTTCCCGGTGGGTTGGGCAGCGCTTGGGCGGTGGTCACCGTCCGCACGTCCTCCTCGAAGGAGGCGGCGCACAGCAGGTTCCATCGGACCGTTTCGTCCGGCTCCGGGAGCCCGCCGACGCGGGCGACGTCGATGTCCAGGGCGCGTGCCGCGGCTTCGGCGCCGTTCGCGACCTGCCTGCCGAATCCGCCCTTCCCGTGGACGACGTAGAGCCGGGCGGATTCCCGGACCGCCGCCAGATGCCGCAGGAACGGGTCGGCGTACCGGCTCGTGGGGGTCGGCACCGAGACGACATGGCCGGGATGGGCCGTCTCGACATCGTCGCCGGAGCCGCCGTGGTTCCACACCAGCCGGTCGAGGTCGGCGGCGATGTCGCCCGCGGCCCGCATGAGGTCGGTCGAATAGGGGCCCAGCAGCACGTCGCACCGGCCGGCGAGCCCGCGGAAGGCCGCCCGGAACCGGTGCCGGTCGCTGTGGTCGTCCTCGATCAGGACGTCGGCGTTCTCGTCGGCCGCGCGCCACACGTCCAGGGCGGCCGCGGCCTGGCGGCCGAACCTGGCGTACCCGCCCGTCAACGACAGGCAGGCGCCGACGCGCAAGCGGGCCATGGCCACCCCATGCCCGCCCGCGCCGTCGCGATTCGCCCGGGGCGGCTCAGCCGGTCCAGCGCTCGCCGGTCAGGCGTTCGTAGACCTCGACGTAGCGGGCGCGGGTCGCGTCGACGATCTCCTGGGGGATCTCCGGGCCGGGGGGCGTGCGGTCCCAGTCGAGCGTGCTGCTCCAGTCGCGGACGAACTGCTTGTCCAGGGAGTGCTGCGCGCGGCCGGGCCGCCACTCGTCGGCGGGCCAGAAGCGGGAGGAGTCGGGGGTGAGCACCTCGTCGGCGAGGACGAGGGTGCCGTCGGGGGCGCGGCCGAACTCCAGCTTGGTGTCGGCGATGACGATGCCCCGCCCGGCGGCCAGCTCCGCGCCGCGCCGGTAGACCTCCAGGGTGGTCTCCCGCAGCCGCGCGGCGGTGTCGGCGCCGATCTCCGCCACCACGTCGGCGTAGGTGATGAACTCGTCGTGCCCCTCGGTGGCCTTGGTGGTCGGGGTGAAGATCGGCTCGGGCAGCTTCGACGCCTCGACCAGGCCGGACGGCAGCGCCACCCCCGAGACGGTGCCGCTCTTCTCGTACTCCTTCAGGCCGAGGCCCGCCAGGTAGCCGCGCGCGATCCACTCCACCGGCAGCATGGTCAGGCGGCGGCAGCGGATCGCCCGGCCCCGCCACTCGTCCGGCACGTCCGTGGCCGAGATGACGTGGTTGGGGACGACGTCGGCGAGCCGCTCGAACCACCACAGCGACAGCCGGGTGAGGATCTTGCCCTTGTCGGGGATCGGGGTGGGCAGCACCACGTCGTAGACGCTCACCCGGTCGGAGGCGACCAGGATCAGGTCGTCGCCGTCGGCGTAGACGTCCCGGACCTTGCCGGAGTGGATCAGTTCCATGGTGTTCCTCAGCCCTCGCGTGTCCATCGGCCGGCCGGCGGCCACGACCGCAATGTACTCGCCGTGCCCGGTCGCCTCCCGTCCGGGGACCACCCTGCGGCTTACCGCGGTTTAACGCCCCGGCGGCCATGCTCGGGGCATGCGGGTGTTGGTCGTGGAGGACGAGCGGTTGCTGGCCGACACGATCGCCGAGGGGCTGCGGGAGCAGGCGCTGGCGGTCGACGTGGCCTATGACGGGGACGCCGCGCTGGAGCGCGCCTCCCACACCGCCTACGACGTGGTCGTGCTGGACCGGGATCTGCCCGTCGTGCACGGCGACGAGGTGTGCCGGATGCTGGTGGACCGGTCCTACGGGGGGCGGATCCTGATGCTGACCGCCGCCGGGGACGTCGGGCAGCGGGTGGACGGGCTGGCGCTCGGCGCCGACGACTACCTGCCCAAGCCGTTCGTGTTCGAGGAGCTGCTGGCGCGGGTGCGGGCGCTGTCGCGCCGGGCGGTGCGGCCCGTGCCGCCGGTGCTGGAGCGGGCGGGCATCCGGCTGGACCCGTACCGCCACGAGGTGACCCGGGACGGGCGGCCGCTGCGGCTCACCAAGAAGGAGTTCACGGTGCTGGAGGAGCTGCTGCGGGCGGAGGGCGGCGTGGTCAGCGCCGAGCGGCTGCTGGAACGGGCATGGGACGAGAACATCGACCCGTTCAGCAACATCGTCCGCGTCACCATGGCGACGTTGCGCCGCAAGCTGGGCGATCCCCCGGTCATCCAGACCGTCACGGGATCGGGGTACCGGATATGAACCGGATGCGGCTCAGCGTCCGGGCCCGGCTGACGCTGGTGTACGGGGCGTTGTTCATGGTGACGGCCGGGACGCTGGTCGCCGTCACGTACTGGCTGACGGCGCGGGCCATCGACGCCCGGTTCACCACCGCGTCCGGCACCGGCTCGGCCACGCTGACGCAGATCCCCAAGTCCGCGCTGGGCGGGCGGGTGGAGGAGCTCATGGAGCTGCGGGCGGCGGCCGAGCGGCAGCTGGCCGAGCAGAAGCGCGAGGTGCTGGCGCAGCTGCTGCAGAGCTGCCTGCTCACGCTGCTGGTGGTGGGCGTGCTGGCCGTCGTGATCGGGTACATCGTGGCGGGCCGGATGCTGCGGCCGCTGCACACCGTGACGGCGACCGCGCGGCGGCTGTCGGAGAGCACCCTGCACGAGCGGATCGCGCTGGACGGCCCGCGCGACGAGATCAAGGACCTGGCCGACACGTTCGACCACATGCTGGACCGGCTGCACCGGGCCTTCGACGCCCAGCGCAGGTTCGTGGCCAACGCCTCGCACGAGCTGCGCACCCCGCTGACGATCAACCGGACGGTGCTGGAGGTGGCGCTGGCCAGCGCGAAGAACCCGCCGGAGACCAAGGCGCTGGCGGACGTGCTGCTGGGCAACACCGCGCGGCACGAACGGCTGATCGAGGGGCTGCTGCTGCTGGCGCGCAGCGAGCGCGAGCTGAACACCCGTACCGAGACGCCGCTGCCGGACGTGGCGCGCAGCGCCGTGGCGCAGCTCGACCGGCAGGCCGCCGACGGCGAGCTGACCGTGGAGGTGGACGCCCGGCCCGCGACGGTGGTGGGCGACCCGGTGCTGCTGGAGCGGTGCGCGGTCAACCTGGTGGAGAACGCGGTGAAGTACAACGTGCCCGGCGGGCGGGTGTGGGTGTCGACCGGGGAGGAGAACGGCGCGGCGGTGCTGCGGGTGGCCAACACGGGCCGGACGGTGCCGTCGTACGAGGTCGGGGCGATCTTCGAGCCGTTCCGGCGGCTGCGCGGCGACCGGGTGGGGTCCGCCGAGGGCGCGGGGCTGGGGCTGTCGATCGTCGCGGCGGTGGTGCGGGCGCACGGCGGGGTGATCGAGACGCTGCCGCGTCCCGACGGCGGGCTGGCCATCACGGTGCGGCTGCCCGCCGTGCCCGCGGCCGTCCCGGCGGGTCGCTGACGCCGCGCGGCGGCATGCCGTCAGTGGTTACTGACGAGTAGGATGGGCATGGTTACCCGCGAGTAGCCGGGGCCGCTCCCGGCCCGGCGCCGTGATCATCCGAGGGAGGACGACCGTGCCCCGTACCGCACGCGACGTCGTGTTCGTCGACGGCGTACGCACGCCGTTCGGCAAGGCGGGCCCCAAGGGCCTGTACGCCGAGACCCGCGCGGACGACCTGGTCGTCCGCGCCATCCGCGAGCTGATGCGCCGCAACCCGTCGCTGCCGCCCGAGCGGGTGGACGAGGTGGCGATCGCGGCGACCACCCAGATCGGCGACCAGGGCCTGACGATCGGCCGGTCCGCCGCCGTGCTGGCCGGGCTGCCCAAGAGCGTGCCCGGATACGCGATCGACCGCATGTGCGCGGGCGCGATGACCGCCGTCACCACGACCGGCGCCGGCATCGCGTTCGGCGCCTACGACGTGGCGATCGCGGGCGGCGTCGAGCACATGGGCCGCCACCCCATGGGCGAGGGCGTCGACCCCAACCCGCGGTTCCTCGCCGAACGGCTGGTCGACCCGTCGGCGCTGGTCATGGGCTCGACGGCGGAGAACCTGCACGACCGGTTCCCCGAGATCACCAAGGAGCGGGCCGACGCGTACGCGGTGCGCAGCCAGGAGAAGGTCGCCGCCGCCTACGCCGCCGGGAAGATCCAGCCGGACCTGGTGCCGACCGCCGTCCGCTCGGCCGACAAGGGCTGGGGCCTGGCCACCGAGGACGAGCCGCCCCGCCCCGGCACCACCATGGAGGGGCTGGCCGCGCTGAAGACGCCCTTCCGGGTGGCGGGCCGGGTGACGGCGGGCAACGCCGCCGGGCTCAACGACGGCGCGACCGCCTGCCTGCTGGCCGCCGAGGACGCCGCGCGCGAGCTCGGCCTCACGCCGCGCATGCGGCTGGTGGACTACGCCTTCGCCGGGGTGGAGCCGGAGGTCATGGGCGTCGGCCCGGTCCCGGCCACCGAGAAGCTGCTCGCCCGCAATGCGCTGACCATGGACGACATCGGCCTCATCGAGATCAACGAGGCGTTCGCCGTGCAGGTGCTGGCGTTCCTGGACCACTTCAAGATCGCCGACGACGACCCGCGGGTGAACCCGTGGGGCGGCGCCATCGCCCTCGGCCACCCGCTGGCCTCCTCCGGCGTGCGGCTGATGAACCAGCTGTCGCGGCTGTTCGAGGAGCGCACCGACGTCCGCTACGGCCTGACCACGATGTGCGTCGGCATGGGCATGGGCGGCACCGTCCTGTGGGAGAACGCGAACTGGGAGGGCGCCAAGTGAGCGCGGACATCACCAACCTCTTCGAGGGCGAGGTGGTCACCCACGCCCGCGTCCGCGACGTGACGCTGCCGTACGGGGCGGGCACCCTGGCACTGATCACCCTGGACAACGGGCACGACCACACCAAGCCCAACACCTTCGGCCCGGCCGGGCTGACCGAGCTGAACGCCGCGATCGACCAGGTGGCCGGCCGCGACGACATCGTCGCCGTCGGCGTCACCGGCAAGCCGTTCATCTTCGCGGTCGGCGCCGACCTCAAGGGCGTGCCGCTGATCAGGACCCGCGAGGACGCCCTGGCCATCGGGAAGCTGGGCCACGACGTGTTCCGGCGCCTCGGCGAGCTGCGCGTGCCGACGTTCGCCTACGTCAACGGCGCGGCCATGGGCGGCGGCGTGGAGATGGCGCTGCACTGCACCTACCGCACGATCTCCTCCTCGGTCCCGGCGCTGTCGCTGCCGGAGGCGTTCCTCGGCCTGGTGCCGGGGTGGGGCGGCACGTACCTGCTGCCCAACCTGATCGGCGCCGAGAAGGCCCTCAAGGTCGTCATCGACCATCCGCTCGCGCAGAACCGGCAGCTCAAGGGCCCGCAGGCGTACGAGCTGGGCATCGCCGACGCGATGTTCGAGGCGGCCGACTTCCTGGAGGAGTCGCTGGCCTGGACCGCCCGCGTCCTCAACGGCGACATCACCGTCGAGCGCGCGCCCGTCGACAAGGGCAAGGCGTGGGACGACGCCGTGGCCATGGCCCGCTGGAACGTCGACGGCAAGCTGCACGGCGCCGCGCCGTCCTACGTGCACGCGCTCGACCTGGTGGCCGCCGCCAAGGACCGCCCCCGCGACGAGGGCTTCGCCGCCGAGGACGAGGCGCTGGCCGACCTCATCATGAGCGACGAGCTGCGCGCCGGGCTGTACGCGTTCGACCTCACCCAGAAGCGCGCCAAGCGCCCCGCCGGGGCGCCCGACAAGAGCCTGGCGCGTCCCGTCACCAAGGTCGGCGTGGTCGGCGCGGGCCTGATGGCGAGCCAGCTGGCGCTGCTGTTCGCCCGCCGCCTGGAGGTCCCGGTCGTGCTGACCGACCTGGACCAGGAGCGGCTGGACAAGGGCGTCGGCCACGCCCACGGCGAGATCGACAAGCTGCTGGCCAAGGGCCGGGTGTCGGCCGACAAGGCGTCGCGGCTCAAGGCGCTGATCACCGGGTCGCTGTCCAAGGACGCGTTCGCGGGCGCCGACTTCGTGATCGAGGCCGTCTTCGAGGAGATGTCGGTCAAGCAGAAGGTGTTCGCCGAGGTCGAGGCCGTGGTCTCGGACGAGTGCGTGCTGGCCACCAACACCTCCTCGCTGTCGGTGACCGAGATGGCGGCCAGGCTGCGGCGTCCCGAGCGGGTCGTGGGCTTCCACTTCTTCAACCCGGTCGCGGTGCTGCCGCTGCTGGAGATCGTCCGCGGGGAGAAGACCGACGACGCGGCCCTGGCCACCGCGTTCGCCGTCGGCAGGCAGCTGAAGAAGTCGTGCGTGCTGGTCAAGGACGCCCCGGCGTTCGTGGTCAACCGGATCCTGGTGCGGCTGCTCGCCGAGATCGTCAAGGCGGTCGACGAGGGGACGCCGATCGAGACGGCCGAGCGCGCCGCGGCCCCGCTGGGCCTGCCGATGCCGCCGTTCGTGCTGATGGGCCTGGTCGGACCGGCCATCGCGCTGCACGTCAACGAGACGCTGCACGCGGCGTTCCCGGACCGCTTCCCGCTGTCGGACAACCTGGCCAAGATGGTCGCGGCGGGCAAGACCGGCGTGTACCGGCCCGACTTCACCCTCGACCCCGAGGTGGTGGAGATCTTCTCCGGGGGCGACGCGCCGTCCACCGAGGAGCAGGTGCTGGCGCGGGCACTGCGGGCCCTGGCCGAGGAGATCCGGATCATGCTGGACGAGGGCGTGGTCGCCGCGCCGCAGGACATCGACCTGTGCATGATCCTCGGCGCGGGCTGGCCGTTCCACCTGGGCGGCATCACCCCGTACCTGGACCGCACCGGCGTGTCGGAGGAGGTGACCGGCGCCCACTTCCTGGAGCCGGGCGTCGCCTCCCTCCCCCGCTGACCGCGTCCACACGCGCGGGGAGGCGCCCCCAGGCCGGGGCGCCTCCCCGCCCGGCACGTCCCGCCCTGACCTGACCGACACGTGACCCTGGTCACTGTGTCTTTTCAGGCGAGGCATGGGCACAATGGCCCGCATGACTCCTGGTGCGCGCGTCGCCGTCGTCGGCTCGGGGCCCGCGGGCCTGTACGCCGCGGAAGCGCTGGTCAAGCAGGCCGACGGGGACGTCCAGGTGGACGTCTTCGACCGGCTGCCGACCCCGTACGGGCTGGTCCGCTACGGCGTCGCGCCCGACCACAAGTCCATCAAGTCGATCGCCCGCTACCTGCAGCGCGTGCTGGAGCACCCGGCCGTGCGGTTCTTCGGCTGCGTGGAGCTCGGCCGCGACCTGACCCGCGCCGACCTGCTGGAGTGCTACGACGCCGTCGTCTACTCCACCGGCGCCATGGTCGACCGGCACCTGGGCGTGCCCGGCGAGGCCCTGCCCGGCAGCGTCGCCGCCACCGACTTCGTCAACTGGTACTGCGGCCATCCCGACGCCGCCGACCACGGCTTCGACCTGTCGGTCGAGGAGGTCGCGGTCATCGGCGTGGGCAACGTGGCCGTCGACGTGGTGCGGATCCTGGCCAAGACCGTCGACGAGCTGCGCGAGACCGACATCCCCGAGCACGTGCTGGAGGCGCTGGCCGCCAGCCGGGTCCGCCGCATCCACATGATCGGGCGGCGCGGGCCGGCGCAGGCCAAGTTCACCACCAAGGAGCTGCGCGAGCTGGGCGAGCTGCCGCACGCCGGGATCCACGTCAGCCCCGAGGACATGCGGCTCGACCCCGCCGATGCCGCGCTGGCCGAGTCCGACCGGCACGTGCGCGGCAACGTCGCGGTGCTGAACGGCTGGACGGGCGAACCGCCCGGCGACCGGCCGCGCCGCATCGACGTGCGGTTCTGGCGGGCGCCCCGCGAGATCGTCGGCACCGGCCGGGTCGAGGCGCTGCGGCTGGAGCGCACCCGGCTCGGCGACGACGGCCGCGTCACCGGGACCGGCGAGTACGAGACGCTGCCGGTCGGCATGGTGCTGCGCTCGGTCGGCTACCAGAGCGTCCCGCTGGACGGCGTGCCGTTCGACGAGCGCGCCTACGTGGTGCCGAACCGGGGCGGGCGCGTCCTCGGCCCGGACGGCTCCCCGGTCCCCCGCGAGTACGTGGCGGGGTGGATCAAGCGCGGCCCGACCGGCGTGGTCGGCACCAACAAGTCCGACGCCGCCGAGACCGTCCGGCATCTGCTGGCCGACCTCGACGAGGGCCGCGAACCCCCGGTCCGCAAGATCGAGGAACTGCTCGCCGAGCGCGACCTGCCGGTGGTCACCTACGCCGACTGGCTCAACCTGGACGCCGCCGAGATCGCCCTGGCCCGGTCGCTGAACCGCGGCGAACGCGTCAAGCTGGCCCGCTGGGACGCCATGCGCGCCGCCTGCCGCCCGTCCTGAGCCGGCCGCCCACGCGACACGCGACACGGGACGACCGTGCCGGGCACGCGGCCGGCGCGGCCGTCCCGCCCCCGGCGAAACGCGCGGCGTCCTCGGCCGCCCGTGTGGGAACCGCGGCCGGATGTGGAAAACCGCGCACGAAACCCGTGACGGCGCCGTGACGTCGGCGCTACGGTGCGCCTGTGACCGGCGGTCCAGAACTGTACGGATTCCCCCCGCCCGCCACGCTGCCCGACCTGAGGTGGCTCGGCCCGGACTACGTCTCCGTGCTCGTGCACGACCTGATCCGGGGCCTCATGCGGCAGGACGCGGGGACACGCGTGATGGGCGTCCGCTGTGACGGCGGACCCGAACTCAAGGCCGCGGTCGACCCCGCCGGGGTCATCCGCGCGCACGACGCCTGCTTCCCCCTCCAGGTGTTCCTGCAGGACGGCACGGGACGACCGTGGCGGCTGCGCGGGCGGTGGACCTATTGCGGCCGCGGCCTCGGCACCCCCGGCGCCTCCGTCACCCACTCCTGGCGGCTGCTGTCCGCCGACGGCGTCTGAGCCGGCGAGGTCGCGGATCGGCGGAGCACGGTCCGGCCGGCCGCGGGATCAGGGCAGGAGCCCGGTCGACACGCGGCCGGTCGACACGCGGGAATCCGTCGTGGTGGTGACGGAGATCGTCCGGCCTTGGACGCCCGTCCGGCAGTTCACGGTGGTGTTCGTCCGGGGCTCGGGCCGGTCGGTCTCCAGCAGACTGCCGAGGTCGCGGCCGTAATGCCTCCAGTCGAAGTCCCGCCAGCCCGGGTCCGTCCAGTCGTCGCCCCAGTCCCCGCCCGACGGGGCGCGGAGCGACAGCGGCGGGCCCGCGTTCCGCTCCGGGGCCGAGGCGGGGGTCAGGGTGGCCAGGAACGTGGCGGGGCCGGCGGGCGCCGGGCCGGAGTCCGCGCGGCGGGCCGGCGCGGGCCGGACGTCCATCTCGAAGGACGGGGCGACGCCGTCCACGGTGCACGGCTGGGCCGTACCACCGGTGACGTCACCGGTGACGTCACCGGCGACCTGCAGGCCGCCGTCCGGCACCGCGTAGGCCGCCCGCCCTCGTCCGACCACCCCGGTGTTGACCAGCGAGATCCGTGCGCTCCGCCGGACCGTGATCGCCCTGGTGACACGGGCGTTGCGGGTGCTCAGCCGCAGGTCGCGCAGCTCGATGCGCAGCTGGTCCACGGCCCCCGGCGCGGCCGTGCGCCTGAGCCCGGCGGCGGATCCGAGGCCGTCGAGCAGGCCGCCGAGGACGCCGGGAAGATCGATCGGCGGCTTCGCGAACGGCGCGCCCTGGGGGTGCTGCCTGGGCGAGGCCGCGCTGGACACCCCGCCGGCCCCGGCGCCGACGTGGAAGAACGAGGAGACCGGCGCCCCGCCCGTGTAGGCGATCATGGCGTTGCGTCCGTTGACCCTGGTGCTCCTGGTGATCGTCGGCAGCACGGACCCCCTGCCGTACGGCCGGGTCAGCGTGTAGGTGCAGCCGGGAGACAGGGAGATGTGGCCGCCCGCGCGGATCGCGCGCACCAGCGCCGCCGTGTCCCCCTTCCCGCCGCGGCACCCGACCGGCGCCGCCGTGGCCGCCGCCGCGGGGGGCACCGCGCCCGCGACCGCCAGTCCCGCCGCCAGGACGGGAACGGCCATCCGTACCGTGCCGGCCGACCGGCCGGCGCCTGTTGTCCGCATGCTCATGTCCAGCCCTCTCTGTCGCGTCGGGGCTCATGATCAGCCCAGTTGATTACTCACCGCACTTGATCAATTACAAACCGGCCGACCGAAGATGCCGATCATGAACCGGACGTCATGGGACATGGACGCCATCGCGAACCCATGACGACAAAAAGCGGTTATTACCTACGCTCCGTGTTGCGGTGACTTCGTGGGGTAATTGGGGTGGTGAAGGTACGCAACGGATCGTCACCTGGCGGTCCAGCGGCGAATACCGAGCCGCGGCGCGGCGCACCCGCAACGCGGCGAAGGGGGAGAGTTCTCATGAACACGCTGCAACGCATCACCATCCTTGGCGTCGCGACCGCCGCCGCGGCGACGCTCGCGCCGTCCGCCGCCATGGCGGACGGCGGCGGCTTCGGCGGCGGCTTCGGCGGCGGCTTCGGTCACGGCGGTCACAATCGCGGCACCATCTTCGTGAAGAAGAAGGAGATCGCGAGCGTCAAGGGGGTCGCCGTCAGCCGGGTCGTGGCCGGGTTCGGCCGCCGCCACCACCGCGGCTTCGGCGGCGGCGGCTTCGGCGGCGGCTTCGGCGGCGGCTTCGGCGGGGCCGGCTTCGGCCCGGGCTTCGGCGGCGGCTTCGGCGGCTTCGACGGCTTCAGGGGCCGCCGCGACCGCGAGGCCTTCTTCAAGAAGGAGAAGAAGTTCGCCGGCCCGAAGGGCGTCGCCAAGTTCAAGGAATTCGCCAGGGTCGACTGACGACTGGGAGTCATCGGCTGACAACCGCGCGTTGTCCCGGGGTTCACATCCCCGCAGTGGTCCCGTCCGCTCCCGCGCGGGCGGGGCCACTGCCTCGTTCAGGGCCCTCCCCGCCCATCCGCTAGATCGAAAGCGAGTCGTCCATGATGTCAATGCCGATCCGCATCGCCGTCACCACGGGCGCCGTTCTCGGTGCGCTCATGGGCGCGCCGGCCCTCGCGCACGCCGACGCGAAGTTCACGGTCGTCTCCCAGAAGGCCGACAGGCACGGGGCGTTCCTGCACATCCGCCTGTCGCTGGTCGACGAGGAACGGCGGCGCGTCGTCTTCAAGGACATCTTCCTGAAGGCCGGCCCGAAGGGAGTCGTCAAGCGAGAGATCATCAGCGCGGCCGACTGATGACCGCGTCCTCACCGCGCGTCCGGCGGGCACCGCCTCGGCACGTCTCCGGCCAGCGCTCATGCAGACACGCACCGGGACCGCGCTTCGCATGACGGAGCGCGGCCCCGGGCATGCGCATGCCCGGGGCCGGATGCGACGGCCGCTTCCGGCGTGGCGTCACGGGCACCGAGGCCCCGCGTGCGGGCGAGGAGGGCGAGCCCGGAGGCGGACTGAACCGGCGGGTCAGCCGCCCCGGGTGAGCCGGCCCGGCGAGGACGAGGCGTCCGTACCGCCTGGTGGCCGGCGGGTCACTCGTGGGACGGGACGTCCGACGGCGCCGCCTCGGGTTCGGCCGCGGCCGTCAGGGCGGTGACCGCCTCGGTGATCTGCCGGGCCAGGTCCTGCGGGGTGAGCCCGATGTCGGCCAGGATCTCGCCGCGCGAGGCGTGGTCGAGGAACTCCTGCGGGATGCCGAAGGTGCGCACCGGCACGTCGTTGCCCGCGTCGCGCAGCAGCCGCGCCACCGCGTCGCCCACGGCCCCGGTGCGGCCGTTGTCCTCCACCACGGCCACCATGCGGTGCTGGGCGGCCAGGTCGACCAGCGCCTCGTCCAGCGGCTTGACCCAGCGCGGGTCGACGACGGTCACGCCGATGCCCTGCGCGGCCAGCCGTTCGGCGACGCCGACGCCGACCCCCGCCATCGACCCGGTGGCGACCACCAGCACGCGGGTGCCGTTGGCGACGTCGTTGCGGGCCAGCACGTCCATGCCGCCGACGGTGTCGACGGCCTCGATGTCGTCGGTCACCGAGCCCTTGGGGTAGCGGATCGCGGTCGGGCCGTCGTCGACCGCCACGCACTCGCGCAGCAGCTCGCGCAGGCGGGTGCCGTCGCGCGGCACCGCGATGCGCAGGCCCGGCACCAGCGACAGGATCGACAGGTCCCACATGCCGTTGTGGCTGGCGCCGTCGTCGCCGGTCACCCCGGCGCGGTCGAGCGCGAACGTCACCGGCAGCCTGTGCAGCGCCACGTCCATGAGGACCTGGTCGAACGCCCGGTTGAGGAACGTGGCGTACACGGCCACCACCGGGTGCAGCCCGCCCAGCGCCAGCCCGGCGGCCGAGGTGACCGCGTGCTGCTCGGCGATGCCCACGTCGTAGACGCGGTCGGGGTAGGCCTCGGCGAACGGCGCCAGCCCCACCGGGTGCAGCATGGCGGCGGTGATGCCGACCACGTCGGGACGCTCGGCCCCGATGGCCACCATCTCCTCGCCGAACACCTTCGTCCAGCCCGGGCCGCCCTTCTTGGCGACCGGTCGCCCGGTGGCGGGGTCGAATGCCCCGCCGCCGTGCATGCAGTCCTCTTCGTGGTTCTCGGCGGGCGCGTAGCCCTGGCCCTTGCGGGTGATGCAGTGCACGATCACGGGGGCGCCGAACCGGCGGGCGCGGCGCAGCGCGCGCTCGACCGCCTCGGTGTCGTGGCCGTCGATCGGCCCGACGTACTTGATGCCCAGGTCCTCGAACATCGCCTGCGGCTGCAGGACGTCCTTCAGGCCCTTCTTGATGCCGTGCAGCGCCTCGTAGGCCACGCCGCCGACCACCGGCGCCCGCGGCACCGTCTTCTTGATCAGGTCGAGGGCGCTCTCGTAGCCCTGGGTGACCCGCAGCTCGGCCAGGTGGCTGGCCAGCCCGCCGATGGTCGGCGAGTAGGAGCGGCCGTTGTCGTTGACCACGATGATGACGGGCCGGTCCCGGCCCGCCGCGATGTTGTTCAGCGCCTCCCAGCACATCCCGCCGGTGAGGGCGCCGTCGCCGACCACCGCCACCACCGCGCGGTCGGTCTCGCCGCGCAGCCGGAACGCCTTGGCCAGCCCGTCGGCGTACGACAGGGCGGTGGAGGCGTGCGAGTTCTCGATCAGGTCGTGCTCGGACTCGGCCTGGCTGGGGTATCCCGACAGCCCGCCGCGCCGCCGCAGCATGCTGAAGTCGTGCCGGCCGGTCAGCAGCTTATGGACGTAGGCCTGGTGGCCGGTGTCGAAGAGGATCTTGTCGTGCGGCGACTCGAAGACCCGGTGCAGCGCGATGGTCAGCTCCACCGCGCCCAGGTTGGGCCCGAGGTGACCGCCGGTCTTGGACACCGCCTCGACCAGGAACTCCCGGATCTCGCTCGCGAGCCGTGGCAGCTGCGCGGCGTCCAGTCGCCTGAGCTCCGCCGGACCTGTGATCGACTCCAGCAGGGTCACGCGCGTCAACTCCTCCATCGGGGGCCTCTCTGCCCCTGCTCGCCGGGCCCGTCCGAGTTTAGTGGTGCTTCGTCCGCGCCGCGCCGGGGGCACGCCGCCCCGCACGCCGCCGACACCGAATCTGCACCGAATCGTCACAGGTCATCCCGGTACGCGGCGGCGCGCCGGTGAGGGGGAACTCACTCCTGGTCACCTGCCCGGGGCGGTAGTAATGAGAGCATGGTGGAGGAAATCGTGCTGCTCGACGAGGCCGACGAGGTCGCCGGCCGGGCTCCCAAGACGGCGAGCCATCATCGCCACACCCCGTATCACCTCGCCTTCTCCTGCTTCCTGGTCGATCCGCGCGGGCGGGTGCTGATCACGCGGCGGGCGCTGGGCAAGCGGACCTTCCCGGGGGTGTGGACGGGCAGCTGCTGCGGGCATCCCGCGCCGGGCGAGGGGCTGCGCGAGGCGGTCCTGCGCCGCCTGGACACCGAGCTGGGGGCGTCGGCCGAGTCGGTGACGCCGGTGCTGCCCGCGTTCCGCTACCGGGCCACCGCGGCCGATGGCGTGGTGGAGAACGAGCGCTGCCCCGTGGTGCGCGCGGTGACGTCCGGACGGGTCACGCCCAACCCCGACGAGGTCGAGACGGCCGAGTGGTGGAGCTGGGACCGCTGCCTGGAGCTGGCCGAGCGGCCCGAGTCCTCCCCCTGGTACCGGCTGCAGCTGGCCGAGCTGGCCCTGCTCGGCGACCCCCTGGACTGGCCCGACGCCGGAACCGACGCGCTTCCTCCCGCCCTGCCCTGGTGACCGTCCGGCCGCGCGCCGGACGCACCCGGCGCGCGGGTGCGCCCGGCGCGCGGCCGGATAACCGGGCGATCACTTTTCGGTCGTGACTGTTGACCCGTCCCACAATTCGAACGGACGCTTGGTTGTGGCGTAACCGAAGGGACGAACGATGCGTGGACGGTGGAAAGCGGTCGCCGCCGTGGTCCTCGGCGGAATGCTCGCGGTGTCCGGCTGCGGCGGGAACGACGAAGGCGGCGGAGACGCCTCCCAGGTGGAGGTCTTCTCCTGGTGGACCGGTCCCGGCGAGGCCGACGGGCTGCAGGCCATGAAGGCCGACTTCGAGAGGAAGAATCCGGGCACCAAGTTCGTCAACGCCGCCATCGCGGGCGGCTCGGGCACCCAGGCGCAGGCGGTGCTGGCCAGCCGGCTGCAGAACCGCAAGCCCCCGGACTCCTTCCAGGGCCACGCCGGCGCCGAACTGCTCGACTACATCAAGGCCGGGCAGATCGAGCCGCTGGACTCCTTCTACGACGAGAACAACCTCCGCGCCGCCTACCCGCAGCAGCTGCTCCAGCAGATCACCTACCAGGGCAAGATCTACTCGGTGCCGGTGAACATCCACCGCTCCAACGTGCTCTGGTACAACCCGCGGATCCTCGAGGACGCCGGGCTGTCGGGGCCGCCCAAGACGATCGCCGAGTTCATCGCCGCGCTCAAGGCCGTCAAGGACAGGACGGGCAAGGTGCCGCTGTCGCTGGGCGCCCAGTGGACCGCCGACCACCTGCTGGAGAACGTCCTGCTGGGCGACCTCGGCACCGACGCCTACAACGCCCTGTGGAAGCCGGGCGCCGACTGGAGCACCCCCGCCGTCACCAGGGTGCTGACCGACTTCGCCGAGATCCTCAAGTACACGACGGTCGAGGCGGCGTCCACCGACTGGCAGGGCGCGGCCAAGGCGGTCGTCGACGGCAAGGCCGCGTTCAACATCATGGGCGACTGGGCCTACGGCTACTTCGTCAACCCGGCGCCCAACGGCCTGGGCAAGAAGCTCGACACCGACTTCAAGTACGCCCCCGCGCCCGGCACCGACGGCACGTACATGTGGCTGTCGGACAGCTTCACGCTGCCGCGCGGCGCCCCGCACCGCGCCGGCGCGATCGCCTGGCTCAAGGAGGCGTCCAGCAAGGAGGGCCAGGACCTGTTCAACCCCAAGAAGGGGTCCATCCCGGCCCGCAAGGACGCCGACCGCAGCCTCTACAAGGGGTACCTGGAGTACGCGTTGAACGAGTGGACCAGGCCGGACATCAAGCTGGCCGGCTCGTTCTGGCACGGCGTGGCCGCCAACAAGAAGTGGCACACCGACATCGACACGGCCGTGGGCCTTTTCCTGCAGAGCAAGGACGTGGGCAAGCTGCAGGCCGCCCTGGTGAACGCGGCCAAGAACAGCGGCCAGTGACGGCGCGATGAGCGGTCGCGGGGCGCGTCCCCGCGACCGCTTCGCGCCCGTCCCTTTGAGCGATGGGAGGACGCCCGCGTGGCGACGCTGAGGCTGGGGCGCAGCGGACGGTGGCTGCCGGGCCTGCTGCTGGTGTCCCCGTCGATCGTGGCGATCGGCGTGTTCGTGTACGGGCTCATCGCCTGGAACACGCGGGTGGCGGTGAGCGGAAGCCACGACGAGGTCACCCCGTACGGCTTCGACAAGGGCAGGAACTTCGTCGCCCTGTGGAGCGATCCGAGCTGGCCTCCCGCCGTCCGGCACGCGCTGCTGTTCACGGTGGTGTTCGTCGGCGGGGCGCTGCTGCTCGGCGCGTTCCTGGCCTTCCTGATGGAGAAGGGGATCAGGGCCGAGGCGGGGTTCCGTGCCGTCTACCTGTTCCCCATGGCGATCTCGTTCATCGCCAGCGGGGTGGTGTGGCGGTGGCTGATGAACCCGGCGCCGCCCGAACGCGCCGTCGGCCTCAACCAGCTGTTCGACCGGATCGGGCTGGGCGCGCTGGCCAACGACTGGTGGCAGAACCCGTCGTGGGGCATGGCGGCCATGGCCGTCCCGGCGATCTGGCAGATGACCGGGTACGTCATGGCGCTGTACCTGGCCGGGTTCCGCGGGGTGCCCGACGACCTGCGGGAGGCGGCCCGGGTGGACGGCGCCTCCGAATGGCAGGTGTACCGGTACGTGGTGTTCCCGCAGCTGCGGCCGGTGACGCTGTCGGCGCTGATCATCCTGGGGCACATCTCGCTGAAGGTGTTCGACCTGATCATGGCGATCGCGGGCAAGCAGATCATCACCTACGTGCCGGCCATCGCCACGTACGTGGAGGTGTTCGACCGGCACGACCCGGCCAACGGCGCCACCATCGCCACGTACCTGCTGCTCGCGGTGGCGCTGCTGGTGATCCCCTATCTGGTGTGGTCGGTACGGGCGGAGCGTGACCGGTGAGCGCGCAGACGAGCGTCGGGAAACGGATCGGCGCGGGCACCGGCGCGGGGCGGCGCGCCCCGGCCCGGCCGCGGGTGCTGCGGGGCGTGCGCTTCGCGGTCCTGCTCGCCTTCGTGGTGGTCTTCCTGATCCCCGTGTACGTGCTGGTCGTGACCAGCTTCAAGTCGCTGCAGGAGGCCGACCCGTCGACGGCGTGGAGCCTGCCGCGGGACTGGAGCGTGGACGGCTGGCGGGCGGCCTGGGAGGCACTGCGGCCCGGCCTGGAGAACAGCGTCAAGATCGCGGTGAGCGGTTCGCTGATCTCGGCGGCGCTCGGCTCGCTGAACGGCTACGTGCTGTCGAAATGGCGTTTCCCCGGCGCGGACGCGGTGTTCACGCTGTTCCTCTTCGGGATGTTCATTCCGTACCAGGCGGTGATGATCCCCCTGGCCGGAATGCTGACCGACCTGGAACTGGCCGGCACCGTCCGGGGGCTGGTGCTGGCGCACGTGGTGTACGGCATTCCGATCTGCACGCTGATCTTCCGCAACTACTACGTCACCATTCCGGACGAGCTGATCGAGGCGGCCCGGGTGGACGGCGCGGGCATGCTGCGCACCTACTGGTCGATCGTGCTGCCGGTGTCGGCCCCGGCGTTCGCGGTGACGCTGATCTGGCAGTTCACCTCGATGTGGAACGACTTCCTGTTCGCGGTGTTCCTGGGCGCGCCGGACAGCTGGCCCGTGACCGTCATGCTGAACAACACCGCGGGCTCGGGCGCGGTGGCCGTCCAGTACAACCAGCAGATGGCCTCGGCGCTGCTGGCGTCGCTGCCGACCCTGCTGGTCTATCTGCTGCTCGGCCGGTTCTTCATGCGCGGCCTGATGGCGGGGGCGCTCAAGGGCTGACGGCCGGGGAGATCTCCGCTCGGGGCTTCGCACCGCTTGACGCCACCTGGACGTTTCCTGAGAATCTCACCGTCCTGCTTGCCGGTCCGGCGCCGGTTGGCGAATCATGGTAGGAACCGATCATCACGCCGACCCCCGCCCGCGACCGCTTCCACCCCCGGCCCACACTCACCGTGACCCGAACGCATCTGACCTCGCCGCCATTCTTGCCTGGCGCTCCCGCGGCGACCCCACCGGCGGAGCCGGATACTCCGCTGCAAACCGGGCGTCCCGCTCTGGACGGCGTGGTGAAGATGGATAGCAGCGAGCACGGGAGGTGACCGCGTGCAGGCGATAAGCGTCCAGCAACCCTGGGCCTTCGCGATCGCCCGGGGCGGCAAGACCGTCTCCAACCAGGAGATGCCGACCGCCTATCGCGGGCCGCTCCTCGTACACGCCTCCATGCGCGTCGACCTCGGCGCGTGCGACTCCCCGCTGATCCAGGCCGCCGGCTGGAACCCGCGCGACCCCCTGGCCACGCTCGGCGCCGTCATCGCCGTCGCCCGCCTGGACGACGTCTGCTCGGCGGCCGTGAACGGCGACCCCTGCGACTGCGGCCCCTGGGCCGACCCGTCGTCCCACCACTGGCGGCTGGCCGACATCCGGGCCCTCCCCCGCCCCATCGTCGCCCTCGGCCGCCCCGGCCTCTGGCAGCCCCAGCCCACCCTGATCGCCGACGTCGAACTGATGACCGCCTCCACGTCCCCCCACCGCCCTTCCTGACCGCGACCAGCCCACTACGCTGTGTCGCCGAAGGTCGCAGTCACTGACAGACGTCACACGCCGATGGGAGTAGGGGGCCGTGACCATCACGCATGACCGCCGCTTCGGCCCCTACACGGTCGAGGATCTGCACGCTCGCGACGACGACGGCAAGGGTTTCGAGCTTGAGGATGGATGGCTGGTCGAGTTGTCGCTGAGCTCGCCGCACAACTGGGCGGCTCAATGCGTGAGTGACGTGGTGAGGTCTGCCGCCGAGGACGCGAAGGCGGAAGTCTTCGTCGCCTTCGGCGGCGGATGGGAGATCACCACGCCGACCGGTATCCGCAAACCGGACGTCTTCGTGGTACCGAAGGGCGTGGCGCGGGCCTCCATCGTGCACCGCGAGCCGATGACGGTTCACGGTATGGAAGTTCTCCTTGCCGTGGAAGTCGTCTCCCCCGGCAGTGGCAGCGAGCGGCGGGACCGGGTGCGCAAGGTGCGGGAATATGCCGCCTGCGGCATTGCGCAGTACTGGATCGTGGATCTCGAGCCTCGTCCCAGGGTGCAGGTGCTGCTCCTGGACGACGGGGCGAACGCCTACCGGCTGGATCGAACGGTGACGGCCGGCGAGGTTCTGACGGCCGAGATCAAGGCGGACGTGGCGTTCACGGTGGAGTTCGACCCGCGGGTGATGATCGAGTTTTAGCCCGCCCCGCGAGCGGCCCTCGTCCGGGCGGTTTTCGTGGGCGTACGGGTGGTGGGGGCGGAGGTGGCGGGTTGGTGGTGCGGTCGCCGGGTACGGCATCGGGACGTTGCGTGCGGGGGCGGGTGCGCGTAGCGCAGCATCTGGCCGGAGAGGGCCGCAAGGGGCTGACCCTGGGCTACCCCGTCTCGGCGGCGTGGCGGAGGCGGGTGAGCTCGGCGGCGATCCCGTCGAGAGGCCAGCCGGCGTTGAGGCCGCTGGGGTTGGGCAGGACCCACACGCGGGCGGGGCCGATCGTGTCGTTCTGTGGGCCGATCTGGGCGCGGGGCCTGCCGAACGCGGTGCGGTAGGCGGTGACGCCCTGGACGGCCAGGTAGGCGGGACGGTGGCGTTCCACCAGGGCGACGAGACGGCGGCCGCCCTCGCGCAGTTCCTCGTCGGTCAGCTCGTCGGCGCGGGCGGTGGTGCGGGGCGCCAGGTTGGTGATGCCCAGGCCGTAGGAGGGCAGCAGGTGCTGTTCGGAGGGGGCGAGCAGCCGGTCGGTGAAGCCGGAGCGGTGCAGCGCGGGCCAGAAGCGGTTGCCGGGGCGGGCGAAGTGGTGGCCGGTGGCCCCCGAGTACAGGCCGGGGTTGATGCCGCAGAACAGCACCCGCAGGGGCGTGCCGTCGGCGGGCAGCACGTCGGGGATCACGCGGTCGCGGGCCGCTTCCAGGTCGGCCTTGGTGGGACGTCGCGTCGTCACGTCAGATCACACTACGCACGATCAGCGACAGGGCGGACACGCCCACCACGACGGTGATGGCGTTGCGCATGCGCCCGCCGTCCAGGTAGCGGCGCAGCGGGCCCGCCACGGCGAACCCGGTGAGCACGAACGGGGTCAGCGCCAACCCGGCGACGACCTGCTCGTGCGGCAGCTGTCCCGCGGCGGCCAGGGTGACCAGCGACAGGATGGCGCCGACGGTGAAGAAGACGGCCAGGGTGGCGCGCACGCGCGGGCCGCTCTCGCGCTGGTAGAGCAGCGCGATCGGGGGTCCGCCGATGGCCGAGGCGGTGCCGGTGGCGCCCGCCAGCAGCCCGGCGGTGGTGAGGGTGGCGGGGTTGCGGGGGACGGTCCCCGACCAGGCGGACGCGGCGAGCGCGGCCAGCACCACCGCGCCGATCACCGCGCCGAGCGCGTCGACGGGCACGGCCGCGACCACCCACACGCCGAGCGGGGTCCCGGCCAGCCGTCCGCCGAACGCCCACCCCAGGCCCCGCAGGTCGGCGTGGCGCACCTCGCGCGTCAGCGTCGCCACCGGCAGCACGACCGCGGCGACCAGGATCGCGCCGGGCATCAGCGAGGGGAACAGCAGTGTCACGATGGGGGTGGCGACCAGTCCCACGCCGAGCCCGACGCTGCTCTGCACGATCGCGCCGAGCAGCGCCGCCAGCCCGCCGACCAGCAGGAAGTCAAGATCAGGCATGATGTCTGGAACGTTACATTCCCACCCGTCCAGTGGGTTTTCGCGGGCACGGCGAACGGACGGGCCGTCCCCCCGGCTGCCGGGGGGACGGCCCGTTCGCGCGCGTGACGGCTTACTTGCGCAGCAGGTTGCGCAGCACGTACTGCATGATGCCGCCGTTGCGGTAGTAGTCGGCCTCGCCCGGGGTGTCGAGACGGACGATCGCGGTGAACTCCTTGCCGTCGGCCTTCACCGTGACCTCGCGCGGGGTCTCGCCCTCGTTGAGCTTCTCGATCCCGACGATGTCGAACGTCTCGGTGCCGGTCAGGCCGAGGGAGGCGGCCGACTCGCCCTCCTTGAACTGCAGCGGCAGGACGCCCATGCCGATGAGGTTCGAGCGGTGGATGCGCTCGTAGGACTCGGCGATCACGGCGCGCACGCCCAGCAGCGCGGTGCCCTTGGCGGCCCAGTCGCGCGAGGAGCCCGAGCCGTACTCCTTGCCCGCGAGGACCACCAGCGGGATGCCGCGGGAGGCGTAGTTCTGCGCGGCGTCGTAGATGAACGCCTGCGGCGCGCCGTCCTGGGTGAAGTCGCGGGTGTAGCCGCCCTCCACGTCGTCCAGCAGCTGGTTGCGCAGCCGGATGTTGGCGAACGTGCCGCGGATCATCACCTCGTGGTTGCCGCGCCGCGAGCCGTAGGAGTTGAAGTCGCGGACCTCGACGCCGTTCTCCCGCAGGTACTGCGCGGCGGGCGTGCCGACCTTGATCGCCCCGGCCGGGGAGATGTGGTCGGTGGTGACCGAGTCGCCGAGCTTGGCCAGCACGCGGGCGCCGTGGATGTCGGTGACCGGGTCGGGCTCCATGCGCATGCCCTCGAAGTAGGGGGCCTTGCGCACGTAGGTGGAGTTCTGGTCCCACTCGAAGGTGTCGCCGGTGGGGATGGGCAGCTCGCGCCACCGGTCGTCGCCCTTGAAGACGTCGGCGTAGTCCCGCAGGAACATCTCCTGGCCGATGGAGCCCTCGACGATCTCCTTGATCTCCTCCAGCGACGGCCAGATGTCGCGCAGGTAGACCGGGCCGTCGGCGCCGTCGGCGATCGGGTCGTTGAGGATGTCGATGTCCATCGTGCCCGCGAGCGCGTAGGCGACCACCAGCGGCGGCGAGGCCAGGTAGTTCATCTTCACGTCGGGGTTGATGCGGCCCTCGAAGTTGCGGTTGCCCGACAGCACCGACACCACGGCCAGGTCGGCGTCGTTGACCGCCTTGGAGATCTCCTCCTGCAGCGGGCCGGAGTTGCCGATGCAGGTGGTGCAGCCGTACCCGACCAGGTTGTAGCCGATCTTGTCCAGGTACGGGGCGAGGCCCGAGCGCTCCAGGTAGCCGGTGACGACCTGCGAGCCGGGGGCCAGCGACGTCTTCACCCACGGCTTGCGGGTCAGGCCCTTCTCCACCGCCTTCTTGGCCAGCAGCCCCGCCCCGACCATGACGTACGGGTTGGAGGTGTTGGTGCAGGAGGTGATGGCCGCGATGACGACGGCGCCGTGGTCGAGCTCGAACTTGGTGCCGTCGGCCAGGGTGACCGGCACCGGGTTGTGCGGACGCGGCGCGCCGTCCTCGCCGTGCGGACGCGGCTTGTCGCCGTTGGCGCCGTGGGAGATCGCCGGGGAGTCGGACGCGGGGAACGACTCGGCGGAGGACTGGTCGGTCGGGCCCTGGATGCTGCCGCCGCCGGAGACGTAGTTGCGCACGTCGCGCCGCCAGGTCTGCTTGGCCTCGGCGACGGAGATGCGGTCCTGCGGGCGCTTGGGGCCGGCGATGGACGGCACGACGGTGCCGAGGTCCAGTTCGAGGTGCTCGGAGAAGTCGGGCTGGGCGGCCGGGTCCAGCCACATGCCCTGTTCCTTGGCGTACGCCTCGGCCAGCGCGACCTGCTCCTCGGTGCGGCCCGTCAGCCGCAGGTAGTCCAGGGTCTGCCCGTCGATCGGGAAGATGGCGCAGGTGGAGCCGAACTCGGGGCTCATGTTGCCGATGGTGGCGCGGTCGGCGACCGGCAGGGCGGCCACGCCCTCGCCGTAGAACTCGACGAACTTGCCGACGACGCCGTGCTCGCGCAGCATCTCGGTGATGGTCAGCACGAGGTCGGTGGCGGTCGTCCCGGGGCGCATCTGCCCGGTGAGCTTGAAGCCGACCACCCGCGGGATGAGCATGGAGATCGGCTGGCCGAGCATGGCGGCCTCGGCCTCGATGCCGCCGACGCCCCAGCCGAGCACGCCGATGCCGTTCTCCATGGTGGTGTGGGAGTCGGTGCCGACGCAGGTGTCGGGGTAGGCCACGCCGTCGCGGTCGAACACCACGCGGGCCAGGTGCTCGATGTTGACCTGGTGGACGATGCCGGTGCCCGGCGGGACCACCTTGAACTCGTCGAACGCGGTCTGGCCCCAGCGCAGGAACTGGTACCGCTCCCGGTTGCGCTCGTACTCGCGCTGGACGTTGCGCTCGAAGGCGTCCGGCGAGCCGAAGTAGTCGACGATGACGGAGTGGTCGATCACCATCTCGGCCGGGGCCAGCGGGTTGATCCGGGACGGGTCGCCGCCGAGGTCGCGCACGGCCTCGCGCATGGTGGCCAGGTCGACCACGCAGGGCACGCCGGTGAAGTCCTGCATGATCACGCGGGCCGGGGTGAACTGGATCTCCCGGCTCGGCTGCGCGGCCGGGTCCCAGCCGGCCAGCGCGCGGATGTGGTCGGCGGTGACGTTGGCGCCGTCCTCGGTGCGCAGCAGGTTCTCCAGCAGCACCTTGAGGCTGTACGGGAGCCGGGCCGAGCCCTCGACGGCGTCCAGCCGGTAGATCTCATACGACTTGTCGCCAACCCGCAGCGTACTGCGGCTGCCGAAGCTGTTCGCGGACACGGACTCCTCCTCCGTCACCGCCGCGCGTCCGGTCCGGGACGCGACTGCGCGGCGTCGTCAATCCTCTTCAATCGTTCCTGCGGGCTCCCGGCCGGGGCCGGGGACGCGTGCCGATCCGGGTGTCGGAGCGGCAGGGTCCCGGTTCGCGGTCCGGGGCGGCGGGGCGCACGGTCCCTCCCAGAATCCTGCCCTAGGGGCGGATCTGACCGAGACCCGGGGCCGCCTAACTTCCGCGGCTTTTTCTCTCGACGTCAAGCCATCTCCTAATTTATCTCGACATCGAGCTACTTGCATCTCGTTGTGGAATCCGGGACCGGGAACCCGCTGGCCGTTCCGTACGTCTTCGATATATCGTTGTCGTATCGCGAGAGGTCAACGAACGATCTCGGAAGGCGGTGCAGAACATGGGTGCCAGATACGAGTCCGAGTGGCCGTGGGCGGCGTTCGCGGCGGCCAGGATCGGCGCCACGGCGGCCCGCGCGGCCGCGCACGCCGCGTCGCACGCCGCGTCGCACGCCGCGTCGCACGGCAGGGGCCCCGGCTGCGGGCCGTCGGCGCGCGGGGAGTTCCCGGGCTTCGGCGGGTTCTTCGGCCCCGGGGGCGGGCCGTGGGGGCCGCCCGGTCCGGGGGGCCGCGGGCCTTGGGGACGCGGCGGGCCTTGGGGACGCGGCGGGCCGTGGGCCAAGGGCAAGGCGCGCAAGGGCAACGTGCGCGCGGCGATCCTGGCGTTGCTGGCCGAGGAGCCGCGCAACGGCTACCAGATCATCCAGGAGATCGACGAGCGCAGCGGCGGCGCCTGGCGGCCCAGCCCCGGGGCCGTGTACCCGGCGCTGCAGCAGCTGGCCGACGAGGGCCTGATCCGCGCCGAGGAGGGCGCGGGCCGCCGCGTCCACCACCTCACCGACGAGGGCCGCGCCTACGTCGACGAGCACGCCGGCGAGCTGCGCGAGCCGTGGGCGGCGATGACGCCCGACTTCGGCGAGGGCGTCCCGGAGGTGTTCAAGCAGGCCGCGCAGACCGGTGCGGCGCTGATGCAGATCGTCCACTCGGGGTCGCCCGACCAGGTCGCCCGGGCGCGCGACGTCCTGGCCCGGGCGCGGCGCGACCTTTACCGGATCCTGGCCGAGGACGGCGAGGACGTTCCCGACGATCGTGAGGAGTGAGGGTTCCGTGCCCCGTCCCGCCCCCGACCGGCTGCGCATCGGCGACACCGAACGCGACGCGGTCGCCGTGGCCCTGCACGACCACTTCGCGGCCGGGCGGCTGACCCGCGAGGAGCTCGACGAACGGCTGGACGCGACGCTGGCCGCCAGGACGCGCGGCGACCTCGGCGCCATCGTCCACGACCTGCCCGAGCCCAACGGGCTGCCCCGGCCGCCGGCACCGCGCCCGGCCCCCGCGCCCGCGTGGGGGCCGGGCTGGGGGCCGCATCCGGCGCACGCCCACCACCGCCACCCGGCGCACGGCCACCGGCACCACTTCCCGGCCTTCCCCCTGCTGCTGGCCGTCTTCCTGGTGACGACGTTCACCGTGGGCGTGGGAGCGGGCCTGCTGGCGGTGCTGCAACTGGCCCTGCTGGTGTGGGTGATCCGTGCCGTGGTCCTCACCGTGCGGTGGCGCCGCGTCCACCGCCCCGGCAAGAACCTCTGACCGGCCCCTGACCTCCGGTGGCCACGCGGGGGGCGTAGACCCCGGGACGGAAATCATGAAACCGTCTCGGCTATGCCCCCCTCCTCCGGCCCCGAGCGGTTCCTTCGGCCGGTCTCGCCGGTGGTCCCGCCCGACGAGGCGGCATTACGCGCGACGGTCGAACGGCTCGCCGCCGTCGAGCGTCCGCCGTGCTCCCCGGGTGAGCGGGAGGTCGCGCACCTGATCGCCGACCGGCTGCGGGCGCTGGGGGCGGTGGCGCGGGTGGAGGAGGTCCCCGCGTACGGCTCGTACGCCTGGCCCGTGGGAGCGCTGGCCGGTCTGGCGGCGCTGGCGGGTGTCGCGGGAGGGCGGTCGCGCGCGCTCGGGACGCTCGGCGGCGCGGTGGCGGCGGCCGGGCTCGTCGACGAGATCGACTACGGCCGCCATGTCGCCCGCACGCTGCTGGGCCGCCGCCGCACTGCGTGCAACGTGGTCGCCGATCTGGGGCCGCGCTCGGCCCCGCGGACGCTCGTCGTCATGGCCCACCACGACGCCGCCCCGTCGGGGAGGGTGTTCGGCCAGACGGTGGTGCGCCCGCTGGCGCGCCGCGTCCCCCGGCCACCGGTCAACCTGCCCCTGTGGTGGCCGGTCGTCGCCGGGCCCGCGCTGGTCGCGCTGGGCAGCGCCGCTGGGATGCCCAGAGCCCGCCGTACGGGCGCCGCCCTGGCGGCGCTCACCGCCGCCGCCATGGCCGACATCAGCGCACGCCGCGCCGTGCCGGGGGCCAACGACGGCCTGAGCGGGGTGGCGGTGCTGGTCGCGCTGGCCGAGTCGCTGTCGCGGCGGCCCCTGCCCGGGGTGCGGGTCGTCCTGCTGTCCACCGGGGCGGCCGAATCGCTGCACGAGGGCATGCGCGGATTCGCCCATGCGCATTTCCACGACCTGACGCACGGCGCGACCTGGTTCCTGAACGCGGCCGCGGTCGGCTCGGGACGGCTGGTGCTGCTCGACGCCGAGGGGCCGCTGCGCGCCGCCCCGTACGACGCCGCGTTCGGCGACCTGGTGGCCCGCTGCGCCGTCGAACAGGGCATCCCCCTGGGCCGCGGCGTGCGCTCGCACACCAGCACCGACGCCGTCGTCCCGCAACGGCACGGTTTCCCCGCCGTGTCCCTGTCGTCGGTGGACGAGGACGGGCTCGTCCCCCACTACCACCTGCCGACCGACGTTCCCGAACACGTCGACTACGGCTGCGTGGCCGACGCCGCCCGCCTCACCGAGTCCGTGGCCCGCGCCCTGGCCCTCCACTGACGCGCACGCCCACGGCGTGCCCGGCGTGAACGACTGTGCCGCGGCCGTGGCGACCGCCCACGACCGCGGCATCCTCGGTGGAACGCCGCACGCGGCCCGGTCAGGGACGCAGGGCGGCCGCCTTGGCGGCGAGCTCCTCGATGCGGTCCCAGTCGCCCGCGCGGACGGCGTCGGCCGGGGTGAGCCACGTGCCGCCGACGCAGCCGACGTTGGGCAGCGCCAGGTAGCGGGACGCGTTGTCGGTGGTGACGCCGCCCGTCGGGCAGAACCGCACCTGCGGCAGCGGCCCGCCGAGCGCCTTGAGGTAGGCGGCGCCGCCCGCGGCCTCGGCCGGGAAGAACTTCATCGCGGTGATGCCGTGCTCCAGCAGCGCCATCGCCTCCGAGGCGCTGGACACGCCGGGCAGCACCGCCAGCCCGGTCGCGGCCATCGCCTCGCGCAGCCGGTCGGTGCAGCCGGGGCTGACCAGGAAACGCGCCCCCGCCTCGGCGGCGCGCACGGCGTCCTCGGGCCGCACGATGGTGCCCGCGCCGACGACGGCGTCCGGCACCTCGGCGGCGATCCGCTCGATCGCGGCGAGCGCGGCGGCGGTGCGCAGCGTCACCTCGATGACCGGCAGCCCGCCCGCGACCAGCGCCCGCGCCAGCGGGACGGCGGCGTCGGGGTCGTCCAGCACCACCACCGGCACGACGGGGGCCAGGTCGAACAGTTCCTCGGTTCTCATACGGTCTCCAGGGTAGGGGCGGCCGCGCCCTGGGCCGGGTGCGTCCGGGCCAGGTGGGCGGCGGCGCCGAGCAGGGCCGGGTAGGGGTGGACGACCAGCGCGGTCGGGATCGCGCGCAGGTAGCCCTCGACCGGCGGCTTGGCCTCGAAGCGGGCGCGGAAGTCGCTGGCCTCCAGCGCGTCCGTGATCCGGGGCAGGATGCCGCCGCCCAGGTAGACGCCGCCGCGCGCGCCCAGCGTGAGCGCCACGTTCCCGGCGAACGACCCGAGCAGCGCGCAGAACACGGCCACCGCGTCCGCGCACAGCGGGTCGTCGAGCCCGGCGACGATCTGCGCGGCGGTCAGCGGTTCGGCGGGCGTGCCGCGCACGGCGCCCAGCAGCCGGTGCAGGCGTGCCAGGCCGTCGCCCGACAGCAGCAGCTCGGCGCTGGCGACGCCGCACTCGTCCCGCAGCAGCCGCGCCACCTCGATCTCCTCGTCGGTGGCGGCGGGCGCGTCGACGTGCCCGCCCTCCCCCGGCGTGGGGATCCACTGGCCGCCCGGCACGGGGACGAGCCCGGCCACGCCCATGCCCGTGCCGGGGCCGAGCACCGCCAGCGGGGCGGTGCCGTCCGGCGCGGGCGCCGTGTCGCCGCCGACGGGGCGCACGTCGTCCGGGCCGAGCGAGGGCAGCGACGCCGCCAGCGCGGCGAAGTCGTTGACGACCTCGACCACGGGCAGGCCGAGGCGTTCGCGGACGTCCGCGACTTCGCCCGGCCTCCAGTCGGCGTTGGTGAGGTGGTAGCGGCCGCCGCCGACGGGACCGGCCACCGCCAGGCACGCGGCGGCGGGCCGGACGGTCTCGTCGGCCAGGTACGCGGCCGCGGCCTCGCCCAACCCGGTGAAGTCGCGGGTCGGCAGAACGCGCACCCGGGTCGGCGCGGCGCCCGGTGTCCCGACCAGCGCGAACCGGGCGTTGGTGCCGCCGACGTCGCCGACCAGCCACGGGCCGGCGCCCTCCGCGGTCACACGACCACCCCGGCGCCGCGCTCGGCCGGGCCGACGGCCAGGCGGAAGGCGTCGAACAGCTCGCGGCCGGTGCCCGACCACTCGCCCTGGGCGGGGGCGCCCCCGTGCGGCTCCCGCGCGGCGAGCTCCTCGTCGGGCACCAGCGCTTCCAGCAGGCCCTTGTCGGCGTCGAGGCGGACGACGTCGCCGTCGCGCAGCCGGGCCAGCGGGCCGTCCGCCGCGGCCTCCGGAGACAGGTGGATCGCGGCGGGCACCGTCCCGGACGCCCCCGACATCCGGCCGTCGGTGACGAGCGCGACGCGGTGGCCGCGGTCCTGCAGCACCGACAGCGGCGGGGTGAGACGGTGCAGCTCGGGCATGCCGTTGGCGCGCGGACCCTGGTGGCGGACGACCACGACGACGTCGCGGTTCAGCTCCCCGGCGGCGAACGCGCGCTGCAGCTCCTCCTGCGAGCCGAACACCCGCGCGGGCGCCTCGATCGCGCGGTGCTCCGGCCGGACCGCCGACACCTTGATGACGGCGCGGCCCAGGTTGCCGCGGACGGTGCGCAGCCCGCCCTGCTGGTCGAACGGCTCGTCCACCGGGCGCAGGACGCCGGTGTCGCCGGAGGTCTCCGGGGCGGGCTCCCAGGTCAGGCCGTCGGGGGTCAGCTTCGGCGCCTCGCGGTAGGCGGCCAGGGTGCCGCCGCCGACGGTGCGGGCGTCCTCGTGCAGGAGCCCGGCGTCCAGCAGCTCGCCGATGAGGAAGGCGGTGCCGCCCGCGGCGTGGAAGTGGTTCACGTCGGCGGTGCCGTTGGGGTACAGGCGGGTGAGCAGCGGCGTGACGGCCGAAAGCTCGTCGAAGTCGTCCCAGGTCAGCTCGATCCCGGCGGCCGCGGCCATCGCCACCAGGTGCAGCGTGTGGTTGGTGGACCCGCCGGTGGCCAGCAGCGCCACGACGCCGTTGACGAACGCGCGCTCGTCCAGCATCTCCCCGATCGGGGTGTAGGCGTCGTCGCCGTTCAGCGCCGTCAGTTCCAGGACGCGGCGGGCGGCGGCGTCGGTGAGGGCGTCGCGCAGTTCGGTGCCGGGCGGGACGAAGCTGGCGCCCGGCAGGTGCAGGCCCATCGCCTCCATGAGCAGCTGGTTGGAGTTGGCGGTGCCGTAGAACGTGCAGGTGCCGGGCGCGTGGTAGGACCCGGCCTCGGCCTCCAGCAGCTCGTCGCGGCCGATCTCGCCCGCCGCGTACCGCTTGCGCACCTTGGCCTTCTCGGCGTTGGGCAGCCCCGACGGCATCGGCCCGGCCGGGACCAGGATCACCGGCAGGTGCCCGAACGACAGCGCCCCGATGACCAGCCCGGGGACGATCTTGTCGCAGACGCCGAGCAGCAGCGCCCCGTCGAACATGTCGTGCGACAGCGCGACGGCGGTGGCCATGGCGACCACGTCACGGCTGAACAGCGACAGCTCCATCCCGGCGCGGCCCTGGGTGATGCCGTCGCACATGGCGGGCACGCCCCCGGCGAACTGGGCGGTGCCGCCCGCCGCCGCGACCGCGGCCTTGATCCGGTCGGGGTAGTCCTTGAGCGGCTGGTGCGCCGACAGCATGTCGTTGTAGGCGGACACGATCGCGATGTTGGGGGTGACGTCGCCGCGCAGCCGCAGCTTGTCCAGCGGGCCGCAGGCGGCGAACCCGTGCGCCAGGTTCGCGCAGCCGAGCGCGGTACGGGCCGGGCCGGCGGCCTTGGCCTCGGCGACGCGGCGCAGGTACGCGGCGCGGCGTCCGGCGCTGCGTTCGGCGACACGCCGGGTGACGCGCGCCACGACGGGATGCGGCGTGGTGCTCATAGAACGCTCCAGAACCGGGGGGACGATCGCTTCACAACCTATCGCGGTAAGGAAAACCGAGACAACGGACTTAGGCATTTTTGATGACAAAAGTTCCATGGTTGTGCCATGTGGACATCCGCAAGACACCCGTGCTTCACTGACGGAATGCGCAGAAGCCCGTCCACCAGCGGCGAGGTGCTCCGGCTCGTCCGGGAGGAGGGCGTGTCCACCCGCGCCGAGCTGGGACGGCTCACCGGCCTGTCCCGTCCCGCCGTGGCGGCGCGGGTCAACGAGCTGATCGCGCACGGGCTGCTGGTCGAGCGGGCCGACGGCGCGTCCACCGGGGGGCGCCCTCCGGCGCGGCTGGCGTTCAACGCCGCCGGCGGGGCCGTGCTGGTCGCCAACCTCGGCCGGTCCCGGGGCCAGGCGGCCGTGTGCGACCTGGCCGGCGCGCTCATCGTGCAGGCCGACGTGGACCTGCCCGCCGACCTGTCCCCCGGCGCGGTGCTGCCCCGCCTGCTGGACCGCTGGAGCGAACTGCTGGGCAAGGCGGGCCAGTCCCCCGCGACGGTGCGCGGCGCGGGCCTGGCCGTCCCCGACCCGGTCGGCCTGACCCCCGAGGCGTGGGACGGCGTCGAGGTCGGCCCGCTGGTCGCCGAACGGTTCGACGTGCCCGTCCTGCTCGACAACGACGTCAACGCCGCCGCCCTCGGCGAGCACCGCACCCGCTTCGCCGACCTGGCCGACCTGCTGTTCGTCAAGGTCTCCACCGGCATCGGCGGCGGGCTGATCATGGGCGGCCGGATCCAGCGCGGCGCGCTCGGCGCGGCCGGTGAGATCGGGCACGTGCCCGTCCCGGGCGCCGAGGAGTCCCCCTGCCGCTGCGGCAACCTGGGCTGCCTGGAGGCCATCGCGGGCGGCGCGGCCCTGCTGGCCCGCTCCGGCGCCCGCGACCTGGCCGAGCTGTCCGAACGCGCCCGCGCGGGCGACCCCGCCGTCGTCGGCCTGGTCCGCGACGCGGGCCGCCGGCTCGGCGAGGTGATCGCCACCGCGGTGAACCTGCTCAACCCGGCCGTGGTCGTCCTCGGCGGCGACCTCACGGGCGCCTACGAGCCGCTCATCGCGGGCGTCCGCGAGGTCGTCTACCGGCGCGCCACGGCCCTGGCCACCGGCCGGCTGCGCATCGAGCCCAGCCGCCTGGGCGACACCGCGGGCCTCATCGGCTGCGCCGTCATGACCCTCGACCACCTCCTCGCCCCCGAGACCGTCGACGCCGCCCTCACCACCGCCCCGTCCTGACCGGGCCGGAAGACCCCCCGCCGGCCCCCCTCATCCCGGCACCCGCGACGGCACCTGCGCGAAGAGGGAGACGCGGCGGCATGTCCCCCGTGTTCCCCGCGAATCGTTACCGGCGGCAGCCCCGCCGGAATCCGTCGTCGTACCCGTTGGTCCAGCCGCGCGTGTAGCAGTCGCGGGTGTACCTGAAATAGCGCTTGTGCCGCATGCGGCAGTCCCTGTGGCCGTCCCGGTAACCCTGCCGGAACCCGTTGCGATATCCCCGCTGATAGCGCCTGAATTCACGCCCGCGACAGCGCTGGGCGTGGACCGCCGTCACCGTCGCGGCGCTGCCGATCGACGCCGATTTCGCGCACGCGGCGGCGGCCGACGATTGCTGGGACACCCCCGCGGGCCCGATGGCCAGAGCGGTGAAGAGCACCGGCGTGAACACCATCAGTCGTCGCTTCCCGGACATGGTCCGCACCCCCTTGGAGACGAGATCTGATCTCGAACACCAATGAACCTTCCACTACAAAGCGGAGAGATGCCGACAAATACCCCCAAAACCGAGAAAACTTCACTTCAAGAGGAACCATCGGCGGGCAACCGGAAAGTCCCGCTCGGCGTTTTCTCTTCGCCGATCTACGAACACCGTTCGTCACCGCACCTCGCCGATCGACGCGCGCGCGTATGGCGAGATCGCAGCCGATCAGGCGGCGGGCCCCTGGAAAGGGGCCCGCATCCATTCCTCTGCGGAGTGCGACCCGACGTGCCCGGCTCGATCACGCCGGTCGTTGGGGGGTGAGGGATGCTCTCGCCCCACGGCGTTCGGCGCGCCGTTCAGGGCCGTGCCCCTCAGGACGACTCGTCCGACGCCTCCTGGACTTTCGCCTGGATGACGGGAAGGCCCTGCTGCGCTGGGGACGCCTGATCGTGCGCCGAAGCGGCCGCGGCCTCCAGTTCGCGCTGCCGGTTCAGCTGGTATTCCCGCTGGGTCTGGCTCCGATACCAGGCGGCCATGCTCGCGAATCCGGGAATGCGCGACATCTGCTCGGCGTCATAGAGCAGGCTCGCCATGGACACCGCCACCCACGGCACCCCAGGGCCGCGCAGCATGACCGGTTCGGTGTCCGCGTAGCTGAGCACCATGGTGAACGTGTCGGGGGTGGGGACGAACTCCACCAGTCCCCCGTGCCAGAACATCAGCCACCCGGTCCGCACCGCGATCATGATCCGCTGGTCGGTGAGGACGGTGCGGGCGATCTGGTGCTCGCGCCACTGCGGGGCCGCGGCCGACTCGGCACGTTTGCGGGCGATGACGTTGCCCGCCATCGTCCCCAGCATGAGCGCCGGCGAGCCGATCGCCACCACCGACTGGTGCTGGACGGCCGTGCCGTAGAACCTGGAGTACTCCAGCGGCAGATCGGCGTAGGCGCGTTCGCCCCGCCGCAGGACGACTCCCCCCGCGTGCAGAGGATTGAGCGCCCCTCCGGACATCAGATGCCGGAACAGGTTCCCGCCCGCCGTCAGGCCGTCCTGATGCTCCTGAGGTCCCCAAGCCATCGCCGCCCGTGTCTCCCCTCTATTGTCTTGTCCTTCTCACCACCGGGCCGCGGCCGCACGGCCGCCCGGCCCCTGTCACGCAGCGTATGACGAGCGCCACGGTCGATCAGTTCGCCGACTTTCGATCACAACCGAGCACGAAGGTTCAGCGCGTGAGGCGGGTGCGGACCAGCAGGTCGTGGAGGGGGCGGTGGGCGGTGGGTTGTGCCGGGAGGGATGAGCGGTCGCGTTCCTCCTCCAGGCGTTGGGTGAGGGCTGCGACGTCGGCGGCCAGGTGTTCGCGGGTGGGGGCGCCGGCGGGGAGGGCGCCCAGGTGGGCGCCGCTGACGGTGACGAACGCGCGGGTACGGGTGGCCCTCAGCCATGCGCTCGGCCATGCCTTCGGGGAGGTTCATTGCACTCCTCTGCGCCGTACGGAGATCAGGAACTCCTCCACGCGGGCGCGGTCGGGCTCGGCGGGGAGCGGGCTGGTGGCCAGGGCCTTGTCCATGTCGGCGGTCAGTTCGGCACGGCGAGCGGTGATGTCGTCCCACGGCATCTCGCCGCGGCGGACGGCGAGCAGCACCTCGCGGTGGTCGCCGACGTCGACGAGCGGCTCGCCGTGCCGGACGAGATGCCGCCCGCTGATCATCAGGCGGAGCATGTGCATCACGTGCTTCCACTGCGGTTCGCCCCGGTTGCGCAGGTCGCCCTCCAGCTTGCGGAACTGGCTCTCGGCGTAGCGGAGGAACGTGCGGTGCCCCCGCAGGGAGAGGAACGCGGCCCGCAGGCCGAGCAGCTCCTCGCCGATGGGGGTGATCCGCTCCACCACCGGCGACCACAGGCACTCCAGGACGGTCGGGTTGGCGTCCAGCGCCAGCCGGCAGAACCGCTCGACCTCCCAGGAGAACTGCTCGGGCAAGGGGCCGTCGACGTGCGTGGGCGGCTTGTCGAAACGCCAGAACAGCGGCGTCGGCGCCGCGAACACCCCGCGCCGGTCCACGTCGCTGCCGTCGACCGCCAGCCCGTACGCACGCGACCCCACGACCACCGAAAGGATCGTGTGGTCGCGCACCAGCCGCACACCGAGATCGTCCACAGGACGAGCCTGGTCGATGGCGGGAGCGATGCCAAACCGATATTGACCTACGCCGGTCACCGGCTTCCCTGGGGGTGCGGCGGCGTGGTCGGGTGACGGCATGCGTTTCGGTACCTGGGCGGGCCTCGTGCTCGCGGTGGGGGTTCTCGCGGGATGCAGCGGCGAGTCGGACTCCCCTCCCGCCGCTGCATCCCGAGTTGCGTCGCCTCCGGTGGCCTCCTCACCCGTAGGGGCGGCGACCGCCCCCGAGGCACCGGAGGCGAACACTTTCAGGGGGTGCCTGCAAGGGCAGGGCATCCGGCTGCCCGAGGACGAGCACAAGAGCGGCAACGAGGAGCGGATGCGCACGGCCATCGAAGCCTGCGCCTCGCTGCTCACGCCGGGGGAGACCGTCCGGATTCCGGTGGTGAAGGGCAGCGCGTTCCAGACATGCCTGGAACGCCACGGGGTGAAGCTGCCCGCTCCCGGCCAGTGGCTGAGCATCGACCGCGGTGAGGACCGCGTCATGGACGCGGCCCTCAATCGGTGCTGACCTCAGAGCTTGGCGTTCACATGGATGGCCAGGGCGGTCATCCTGGGGACGTTGGCGGTGAAGGTGCCGTCACCTGCGACCGTGATGACGTGGGAAGGGGCGCAGGACTTTGACACGGGGTCGTAGCCGCCGCCGATGACGTTGCAGTACCGGCCGGGGGCCAGGCGGGTGCGGTAGGTGCGGTTCCAGTCGGTGGACTCGTCGCGGTTGATGACGACGTAGCCGCGGTCGCCCCGGCTGAAGGCGATCTTGTTGCCGGGGCCGCCCTCGGTGTAGTCGGTGTACCAGTCCTGCTCGGGCGCGTTGTCCGCCTTGTTGACCGGGGTGTTCCCCACCGCGTTGCGGAAGCCGACCATGTCGGCCATCTCGGGGAGGCGGTGCTCGCAGATCCATTCGGTGCCGTCGCAGGTGACGTCCTTGGTGGTGCCGCCGCCGTCGGTGGGCGGGCTGGTGTCGCGCTGGGTGAACCCGAAGCTGGACATCACCAGGGGCGTGCCGTAGTCCCAGGCGAGCAGGAACACGTTGGCCAGCCGGTACGCGGCGCCGTTCTTGTAGGTGAGGATGCGGCGGCCGGACAGGGCGTCGCGCTGGCTGTCGTGGTTGTCGACCATGACGATCGCCTTGTCGCTCGGCTCCATGCCGTCGCCCCAGTTGACGGGGAAGGCGTGCAGCTGGTGCAGCCGGTTGTTCGGGTCGCCGGCCGTCCAGAACTTCATCGACAGGAAGTTCATGGCCTGGACCTCCTTGAGGTCGCCGTTGGCCCGGTACTCCGACGGCCTGATCGGCTCGCCGGCGCCGTAGAGGACCTCCTGGTAGACGTAGGGGTCGCGGGTGCCGGTGCCGGGGAAGGCGGGGTCGGCGGCGATCTGCCTGCGCATCTCGCCGAGGATGGCGGCGATGTCGGCGGCCGGGATGTGCTTGGCCGCGTCGATGCGGAAGCCGTCCACGCCGAGGGACGCCAGGTCCTTGAGGTAGCCGCCGAGGGTGGGGCGGACGTATCCGGCGTCCTCGGTCTTCAGGTCGGCCAGGCTCGCCAGTTCGCAGTTCTGCACCTCCCAGCGGTCCTGGTAGTCGCCGATGTCGCGGCGGCAGGTGTGGAAGTCGGCGTCGGAGAAGGTGCCGGGGTAGGTGTACTTGCCGGTGAAGCGGGTCCCGGCGCTGCCGGTGCCGCCGGCGGAACCGGTCGTGTGGTTGATGACCGCGTCGGCGTACACCTTGACGCCGCTGGCGTGGCAGCGGGCGATCATGTCGCGGAACGCGTTGACGTCGCCGCGGCGGGTGGTGAGCTTGGCGAAGTCGCCCTTGGGGTAGCTGACCGGCTGGTAGTCCTGCCACCACGGGTAGCCGCCCTGCCCGGCGTTCGGCAGGACGACGTGCTCCTGCGGCGGTGAGATCTGCACGGCGCCGAAGCCCTTGGGGCCGAGGACGTTCTCGCACTCCTCGGCCACGTCGCTCCACTTCCACTGGAAGAGCTGGACGATGACCTTCCTGTCGCCGGGCGGTGCCGCGGCGGCGGGCGAGGGGACGGTCAGGGCGGGGACGAACGCCGCGGTCAGGGTGAGTGCGGCGAGCAGGGTCGAGCGGGGTGGTCGCATCACGTGCCTCCTGGGAGTGGGCGGGGCGGGGTCCCCCCGATGAGGCTCTGGTCAGGATTCGACGAAGACGGCTGTGGTGCGGGCGGGAACGTGCAGGGTGCCGGTGTCGGGGTCGAAGGAGGACCGGCGGACGACGGGGTCGGCGGACGCGGCCTGGACGGGGTGCAGGGTGACGGCGGCGTCCTTGAGCGCGGGCACGGTCTGCGCCCGGGGCTCGGGGGTGGCGTTGAAGACCACAGTGATCGACTTCCAGCGCGGGTCGAGGCCGCGGCCGTCCAGCCGCATGGTGATGACGCCGGGCGTCTCGCCCGGGCCGCTGAGCGGGAAGGACAGCCGCCGCTGCACGTCCGCGGCCGTGGGCAGGGAGAACAGCGGCGAGGACTCCTTGACGCGCAGCAGCTCGCCGGTGCGGGCGCGGGCGGCGCCGATGTCGGCGCACGACGGCCGCAGGGCCGGGTCGGCGAGGAGCGGGCGGGCGTACGGCCACTTGTCCCGGTTGTCGGCGGCCGGGGGCAGCCCGGCGCCGAAGCCGTTGCCGTCGCGGCAGTCCCACAGGAGGCGGTTGAACCAGTCGCCGGAGTCGTAGGAGTTGCGGTCGAGGGACTTGGAGCGCAGCCGTTCCGTCCCGGCGTGCACGAACGGGACGCCCTGGCTCAGCAGCGCCGTCGACAACGACACCACGTGCATGCGCACGCGGTCGGCCATCGGCGTGGACGGCGGCAGCTTGTAGGCGAGCGCGTCGTACAGCGTCTCGTTGTCGTGCGCGTCCACGTAGGTGACGGCCTCGTGCGGGGCGGCCGTGTAGCCGGTGGGCGCGCCGTTGTAGTCGACCTGCGCGCCGGTGACCGTGCGTCCGTCGGAGGCGGTGAACCGGTAGTCGCGCAGGTTGCCGGTGAGCCCGACCTTGATCTGGTCGGCGGAGCGCAGCAGGCGGGCGCGCTGCTCGGCGTCCGTGCCGTTGGCCGGTGCGCCGTTGGGCGCCGTCCACAGGCCGGACCCGAAGCCCTGCACGCGCGGGTCGGGGTCGAACGGGCCGCCGCCGCGCACGGCGTCGCGGAGCCGGTCGTTGAACGTGCCGATGCCGGTGCCCGCCAGGTTGGCCTGCGTGGCCTGCTCGAAGCGGGCGCCGCCGGCGACCTCGCCGAAGTCCCAGCCCTCCCCGTACAGGATGATCGAGCGGCCGTCCACGCCGTCGCGTTCGCGGGTGAGGCGGTCGAGCGCCTGCCGGACCCGCAGCATGCCCGCCTTGGGGTGGTGGCCCATCAGGTCGAACCGGAACCCGTCGACCTTGTACTGCCGGGCCCAGGTGACGACCGAGTCGACGACGAGCTTGTCCATCATCGTGTGCTCGGGCGCGGTGCCGGCGCAGCACGTGGAGGCGGCGACGGTGCCGTCCTCCAGCAGCCGGTGGTAGTAGCCGGGGACGATCCGGTCGAGGACGGATCGGGGGTCCTGCCCGGACGCGAAGGTGTGGTTGTAGACGACGTCCATCACCACGCGCAGGCCGGAGCGGTTGAGCCCGGCGACCATCTCACGGAACTCTCTGGTCCGGGCGGGGCCGTCGGGGTCGGAGGCATAGGAGCCCTCGGGGGCCGTGTAGTGCAGCGGGTCGTAGCCCCAGTTGAACGCGTCGGAGTCGCGGACGGCCGCCACGCATTTCTGCTGCCCGTCGGAGTCGGCGGGCAGCGCCGCCAGGTCGCAGGCGGGTGCCCGCTGGTCGGCGCGGCGTTCCGGGACGGTGGCGAAGTCGAACACCGGCAGCAGGTGGACGTGGGACACCCCGTCGCCGGCCAGGCCGCGCAGCGCCCGCATGCCCGCCGAGTCCCGCACCGTGAACGCGCCGTAGGTGCCGCGCAGCCGCTCGGGGACGGTGCGGTCGGAGGCGGAGAAGTCGCGGACGTGCAGCTCGTAGACGGACGGGCGGCGCGGCGGCGCGGGCTTGCGCAGCGCGTCCCATCCGGCGGGGGCGAGCGACGGGTCGTCCAGGTCGACCAGCAGGCTGCGTTGGGAGTCGGCGGTCAGGCCGAGGCTGTAGGGGTCGGTGACCACGTTGGTGACGACGCGTCCGGCGGACGGCGCGAACACCGTCACCCGGAAGGCGTACCGGCGCCCCTTCCACGAGGGCGTCCCGGTCACCGACCACACGCCGGTGGCGTCGTCGCGGCGCATCGCGACCGTCCGGCCGCCGAGGTCGAGCGCGACGTGCCGCGCGGTCGGCGCCCACACCGACAGCGTCGGCACGCCGTCCCGCCACACCGGCCCGAGCCCGGCGCGGGACGCCGCCCGCCCGTACACGTCGTCGAGCACGCCCGGGATCTGGACGCCGGTGGCGTTCAGCAGCCGGCCGTCGCCGTCGCGTTCGACCGCCACGACCTGCCCGCGCAGCACCGGGCCGACGTCGCGGACGGCCACGCGGAACGCCCCGTACGACGCCAGGTGCGGCCATTTGGCCCGTTGCGCCTCGGTCAGCCCGCCCGGGACGGGCTTGAGCGGAACGACATGACGGTCACCGGCCAGCTCGCCGTCCTCGACCCGGAGATCACCGGACGGCGAGTACACCAGCTCGTGCCGGCGCCCGTCCCCCGGCTGCCACGCCAGCGTGCCGCGATCGACCCAGTGGGCCCGCGCACGCGACAGATCGACGTCCGCGGCGACCGGTCCGGGCACCGCCACCACTCCCCCTGCCAGCATCAGCGCGGCCACGACCCACCGCGCCGTCCGCAGGAACCTCTGCCCGGTTCGCACGGCGGATCACCGCCCGGCGACGGTGGCGCGGGTCTGGGCGGAGGCGGTGCGGCCGGCGGAGTCGCGGACGACGGCCTTGTAGGCGACGGGTGTTCCGGCGGGGACGCCGGTGAGGTAGTGGAAGACGCGGAAGGGCCGGGCGTCGTCGGTGCCCAGCACCCGCCACGGCCCCTTGCCGACCTTGGCGGCGAAGGTCACCTGGTCGAACCCGTCCCCGGGAACGGTCGCGGCGATCTCCGCGCGGCCGCCGAGCGTTCCGGGGAGCCGCAGGGAGATCGAGGGCCGGGCGGCGGGCGCGGCCAGGCGGCCGGCGGCCCGGTGGACGACGGCCGAGCGGGCCGGGACGGTGACGGTCAGCCGCTTGTCGGCGCCGCTGGTCACCCGGGCGCCGGGCGCCGGGTAGAGGGGGGTGAACGCCATGCCCGCCGAGTACGTCGGGATGGCGACCCGCTGCGGCGCGGCGCCGTTGTTGAGCGCGACGACGTATTCCACCTGGTCACGGGCGTCGATGCGGGAGAAGGCGTACACGCCGCCCTGTGCGAGCCGTTCGATCTGGGCGCCGTCGCGCAGCGCCGGGTGCCGGGCGGTGAGGTCGGCGAGCGTCCGGATGCCCCGGTAGAGCGGGTGGCCGGTGACGAAGTTGTCCCGGGCGTGGGTGGCGTCGGTGCCGATCAGGTCGTCGGTCAGGTACTGGCCGGCCCTGGCGGCGAACATCGGGGCGCGGGCGGCGCGGTCGCCGCCCTGGCCGGTGAAGCCCTGCTCGTCGCCGTAGTAGACGACCGGCTGGCCGCGCGTCAGGTACATCAGCTCGTGCGCGAGGAGGTCGCGCCGCAGCAGCTCGGCGTCCGACGCGCCCGGGTTGTCCTGCTTGAGGAAGTACCCGATGCGGCCCATGTCGTGGTTGCCGAGGAAGGTCGGCAGCGAGTAGGCGTTGGAGTCGGCGTCGGTGTAGACGTCGTCGGCGCGGTAGAGGCGGCCGAGCACCTCGGCCCCGGCGCCCTGCGAGGCGTAGGCGCGGGCGGCGGACTGGAAGGGGAAGTCCAGCACCGCGTCCATGCGGCCGGTGGTGGAGTAGCGGGAGATGAACGACGGGTCGTCGCTGTAGGCCTCGCCGAACATGAAGAAGTCCTTCGTGCCGGCGCGGCGGGCGTGGGCGCGCACCTCGGGCGCGAAGCGCTGCCAGAACTCCATGTTGACGTGCTTGGCGGTGTCGATGCGGAAGCCGTCGATCCCGGCGTCGCGCACCCACGTCCGGTAGATGTCGATCATGCCGCGGACGACCTCGGGACGCTCGGTCCACAGGTCGTCCAGGCCGACGAAGTCGCCGTACTCGTTGCTCTCGCCCTCCCAGGTCGAGTCGCCGCGGTTGTGGTACATGCGCACGTCGTTGAGCCAGGACGGGTTCTTGGTGACGCCCTTGATCGGCACCGGCGTGTACGGGAACGAGCCGGGCCCGATCTCGGGGAAGGGCCGGTCGCCGCGGGCGTAGTCGCGGTCGTCGAAGGGGCGTCCGGCGGCGTCGCGGTAGGGGTGCTCGGCCTTGGAGCGGTAGGCGTACTGCTTCTCGGCGTAGTCGATGCCGTCGGCGGTGTGGTTGGTGATGATGTCGAAGAAGACCTTCATCCCGCGCTTGTGCGCCTCCCGCACCAGCCGCTTCATGTCCTGGTTGGTGCCCAGATGCGGGTCGATGCGGGTGAAGTCGGTGATCCAGTAGCCGTGGTAGCCCGCCGAGGCGTTCGCGCCCTCCCCCTGCACGGGCCGGTTCTGGAACGCCGGGGTGATCCAGACGGCGGTGGTGCCGAGGCCCTTGACGTAGTCGAGCCTGGAGATCAGGCCGGTGAGGTCGCCGCCGTGGTAGAAGCCGATGTCGGTGGGGTCGTAGCCGGTGGCGAGGCGGTCGCCGGACAGCCCGCCGGTGTCGTTGCGGCGATCGCCGTTGGCGAACCGGTCGGTCATGGCGAAGTAGAAGCGTTCGCGGCTGAGCGCGGGCCGTACCGAGGTGCGGGCGAGCAGCCGGTCGGCGGGCGCGCCGGGCGCGGCGACGGCGGCCGGGGCGAGGGCGGGGACGAGCGAGGACGCGACGACGGCGGCGGTGACCGCGGCCGTGCCCCGCCGGACGGCGGAACGACGTCGGGGAGAGCGGACCACGCGGGCCTCCCAGGCGGGTGAAGCGTGTCGGGGTGGTTGCCGGGAAGTTACAAAGCCCGGCGGTTCCTTGCAAGAGTCCCGCAAGAAGTTGCAGCAAGCGGCCACCGGCCACGAGCGCCCGTCCGGATGGGGACGCGACATCAGAGCGCAGCAGGTGACCCCGCATCCGATCCACCACCGAACAGGGCCAGCTTCTTGCAGAAAATTTCTGCAATCTCTTTACCGTTCTGCAAAGTCGTTGCTAGCGTCCGGCAGCGACCGACCCACGTCCCGGCGCCCCGCCGGCGGACGGGACGGCAGCACGGCGGGCCGCCCGCGCGGCCCCTGACCGAGGAGGTCCCATGCGGCGCACACCCCTGATCGGCATGCTCGCCGGAGTCGCGCTGACCCTGGCCGCGTGCGGCGGCGACGGCGACGGGAACGGCGGCGGGAACGCCGAGGGCGGGCTCACCGGGCGCGGCCCCATCACGATCGCGACCGGCAAGGACCGCTCCGGCAACATGCAGAAGATGATCGACGCGTGGAACGCCGCGCACCCGCAGGAGAAGGTCCGCGTCATCGAGCTGCCCGACGAGCCCAACGACCAGCGGCAGCAGATGATCCAGAACGCCACCACCAGGTCCGACGCGTACACCGTGCTCAACCTGGACGTGGTGTGGACCGCCGAGTTCGCCGCCAACCGCTGGCTGGTCGAGCTGCCCGAGGACAAGCTCGACCTCAAGGCGCTGCTCCCGGCCACGGTGCCCACCGGGCAGTACCGCGGCCGTCTGTACGCGATGCCGCTGAACTCCGACGCCGGGCTGCTGTACTACCGCACCGACCTGCTGAAGAAGGCGGGCGTGGCCGGGCCGCCGAAGACGTGGGCCGAGATGTGGGCGGCGTGCGACAAGGTCAGGGCGCTGCCGGAGGGCAGGAACGTCGACTGCTTCCTCACCGAGGTCGGCAAGACCGAGGGGCTGACCGTGTCCACCGCCGAGGCCGTGGCCAGCGCCGGCGGCACGATCGTCGACGCCTCCGGCAAGCCGGCCGTCACCTCCCCCCAGGCCAGGGCGGGGGTGGAGTTCCTGGTCGGCGCCATGAAGGACGGGCGCATGCCGCGCGCCGCCCTCACCCTGGACGGCGAGGGCGGCCGCCGTCACTTCCAGGCGGGCAAGCTGCTGTTCCACCGCCAGTGGCCGTACCAGTACGAGCTGGCCAACGCCGACGACGGGTCGTCCAAGGTCGCCGGGAAGTTCGCCGTCGCCCCCATCCCCGGGCAGAACGGGCCCGGCACGGCCAACCTGGGCGGCCACAACTACGCGATCTCGGCGTTCGCCAAGAACAAGGCGACCGCGCTCGACTTCATCCGGTACATGGCCGACGCGAAGCAGCAGAAGGCCGACTCCCTGGCCACCGGCAAGGCCCCCACGGTCGCCGCGCTCTACGACGACCCCGAGATGGTCAAGAAGTTCCCGTTCCTGCCGACGCTGAAGACCGCGATCGAGACCGCCAAGCCGCGTCCGGCGGCGGTCCGGTACGGGGACGTCACCGCCGCGATCCAGGGTGCGGTGTACGACGCGCTCGGCGGCAGGGCGACCAGCGACAAGGCCCTGGCCGACCTGCAGACCAGGCTCGCCCAGCTCGCCACGTCGTAACCGCCGCGCCGGACGCAGGAAGAGACCCACATGGCCACCACACTCGACCAGACCAGGGCCGCGCCGCCCGCCGCCCGCCGCGAGCGCCGCCGCCGGGGCGGCCGCGACGGGTCGCGGCGCCTGGCCGCGCTGCTGCTGTCGCCGACGCTGCTGGTGCTGGCGCTCGTCGTCGGCTACCCCGTGCTCGCCGGCTTCCGCGAGTCGCTGTTCGCCCGCGGGCAGGGCCTGGACGCCGACGGGTTCGTCGTGGAGGGCGACCGGTTCGTCGGCCTGGACAACTACACCGCGATCTTCTCCGGGGACCGCGCCGAGGTGTTCTGGAACGCCTTCGGCAACACCACCTTCTTCACCGTCACCACCGTGACGCTGGAGACGCTGCTCGGCGTGTGCATGGCGCTGATCATGCACTGGGCGTTCCGGGGGCGCGGCCTCGTGCGCGCCAGCGTGCTGGTGCCCTGGGCGATCCCCACGGCGATCTCCGGCCTGCTGTGGCGGTGGATCTTCCAGGCGGACGGGGCGTTCAACGCGGTCCTCGGCCGCCAGGTGCTGTGGACCGCGGACGGGTGGCCGTCCCGGCTGGCCGTCGTCATCGCCGAGGTGTGGAAGACCTCGCCGTTCATCGGGCTGCTGGTGCTGGCCGGGCTGCAGCTGATCCCCCGTGACGTGTACGAGGCGGCCCGGGTGGACGGCGCGGGCGCCCTCCAGCAGTTCTGGCGGATCACGCTGCCGCTGGTGCGGCCGGCGCTGCTGGTGGCGGTGCTGTTCCGGATGCTGGACGTGCTGCGCATGTTCGACCTGCCCGCCGTGCTGATCGGGGTCAACAAGCGGTCGGTGGAGACGCTGACGATGCTGTCGTGGTTCGAGGCGAGCAACCTGCGCTACGGGTCGGCCGCCGCGTACGCCACCATCCTGTTCGCCTACATCGCGCTGATCGCGTACCTGTTCGTCAAGCTGCTGGGCGCCGACATCATCGGCGAGGCCCGCCAGGCCCGCAGGAAGGGGAAGGCATGATCGCGGCGAGGGTGCGCGGGCTGGCGCCGTACGCGGGCGTCGCGGCGGTGGTGGCGTTCTGCCTGGCGCCGTTCTACTGGATGGTGATCTCGGCGTTCCGGCGGCCGCAGGACCAGTTCGACAACGCGATCGTCCCCACCCGCTGGTCTGTGGAGAATTTCACAGCGGTGTTCTCCGGCGGCAACGGATTCGGCCGTGCGCTGGTCAACAGCCTGGTCGTGGCCGGGCTCACCACCGTGCTCACGCTGGTGGTCGGCGTGTTCACCGCATATGCTCTGGCCCGGCTCACGTTCCCGTTCAAGAACGCGGTGCTGGGCCTGATCGTGGCCACCACCATGTTCCCGGGCATCTCCCAGCTCGTCCCGCTGCTGAAACTGTTCACCGACATCGGATGGATCAACACCTACCAGGCGATGGTCGTGCCGAGCCTCGGGTTCGCGCTGCCGCTGACGGTGTGGCTGCTGACCGCGTTCTTCCGGCAGCTGCCGTTCGAGCTGGAACAGGCCGCCATGGTGGACGGCTGCACCCGGGGGCAGGCGTTCCGCCGGGTCATCGTGCCGCTGGCCGCGCCGGGGGTGTTCACCACCGCGATCGTCACGTTCATCGCGGCGTGGAACGAGTTCATCATCGCGCTGTCGGTGGTGAACGAGAAGCGGATGCAGACCGCCACGGTGGCGATCTCCAAGTTCACCGGCGTGTCCGGGTTCGACCAGCCGTTCGGCACGCAGATGGCGGCCGGGGTGGTCGTCACCGTGCCGCTGGTGGTCGTGGTGCTGGTCTTCCAGCGGCGGATCGTCGCCGGGCTCACCGCCGGCGGCATCAAGTGAGGGCCGCGCGCGGCGCGTCCCCCGCGCCCGCACCGGGACCAGCACCGACAACGCACGCACACCGATAAGGATGTTGATGACGCAGCACATCGTCGAGGCCGCGCCCGCCACCCGTCCCGCCGGCTCCACCGCCTGGTGGCGCGACGCGGTGATCTACCAGGTGTACGTCCGCAGCTTCGCCGACGGCGACGGGGACGGCATCGGGGACCTGTCCGGAATCCGCGCCCGGCTGCCCTACCTGGCCGGGCTCGGCGTGGACGCGTTGTGGATCACCCCGTTCTACACCTCCCCGATGGCCGACTTCGGCTACGACGTGGCCGACCACCGCGACGTCGACCCGATCTTCGGCACCCTCGACGACGCGCGGGCGCTGGTCGGCGAGGCCCACGAGCTGGGGCTGCGGGTCATCGTGGACGTGGTGCCGAACCACACCTCCGACCGGCACGCGTGGTTCCAGGAGGCCCTGGAGGCCCCGGCGGGCAGCGCCGCCCGCGCCCGGTACATCTTCCGCGACGGGCGCGGCGACGACGGCGCCCTGCCGCCCAACGACTGGGAGTCGGTGTTCGGCGGCCCGGCCTGGACGCGCGTCCCGGACGGCCAGTGGTACCTGCACCTGTTCGCGCCCGAGCAGCCCGACCTGAACTGGGAGAACCCCGAGGTCCGCGCCGACTTCGCGGACGTGCTGCGGTTCTGGCTGGACATCGGCGTGGACGGGTTCCGCGTGGACGTGGCGCACGGCATGGTCAAGGCGCCCGGCCTGCCCGACGTGGGCCACACCGGTCAGGTGACCATGCTCGGCCGGCAGGTGCTGCCGTACTTCGACCAGGACGGCGTGCACGAGATCCACCGCTCCTGGCGGCGCCTGCTGGACTCCTACGACGGCGAGCGCATCGCGGTCGCCGAGGCGTGGGCGCCGACGCAGGAGCGGCTGGCCATGTACGTGCGGCCCGACGAGCTGCACCAGGCGTTCAACTTCCACTACCTGACGGCCGACTGGGACGCCGGCGTCAAGCGCGAGATCATCGATGAGTCGCTGCGCACCAACGGCATGGTCGGCGCCCCGGCCACGTGGGTGCTGTCCAACCACGACGTCAAGCGGCACGTCACCCGCTACGGCGACGGCGAGGTCGGGCTGCGCCGGGCGCGCGCGGCGGCGCTGCTGATGCTGGCGCTGCCCGGTTCGGCCTACATCTACCAGGGCGAGGAACTGGGCCTGAACGAGGTGCTCGACCTGCCCGAGCAGTACCTGCAGGACCCGCAGCGCGCCCGCGACCCCGAGTCGGGGCGCGACGGCTGCCGGGTGCCGCTGCCGTGGTCCGGCGACGAGCCGCCGTTCGGGTTCGGCGCGGGCGGCAGCTGGCTGCCCATCCCGCCGGCGTGGAAGGACCTGACCGTCGAGCGGCAGTCCGCCGACCCCGACTCGATGCTGGCGCTGTACCGCACGGCCCTGCGGATCCGCCGCGAGCACCCCGCGCTCGGCGACGGGGAGCTGCGCTGGCTGGTCGGCCAGCCCGGCGCGCTGGTGTTCTCCCGCGACCCCGCCGACCCGGACGCGCCCCGCCTGACCTGCGCGGTGAACATGGGGAGCCGCACCGTGCGGATCCCCGCGTACGGGCGGGTGCTGCTGGCCAGCGGGCCGATCCGCCCGGACGGCGACTGCGTCGTCCTGCCGCCGGACACCGCCGTGTGGTGCGAGGTCACCCCGGCGACAGGGGGCAACGGCGCCCGGGGCAGGTAAGTTGTGGCCATGACGATGCGCCTGGCCGACATCGCCGCCCACGCGGGCGTGAGCGAGGCGACCGTGAGCCGCGTGCTCAACGGCCGGGCGGGCGTGGCCCCGGCCACCCGGCAGGCGGTGCTCACCGCGCTGGACGTGCTCGGCTACGAGCGGCCGCCGCGGCTGCGCCAGCAGCGCACCGGCCTGATCGGGTTGATCGTGCCGGAGCTGACCAACCCCATCTTCCCGGCGTTCGCCCAGGTCATCGAGAACGCCCTGGCGCTGTCGGGGTACACGGCGGTGCTGTGCGCGATGACCCCGGGCGGCATCCGCGAGGACGACTACACCGAACTGCTGCTGGAACGCGGCGTGTCGGGGATCATCTTCGTCAACGGCGAGCACGCCGACTCGCGCTCCGACCGCACCCGCTACCTGCGGCTGATCGAGCGCGGCCTGCCGATCGTGCTGGTCAACGGGTACCGCGAGGACGTCGAGGCGCCGTTCATCTCCAACGACGACGTGGCGTCGCTGGAGATGGCGGTGGCGCACCTGGCCTCGCTCGGGCACCGGCGCATCGGCCTGGCCGTCGGGCAGGACCGGTTCGTCCCCTCGATCCGCAAGACCGAGGGGTTCCGCCGCGGCATGGCCGAGCACCTGGGCGTCACCGACGTGGGCGACCTGATCGTCAACACGCTGTTCACGGTGGAGGGCGGGCAGGCCGCCGCGCAGCGCCTGCTGGACCTCGGCTGCACCGCCATCTGCTGCGGCAGCGACATCATCGCGATCGGCGCGATCCGCGGGGCGCGCGGCCGGGGCCTGCGGGTGCCCGAGGACGTGTCGGTGGTGGGGTTCGACGACTCGCCGCTCACCCCGTACCTGGACCCGCCGCTGACCACCATCCGCCAGCCCGTCCGCGAGATGGGGCTGGCGGTGGTGAGCACCCTGCTGGAGGAGATCGGCGGCAGCCGGGTCCCGCGCACCGAGCTGCTGTACCGGCCGGAGCTGGTCGTGCGCCGTTCCACCGCGCCCGCGCCGGCGCGCCTGCCGGTGGTGGCCGACGCCTCCGCCGGCCCGCGCGACTGACCGCCGGAACGTGAGGGGGGAGGGGCGCGGCCCATGCCCCGCGCCCCTCCCCGTCCCCGGGGAGGCCGGGCTCAGCGCAGGGGAGGTGCCGCCCGCTGAGCCAACCCGAGGGCGTACTCCGGCCACCACTGTCCGGCGGCCGGGTCGACCGATCCGTACTCGGGGTCGGCGGGGCCGGGCGTGCCGCGGGTGCACTGCCCGTCGGACTCGCCGGGCCGCTTCACCCACAGGAAGGCGTCCACCAGCTCGTTGCCGGTGCGGGTCGAGGGACGCGCGCCCAGGCCGCGGCCGGGCGGGTTGCACCACTCCTGCGGGTCGGTGTACTTGCCGGGCGGGGCGGTCCACGGCCCCTGCCCGTTGCGGCTGGTGTCGATCACGAAGTGGGTGAGCCGGCGCGGGTCGGCGGGCTCGGCGGCCAGGTCGTCCGGCGCGCAGGACGCCGCGCCCGTGCGCTGCCGGAACCGGATGCACTTGGCCACGTCGGTGCCGTAGGACACCAGCTCGGCGTCGGCGCGGTAGTTGGAGACGTTGAGGAAGAACCCGTCGGCCTTGGCGACGCCGCCCCGGAGCAGGCGGCTGACGATGCCGAGCTGGGCGCGCGGCTCCCCGTACCCGGCGTCGTAGTCGTTGATCGACTGCCAGGCCGAGTGCCCGGCGTCGACGTAGACGCCGGTGCGCGGCAGCCGGGTGAGGGTGTCCACCGCGTGGCCGATCTCGCGGAACCGCTGCTCGACCAGGGCCATGTCCTCGGGCTGTCCGGTGGACCCGCCGCCGCCCTCGTTGCACCACGGCTCGCTGGACAGCAGCGCCAGGCCGTCCGGCTCGACGATCACCACGGCCTCGCCGCCGCCGACGCCCTCGGCGAACGCCTTGATCCACGCGCGGTACGCCTGCTCGCTCGGGGCGCCGCCCGCCGAGTACTGGGAGCAGTCGCGGCCCGGCACGTAGTAGGCGACCAGCACCGGCACCGACTTCTGCCGCGCGGCGTCGCGCATCGTGGCGCGGACGGCCTTGCGCACCTCGTCCGGCGTGCCGTCGGTGAACCACACCGCCTGGGAGACGCGCGACAGCGCGCGCATGTGCGCCGCGTCCTGGGTCCGGCCCTCGCGCGCCCAGACCTTCGCCTGCCGTCCGGCGTTGGTGTCCGGCTCGACGTAGAAGCGGGCGGGGCCGTCCAGCGGGTTGCCGGGACGGGCGGCATGGCCGGCGGTGCGCGTCCCGGCGGCGGGCGCGGCGACCGCGGCCGTCGTGACGTCCCGCGCAGGCGACCCCGTGGCCTGCGCGGACGCGGCCGTGCCCGTCACCACCGTGCCCGTGACCGCGGCGAGCGCCACCGCGACGGGGCCGATGCGTGCTCTCATGCGTGCTCCTCAAGTCTCCTCGGCTTGGGAGCGCTCCCATAGCACGAGGTTCGCGGGCCGCGCGCCGCCTGTCAACCTCCGGCCACCCGCGCGCGCACGCCCGCGCGGCCCCTGCCAGGGGTTACTTACGCAAAGTGATGGGAGCGCTCCCACACGTCGCGGACCAGCACCTTTCGCCGCAACGTAACGGTTGTGTTGCGGACCATTGACAGTGACGTGAAGCACAGTCTTTCCTTCGTGGGAGCGCTCCCACACCCGACACGAACGAGAGGGGTCCCCCATGAGGGCCACCACGCGCCGCGTACCCGGCGGCAGGGGACTGAGAACGGGCCTGGCCGCCGTGCTCGCCGGGATCCTCGCCGCCACCTCCGCCTGCGGAGGCGGGGACGACGACAACGGCTCGTCCGGCGGCACGGTCGAGCTCACCGTCGACGTCTTCGGCGAGTTCGGCTACGAGGGGCTGTACAAGCAGTACGAGGCGTCCCACCCCAACGTCAAGATCCGGCAGCGCAAGGTCGCCGAGCTCGACCAGTACAAGCCGCGCCTGCAGCAGTGGATGGCCACCGGCAGCGGCGCGGGCGACGTGGTCGCGCTGGAGGAGGGCATCCTCCCCACCTACATGCAGCAGGCCAACCGCTTCGTCAACCTGTTCGACCACGGCGGCGCGTCGCTGGAGAAGAACTTCCTGGCCTGGAAGTGGAAGATGGGCATCACCGCCGACGGCAAGCAGCTGGTCGGCCTCGGCACCGACATCGGCCCCATGGGCATGTGCTACCGCAAGGACCTGTTCAAGCAGGCCGGGCTGCCCACGGACCGCGACGAGGTGTCCAACCTGTGGCCGGACTGGAACGGCTTCCTGGAGGCGGGCAAGAAATTCCAGTCGAAGATGCCCAAGACCAAGTGGCTGGACGGCCCGACCGCGATCTGGCGCACCACCGTGTCCCAGGAGGGCGGCAAGACCGTCGGCTACACCTACTTCGACAACAGCGACAAGCTGGTGTTCGACAGCAACGCGGCGGTCAGGACGGCGTTCGACACCACGATGCGCTTCCAGACCGAGAACCTGACCGCCAACATGCGGATCTTCACGCCCGAGTGGCAGACCGCCCTCAAGCGCGACACCTTCGCCACGCTGCCCTGTCCCGCCTGGATGCTCGGCGGCATCGAGGAGTTCTCCGGCGACTTCGGCAAGGGCAAGTGGGACGTGGCCAAGGTGCCCGGCGGCGCCGGCGTGTGGGGCGGCTCCTGGCTGGCGGTGCCCAAGCAGTCCAAGCACCAGAAGGAGGCCGCCGAGCTGGCCAAGTTCCTGACCAGCCCGCAGGGCCAGCTCGCCGCGTTCAAGGACAAGAACACCTTCCCGTCCTCGCCGCAGGCCCAGCAGGACCCGGCCGTGACCGGCAAGACCAACCCCTACTTCGGGGACGCGCCGATCGGCAAGATCTTCAGCGAGATGTCGGGCGCGGTCAAGCCGCTGCACCTCGGCCCGAAGAACGAGGACGTGCGTGAGGACGTCGAGGACGTGTTCCTCGGCGTCGGCCAGGGCCAGATCAAGGCGTCCGACGCCTGGACCCGCGCCGTCGACGCCGCCACCAAGGCGGCCCGGTAACGCCCGCGCCTCCCGGAGGCCGTGTCGGCCCGGAGGCCCCGGACCACGCCCGGCCTCCCGGGAGCGCGCCGGCCCCGGGGACCGCGGCGGCGGTGCCGCTGACAACCGCCCCAGGCACCGCCGCCGCCTCCCCCGGCCCCGCCCGGCGTCCGCCCCCGCGGGGAGGCGGGCGCCACACCGACGCGTCGAAGGCGCGCCGCACCATCCGAACTCTTCCGACGCCCAGAAAGGACATTTCATGAGCGTCGACGTGCGCCCGGCGAGCTCCGGGCGCAACCGGGCGGGCCGCGCGCGGCGGTCCGCCCCGCCCGGCGCGCCCCGCCGCGGCTGGCGGACCCGTCTCGCGCGGCTCGACATGCGGGCCTCGCCCTACCTGTTCATCTCGCCGTTCTACGTCGTCTTCCTGATCTTCGGGGCGTTCCCGCTGGTCTTCACCGTCTGGGTGTCCCTGCACGACTGGGAGCTGGCCTCGGGCGTGCGGGAGTTCGTCGGGCTGCGGAACTACGGCGACCTGCTCGCCGACGAGGCGTTCTGGCACTCGGTCGTCAACACGCTCGGGATCTTCGCCCTGTCCACCGTGCCGCAGCTGCTGCTGGCGCTGTGGGTGGCCAACCTGCTGAACCGGCGGCTGCGCGCCAGCACCTTCTACCGCATCGGCATGGTCGCCCCGATGGTGACCTCGACCGCGGCGGTGGCGATCGTGTTCGCCCAGCTGTTCGCCCGCGACTACGGGATGGTCAACTGGGTGCTCGGCCAGGTCGGCGTCGACCCGATCGACTGGCAGGCGTCCCGCGGCTGGTCCTGGGTGGCGATCTCGGCGATGGTCGACTGGCGGTGGACGGGCTACAACGCGCTGATCTACCTGGCCGCCATGCAGGCCATCCCCAAGGACCTGTACGAGGCGGCGGCCATCGACGGCGCCTCCCGGCTGCGCCAGTTCTGGCAGATCACCGTGCCGATGCTGCGGCCCACGATCATCTTCACCGTCATCATCTCCACGATCGGCGGCCTGCAGCTGTTCACCGAGCCGGTGCTGTTCGGCAGCGGCCGGATGGACGGCGGTCCGGTGCACCAGTACCAGACCGTCGCCATGTACATGTTCGACAACGCGTTCCGTAGCGACGCCTACGGCTACGGCGCGGCGATCGCCTGGATGCTCTTCCTGATGATCATCGTCTTCTCGCTGTTCAACTTCCTGTTCGTCCGGCGCGCGGGAGGCTCGCGATGACCGCCGTCCTGTCCCGACCGCGCCGCCCCGGCGGCGGGAGGCGCCGCCCCGGGCGGATGCGGGGGCTGTGGGACGCCAGCCCGCTGACCTACATCACGCTGGTCGCCGCGCTGGCGCTGTCGATCTTCCCGATCTACTGGATGATCATCGTCGCGACCCGCGGCAACGAGGTGGTCGGCGCCGTGCCGCCGCCGATGACGCCGGGCGGCAACTTCGGCGACAACGTGGGCCGCCTGTTCGACAACCCCGACGCCTACTTCGCCAAGGGCCTGGTCAACTCGGCGATCGTGTCGTCGGTGGTCACGATCTCCACGGTGTTCTTCGCCTCGCTGGCCGGGTTCGCCTTCGCCAAGCTGCGCTTCCGCGGCAAGAACGCGCTGCTGCTGGTGATCATCGCGACCATGATGATCCCGGTGCAGATGGGCATCATCCCGCTCTACATGATCATGGTGGAGCTGGGCTGGCAGAACCGGCTGCAGGCGGTCATCGTGCCGTTCCTGGTCACCGGGTTCGGCGTGTTCATGATGCGCCAGTACGCCGACCAGGCCGTGCCCGACGAGCTGATCGAGGCCGCCCGGGTCGACGGCTGCACCACCTTCGGCCTCTACTGGCGCGTCGTGCTGCCCGCGCTGCGGCCCGCGGCGGGCGTGCTGGGCCTGTTCACGTTCATGCAGACCTGGAACGAGTTCATGTGGCCGCTGGCGGTGCTCAACCCCGAGAACCCGACCGTCCAGCTGTCCATCAACAACCTGGCGAACGCCTACTTCAAGGACTACACGCTCATGTTCGCCGGGACGACGCTGGCCATCCTTCCGCTTCTCATCGTCTTCGTCCTGTTCGGCCGCCAGATCATCGGCGGAATCATGGAAGGTGCGATCAAGGCGTGACCTCCGTACAGCACAGCTCCGAGCCCGCACCCGTCGTCGCGTTCCCCGCGGGGTTCCGCTGGGGCGCCGCCACCGCCGCCTACCAGATCGAGGGCGCCGCCGCCGAGGACGGCCGCGGGCCGTCCATCTGGGACACCTTCTGCCGCACGCCCGGCAAGGTGCTGGGCGGCGACACCGGCGACGTGGCCGTCGACCACTACCACCGGTTCCGCGAGGACGTGGCGCTCATGGCCGACCTGGGCCTGACCGCCTACCGGTTCTCGGTGTCCTGGCCGCGCGTGCAGCCGTCCGGCGCCGGGCCGCTCAACCCCGCGGGCCTGGACTTCTACCGGCGCCTGGTGGACGCCCTGCTGGAGGCGGGCGTCGAGCCGTGGCCGACCCTCTACCACTGGGACCTGCCGCAGCCGCTGGAGGACGCCGGCGGCTGGCCCGAGCGCGACACCGCGCACCGGTTCGCCGACTACGCCGGGGAGGTGCACGCGGCGCTCGGCGACCGGGTGTCGCAGTGGATGACGATCAACGAGCCGTGGTGCGCGGCGTTCCTGGGGTACGCCTCGGGAGAGCATGCGCCCGGTCGAAGGGAGCCGGCCGCCGCGCTGCGCGCCGCGCACCACCTGATGCTCGGGCACGGGCTGGCGGTCGAGGCGATGCGCGCGCGCCGCCCGCAGAACCGGTTCGGCGCCGCCGTCAACCTGTACGCCATCTCCCCGGCGAGCCAGTCCGAGGCCGACCAGGACGCGGCGCGCCGCATCGACGGGATGCAGAACCGCTTCTTCCTGGACCCGCTGCTGCGCGGCTCCTACCCGGCCGACGTGCTGGCCGACCTGGAGGGGCACGACTTCGAGGCGTGCGTCCGGGACGGCGACCTGGCGGTGATCAACCAGCGGCTCGACCAGCTCGGCGTCAACTACTACTCCCGGTTCACGGTGGCGGGCACGCCGGGCGACGCCACGCAGGCGGTGTCGTCGCCGTTCTCCAGCCACTCCCCCTGGGTGGGCAGCGAGTTCGTGCGGTTCGTCGACGGCGGCCGTCCGGTCACCGGCATGGGCTGGGAGATCGACGAGAGCGGCCTGCACGAACTGCTGGTGCGGCTGCACCGCGAGTACCCGGAGGTCGCGCTGTACGTCACCGAGAACGGCGCGGGCTACGACGAGACCCCCAACGGCGACCTGCCCCTCAACGACGCCGACCGCATCGCCTACCTGGAGGCGCACCTGCGCGCCTGCCACGACGCCATCGCCGACGGCGTGCCCCTGCGGGGCTATTTCACCTGGTCGCTTCTGGATAATTTCGAATGGGCATGGGGGTACTCCAAGCGCTTCGGGCTGGTGCACGTCGACTACGCCACCCAGCGCAGGGTGCCCAAGGAGAGCGCACGCTGGTACTCGGGGGTGATCCGGCAGGGCGGACTGCCGGACCACCGCTGACGGCGTCGCACGCGACGAAGGGGCCGGAACAGATGCGGGAGACCAGGGTGCCCGGACGGGCATCGGACACCGGGTTCGGCCGGGCGCCCGGACGGGAGCCCGGCCGGGGACTCGGACGCAGGCTCGGCGAGAGGCTCGGCGAGAGGCTCGGCGAGGCCGCGGAGACGACGGGACGCTCATGGCGATGAGACGCCCGTCGGACCGGCCCACGCTGGAGGAGGTCGCCGCGCGGGCCGGGGTCGGGCGGGGCACCGTGTCACGGGTCATCAACGGCTCGCCGCGGGTGAGCCGCCGGGCCCGCGAGGCGGTGCTGCGCGCGATCGACGAGCTGGGGTACGTGCCGAACCGGGCCGCCCGCACCCTGGTGACGCGGCGGACCGACACGGTGGCGCTGGTGGTGGCCGAGTCCGAGCTGCGGGTGTTCGACGAGCCGTTCTTCGCCGGGATCACCCGCGGCATCAGCTCGGAGCTGAACGCCACCGGGCTGCAGCTGCTGCTGGCACTGGCGCAGTCCCCCGACGAGTACGCCCGGCTGGAGCAGTACCTGACCGGGCAGCACGTCGACGGGGTGCTGCTGACCTCGCTGCACGCCGACGACCCGCTGCCGGCCAAGCTGGAGGCCAACGGGGTGCCCACCGTGCTGGGCGGGCGCCCCCCGGGCCTGTCCCCGGTCAGCTACGTCGACGTCGACAACCGCGACGGCGCCCGCCGCGCCGTGCAGTACCTGCTGGACCAGGGACGGCGGCGCATCGCCACCGTCGCCGGCCCGCAGGACATGGGCGTGGGCATCGACCGGCTCGCCGGGTACCGGGAGGCGCTGGCCGAGGCGGGCCTGCCCGAGCTGGTGGTGTACGGCGACTTCAGCGAGGCCAGCGGGGTCGCCGCCGCCGAGGAGCTGCTGGAGATCGCCCCGGACCTGGACGCGCTGTTCGCCGCCGACGACCCGATGGCGCTGGGCGCCATGCGGGTGCTGAAGAAGCGCGGGCGCCGCATCCCCGAGGACGTGGCGGTGATCGGCTTCGAGGACTCGGCCAGCGCCCCGGTGGCCGATCCCCCGCTGACCACCGTCCACCAGTCGGTCGAGGAGATGGGCCGCAGCATGGCGCGGCTGCTGGTGTCGCGCATCCGGGGCGAGACCGTGGCCGAGCCGGTGGTGATCCTGCAGACCCACCTGGTGCTGCGCGAGTCGGCCTGAGTGTGCCGCGCGCCCGCAGGGGCGCGCGGCCACCTGCGTGAACCCGCGAGTCGTACTGGACAAAGTGGCGTGCGTCACGGTGTACTTGCGGTTGACCTCGGTCCGTGCGGCGGGCGCCGTATCGCATGCGCCACGCGAGGGCGCCGCCGGTGAGGGGGCACGGCCGGACCCACCCCAGGAGGGCGCGGTGTGCCGCGCCCGTGACCCCCGACCCTAGGTGCAGCGATGGCCGCAGTCTCCCTCGAATCGGTGAGCAAGGTCTATCCGGGCGGGGTGCGCGCGGTGCGCGACCTGCGCCTGCATGTCCGCGACGGGGAGCTGCTGGTGCTGCTCGGCCCGTCCGGCTGCGGCAAGTCGACGATCCTGCGCATCATCGCCGGTCTCGAGGAGCCCAGCAGCGGCGAGCTGTGGCTGGACGACCAGCCGGCCACCGACCTGCCGCCGCGCGAGCGCAACGTGGCGATGGTGTTCCAGAACGGCGCGCTCTACCCGCACCGCAGCATCCACGGCAACCTGGCGTTCCCGCTGGAGCTGGCGGGCGAGGACCCGGCCGAGATCCGGGCCAAGGTCGTCGAGCTGTCGCGCGCCCTGCAGATCGACCAGGCGCTGGACCGGCTGCCCGGCAGCCTGTCGGGCGGGCAGCGGCAGCGGGTGGCGATGGGCCGGGCGATCATCCGCGAGCCGTCGGTGTTCCTGATGGACGAGCCGCTGTCCAACCTGGACGCGGCGCTGCGCACCGACCTGCGGCTGGAGATCGGCGCGCTGGTGCGCGGCCTCGGCGTGACCACCGTGTACGTCACCCACGACCAGGTGGAGGCGCTGACGCTGGCCGACCGGATCGCGGTGCTGCGCGACGGGCGCCTGGAGGACCTCGGCACCCCCACCCAGGTGTACGAGGACCCGGCCACCGCGTTCACCGCCGCGTTCCTGGGCGCCCCGCAGATCAACCTGCTCACCGGAACCGTCTACGCGCAGCTGGGCGAGGGCAGCGTCACCGTCGACCTGGGCGGCCAGGAGGTGCGGCTGCCCTGGACGGATCCGCGCGTGGAGCACCTGGCGCGCCACCACGGCCTGCCTGTCATCGTGGGGGTGCGCGCCGACGCGCTGCGGCCCGTGGACGAGCCGGACGAGGGCGCCGAGCTGTCGGGGCGGCTGCGCGCGCTGGAGTACCACGGGCACGAGTGGCTGGCGCACGTGGAGACGGACGTGCCGGTGATCGACCGTGACGTGCTCGGCGCGGAGCGGCGGGAGGAGGACGCGGCGCCGCGCGCCGAGTCGGCGGTGCTGGACCGGGTCCGTTCGATGCTGCGGCGGGGGCAGCGCCGCGCCGAGCCCGAGCCGGCGACCGACCACGTGGGCGCGCACCGCCGGTCGGACCTGGTGGTGCGGCTGAGGTCCGGGCACGGGCAGGAGATCGGCGCGCCGGTGCGGCTGGCGCTCGACGTGTCGCGGGCGCTGTTCTTCGGCCAGGACGGTCACCGCATCGATCCCGTCCAGCGCTGAGGCCGGGCGGGGCCGCCCGGAGGCGGCACGGATCCGGGGGCGAGGATGCGCGGACGTGGAAGGGCGCCGCGGGCCGCTGCGGAGAGGGGTCACCGTCGCGAACGGGCCGCGGCGCCCGGTTCGGGGGCCGCCGGTTCTTCTAGGCGGTCGTGCAGGAACTGCCGTTGAGGGTGAACGCGGTGGGCGAGGGCGCCTCACCGCCGTGGGTGCCGTTGAATCCGATGGACGTGGCCGCGCCGGGGGCGAGCGCGCCGTTCCAGGAGGCGTTCTTGGCGGTGACGGTCGCCCCGGACTGCGACCACTGGGCGCTCCAGCCCTGGCTCACGCGCTGCCCGGCGGGCAGGTCGAACGTCAGGGTCCAGCCGTTGATCGCGGTGTTGCCGGTGTTGGTGATGGTGACGGCCGCGGTGAAGCCGGTGTTCCACTTGGCGGTGACCGCGTAGGCGACCTTGCAGGAGGCCGTCGGCGGGTCGGGGTCGCCGCCGCCGGGGGTGCCGCCCAGGGCCACGCGCAGCGCGTCGTAGGCGGGCTTGGGCCGCAGGTTCTCGTCCCAGGGCAGCGCGGCGCCCTCTCCGGGGAACACGCCGGGGATCCAGGAGTACTTGTCGGTGTAGTCCCAGATGGTGACGCCGACGCAGCGGGACACGGCCAGGCACGCCTTGGTCACGTCGGAGTACCAGGTGGCCTGGGTGGCGAGCTTGGTGCTGTCGGCGGGCAGCTGCATGCGGATGTCCAGCTCGGTGATGGCCACGTCCAGGCCGAGGTCGGCGAAGCGCTGCAGGTTCTCCTGCATGCGGGACGGGAAGCCGTACTGCAGCGCCAGGTGCCCCTGGAAGCCGACGCCGTCGATGGGCACGCCCTGGTCCTTGAGCGACTTGACGAGCCGGTACATGCCGTCGCTCTTGGCGCCGAATCCGTCGATGTTGTAGTCGTTGATGTAGAGCTTGGCGCCGGGGTCGGCGGCGCGGGCGGCGCGGAAGGCGTCGGCGATGTAGCTCTCCCCCAGCGTGCGGTAGAAGACGCTGTCGCGGAAGGTGCCGTCCTCGTTCAGCGCCTCGTTCACCACGTCCCAGTGCACGACCTCGCCCTTGTAGTGGGACGCGACGGTGGTGACGTGGTTCTGCAGGATCGAGCGCAGCTCGGCGGCGGAGAAGTTGCCGTTGGACACCCAGCCCGGCAGCTGGCTGTGCCAGACGAGCGTGTGCCCGCGCACCTGCTGCCCGTTGCGCTGGGCGAGGTCCACGATGGCGTCTCCGCCGCTGAAGTTGAACTGCCCCCGCTGCGGTTCGGTGGCGTCCCACTTCATCGAGTTGCCGGGGGTGATGGAGTTGAACTCGCTGCTGAGGATGGACACGTACGGGGCGTCGCTCAGCTCGGGATTGTCGGTGGCCGACCCGAAGTAGCGGTTCTTGGCGGCGGCGAGCTCGCCGAGCGTGGGCTCGGCGGCGGACGCCGCGACGGACGCCGCGGTGTTCGTGGCGTGCGCCGGTGTGCCGGGCGCCGCCGCCGCGGACGCCGGCGGCGCGGGCGCGACGGCCGCCGCGGCGGCGAGCAGGCCGCCGGCGACGGCCAGCGCTGGACGGAACCTCATCGACATGACCTTCCTCGGACGAACAGGGTGCGGACGGGTCCCGGCCCCTGGGTGCGCTCCCACACGGCGCCGAAGGTATCCGGCCCCCGTACGGACCCGGAAGACGGTCTTTCACATCTCTCACAGATATTTCGGGGGACGCGGCAACCTTTCGCGTCCGCCCCGGCGACTTCCAGGTGGAACGACGAGCCGGGGACTCCGCCCAACACTCCCGGCGTTCCGTCTGCCCGCCCCGCCGGCCCCTGGGGCGGGCAGTTCAGCTTCTAGGGGTGCTGACCCATGCGGCATCTCGGAGACTTCGGCGGGCTGGTGGAGCTGGCGGGACGCCGGCGTCCGCTGTGGCCCGGCCCCGACGCGTCCCTGCGCGCCCGCCTGGACGAGTCGCTGGGCATGCCCCCGTACGGCGAGGACGTCGGCGTGCGCACCGAACGCGTCTGGTCGGCCGGCGGGATCGACGGTGAGGAGCTGTCGTGGTCGCCCGGCTTCGGGCCGCGCACCCGTGCCTGGGTGCTGCGCCCGGCCAGTGCCGGGCGGCCGCTGCCGGGCGTGCTGGCGCTGCACTGCCACGCCGGGATGAAGTACTGGGGCAAGGAGAAGATCGCCGACGGCCCGTCCCGCGAGGTGCCGCCCGAGATACGCGCGCTGCGCGAGGAGATTTACGGCGGCCGGGCGTTCGCGGTGGAACTGGCGCGGCGCGGTTTCGCGGTGCTGTGCCATGACGTGTTCCTGTGGGGCAGCCGCCGCTTCCCGCTGGAGACGATGCCCGAACGCGTCCGCGTCCTCGCCGACGACCTGCGCGAGCTGGCCGAACGACGCGGCGGGTCCATGACCGGGCGGCGGCACTACGACACCGCCGCGCGCCATCACGAGCCGGTCGTCGCCAAGTACTGCAACCTGCTGGGCACGTCCCTGCTCGGCCTGGTCGCCCGCGAGGACCTCATCGCGGCGCGCGTGCTGGCCGGACTGCCGGGCGTACGGGCGGACGCGCTGGGCTGCGTCGGCCTGTCGGGCGGCGGCCTGCGCGCGGGGATGCTGCACGCGCTGTGCCCGCAGGTGCGGGCGTCGGTGGTGGTGGCGATGATGGCCGCCCTCCCGCACATGCTGGGCGAGCACGTGGACGCCCATTCGTGGGTGTCGTGGCCGCCCGGCCTGGCGGCGGTGGGCGACTGGCCCGACATCGTGGCGCTGGGCGCCCCGTCCCCTCTGCTGGTGCTGTACGGGGAGCGCGACCCGCTGTTCCCTCCGGCGGGCATGCGGCACGCGGACGCCCGGCTGCGCCGGTCGTACGGAGCAGCCGGGCGTCCGGACGCCTACACCGGGACGTTCCACCCGGTGGGGCACGCCTTCGACGTGGTGATGCAGGAGCAGGCGTTCGGGTGGCTGTCGTCGACGCTCTCTCCCGCCTCGGGCCGTTGACGCGACCGTGGGGCCTCAGTTGCCCTTGCGTTCGCGGAACTCGGCCTCGGCCTCGGTGAACTTCTTGGCCAGCTCGTCCAGGAACGCCTGCGGCGTGAGCTGCCCGAGCAGCACCTTCTGGAACTGCGGCTCGGCCTCGGCCTTGGTCATGGCGTTGAACTCGGGCAGGTGGTACGGCAGCTGGACGATCCTGGTCTTGGGGTCGTTCGTCGCCCTGATCGCGTTCTCCAGGGTGGGGTTCTCCTTGATCCACGGCTCGGCCGCCGCGTCGGTGTTGGCCGGGATCTGCCCCTGCTGCCGGCTCCAGTAGGACGTCATCTCCTTGGAGGAGACGAACTCGGCGAACTTCCAGGCGGCGTCCTTGTGCTTGCTGGACTTGAACACCGCCGTCCCGCCGATCGGGTTGGAGATCACCACGCGGGTCCCGTCGGGCAGCGCGGGGATCGGCACGCCGGCGAACTTGCCCTCGCCCAGCGCCTTCTTGTGGTCGCCGTAGGAGCCGAGGTTGTGCTGCATCATGCCGATCGTGCCGCCGTCGAACTGGGCGGTCATCTTGATGTAGTCGTTGTTGACGTCGGCGCTCGGGGTGTTCTTCTTGTAGAGCGCGACGGTCTTCTGCAGGGCGGCGACGTTGCGCGGGTCGTTGAGGGTGGCCTTGCCCTGCGCGTCGAAGATCTGGGTGATGCCGGACTGGGCGTACATGAACTCCAGCACCTGCGCGATCGACCCGGCGCCGCCGCGGATGGTGTAGCCGTAGCGGTTGTCGCCGGCGTCGGTGAGCCGCTCGGCCGCGGTGTAGAAGTCGTCCCAGGTCTCCGGCGGCTTGAGGCCCTTGTCCTTGAACCAGTCGGGCCGGTACCACAGCACGCCCATGTTGGCGTTGCTGGGCAGCTCGTACAGCTTGCCGTCCGGCCCGGCCTGCTTGGTGAGCTGCAGGAAGGTGTTGTTGATCTTCCCGTTGAGCGGGCTCTTGGCCAGGCGCTCGTCCAGCGGTTCCAGGGCGCCCTGGCCCGCCACCCCGGCCAGCAGCGCGGTGGTCATGCCGCCCGCGTCCGGCAGCCCGCCGGTGGCGATGGCGGTGTCGAGCTTCTGCTGCACCTGGGCGATGGGGATGCCGACGTACTTGACCTTGATCGTGGGGTTGCGCTTCTCGAACTCGGCGATGGTGTGGTTCCACCGGGGGTTGTTGGCGGCGCTGGCGTTGGTGTCCCAGTAGGTGATCGTGGTGGTGCCGCCGGACGACCCGGAGTCGCCGCCGCCGCATGCGCCGAGCACCAGCGCGCCGCCCGCGACGATCGCGGTGGCCGCCAGCGACACTCTCGGGGTTCTCCACCCCGGTTCGGGACCGCGTCGCGTCATCGTCGTTCCTGCCCTTCTCGTCTGGGGTGGGGTCGTCATGGGTGCTCCTCTCCGTCGACGTGGAAGCCCCCGAAGTCGGCGTGACCGGCGGCCGGGCCCGCGCCGGGCGGGGCGGCCGCGAAGAGGCCGAGGGTGGCGCCGACCCAGCGCGCCCCGGTCGCGGTGAACGGGTCGCCGAACCGCCGCGGCCCGGCCCTGTTCTCGCGGGGGGACGACCCCCCGCGCCCCCCCGGTTCACCGGAGGCGTCGGCGGTGAAGCGGCACTCGGCTCCGGCGCCGACGTGCACGGCCAGCCGGACGGAACGCCCCGGGTCGGGCAGCGGGCGCCGCGCGGCCGCGTCCTTCTCCGCGCCGTCCGGGTGGGCGACGCGGTACACCAGGTCGACGCCCGTGGCGGTGCGTTCCAGGCCGATCCAGGCGTAGGCGTCGCCGAGCACCGCCAGGCCCGCGCGGGCGCCCGGCTCGCCGCCGGTCAGGGTGAGGTCGGTGGTGGCGGTGAAGGTCTCGGCGGGCAGCCGCTGGCCGAGCACGTTGGGCAGGCGGCGCAGGTCGTCGGCGTCGGCGTGGCGCACGCAGGCCAGGCGGAGCCCGCCGCCGGTCGCCCGCCCGGTCCACGCCGGGTCGGGGACGCCCTGCCAGGTCCACTGCGGGCCGAAGCGCCCGCCGGTGAAGTCGTCGCTTGAGGCGGGGGCTGAGGGCGGCTCGCCCGTCACGGGTTTGCGGTGACGCGCGACGGGCGTGCCGTGCGCGCCGAGCACGGGCCAGCCGTCCTCTTCCCGCCAGCGCATGGGTTGCAGGTGGACGACGCGGCCGTAGGCGCCCCGGTCCTGGAAGTGCAGGAACCAGTGCCCGCCGCCGGGGGCGTCCACCCAGGCGCCCTGGTGCGGGCCGTTGACGTCGCTGTCGCCCTGTTCGAGGACGACGCGGTGCTCGTACGGGCCGAACACGCCGGGCGCGCGGAAGGCGTACTGCCGGCCGGTGGCCACTCCCCCGGCCGGCGCGAAGATCCAGTAGTGGCCGCCGTGCCGGTACAGCTTGGGGCCCTCCAGGGTGCGGCAGCCGGGGATCGCGTCGCCGTCCACGACGACCGTGCCGTCGTCCAGCAGGCGCGTGGCGTCCGGGCTCATCCGGTGCAGGGTGAGCCGGTTGTTGAAACCGGCGCGGCTCTTGGCCCAGGCGTGCACGAGGTAGGCCGAGCCGTCCTCGTCCCACAGCGGGCAGGGGTCGATGAGGCCGCGTCCGGGCTTGAGCAGGCGCGGCCTCGTCCACGGCCCGGCGGGGTCGTCGGCGGTGACGACATGGATGCCGTGGTCGGGGTCCGGGTAGAAGATCCAGAACCGGCCCGCGTGGTGGCGCAGCGCCGGCGCCCACACGCCGCAGCCCCAGCGCGGCGCCGCGTACGCCTCGGCCGGTTCGGGTTCGGGCAGCGCGTGCCCGATGATCGTCCAGTTGACCAGGTCGCGGGAGTGCAGCACGGGCAGGCCCGGCACGCGGTGGAAGCTGGAGGCGGTCAGGTAGTAGTCGCGGCCGACGCGGATGGCGTCGGGGTCGGACCAGTCGGCGTTCAGCACCGGGTTGCGGTACGTGCCGTCGCCCAGGTCGGCGGTCCACGGCAGCGGGGTCAGGGAGCCGGCCACGGGGCCTCCCGCAGCTTGTCGATCTCGGCGGCCGGCAGGTGCCCGTCGGCGACGACCGTCACGACGCGCCGGGTCACGCGGCCGCCCGGGGGCACGTCGAGGGAGCGCTCCCAGGCCAGCGAGGAGCCCACCCCCGGGTACTCGCCGACCCGCACGAACCACGGGTCGGCGGCGGTGGCGGCGTCGGCGGGGACGAAGGCGAGCGTCCACGCGCGGCCGTCGGGTGCGGTGCCGGTCATCGCCAGCCAGCCGGCGCGGGCGCCGTGCACGGCCCGCTCGCCCTCGGCGTGCGGCGTGCGCACCCGGATGCCGGTGGACGTGCCGGGCGCCCGCCAGAAGAACCCGCCGTATCCGGCGCCGGGCCGTCCGTTGGTGGCGGGGCTGCCGATCCGCAGCGGCTCGCGGGTGACGTTGGTGAGCGTGAACGCCACGTCCAGCGCCCAGTGGTCGCCCGCCGCGACCGCGCGCACGTCCCGCCGTTCGCGCAGGGCCGTCTCGCCGTCGGCGCCGATCCAGGCGAGGGTCTCGGTGAAGGCGCCGGCGGCGCGGCCGGTCCAGCTCAGGTGCCTCTGCACGCCGTGGTCGTCCAGCCAGGTGGGGCCCTGGTCGCGGACGAACGTGCGGCCGCCCCAGAAGTTGCGTCCGCCCACGTCGGGCACGGCGATGCTGACGCCGAGGTGGTGCCGGTGGTCGGCGGGCGTCAGCTCGGTGACCTCGGTCCCGGCGAACGTGCGCACCGGGTGGAAGTACGGGCGGGGCGAGAGGGCGGCCTCCAGGTCCGGCCGCGTCACGTACTCGGCGACCGTGCGGCCCGCGCAGGCAAGCTCCACCGGTGCGGCGGTCATCCCGCCACCTCCTCGCGCACGGCCCACGCCGCGTCCAGTTCCGAGAACAGGGCGAGTCGTTCGGCGCTGGCCGCGACCAGCGCCTCGATGCCGGGCAGCTCCCGGTGCCGCACCCCGTCCACATCGCTGACCCGCTGCCGCCCGTCGGGGATGGGCAGCGGGTCCGGCGCGGTGCGCACGGCGTCCAGCACGCGCATGAACGCGGCGGTGCGTTGCGGCGGGACGAGCAGCCCGGCGCCGCCGCGCACGTGGGCGAGCAGGTTGTCCAGCAGGTCGGTGCGCGGGTGGACGGAGACCAGCGGGTCGCGGCCGGGCCGTTCCAGGCGCACCTCGTCGCGGGTGTAGGTGAGCACGACGCGGCCCTCGTCGCCGTGCACGATCAGGTACGGCTCGTTGCGCCTGGGGGCGCACAGCGTCACCGCGACCGTGACGACCGTGCCGTGCGACGTGCGCAGCCGCAGGCAGGACGTGTCGTCGCTCTCGATCGGGAAGGCGTGGAACAGCTCCAGCTCGACGTCGGCGACGTCGTCCGGGCCCTCGGCGCCGTCCACGGCCAGGGCGGTGGCCAGGGCGTGCGCGAACGGGTTGGTCAGCGCGCCGTCGACGACGTCGGTGCCGTCGACGCGCCGCCGTCCGGCCCAGGGGGCGCGGGCGAAGTAGGCGGACGTGCGCTGCCACGCCCCGGCGGCGCCGATCCCCCGCACCCGGCCGATCGCCCCGTCGGCGATCAGGGCGCGCACCGCGGGGATCGCCTCGGATCCCAGGCTCTGGAAGCCGATCTGGCAGGCGCGTCCGGCGTCCCGCACCCCGGCGGCGATGCGTTCGAAGTCGGCGTAGGTGGCGGCGGGCGGCTTCTCCAGCAGGACGTGCGCGCCGCGCGCCACCGCCGCCAATGTCAGGTCGGCGTGGGTGGGGATGGGCGTGGCGACGATGACGATCTCGGCGCCGGTGCGGTCGATCAGCCCGGGCAGGTCGGGCGACTGCTCCGGCGCCGGGTCGAACCCGGTGAGCGACGCCTCGTCCACCGGCCGCAGGTCGCAGACGCCCGCCAGGCGGACGGTTCCGGTGGCGGCCGCCCGGCGCAGGTTGTCCAGGTGCCGGCGTCCGTGCCCGTGGGCGCCGGCGAGGATGACGCCCGTCATGAGACGCGGCCCGCTCCGGCCCTGGCGCGCACCAGGCCCGGGACGGCGGGGGCGGGGTCGACGCGGCCGTGCAGGGTGGGCGTCCAGCCGACGTCGCCCGACAGGTCGGGGTCGTTGGCGGCGTTGAAGGCGGCCAGGGCGTCGACGGGGCGGTGCCCCACGTAGGTGCCCTCGGCGTGGATCGCGGTCCCGCCCCAGTTGTAGATGATCTTCTCGGCGGGGGTGCCGGCGCTGAAGTGGTTGTTCTGCGCGTAGATCGCCGACTCCCTGCCCGCGCCCCACGCGTACAGGGACCGCGGCGACCACACGTAGGAGTTGTTGTAGACGTGCACCCGCCCGTACCGCACACGCGGCACCCGCTGGATCAGCCCGCGGAACTCGTTGTGGTGCAGGGTGACGCGCAGCCTGCCGCGGTCGCCGGTGGCGCCGTCGCTGTTGCCCCACAGCAGCGACTTGTCGTGGTCGGCGAACTTCGACCAGGAGACGGTCACCAGGTCGCTGCCGTTCACCACGTCGAGCAGGCCGTCGTGGTGCAGCCACACCTTGCCGAAGTACGCGGGCTCGGCCGAGTCGGGACGGTCGCCGTCGCCGAGCGTGACGTGGTCGACCCACACGTGCCGGGAGCCGGAGACGGTGATGTTGTCGAACTCGGTCTTCCAGTCCTCCCCCGACCAGCCGGGGAAGCAGTCGTAGGCGTCCTGCGCGTCCAGGTTGCGGATGATGACGTTCTCGGCGTTCTGCACCATCAGATTGATGCCGGTCAGCCGCGCGCCCCTGCCGGCGCCGACGAGCGTGGTGTTGGAGCCGACGCGGACGATCACCTCCTGGCGCTGGTTGGCGTTGGAGCGTTTGCGGGCCTCCTCCAGCGGCCCGGACGCGGGGCCGCTCCAGTGCGCCGGGTCGTAGGCCCGCAGGTAGGCGTCGAGGCTGTACTCGGGGTCGGCGTAGGCGGCGCAGTCGTCGCCGCCCTTGAGGTGGCCCCGCACGTACACGACCTTGGGGGTGTCGCCGGCGACGGCGGCGGCCAGTTCCTCCCGGGTGCGGACGGTGACGACGTTCGCGGGGACGGCCGCGGCGCCGCCGGTGGTGCCGCCCTCGGCGGCCGCCCACCCGTCGTTCGGCGCGAGCGTCTGGCGGCCCAGGTCGGTGCGGTGCCCGCCGCCCTGGGAGACGGCGGCACGGGACGCGGCGGCGTGGGCGGCCGGCGCGGTGAGGACGCCGCCGAGGGCGAGGGCGGACGTGACGACCGTCGCGGTGAGCTTCACGAGTTTCCTCCGTCGTCGTCGAGCCGGGTGCTTTTCAGCAGGTCCACGTCGAAGCGCAGCCCGAGTCCGGGTCCGTCGCCGGGACGCAGCAGGCCGTCGGCCCCGATCCGCACGGGCGGCGGGGCGGCGGTGTCGAGCAGGCCGAGCGCGGCGAACGAGGCGTCCTCCACGTCCTCGACCATCGCGGGCAGCGGCAGGCAGCACGCCAGCTGCCCGGACAGCTCGGGCAGCAGGTGCGGGTGGACGGGCACGTTGAACGCGCGGGCCAGGTCGACGATGCGCAGGAACGGGGTGACGCCGCCGACGCGCACCACGTTGGGCTGCAGGATGTCGCAGGCGCCCGCGGTGAGCAGGTCGCGGAACTGCCAGGGGGTGTGGGTGTTCTCGCCGAGCGCGATCGGCACGCCGGGGGCGCCCTCGCGCAGCCGCGCGTACGCCTGCACGTCGTCGGCGGGCAGCGGCTCCTCGATCCAGTACGGGTCGTGGGGGCGGAACGCCTCGATGGCGTGCAGCGCGCGGGGCAGGTCCCACAGCTGGTTGGCGTCCAGCATGAGCCGCACGCCGGGGCCGACGACGCGGCGGACGGCGGCGACGCGGGCGACGTCCTCGTCCAGGTCCGCCAGCCCGACCTTGATCTTCACGGCGGTCAGGCCCCGCTCGACCCAGCGCCGGGCCTGGTCGACCAGCTCGTCCACGCCGTAGTGGCGGTTGACGCCGCTGCCGTAGACGGGGACGGCGTCGCGGCGGCGGCCGATCGACTCGACCAGGCCGGCCGGGGCGCGCAGGTCCCACAGCGCCAGGTCGACGGCGGCCAGCGCGATCGTGGTGAGCCCGCCGCGCCCGGCCTCGTGCAGGTGCCACCACAGCCGGTCGTAGGCGACGGCCGGATGGGCGGGCAGGCCGATCGCGGCGTCGCGGATGTCGGACTCCAGCAGGGTGTGCGCGGCGCGCCCGCCGACGTTGGGCGCCCAGCTGAACCCGGTGCCGGCCCGCCCGTCGTCGGTGATGACGCGGGTGACGACCAGGTGGATGTGCGTGGTGTTCGGTCCCCACGGCCGCACCAGCGGGACCCGGTGGACGCTGCTGCGCACCTCGGCGATGACGCTCATGAGGCCGCCTCCACCAGCGCGAGCCCGGTCTTGACCAGGCGGGACAGCTCGTCCAGGTGCTCGGGCGCGGGCTCGGCCAGCGGCGGGCGCACCGCGCCGGCGTCCAGGCCGCGCAGCCGCACCCCCGCCTTGGCCAGCGACACCGCGTATCCGGGAACGCGGCTGCGCAGCTCCACCAGCGGCGCGTAGAACTCGGCGAGCAGCCGTTCGGCCAGCCCGGGGTCGTCGCGCTGGGCGCGGTGGTAGGCGGCGACGATCACCGGGATCCCGGCGGCCCGCGCGACCGTCTCGACGTAGGCGCGCAGGCCGTGCCGCGGCCCCTGGGCCAGGTACGGCGGCATGAGCAGCAGCCCGTCGGCGCCGGCCGCCGCCGCGCCCCGGGCCTGGTCGAGGGCGGCGCCGAGCGGTCCGCCCGCCCCGGCGACCACCGGGACGTCTCCGCCGGCGACCCGCACCGCCGTCCGCACCGCGCGGTCGTGCTCGGCGGCCGACAGCGACGGGAACTCGCCCGTCCCGCACGCGACGAACACCCCGCCGGGCCCGTGGGCGAGCCCGGCGCGCAGATGCTCGGCGAGCACGGCCTCGTCCAGCGCGCCGTCCGCGCCGAACGGCGTCACCGGGAAGAACAGCACTCCGTCCAGCCGCATGGTCATACCTCCGTGGACAGTTCGGTGCGCCAGCTGCGCTTGGGCCGCCAGCCGAGCAGCGCCTCGGCCTTGGCGGAGGAGAACGCCGGGGCGGTGCCGTCCAGGGCCGCGCAGTGCGGCGCCGTGGCGGGCAGGTGGCGGGGCAGCAGCTCGGCCAGCGGCTCGCGGGCCAGCGCGTCGGCCGCCCCGGCGAAGAACACCTCGCCGTTGCGCAGCGCGGGCAGCCCGTCGAGCAGGCACCGGACGAACTCGGCGGCGTCCCGCGCGTCGATGTAGTTGAACAGCGACGTCCCGCCCAGGTCGGGACGGTCGAGACGTTCGCCGATGCGGTGGCCGCTCTGCGTCGGCGCGCCGTGCCACTCCTCGGGCGCCACGACGAAGCACGGCCGCAGCGCCGCGTACCGGACGCGGTCGCCGTGGGCGGCGGCGAACATCCGCATGGTGTGCTCGGCGGCCAGCTTGGACAGGCTGTAGGCGTTCCACGGCGCCACCGGGTGGTCCTCGTCGAGCGGCAGGTACGACGGCGCCCAGCCGTGCGGGGCGCCGTACCCGATGACGGTGGGGCTGCTGGCCACCACAACGCGTTCCACGCCGCCGCAGTGCGCCGCCGCCTCGCACACGTTGAACGCCAGCTGCGTGTTGACCCGGTAGGTGTAGGCGTCGGTGCGGCTGAACGGCGTGGCGATCGCGGCCAGGTGCACCACCGCCCGGGGCCGGAACCGCGCCATCGCCTCGAACGCCTCGCCGAGGTCGGTGAGGTCGGCGGGCAGGACGGCGGCCGCGGCGGCCGGTGTGCCCGGCGCCGGGTCCACGCCGAACACCTCGTGCCCCGCCTCGGCCAGCGCCGTCACGACGCTGCGTCCCAGCCGTCCGGCGCTGCCGGTGACCAGGATCCGCGTCCCCGGCTCCAACGCGCTCCCGGCGATCGTCGTCGTCACCTCGGCACTCATCCCTGCCTCCGGCTCGCTCATCCCTTCACCGCGCCCGCGCTCAGGCCCTGGACGAGGTAGCGCTGGATGACCGCGAACACCAGCACGACGGGCAGGGCGGCCACCACGCCGCCGGCGGCCAGGGCGCCGAAGTCGGCGCCGTACTCGCCGATCATGTAGTTGAGGCCGACGGGGACCGTGTACTTCTCCTGCTGGCTGAGGAACATCAGCGCGAACAGGAAGTTGTTCCAGGAGTGGATGAAGGCGAACGAGCCGACCGCCACCAGGCCGGGCCGCAGCAGCGGCAGCACCACGGTGAAGAAGCCGCGCAGCCGTGAGCAGCCGTCCACCCAGGCGGCCTCCTCCAGCTCCACCGGCACGTTCCTGACGAACCCGCTGATGAGGATGAGCGACAGCGGCAGCTGGAACACCGTCTCGGCGATCACCAGGCTCCACAGCGAGTTGACCAGCCGCAGTTCGCGGAAGATCTCGAACAGCGGGATCAGCATCATGGCGCCGGGGATGAACTGGGTGCACAGCATGGCGACCATGAACAGCGTCTTGCCGCGGAACCGGTAGCGGGCCAGCGCGTACCCGCCCGCCAGCGCGATCACCGTCGTGGTGAGCAGCGCGACCACGCCGACCTTGAGGCTGTTCTGGAAGTAGACGCCGAACCCGACGCTGTTCCACACGGTGGTGAAGTGCTCGAACGTCAGCGGCCAGGGCAGGAAGCCGGTCCTGCCCGCCGGGCGGAAGGCGTACAGCAGCATCCAGTAGAACGGGACGAGCGTGAACGCCAGGTACAGCCCGAGCGGGACGTAGATCTCCCACTTGCGCGGGCCGCCCGCGCCGCCGCGCCGCCCGCGCCCGGCGGGGCGGCGCCGGGCCGCCTCGTCCGGCCCCCTGCCGGCCGGTGGCGCGGCCGGGGCGTCGGCCGCGCGGTCGTCGTCCAGTGTCGTGGTGGGACGGCGGCTCAAGACCGCTCACCTCCGAACTTGCTGAGGCGCAGGTAGAGGATGGAGAAGAACAGCAGGATCAGGAACGCCGCCGTGGTCAGCGCCGAGCCGTAGCCGAACTCGTGCGCGACCGTCGCCTTCTGCGCCACGTACAGCGGCAGCGTGGTGGTCTGGTGCGCCGGGCCGCCGCCGGTGAGCGTGTAGAGCAGGTCGACGTTGTTGAACTCCCACACCGCCCGCAGCAGGGTCGCCAGGATGATGGCGTCCTTGAGGTGCGGCAGCGTGATGTGCCAGAACCGCCGCGGCCGGGTGGCGCCGTCCACCGACGCCGCCTCGTACAGGTCCCTGGGGATGCTCTGCAGGTCGGCCAGCAGGAGGATCGCGAAGAACGGCACGCCGCGCCACAGCTCGGTGAGCACGGCGGCGGCGAAGACGCTGCCGGTGTCCGACAGCGGCGACGAGCCGTGCTCGACCAGGCCGAGGTCGGCCAGGTACGGGGTGAAGCCGGTGGTCGGGCTGTAGAGCAGGATCCAGATGCTGGTGGTGAGCACGCCGGAGATCGCCCACGGCGAGAACACCAGCGCCCGCGACAGCGCGCGGCCGACGAACGTCTCGTTCACCAGCAGCGCCAGCGCCAGCCCGAGCAGCAGCTGGAACCCGACGGTCGCGGCGACCCACTTGGCGGAGAAGCCGAGGCTCTGCCAGAACAGGTCGTCGCCGAGCATGTCGCGGAAGTTGCCGAGCCCGGCGAACCCGTTGTCCCACGGCTTGGTGATGTTGTAGCGCCGCAGGCTGTAGTAGAAGACGCCGGCCACCGGATAGACCAGGAAGCCCAGCATCAGCAGCACCGACGGCGCGATCAGCAGGTACGGGGTGCGCGGCCCGCGGGCGGGCCGGCGGCGCCGTCCGCGCCGGGGCCGCGGGGTGCCGCGCCCGGCCGTGGTCGCCTCGGCGATGGCCACGAGCGCCTCCTTACGGGTCGGTCGTTCGGGTCGTCGGGGTCGTGCGGGATGGGTCGTTAGGGATGGGGGCGATCGGGCTGGGGACGGCACGCGCAGGCAGAGGTGAAAGCGCTTACCGCCTGTCCGCACGCCGCCGGCCGCCGCCGGGTCGGGGTGGGCTGGGGGTCGCGGTGATGTGCTACCGGTCACACAGCAACCGGTTGCAGAAACACTCGCGTCATCCGGACGAAACGTCAAGGGGTCGGCGTGACCCAGATGCGTCGCGCCTGATAAAACGCAGATGACCGGGCCGATGCTGGGGGACGGCTAGCGATCTTCCCCTGACGGCTGCGGTTGACGGACCTGCAATCGTTTGTATTAATGAGGCGTCAAACGCCCAGGAAGGGGAGAGCGTGGCCGTAACGATCCGGGACGTCGCGCGCGCCAGCGGCGTGCACGTCTCCACGGTGTCGCGCACCTTCTCGGCCCCCCACCTGGTCAACGCCGACACGCGCAACCGCGTGCTGGCGGTGGCCGAGCAGCTCGGCTACCGGCCCAACCGCGCGGCGCGCGGGCTGACCACGGGCCGCACCCACAACCTCGGCCTGATCGTCGCCGACATCGCCAACCCGTTCTTCCCGCCGCTGATCAAGGCCGCCCAGGCGCACGCCCGCGCCCGCGACTACCACGTGTTCGTCGCCGACACCGACGAGGACCCGCGGGTGGAGGAGGAGCTCATCCAGGCGTTCACCAAACAGGTGGACGGGGTGCTGCTGTGCGCGCCGCGCCTGGGCGACCGGACCCTGGCCCGGCTGCGCCGCCAGGTGCCGTTCGTCCTGGTCAACCGGCGGCTGGACGGCGTGCCCGCGGTGCTGATGGACGTCGGGCACGGCGCCCGGCTGGCGGTGGAGCACCTGGCCGGTCTCGGCCACCGGCGGCTGGCGCTGCTGTCCGGGCCGGAGGGATCGTGGAACAGCGGGCGCATCCGCGAGGCCGCGGCGGACGCCGCCGCGGCGGCCGGCGCCGAGCTGACCGTGATCGGCCCCAACTCCCCCACCGAGCAGGGCGGGCAGATCGCCGCGCCCGAGGTGGCGCGCGCCGCGGTCACCGGCGTGCTGGCCTACAACGACCTGGTCGCGATCGGGCTGGTCGAGGGGCTGGCCGAGCTGGGGGTGCGGGTGCCCGCCGACCTCAGCGTGGTGGGCGTCGACGACATCATGCAGGCGCGGCTGAACCGGCCCAAGCTGACGACGGTGGCGATGCCGACGATCGCGGCGGGCCGCACCGCCGTGGACATGCTGCTGCAGCTGGTCGGCACCGACGAGCCGGGGCCCGCCGCGCTGACCGTCCTGGAGACCACGCTCGTCGTCCGCGAGTCCACCGCGGCGCCCGTCGAGGGGCGGGCCGCCCGCCTGTCATCCCGTGAGGCCACATGAACGAGGAGAGGTTCGGCGTGCTGCCCGGCGGCACGCCCGTGCACCGCTACACGCTGACGGGCGGCGCCCTGCGCGTCCGCGTCCTGACGTACGGCTGCGTCGTGCAGACCCTGGAGGCGCCCGACCGCGACGGCGCCCCGGCCAACGTCGTCCTCGGCTGCGCGACGCTCGACGACTACGTCACGCGCAGCCGCTACTTCGGCGCGGTGGTGGGGCGCTACGGCAACCGCATCGCGGGCGGCCGGTTCCGGCTGGACGGCCGGGAGCACACGCTGCCGCGCAACAACGGCGCCAACAGCCTGCACGGCGGCGAGGAGGGGTTCGACAAGCGCGTCTGGGACGTCGCCGAGGCCGACGACAGCTCGATCACCCTGACCTACGTCAGCCCCGACGGCGAACAGGGCTATCCGGGGACGCTGCGCGCCACCGTCACCTACACCGTGACCGATGACGCGCTGCGCGTCGACTACCACGCCACCACCGACCGCCCGACCGTGGTGAACCTGACCAACCACTCGTACTTCAACCTCGCCGGCGAGGGCAGCGGCACGGTGTACGACCAGCGGCTCGTCATCGACGCCGACCGCTACCTGCCGGTGGACGGCGACCAGATCCCGCTGGGCGAGCCGGCCCCGGTCGCGGGCACGCCGTTCGACTTCACCAAGCCGCAGCCGATCGGCGCCCGCATCCGCGAGACGCATCCCCAGCTGTTGGTCGGCAAGGGCTACGACCACACGTTCGTGCTCAACGGCGGCGAGGTCGCCGCCCGCGCCGAGGACCCGAGGTCCGGCCGCGTGCTGGAGGTGCTGACCAGCGAACCCGGCGTGCAGTTCTACTCCGGCAACTTCCTGGACGGCTCGCACATCGGCACCAGCGGCCTGGCCTACCGGCAGGGCGACGCGTTCTGCCTGGAGACGCAGCACTTCCCCGACTCCCCCAACCAGCCGTCCTTCCCGTCCACGGTGCTGCGCCCCGGCGAGGAGTACCGCTCCACCACCACCTTCCGTTTCAGCACGCTGCCCGACTGAGGGGCCGTCTGCCTCGCGACCTGCGCGAACCGCCCCCCGGCCGCGGACCGGTGACGGGCGGCGGCCCAGCCGGCCCCGAACCCCGCGGACGTGAAGGGTATTCACGTATTGCCGCGGACGTGGTAGGTACCGGAGGAGACGCGCGAACGCTTCGCCTCCCGGAGGGTCCCCCGCCATGCCCCTCAGAAATCCGATCAGCAGGGTCGCCCTGGCCGTTCTGACGAGCGCGCTCGTCGCGGCCGGTCTCGCCTCGGCCGCCGTGCCCTCCGCCGCCGCGTCCTCGCGCGACGGCGTGAACGCCGTCGGCACGCCGTTCCGCGGCACCGCCTCCGACGGGCAGGTGCGCGGATACGCCGACCTGCACACCCATCTGATGTCGTTCGAGGGCTTCGGCGGCAGCGTGATGTGCGGCAGGTCCTTCGACCCGCGCGGCATCCAGGAGGCGCTGCGCGACTGTCTCGACCACGGCCCGAACGGCTCACTGGCGTGGTTCGAGAACTTCACCAGCAAGGGCAGCCTGGTGGGGACGCACGACACCACCGGATGGCCGACCTTCAAGGACTGGCCGAGCCACAGCTCGCTCACCCACCAGCAGACGTACTACACGTGGGTGGAGCGGTCGTGGCGGGCCGGGCAGCGGATCCTGGTCAACCAGCTCGTCTCCAACCGGACGCTGTGCGAGATCTACCCGCTGAAGAAGTACTCCTGCGACGAGATGGAGTCGATCCGGCTGCAGGCCCGGCGCACCTACGAGCTGCAGTCCTACGTGGACGCGCGGAGCGGCGGTCCGGGCAGGGGATGGTTCCGCGTGGTGCGCAGCCCGGCCGAGGCCCGCCAGGTCATCGCGGAGGGCAAGCTCGCGGTCGTCCTGGGCGTGGAGACCTCCGAGCCGTTCGGCTGCCGCCAGATCGGCGGGGTGCCGCAGTGCACGAAGAAGCAGATCGACGAGGGCCTGGACGAGATGCGGAGCCTCGGCGTCAGCTCGATGTTCCTGTGCCACAAGTTCGACAACGCGCTGTGCGGGGCCCGCTTCGACGCCGACACCACCGGGGTGATCCTCAACCTCGGGAACTTCGTGGGCAGCGGGCGCTTCTGGCAGGCCGACACCTGCACCACGCCCGAGCACGACAACACGATCATCCCGGCGAACGACCTCACCGCGCTGCTCGCGGGCCCGCTGGCGCACCTGCGTCCGCTCGGCGTCACCCTGCCGGTCTATCCGAAGGCCCCGCACTGCAACGTCAACGGCCTGACCGAGCTCGGCGAGCACATGCTCCGGGGCATGATCGAACGCGGGATGATCGTGGAGATCGACCACATGAGCGTCAAGGCGGCCGAACGGACGCTGTCGATCCTGGAGGAGGAGAAGTATCCGGGGGTCGTCTCCGGGCACGGCTGGTCCGACACGGGATACGCGCCGCGGATCTACCGGCTCGGTGGGATGATCACCTCGTACGGGTCCGCGGCCGACACGTTCGCCGCGGAGTGGCGCCGGGCCAGGCAGGCGCGCGATCCCGGGCGGCTGTTCGGCTACGGCTACGGCCTGGACGCCAACGGCATGGGACCGCTGCCGGCTCCCCGCCGCGACAACCAGGCGAACCCGGTGCGCTACCCGTTCACCTCCCCCATCGACCCGGGCGTGACGCTCGACCGCCAGCGGACCGGCCTGCGCACCTGGGACGTCAACACCGAGGGCGTCGCCAACTACGGGCTGGTCCCCGACTGGATCGCCGACATGCGCAACGTCGCGGGCGAGGAGATCATCGCCGACATGGCGCGGGGCGCGGAGATGTACCTGCGCATGTGGGAGGGCGCCCGGTCCTGACGCCGGCCGCCCGGCGTTCCCGGGACGGCGCTTCGGGAACTGCCGATGAACGCGCCCGGTGCCGCAGCCGGCGGGCGGTCGCGGCCGTGCGGGCCGGTGTCGTCAGCCGGTCCGGTCGCGGAGCGTGGCGAGCAGGCCGTCCAGGGCCCGCTGCGAGGTCTGGAGCCGGGTGATGGCGTCGGTGATGCGGGCGTGTTCGCGGGCCAGGTGGGCGACCATGCCGGGACACCTGTCGGGGACGACGCGTTCGCCCTCGTCATGGACGCAGTCGAGGATTTCGGCGATGACCGAGGTCGGCAGCCCTGCCTCCAGCAGCGTGCGGATGTGGCGGACGGCGGCGACGTCCGTCTCGGCGTAGGCGCGGTAGCCGTTGGGCGAGCGGGTGGGACGAAGCAGGCCCTGCTCCTCGTAGTAGCGCAGCAGCCTGCGGCTCACGCCGGTGCGTTGGGACAGTTCGCCGATGCGCACGGTTTGACCTTCACATGGATGTGACCGTTTAGCGTCCCCAGCGTAGGCGAACGGAGGGAAGGTCATGGCGGCTGTGGTTCTGGGGGCGGGTCCCGGCATCGGACGATCGGTGGCACGGCGGTTCGCGCGGGAGGGACTGCCCGTGGCGGTGGTGGCCCGGTCGGAGCGGACGCTGCGGGAGGTCGCCGACGCGGGCATGGTGGCGTTGGCCGCCGACGTCACGGACGAGGCGGCGCTTCGAGCGGTGCTCGACCGGGCCGAGAGGGAGCTGGGAGCGCTGCGAGCCGTCGTCTACAACGCGGCGGTCGTCCGAGCGGACGCGCCCGGGGAGCTGTCGGTGCGTGAGCATCAGCAGGCGTGGGCCGTCAACGTGGTGGGCGCGCTCAACACCGCCGCGCACGTCGCGCCGAAGATGGCGCGTCGCGGCGGCGGGTCGTTCATCGTCACCGGCGGCATGCCGGAGCCCGATCCCCGCTACGTGAGCCTCTCCCTGGGCAAGGCGGGTGTGCGGGCGCTCGTCACGCTGCTGGACATGCGGTACGGACCGTCCGGCGTGCACGTGGCGACGGTCACGGTGGACGGCCCCGTGGCCCCCGGCACGGCGTTCGATCCGGACGACATCGCCGAGCACTACTGGCGGCTGCACACCCAGCCGCAGGGGGCATGGGAACGCGAGTACGTCTTCACCGGCGCGCCGCCGGCCGGCCGCGGGGGCGTGTCCACCGATCGGTGGACACGGGGATGACCGGTGCGCCGATCCCGCGGCGGGCGCCGCGGGTCGACGCTTGAGGCATGGCAGACACAGCGGTGCGGGTGCGCGGGTTGCGCAAGCGGTACGGGGACGTCGACGCGGTGAACGGCGTCGACCTGGACATCAGGCACGGCGAGGTGTTCGCGCTGCTCGGCCCGAACGGGGCGGGCAAGAGCACCACCGTCGAGATCCTGGAAGGGCACCGCCGGCGCACGGCCGGCGAGGTGTCCGTGCTCGGCGCCGATCCCGCGGGGGCGGACCGGGGCTGGCGGGCCCGCATCGGGATCGTCCCGCAGACCTCCACCGAGGATCCGCAGCTGACCGTGCGGGAGATGGTGCGGCACTTCGCCGCCTACTATCCGCGGCCCCGCGACCCGGACGAGGTGATCGAGGCGGTGGGGCTGGCCCAGCAGGCGGGACGACGGGTCGGGCGCCTGTCCGGCGGGCAGCGCAGGAGGGTCGACGTCGCGCTCGGCATCGTCGGCGGCCCGGAGCTGCTGTTCCTGGACGAGCCGACGACCGGGTTCGACCCGGACGCCCGCCGCCGGTTCTGGGAGCTGATCCAGGGTCTGGCCGGCGGCGGCACGACGATCCTGCTCACCACGCACTACCTGGAGGAGGCGGAGGCGCTGGCCGACCGGGTCGGCGTCATCACCGCGGGCCGGGTCATCGCGGTGGACAGCCCCCGGCGGCTGGGCGGGCGCGCCACGGCCTCCGCGCAGGTGAGCTGGCGGGGGCCGGAGGGCCCGCGGCGCATCGACACCGACTCCCCCACACAGGTGGTGGCGGAGCTGAGCCACCGGTTCGGCGGCGAGGTGCCCGAGCTGACCGTCACCCGGCCGTCCCTGGAAGACGTCTACCTGTCCATGATCGGAGCGACGAAGTGACCCTCGCCCTCAGGCTCGGGCTGGCGCGCGGCGCCATGGAGCTGAAGATGTTCGTGCGGGAGCGGGAGGCCGTGGTGTTCTCCTTCGGCCTGCCGGTCGTCCTGCTGCTGATCTTCGGCACGATCTTCAGGGGCGAGGTGGGCGGCACCGGCGTGGACTTCCGCCAGTACTTCGCCGCCGGGATCATCGCCAGCGGCATCATGTCCACGACGTTCACCAGCCTGGGCATCAGCATCGCCACCGAGCGCGACGACGGCACCCTCAAGCGGCTGTACGGCACGCCGATGCCGAGGGCGTCCTACTTCATCGGCAAGACGGTCTCGGCGCTGGTGCTGTCGGTGGCCGAGACGGCGGTGCTGTTCGCGGTCGGCGGCGCGCTGCTCGGCCTGGAACCGCCCGCGACGCCGCAGCGCTGGTTCACGTTCGCCTGGGTGTTCGTGCTCGGGGTGGCGGCGTGCACGCTGCTGGGGATCGCGGTGAGCAGCGTCCCGAGGTCGGGACGCAGCGCCGCCGCGGTGCTCAACCTGCCCTATCTTGTGCTGCAGTTCATCTCCGGGGTGTTCTTCGTGTTCGGGGACCTGCCCTCCGGCGTGCAGCGGATCGGCGCGCTGTTCCCGCTCAAGTGGATGTGCCAGGGGCTGCGTTCGGCGCTGCTGCCCGACGCGCTGCTCGCCGCCGAGCCCGCCCGCTCCTGGGAGCACGGCAGGACCGCCCTGGTGCTGGCGGCCTGGTGCATTGGGGGGTTGGTGCTGTGCCTGACGACGTTCCGCTGGAAGCGGCGCCACGAGCGGTGACCCGCGAAGCCGACGCGTGGCGGTGGGGCGTGGGGCGCTGGGAGGCGTACTTCGCACTCGTGCTGGTCTCCACGATCATCTACGTGCTGGCCGGGGGCGGCTCGTGGAAGAACGACGGGGTGGCGGCGGTGCTGCTGGCCGCGCTGGCTCCGTGGTACCTGCTGCTGGGGCGGCGCGCCGTCGACCGGGCGGCCCCGCACCCGGCGTCCCTGGCCTACCTGGCGGGAGCGGTCGTGCTGTCCGGGGCCGCGTCGGTCGCGGCCCCGGAGAGCTCCCTGGTGCTGTTCGCGCTGTGCCCGCAGGCGTTCATGGTGCTGAGCTGGCGCGGCGCGATGCTGACGGTGCTGGCCCTCAACGCCACGCCGGCGCTGCGGTTCCTGCTGGAGTCCACCACGGTCGGGGCGGTCGTGTCCTTCGTCCTGTGGACCGCGGTGACCATGGGCTTCTCGGCGTTCTTCGGGTTCTGGGTCGACCGGATCATCCGGCAGAGCCGCGAGCGCGGGGACCTGATCGCCGAGCTGCGCGCGACCCAGGCCGAGCTGGCCGAGGCCAACCGCCGGGCGGGGGCGATGGCGGAGCGGGAACGGCTGGCGGCCGAGATCCACGACACCCTGGCGCAGGGCTTCACCAGCATCCTGATGCTGCTGCAGGCCGCCGACTCCCAGCTCGACCGGGACCCGGCGCAGGCGCGGCGGCAGCTCACGCTCGCGGCCGGCACCGCCCGGGAGAACCTGGCCGAGGCGCGGGCGCTGGTCGCCGCGCTGCCCCCGGCGGGGCTGGAGTCGTCCTCCCTGGAGGAGGCGCTGGGACGGCTGGCGGAGCGGTTCGGCGAGGAGATGGGCATCCCGGTGGAGTTCGCGACGTCGGGGCCGCCCCGGCCGCTGGCCGCGGGAGCCGAGGTGGTGCTGCTGCGGGCCGCGCAGGAGGCCACGGCCAACATCCGCAAGCACGCGGGGGCCGCGCACGTGTCGGTACGGCTGGCCTACGGCTGCGACGCGGCGGTGCTGGAGGTCCGGGACGACGGCGCGGGGTTCGATCCGGACGCCGCCACCGGGGCGGCCCGCGGCTTCGGCCTGCGCGGCATGCGGGAGCGGGTGACGCAGGTCGGGGGGCGGCTGGAGGTGGGCAGCGCGCCCGGTACCGGTACGGTCCTGACCGTGGAGGTGCCGGCATGAACGCGGACGTGATCACCGTGATGCTCGTCGACGACCACCCGGTGGTGCGGGAGGGGCTGCGGGGCATGCTCTCCGCCGAGGACGGCATCGAGGTGGTGGCGGAGGCGGGCGACGCGGCCGAGGCGGTGGCGGCCGTCCGCAGGCACGAGCCCGACGTCGTCCTGATGGACCTGCGGCTGCCCAACGCCGACGGGGTGGAGGCCACGGCGCGGGTGCTCGCCCAGCGGCCGCGGACCCGGGTGGTGGTGCTGACCACCTACGAGACCGACCGCGACATCCTGCGCGCCGTGGAGGCGGGCGCCACCGGCTACCTGCTCAAGGACGCCTCCCGGCAGGACCTGGCGCAGGCGGTGCGGGCGGCGGCGCGCGGCGAGACCGTGCTGGCCCCCTCGGTGGCGGCCAAGCTGGTGACGCGGATGCGCTCGCCGGTCGAGCTGTCGCCGCGCGAGATCGAGGTGCTGCGGCTGGTCGCCCGCGGCCGGACGAACGCCGAGATCGGCCGGGAGCTGTTCATCAGCGAGGCGACGGTCAAGACGCACCTGCTGCGCGCGTTCGGCAAGCTCGGCGTCTCCGACCGCACGTCCGCCGTGACGACCGCCCTGGAACGCGGCATCCTCCGTCCCGGCGAGTGACGCCTATCCCCCGGGGCATTCGTGGCTGTCGCCGCCGCTCAGGCAGGGCCGGTACGAGCCGTGGGTCGGTGCGGGGGCGGGACGGTCGTCGCGGTGCTCCGAGGCGGCGATGCCCACCATCAGCAGCGCGAGGGCGCCCGCGACCAGCCCCTGGGTGACGGCGGACAGCGGCCATCTCCTCCAGGCCAGCAGGACGGCGAGCAGCACGGCGAAGGCCGTGACGACGCCGAGGGCGACGAGCGCGCCACCGTGGCCCGGCGGCGGCCCGTCGTCGTAGGACGCGGCCCAGGCCGCCATGCCCTCGCGCAGCCAGATGACGAACACGGCGGCCGCCTCCACGGCGAGGAAGGTCACCGCGAACAGGACGTCGGTGAGCCAGGTCAGCGCCGTGCGGCGGCCCGTGCCGGTGGCGGAGGTCATGGGCCCAGTGTCACCGTCCGGCCGGGCCGCCGCCTGAGTACGAATACCTAGATCGCTACTCCCCTCACTCCTCCGATGAGAGGATCCCCCACAGGGACATGGGATGTATGTGTCGGCCCGCCTAAGCGTTTCGTCCATTTTTTCCGAAAGATCGCTTTAGATACGGGGGCGCGGACCGAAATTCTTCCCGGGACATGGGACGTCTGTTACGGTGCGCCCATGTCGCGGACCGACGAGGCCATCGCGCGCATCCGGCGGCTCATCCAGTCGGGGGAGCTGCCGCCCGGGGCACGGCTGCCGTCCGAACCGGAGCTGGCCGCCCAGCTCGGCGTGTCCCGCAACCCGCTGCGCGAGGCGGTCAAGGCGCTGGTCGTGGCGCGGGTGCTGGACGTGCGGCGCGGCGACGGCACCTACGTCACCAGCCTGGAGCCGAAACTGCTGCTGGAGGGGCTCGGCCTGGCCGTCGAGCTGCTGCGGGACGACTCGCTGCTGGAACTGGTGGAGACGCGGCGGCTGCTGGAGCCCGCCGCCGCCGGCCTGGCCGCGACCCGCATCTCCCCCGAGGCGCTCGCCGGCCTCCGCGACCACCTGGACGCCATGCGCGAGGCCACCGCCGACGACGACGTGGAGAAGGCCACCCGGTTCGACGCGGCGTTCCACCGCGCGGTCGTCGCCGCCACCGGCAACGAGACCCTCACGAGCGTGCTGGACGGGGTGTCCGGCGGCACGCTGCGCATGCGGGTGTGGCGCGGCCTGGTGGAGGCGAACGCCTTCCAGCGCGCGATCGTCGAGCACCAGGCCATCTACGACGCGCTGGCCGCCGGCGACCCCACCCTCGCCCAGGCGGCGGCGTTGATGCACGTCAACACCACCGAGACCTGGCTGCGACGCACCCTCGGCCAGGCGGCCGTCCGGCACGGCGAACGAACCCCCGAGCAGTGAGCACGCGGCTCGTGCGCATCGGCGCGCCGCCAACTACAACATCCCGCCCGCGACCTGACTGGGGAGGCCCGGCGGCGCGGGCGGGGGCGCCTTCGGCGGAGACGCCGTTGGCGCGTACCGGCTCACCCCGCGGCGAGTGCGTGGCGGAAGCGCTCGGCTAGGCCGGTGAGGCGGTCGACGGGTTCGTTGGCGAACACGAGCCGCAGGTAGTGCGTTCCGCTGGGGCCCCAGCCGTCCATGGGGGTGGCCGCGACCTTCGCCCGGTCGAACAGGCGCCGGGACAGTTCGGCGGCGGTCATTCGCAGGGGCCTGGTGTCGACGAGCAGCGACCATCCGCCGTGCGGCCGGATGACCGGGTACTCGGCGAGCTCTCGCAGCACCGTGTCGCAGCGCCGCCGCCACTCGGCCGTGGCTGCGGCGACGTCGGCGTCGGCGTCGGGCGCGTCCAGCGCGGCGGCCACGGCGTCCTGGGCCAGGCCGACCTGGCAGACCACGTTGGTCAGGCCGACCAGCCGGATGTCGGCGACGATGTCGGCGGGGCCGACCACCCAGCCGACGCGCCAGCCGATGAGCCGCAGCTCCTTGGACGCCGAACCGACGGTGATGGTGCGCCGGGCCAGGCCGTCATGGGCCGCCGGGTGGTTCGGCGGGCGGCCGTCGAAGCGGATGCGTTCCATGGCGGCGTCGTAGACCAGCCAGGCGTCGTGGCGTTCACACGCGTCCGCGAGGGCGGACCAGTGGCGGTCGTCCAGCACCAGGCCGGTCGGCATCGCCGGCCCCATCATCAGGACCGCCGCCGTGCCGGGCCCGACGGCGGCGGCCAGCTCCGCGGGGTCGACCGTCCATCCTTCGGCGGTGGCCTGCGCGGGCACGAAGCGCGGGACGCCGCCCGCGAGCCGCACCCGGTTGACCAGCCCGGCGTAGATGGGGTCGCACAGCACGACCTCCTGCCCGGGTTCCACGGTCGCGAGCAGCGTGTTGAGGATGCCGTTGAGCCCGCCGGCCACGCTGACGCACTCGGTCTCGGGGTCGTAGGCGCGTCCCGCGATGCGTCCGACATGCGCCGCGGCGGCCGCACGAAGGGAGCGGTGCCCCTGGAACGGCAGGTAGCTGTTGGCCGCGTCGTCGTCGATCGCGGCGCGCGTGGCGGCGAGGGCGACGGCGGGCGGCCGCAGGTCGGTGTCGAGGTTCTCCAGCCGCAGGAACTCCGGGTCGCCCACGGCGTCGGCCGCGTCGCCCACGGCGTCCACGCCGATGCCCGGAATGTCGCGCAGCCGCGTCACCGTCATGCCGTCCTCCACTTTGCTGGTACGTGCATACCACTATGCTGATACGCATGGATCTACCGCAAGTGGTCGGACGCAACGTGCACCGCCTCCGCACGGCGGCCGGAATCTCGCTGGCCGACCTGGCGTCCGCCGGCGGCATCAGCAAGACCACGCTGCACGGCATCGAGCAGGGCCAGGGCAACCCGACGCTCAGCACCCTGTGGGCGCTGGCCACGGCGTTGCAGGTGTCCCTCGGCGAGCTGCTGGAGGAACCGGCCGCGGCGGTCGAGGTGGTGCGGGCCGGCGACGGCCGGCCGCGCGTGGAGGGCGACGCGGTCAGCGCCCGCCTTCTGCACCGCATCAGGCTGCGCGGCACCGTGGAGGTCTACGACATCGCCATCGCCGAGGGCACCCAGCACTCCGACGCGCACCTGTCCGGCGTGGAGGAATGCCTCGTGCTCACCCGCGGACGCGTCACCACGGGCCCCGCCGACTCCCCCACGGACCTGGCGGAAGGCGACTCCATCCGCTTCGACGCCGCCCGCCCCCACCTCTACCGGGGCCGGGCCAAGCAAAACCGCGCCGTCCTCCTCATGGTCCACCCGGACAACTGACCGCGGCCGGGACGCGCATGTCGGGCGGGCCGATCGCCGTGATGACCGCGTCGCGTCCCTGCACCGCCGCCTGGATCCGGCCGACGTCCGCCTCGCCTGGCGGTCGCCCGGACGGGTGCCGCCCGGCACGCCCGCGTTCATGGTTCTTTCACGGCCGGCTGCCGGGGCCGCGCCGGAATCCGCAGGTGAGCGGAGACCTCTCGGAAGGCGACACGGAGGACCATTGACGCCCGATGCCGCGTTAAGTACGGTCCGACCAGATTGTCGAGAGAGATTCTGACGCGGGATGGCGACTCCTCGGCCTCCTGCGTGGTGTATCCGTGAACCTGGCCGCCGCAGCGGTCACGACGAAAATGTTAGCGCTAACACGAGGCACGCACACCGGAGACGAATAGGCAGGGGAGCGTCGTGACATTCACATTCCCGCGTCCGGCCGGCATCGCATCCAGACGAAGGTCCGCGTGGATCGTGGCCCTGCTCTGCGCCGCGGCGACAATGTCTCCAGGCGTGGCCAGGGCGGACAATCCCATCATCCAGACCATCTATACCGCCGATCCGGCTCCGCTGGTGCACAATGGCCGCGTCTACCTCTACACGGGGCACGACGAAGACGGCTCCACGTATTTCACCATGAAAGAGTGGCGGGTGTGGTCGTCCTCGGACATGGTGAACTGGACCGATCACGGCTCCCCGCTCAGCCTGTCCACCTTCGGCTGGGCGAGCGCGGACGCGTGGGCGGGTCAGGCCGTCTTCAGGAACGGCAGGTTCTACTGGTACGTCCCCGTGAAGAACCGGGCGACCGGACGGATGGCCATCGGCGTGGCGGTCGGGGACAGCCCCACCGGGCCCTTCCGGGACGCTCTCGGGCGCCCGCTGGTGGAGAACGGTGAGATCGACCCCACCGTCTTCATCGACGACGACGGGCAGGCCTACATGTACTGGGGCAATCCAAACCTGTGGTACGTCAGGCTGAACCCCGACATGATCTCGTATTCGGGCGCGCCGACCCAGATTCCCCTCACCACCGCGGGGTTCGGCACCCGCACCGGGAATCCGAGCCGTCCGACCCTGTATGAAGAGGGTCCCTGGGTCTACAAGCGCAACGGTCTTTACTACATGGTGTTCGCGGCCGCCTGCTGCTCCGAATTCATCGCCTACTCGACGGCTCCGGGCCCCACCGGGCCCTGGACCTACCGCGGCACGATCATGCCCACGCAGGGCGGCAGCTTCACCAACCACCCCGGCGTCATAGATTTCAACGGGGGCTCGTACTTCTTCTACCACAATGGCGCGTTGCCGGGTGGCGGCGGCTTCACCCGGTCGGTCGCCGTGGAGAAGTTCGCTTACAACGCCAACGGCACCTTTCCGACGATCAACATGACCACGGCCGGGGCGCCCCAGGTGGGAACGCTGAATCCCTACGTCCGCCAGGAGGCCGAAACGATCGCCTGGGCGTCCGGCGTCGAAACGGAGACCTCCGGCGAAGGCGGAATGAACGTCGGCTGGATCGAGAACGGCGACTACGTCAAGGTCAAGGGCGTCGCCTTCGGCGCCGGTGCGGCGTCCTTCACCGCGAGGGTGGCCTCGGCGGCCGGTGGCGGCAGGATCGAACTTCGCCTGGGCGGTCCCACCGGCACACTCGTGGGAACGTGCAATGTCCCGGGTACCGGCGGCTGGCAGACGTGGACGACCGTCTCCTGCCCGGTGAACGGCGCGACGGGAACCCACGACCTGTATCTCAGGTTCACCGGCGCAAGCGGCTACCTGTTCAACGTGAACTGGTGGCAGTTCAACGCCACCGGCGGGCGCAACGGCTCGCCCGGCGCCGCGGACGAGTGATCCCGCCACCGTTTGCGGCGCCGCCCGGCCGGCGCGGAATCGACCGGCGGACTTCTTTTCGAGCGGCGTCCGCCGACCGGCAGGTGCACGCCGGTCGGACGGCGCTTCCACCCCGACGAAAGAGGAGTACATGAGGCACAGATCGTTCCTTGTGCCGATCGTGGTCGCGGCGGTTCTCGTCCTGACCATGGGCGGCACGGCACAGAGCGGCACCGGCCCCGATGCCGCCACGGCGCCCGGGGATGTTCGCGCCGCCGCGACGAGCGCCGGATGCGGCAAGGCGCCGACATTGACCAGCGGCACGCGTTCGATCCAGAGCAGCGGCAAGAACCGCAGCTACATCCTGAGAATCCCTGACAACTACGACCGGAGCCATCCCTACCGGCTGATCTTCGGGTTCCACTGGCTGGGCGGGACCGCCACCGACGTCGCCACGGGACAGACCGTGCAGAGAGACGTGTGGGCCTACTACGGACTCCAGAGACTGGCGAACAACAGCGCCATCTTCGTCGCGCCTCAGGGCTTCAACAACGGCTGGGCCAATTCCGGCGGCGAAGACGTCACCTTCGTCGACGACATGATCAGGCAGATCGAGGCGGACCTGTGCGTCGACACGACACAGCGCTTCGCCATGGGCTTCAGCTACGGCGGCGCCATGAGCTACGCGCTCGCCTGTGCCCGCGCGGACGTCTTCCGCGCCGTCGCGGTCTACTCGGGTGGACAGCTCAGCGGGTGCAGCGGCGGCACCCAGCCCATCGCCTACCTCGGCGTCCACGGCATCAGCGACTCGGTGCTGAACATCTCCGGCGGACGCTCGCTGCGCGACAGGTTCGTCCGGAACAACGGCTGCACCGCCCAGAACCCGCCCGAGCCGGCCCAGGGCAGCCTGAGGCACATCGGCACCACCTACTCGGGGTGCCGGTCCGGCCACCCCGTCCGCTGGATCGCGTTCGACGAGGGTCACATCGCCGCCCCGCAGGACGGCGCCCGCGGTGACAGCGGCTCCAGAACGTGGCTCCCGGGTGAGACCTGGAACTTCTTCACGCAGTTCGAGAGCGGCAACCCGCCGACCGATCCGCCGCCGACCGGGGACGCGGCCTGCCGGGTCGGCACCACCGTCAACGCGTGGAACAGCGGCCTGACCTCCGAGATCACCGTCACCAACACCGGCACCTCCGCGATCAACGGCTGGTCCCTGGTGTTCACCCTGCCCAGCGGCCAGACCATCACCTCCGGCTGGAACGCCGAATACTCCCCCGCCACGGGGCAGATCACCGCGAGGAACGTCTCCTACAACGCCGCCATCGCCCCCGGCGCATCGGTCAGCATCGGCTTCCAGGCCACCCACACCGGCAACACCGCCAAACCGGCCTCCTTCACCCTCAACGGCAGTACCTGCACCACCGCCTGACGCGGTGACCGCGACGCTCAACGCGATCCGGGGCGCTCGGGACGACCTGGTCGGCACGCGCGGCTCCTTCCGCCGGGCCGCACGACCAACGGCGCCCCGACCGTCCCGGATCGTCGCCGCGAGCGTCATCGGCGATCACTCGGTCATCGGACCATGGCGGCCGACACCGTCACCGGCGGCTGCGATGCAGGTCATGACGGCAGCGGACGAGACGGCTTCCGAGCGCTTGGAGGCACTCCGCCGCGCGGCCGTGGAGACCCGAACGGCGCGGCTCCCGGTCACGGGGGCTGGGGCGGTGTGTCGGTGCCGCCGCGTTCGGCGACCTTGATGCGGAACCACGCCTGGCGCCAGCGCTCCCGCTCGGCCTCGCCCGCGCCGCACCCTTCCAGGTAGGCCAGCAGAACCTCGACCTTGGGCAGGGTCTCCCGCTTGGTCAACGTGTTGAAGGTGGAGGCGACGTACTGGTTGCGGGCTCGTTCCGACATCTGGCGGTAGCTGGGCTCGCCCTTCCAGACGCGGTAGGTGTCCGCCAGGTCCAGCAGTTCCCGCGCGGTCGTGGCCGTCGCGGGGTCCGGCTCACGCACCAGCGCGGCGCCGTCCGCCGGCCTGGTCCCCGACCGGGCTTCGTCATCGTCGGCGGCGCTCGGGCCCGTCGGCTGCCGGACGGCGCGGTCGGCGTCGGCGACGGTGGGCGTGCGGGAGGCGGACAGGGCGGCGGTGACGTCGGGCCGCCCGCCGCCGGTCGCGGTCGAGTCGGCTTCGGCCACGCCGGTCTCGCAGGCGGTGTCCACGTCCACGCCGGCTCCTGTGTCGCTCCGGGCGGGGAGGCCGGCGGGTCGCGGCGGCCGCCGGGGCGCGGCGCCCGCGTAGGACGCGTGGTCCCCGCGCGGGAACTGCGCGAACAGCTCACGGGCGACCTCGATGTGCACGGGGTCGGCGCCGCAGTCGGCCAGCAGCTTCTCCACCGTCTCCCAGCGGAAGCCGAACGCGACGTCACCGCGCAGAAGCTGCTCGGCGCGGTGACGGCTGATGCCGCGGCGGCGCGCGTGCTCCAGCACGGTGCCATGGTCCCGCACCGGCAGCAGCGCCGCCAGGAGGATCCATTTGAGCCGGTCGACGGCCTGGGCCTCGCCGGGATAGGCCAGTTCGAGGCGCTGGATCAACTCGGCCTTGTCGACGGTGCCGCGGCCCCTGCGGACCACGCGGCCCAGACGGGGTCGGATCCAGTTCATGGCCGCTCCCGCCCGGGGACGGCGGCGGGCGGGACGAGCGCGACCGGCGTCAGCGCATGCAGGCAGGCAGAGGGGACGTCACTGTCCATTGCCTTCGTCTTTCTCAACGGGGTCGACTGCTTGGTGGACCGGGTGAATACCTGGACAACGGCATCGGCACCCGACGATTGGCGGCCATCGGGTGCCTTTACCCTGAATGATGACTCATGTGATCCCTGCCGTGCGGAGTCTTTGACCGGACTCCTCGCGCTCTGTCCGAAACAGAACACCGAACGGTATCCGGCCTGGTTCGCCCGGGCGGCGATGTGACCCAATGGCCACCGTTCACCCCCCGCCGAGGGCGTCCAATGTTGTCCAGACCCGGCGGGCCCGCGCGATCGGAGTCATAATCGGAGAGCAGGCGCCGCGTCATGTGACACATTCGCGGCGTTTTTCTTCGAGGACGGCTGCCTGGACCGGGTGGCCGACCTGGCACGGCGGACCCACCGGGACCACATCTCCTGTTGGCGGCAGGAGCCCGGCGGGTCCGCCGATCTCGGCCCGGCCGGGCGGGGCACCGGCTCTTTCCTCTTCGTGTCGCCACTGGTGAACGGCACCGAACGTTCGCGACCGGCCCTTCGCCCGGCCTCCACCGCGGCGCCGCACCGACGCCCCGGCGCCCTCCGCACGGACGAAAACGATCAACGGCGTCGCCGCGCGTTCGGCGACGCTGCCGACGCACACGTGTTTGATCGGACTCCCGCCGGGCGGCGGAGAGCCGCGCGAGCATTCCGGGCATGAACCACCGATTCGTACCCGCCGCCGCGGAGTGAGGCGCGACCCGCACCCCCGCGGCACCGCATCCCCTGCCGGCGATCCGCCGGTTCACGGCATATCGGACGGCGAAATCACCGTCGGCCCACAGAACCCCGACGAAATGATCATTGCCACCGCGTTGACCGTCCGGTGGATGCTCGTCACCGGCCGCCGCCTGAACGGCCCCGGCCCGCTCGCGCACGGATTGACCGCGGCCCAGCTCATCGACTTCTGGGCCGATGACCATCTCACCGACAAGCCCCGTGAAAGGCGCTCACCATGTCCTTCGACATCCCGGCCTCCCACTGCCGCCCCACGGCGGCGCAACTGCCCGGTGTGCGGCCGCCCGTGGTGCCCGGCATGCTGCACCGGGCCGTCGTCGCCGTCGACGTCATCGGGTTCGGCCGCCGCGTCCCGGCCCTGCACCCGCACCTGCGCGCCGCGCTGTACCACGTCACCGAAACAGCCTTCGCCTCCGTCGGGCTGCCCCTGCACCTGTGCGACCACGAGGACCGCGGCGACGGCATCCTGGTGATCGCCCCGCCGGACGCGGGCATCGAGGCCCTGCTGTGCCACCTGCCCGCCCACCTGCACGCCGCGCTGCGCCACCACAACCAGATGTCGGCCCGGGCGGCCCGGCTGCGGCTGCGGCTGGCGGTCAACGCCGGTTACGTCCACCTCGACCGGCACGGCGCCGGCGGCCGGGCGCTGGTCCACCTGCACCGGCTGCTGGACGCCCCCGCGTTCAAGACCATTCTGGACGACCACCACGCGGACCTGGGACTGATCACCAGTGACGACCTCTACCAGGAGATCGTCTGCGGCGGCCCCGGCCTGATCGACCCGGCCGCGTTCCTCCAGATCGACGTGGCGGTCAAGGAGACCCGTGCCCGCGCCTGGATGTGGATGCCCGACCTCGCCCCCGCCTGGCCGCGCCTCACCTGGTCACCCGACACCACTCCCCTTCCGCACCACGGCGAGCCCCCGGGCCACCCCCGTGCACACGGCCGCGACCGGCTCAACTGACCGCCCCGCACTCCCGCACGGGAGTGCGGGGCGCGACCCCGTGCCGGTACCGGGCCACCGGCGAGCACCCCTGCCGCTCCCCTCGTGCGTCCGGCCCCCGGCTTGGTCCCCCGGCGGGCGTGCGGTGGGGAGTTGCTCGGTGACATCAGGACCGTCGTCGGCCAGCACCGCGTTCGAACATCAGGTGATCGTGTTCGCGGGCGAGTCCAGCCAGACGCGCTGCCCCTCGGGGGTCACGGTGAGGCCGTACCGGGCCGGCTCCGGCCTACCGGCGGCCTCCCACCGCTCCTCGGCCTCCTGGACGCTCCGGGCGCTCACCTGCTGGGCACGTAGGGGCATGAAAGGGGACGGCCCGACACAACGCCCCCGCGCCGTCCCATCACCACGAACCCGAAGCACCGCAAGAGGCCAGTCGGGATGAACCACCGGCGCCAGAGGCACGACGATCAACCCACCCGGCCGCGTCTGCCGAACCCACGCATGGGGCACCGTGTGAACGGACGCCGTGACGACGATCCGGTCATACGGCGCCCCCGGCGGAAACCCCTCCTCCCCATCCCCGACGACCACCCTCACCGGCGACCCGACAGACCTCAGAGCCTCCCCGGCCTGCGACGCCACCGCCGGGTCTATCTCCACACTGACGACGTTCCCGGCCCCCACGAGGCGAGCGAGAACCGCGGCGTTGTAGCCGGTGCCGGTACCGATCTCCAGGACCCGCATTCCGAGCTCCACCTCCATGGCCTCGATGACACGCGCCATGGCGAAAGGAGCACTGCTCGAACTCGTGGACGTCATCCCCTTGCCCGTCGCCGGATCGCACACCTCGGCCGGCAGCGCAGGATCAGGCCCCACCCGGGTCACGACCGGGGCGTCCGCCGTCACCAGCTCCCGCCACCGCTCCGGGTCATCACACCGGTGCACCGGCACAAGCCACCCCACCTCATCACGCACGAAGACCCGATCAGGAATGAACGGCTCCCTGGGGACGGCCGCGACGGCATCGCGGGCCTTCACCGCTTCCCCGTCCCATCGCACAGAACGCACGGCACGACCAGCAGCTCATCCATGGTCGGGGGCGGACCAGCTCTCTCCGTCCGGTGACCGGAACCAGAGTCGTTGCTCGCCGGGGCCGATGGTCAGCCCGAAGGCCGCCACGTCAGGATTGCCGTGGCCGATCCACCACGCGTGGGCCCCCTCAACCCGGTCCCAGATGTCGGCCGGACCGCCGTACTCGACCTTGGCGGGGATGGCCTTGGTGACCTTGGCCCATGACCCGTCCGGCGTGACGATCTCGGTTCCGTCGCGGCCCGGGAACGCGTTGACGCCGGGAAGACGCTGCCAGACCAGCAGCGACAGGCCCGGGGTGTGCAGTGCTCCGCTGCCGATCTCACTCGTCCGGGTGTGCACGGTGGTCGCGTCGATGGGGACGACTTCGGGGATGCCCGGCCGTTCGACGTCGCGGCGGGTCGACATGAACCCCCAGGTGGTCGATATCAGGGGGCCGCCTGCGGTGCCGTCGTCGGCCACGGTGAGCCGTGCGAGCGCCCCGGCCCAGGTCATGCCACGCGGCCGGACGTCGGCCAGGATGATCCCGCCGGGCCGGGTCTGCTCCAACCACGCGTACGGCACGCGTTCGGTCGCCACGGTCGCGAGAACGCGGTCATACGGGGCACCGGCGGGGTACCCCAGGAGCCCGTCGTTCGCGGCGACGCTGGGACGGTACCCGGCGTCGGCCAGCCGGAGCCGCGCGGCGTCGGTCAGCTCGGGGTCGATGTCCACCGTGCTGACGCGCCGCGCGCCGAGCCGTTCGGACAGCAACGCGGCGGTGTACCCGGTGCCGGTCCCGATCTCCAGGACGTTCATTCCCTCCCGGACGTCGAGGAGGTGCAGCAGCCGGAGCATGAAACTCGGGCGGGTGCTGGAGCTGGTGGACCACGCGAAGCCGGGTTGGTCGGGGTGTTCCCGGCGCTGCGTCACAAGGGTGTCGTCGGAGTACGCCAGGCCCAGCCACCGGGGGTCGCGGGCGGTGATGAGCTCGGGCGGGTCGTCGTCGCTGTAGAACTCGGGCACGAAGACGTGCCGGGGGACGGCCGCGACCACCCGCCGCCATGCCGGATCGGTGATGACTCCCTGCTCGGCCAGCCGATCGGCCAGTGCCGCCGCGTGAGTTCTCCAGTCGTCGGAGAGGCCGGTCATGCGGATACTCCCGTCAGGGTGTCGGCTATGGCGTCGGCGATGGGCGCCCCTGTCTCCTCCTGTAACCAGGCCCATTGCGAGCCGGGACCGCATTCGAGGAACCACCACGTCCCGTCATCGGTCACCGCGAAGTCGAACACGCCCAACTGCAGGCCGAGCGCTTTCAGGTAGGCATGGCAGGAACGCGCCACGCCGCCGGGAACACCGGTGATGTGGTACGTCAAGGTGCCGTACCCGGTTCGGAAGTCCTGCCGGGCGGCCGGGTCGTCGGACCGTATCGCGATGGCCTGGACGTGACCGGCTCCGGTCGCCACCACGCGGACATCATGGCTCTTGGGCACGTTGGCCTGGAACAGATGCAACGTCGTGGCCACCCGGTCGTCGATCGCGGCGACGTCCACCGGCGTCGTGTAGATCAGCTTCACCTGACCGGCTTCGCTGATCAGCTTGTGCATGGTCGCCTTGTACACGGCCCCGTGACGGGAGCCCACGAATTCGCGGGCATCTCCGGGACGGTTCGTCAGGACGCTCGCGGGGACGGCGAATCCGCACCGTGCGGCGGTCGCCATTTGCAGCGGCCGGTACTCGGCGTCGGCCAGCCGCCCCGGGTGCGAAACCCAGCGAACCGGCAGCGACATGAACAACCCGCCGAAGCCGAAGCGGGCCTCGACGGTCGCGAAGCGGCGCTCCGGCTCGCTCAGACCGGCGGGGAAGCGGAACGGCCGAGGCTGCCGGTAGTACACCGCCATGACCTCGTCCAGCCGGACGGCCCCCTCCGGAGTGGTGATCTCCGCGTGCCAGCCGTCGCGTCCCAGCCGGGCGCTGACGTCGGCCCGCGCCGGAAACCACCCCGTGTCGAACCACACGACCCGTACACCGCGCCTCGCGAGGGCGTCCGAGACATAGAGCGCCTCACCGTCGTCCCGCTCAGCGGTCAGCAGTACGGTGTCGGCGACCATCAGTCGGTCACCGTCTGCGTGTAGTCGTCCTTCTTGGTCTTGCTGTCGTCCGTGTACTCGGTGGGCACCTTCTCCTTGCGGGTGCTCGTGGGCTTCTCATGCTTGCCCGCACCCCGGACCGGGGCGGGACGTACCGCCCGATCCATTCCCCACGGACGCCCCGGCCCCGAAGGCGGCTCGGAACTGACGGGTACGACATGCCCGGGAAGCCCGAGCGGAAAGCGGTCGCGCGGGTTGACCAAGGGGGCATCGTTCATCGTGAGCGGATCCTCCGTTTCTCCGGGTGCGGGCCTTGAAGCGCCTCCATCCGGCCATCAGGCGTGGGACGCCAGTGGCTTCGGCGGGGCGGTCTTGACCAGGACGTCGCGGAACTCCCGGACGGCGGGACGCTCCAGCTTGTCGAATGGAACGGCGCGCAGCACCACGTGACCGGTTTCGGTGAGGATGTTGTTCCGGGAGGCCACGGGAACGGCGTCGAGCACCGCTGCGGCCTTCTTCGCCCCCGCATCGATCCCGCCGTTCACGACGGCGCACAGCGCCATGTGGAGCTGGGCTTGAGCCACATAGTGGTGATCCAGCGTGCGGCTGAGATAGACCGTCGCGTACTGATCGATGGCCGTCCCGAGCTGTGCCTCGTTTCCCGCGCCCGCGTGGACCACGAGCTCGGCGAACTCAAGGTACGCAGACGTCCAGTAAGTCGGCATGACGTCGGGCGGCCTTCCCGCGGACGCGAAGAGATCTTCACAGGTCCGCAGCGATCGCTGGGCTTCCGCGTGTCGTCCGACCGCGCCGAGGGCCTTCGCCTCCGAGCACGCCACCAGCGCCCTGCCGAAGGACGGGTGCTCGCCTGCGAGCCGCATGGCGTCTTGCGACAGCCGCAGCACGGCTTGGGGAGAGCGCTGGCCATGCCGGGCGTGACCTGCTTCGGTGGCGCGTACGGCGAGTCTCAGTTCCAGATCACCCGTGACGTCGGCGGCCCGTTTGGCGGTGCGCCACCAGCGGATGGCGGTCCCGTGATCGCCGAGGCGGGTCAGCACGTTGGCGTGCAGCGTCGCGAGCGCGGCCTCGACTCGTTTCAGTTCGGTGAGAGAGCCGGTGTCGGCCTCTTCGAGTTGGCGCTTGAGCATCACCAGATCGATCAGCACGTCTTCCCGCACTTGCGCAGGGGGCCGGGTGCGCAGCGCGTGATAGTGATCGTCACAGGCGAGATGCCAGTCGTTGAGGTCGCGGGGTTCGGCCGTGAGGAACAGATCCAGCAGATGACGGAATGACTCGGTGCCGAGCGTTCCCGCGCCTATGCCGAGGTAGGCGAGCAGTTGGAGTGCGACGCGGCGTTTCACATCGTTCTCCCCGACGTCGGGAGTGGAATCGAGATCCACGGTACCCACGACGTCCGGCTTCCGGGGAGGGCGTCCTATTTCGACCGCCGTCCGCCCACGGTTTTCGGGCAGCTTGAACCACAGCAGGTCGGGCGGAATACGAAGGGCGCGAGCCCAGGGGACGAGCCGATCAAGATCGGTGATGGGCGGGCCGCTTTCGACACGGCTGAGCTGCGCCTGGGTCATTCCCAGCCAGTGCCCGACGAGTTCCTGTGACAGCGGCTTGTGTCCGTGGAACGAGTGGTGCCGGTAGGCGCGGATGGCCCGGCCGATGTGCCAGTCGTCCAGCGCCGACCGGAGCGGTTCGGCCTGCCAGAAGTCCGGAGGAACGCTCGGCGGGGCCAGGAATCGATCACGGTTTCTGGCCTGGCAGGGCGCGCACTCCTCATTGGGGTTGTCCCGGGCCAGGCGGCCGCCGCAAAGGCGGCAAAAGCGGATGGCTGCTCGTCTGTCCATGCGCGTCGATCACCCTTCCGACTCGATCGCTCACGCACAGTTTAGGCACCAGGTCAGCGCCTGTCCGCGCGGTTATACATGGAACGCATGGTGATCAACGCGAGGGCGGATCAGTGAACTCTTTTCACCCCGTGGCGGATGCCGTCTGATCACAGCACGAGCGCGGGTTGCCCGCTCGGCCCGTGACGCAGCGAAGCTCCTGGTAGGCGGGTTGATCACCACGCGCTCGGCCAGAGCCATGCCCTCGCGGATGCGCAGGCGCCTCAGGTCGACCTCCAACGCAGCAACCATGGCCAGGATCTGAAGGAGCAGGCGGTCCGCGGCCCGTCGACTCATTCGGGGACTCCAACGGCAACGGTTCTGTGACCGGCTCCGCCATCCGCTTGGGCAGACCTGTCTGCACCTTTCCGGTGGATGCGCGTTTCGCCGCCGCGGGTCCCAGGCGTTCACGGTCCAGGCGGATGGGCGGGCGTGGCGGCGAACTCGTACTGGATGCGCGGCGGTGCGATGTTCACCGGCGAGCCGTCCAGCACCTGCGGTTGCCGGGCTGTCGCGGTCAGCGGCGGCGGGACCATCGCACTGTCGGCGTGCGCCAGTTCCTTGATGGGGTCGGGTGTATCGCGGGCGTATCGAAAAACGCATACGCCACCGCAACGATCTTCTGTCTTCAGTGAGGCATGGACCGCAGCGGTCCGGGCCGAGGGCATGGTGCCCCGGCTTCGGAAGGTGATCACGCAAAGGAGAAGGCCGTGGCTCATGACGGAGAATGGGACCGGCGTTCGCTGCTCCGGGGCGCCGCCGTGGTGGCCGGTGCCGCCGCGACCGCGCCGCTGCTGGGCAAGGCGGCCACGGCGCACGCCGGCGGCGGCGGTGACGCGGACGCGCTGTTCAAGGCCGGCGAGTTCGAACAGGCCGGCCGCGCGTATGAGGAGATCCTGAAAACAGACCCCACGAACCTGCACGCGGCCCGCCGGCGCGGCTATGTCGGGCTACTGGCCAACAAGTTCCCCGAAGCCGAGAAGTACCTCACGATGGCCCGCCGGCTGGCGCCCGACGACAAGGAAACCAACAACCTCCTGGGCGACTGCTACATGCGGCAGGACAAACTCTCCCTCTCCGTACCATGCTGGCAAGCGGCCGGCAGCGAAACCCGCGCCAAATGGTTCTCGGCGGTCCGCGGCGAGCCGTACCAGATCCACGGCGACATCGCGGAACTGCCATGGAAGCAGATGGATCCGTGGCCGCTGGTGGAGGTCTCGGTCAACGGCGGGCCGCCGAAGCTCTTCTCGTTCTACACCGGCGCCCCGTGGCTGAACATGACCGCACAAGTGGCCAAGGAAGCCGGGCTGAGCCCCGTCGCCAGCCAGAAGATCGATTACCTGAACGGCACCGCATGGATGTACTTCGGGGTGCTGGACTCCTTCAAGCTGGGCGGCATCGAACTGCGCAACATCCCCGTGGAGTGGAGGGAGACGGACCAGGAAATGCAAGGCGACGGCCTCATCGGCGGGTGGGTCTTCCAACACTTGCTGACCACCTTCGACTACGCGGGCAAATCGCTGATCCTGCGCCGCCGGACCCCCGAAACGGCCAGGAAGGCACACGCCGACGCCATACGGGCGGGCGCGCAACCCCTGCCGCTGTGGCTGGCCCGCGAGCAGTATCTGCACAGCAGGGGCAGCATCGGAGGCTCCGGCACCCGGGTGGTGGGCGTGAACTTCGGCGGGACCAGCGAGTGCGCCGCGGGCATACCCGAGCAATGGGCCAAGCAGTTCGGGGTCCGCACCGACTACGACCGCCCGCTCGAGACCGCTGCCCACAGCCACCCGACCGTCGTCTACCCCTGCTACCCGGAGGAGATCCGCGTCGGCGACGCCGCCGCCAAGGAGATCTACTGCGTCGCGAACCCGAACACGCCGGTCGCCGAGTACGGGTTCGACGTGGTGGCCAGCTTCTTCCACAGCTTTTTCAAGCCCTACAACATCACTGTCGACTTCACCGACATGAAGCTCTACATCGCCCGCGGCAAGGCCACCTGATCGCCGTCAGCGCAGGGGCGTCATAGGAGTTCCCCGGAGCAGCCGTATTCGAAGGCCAGGACGCTGAAACCGCACCTCACCGAGACCCTTCCACCTCGCCCGCCCCCTCCTGTCCAGCTAGCCACCCGCCCCGCGGGCAGGCCGAGATCGTCCTCGGGGGTGTGTGATCTGACGCCTGATTCTCCTCTTCGCGTGCACTGATCCGCGTTCCCCGGCGCGCGCACTTTCGCGTGCCGGCTCGTAGGGTCGCGGGGGTAAGGGTGAACCGGACGCCCTTACCCCCGGTTGCCCGGCGCAGCGCAGGGCAGTGTCCCGGGCTCGGCAGCAGCCATGCGCGGACGGAGCCCGGCGAGTTGCTGGTCGAGCAGGGCGGCGGGCCCGCCACGGCCGCACTCAGTAGCATCCGGTCGTGATCACTGAACTTGTCGACCGGATCCTGACCGGCGACGACGATGCGGCCTTCGAACTGGAGGAGCAGGTCGACGACGATCCGGCCCTGCTGCGGCGGCTGCGCCCGCACCTCCTGCGGCTGATCGATGCGGAGGTGTACATCCCCGTGAAGCTGTTCGGCGAAGCGGACGAAGCCTTCCAGCGCGAAGCCGTGCGGCGGGTCGAGTCGGGCGAAGACTCCGAGCAGGACCTCGTGGCGATCCTCACGGCGACCCGCGGTCCGGTCGTGGAAGCCGCATTCCGCGGCTGGCTGGAACGACCGCCGTCCGGCATGGACGCGGACGCCCTCGCTCGATTCCTGCGCCGGTACGGCTGGGACTTCGATGATCGCGGACGTCGGCGGGAGATCTGCGGGAACGTCGCGTACCGCCTGGTGCCCGAGGTGCCCGGCCCGTCGCCTGCCGGTAGCGCACCCGCCGAGGAGAGGTGCCCGTGGTGCACCGCCGCGCTGTGGACCGCACTCGACGGCGACACCGCCGACCCGCGATTCGTCACCGCCCTGGCCCACACCGGCTGGCGGGGACGGCTGCGGATCCTCACCTGCTTCGTGTGCTCCACCTACACCACCGTCTACACGCAGGTGAGCCCGGACGGCGGCGCGACCTGGTCCGCGTACACCACCCAGCCCCCTTACCTGAAGGAACGGAAGCCGACACCCGAAGATCCGCCCGCCGTACGTCTCGTGCCGGGAGAGGAACGGCCCGGCGGATACGAGGGACACGACTGCGCAGGCGGGTCCACGCTCGGCGGACGTCCGGGCTGGATCCAAGACCCCGACTTTCCGGACTGTCCCGCCTGCGGAAGGCTCATGAACTACGTCGGCGCCGTGGCCGGCGGTGACACCATCGGGCAGGACCATGGCGTCCTGTTCCTCTTCCTGCACGAGCCGTGCGGGCTCGCCGCCGTGGTCAGCCAGTTCGACTGACCTCCCGGACGACCTCGGCCGTAACCTGGGCGAACACCCCGGCCGACGACCGGTTATGCCATCGCCCTCTGTCAGCAACGACCCGTCGCCACAACCGCCTGGACGCGCACTCGCCCACACGGGGCGGTAGGCGGCGGCTCGAACGAGCCTGTGGAGTTCATCGGATCTGCCACAGTCCCTCGTCCACGCGAACCTGGGGCAGGCCGGGGACCGGTGCCGTGGCCGCATACAGCACACAGCGGTCGTCGTCCCCCTCCAGCGCGGCTCGAAGACGGCTGCCGTCCGGCAGGATGACCGTCCACAGTCCCGGTGGTTCGGTGTCGCCGTACAACACGTAGGCGTCGAAGCGCGCAGCGAACCGTTCGGCGAACTCCCGGCGGCCGACCTGATCGGCCAGGCGGCCCTCGATGCCGACGCTGAGGCTCATCGCGAAGTGGCCGGACACCTGGTGGTCGTAGGTGCAGAACGCGGCGAACGCCGCATCCGGCGGGTAGGCCCGCAGTTCGTCGTCGGTGCGGTCGGCATGGCCGACGAACAGCTCATCCTCGGCGATCGCGAAGCAGTCCAGCAGGAACGTCCGCAACTCGGACTGCGGAACCGGGCGGGACGACAGACAGTCATAGCCCGTGGCCTGCGACTCCGTCACGGACACCAGCGTATGTCGGCGCATCCCCGCCCGCCGCCTGGGCGTGTCGCCGCTCGGCCGCCAGCCGTCCTGATGGTCGTGTGAAGCGGAAGGACGACCAGGTTCGGCGGTGTCGATGACGCAGAAGCGGTTCCGTCGGGGTCGGCGAGGACGACGAAATCGGCGTTGTCCGGACCTGCGAGTCAACCAGGACGACAATCCGCCGGAACTCGCTCTCGGCCCGGGGTTTACTGCGGCCCCCATGCCGCGTCACCGCAACGACGACGATGATGGCGAAGCCCGACGGACATGTTCATGGGCTTGGCGGTGCCCGGTGGTGCCCTCGCGTCCCGCTCAGCGGGTGACGACGACCTTGCCGATCATCCGGCCGGACTCGACCAGCCGGTGCGCCTCGCGGATGCCCGCCGCGGAGAAGTCGTCATGGGTGGTGGTGAGCGTGGTCCGGATCCGCGCGTCGTCGACCAGCGCCGCGGCCCGCTCCAGCAGGCGCTTCTGCTCGATCATGTCGGGGGTCTGATGGAGCGGGCGGGTGAACATGAACTCCCAGTGCCAGGTGACGCTCTTGGACTTCAACGGCAGCAGCTCCAGCCCTTCCGGCTCGTCGATGGCGGTGATGTGGCCGAACGGACGCATGATCTCGGCGTAGACCTCGATGTTGCCGCGCGTGTGCGGGCTCAGCAGGAAGTCGATGCCCCCGGGCGCCGCGACCCTCGTCCCGGCGGCCAGATCGCGATGGTCGACGACGTGGTCGGCGCCGAGCGTGCGCACCCACGCGGTGGACTCCGGCCTGCTCGCCGAGGCCAGCACCGTGACGCCGGTCAGCCGCTTGGCGAGCTGGATCGTCATCGACCCCACGCCGCCGGCGCCGCCGAGCACGAGCAGGGCCCCGGTGGACTCGGTGGTGAGACGGAAATGCTCGAAGAGGGTCTCCCAGGCCGTGATCGTGGTCAGCGGCATGGCCGCCGCCTCGGCGAAGGTGAGACTTCGCGGCTTGCGCGCGACGATCCGCTCGTCGACCGCGTGCATCTCGGCGTTGGGCGTCTCCCGCCAGTCGGCGTGGGAGCGGTTCTCCGGCGAGGAGTGAGCCCACGCTCGCCGTCCTGGTCGCGGCAGGTGTTCCGGCGCGGACCGGGGCGGCGGTGAGCTTCGCGGCGGGCGGTATCGTCCGTGGCGGGCAGCGGCCGCCCGGCCGGGTCTCGCATCAGGAGGGACGCGAACCAGCGTCCGGCCGCGTCCGGGACACGGCACGGTCGACGGCTCGGCGCCCCGGATGTCGCTCGTCCGAATCGTTGCCTCGTCCCACTCCCCCGGAGCTTTCGTTGACCGTCGCTCGTCTCGTCGCCACCGTCGCCGCACCGCTGGATCCGGCGTCCGCGGACGCACCCCAGGTGCTCCACTGGCCCGGACGCAGGCTGCTCGTGCAGCGCGGCGACACCGAGCTGGTGGTCCTGGATTTGAACGGGGCCGAGGCGGGCGAACCGCCGGCGGAGGCGCGCTTCCCGGCTCCCTGGCCGCGCCGCTTCGGGTCGGTGGCGGTGTCGCCGGAGGGCGACGCGGCGGTGTTCGCGGGCGTGCACGCGGTGCGTGCCGTGGACGCGACCGGGGCGACGCGGTGGGAGGTGCGGCACGCCTGCTGGGAGGCCGGGTGCTCCGCGATGCACACGTCGTTCGCCGGACTCGCCGACGACGAGGACCACCAGTACGCCGACAGCGGATCGGCCGCCGTCTCCGCGGACGGCAAGCTGGTCTGGGCGCACGTCCGCGGCCCGCTGGGTGACGACGGGGAGCAGGGCGACGACCAGGAACTGTGGCTCGTCCTGGACGCCGCCGACGGCACGGTCCTGGGACGCGCGGACACCATGACCGTGGCCTCCGGGTCCGAGCACGTCCCGCACCCCGACCCCGCGCAGATGGGACTGAGCGTCGGCGAGGGCGAGGAGGGCTCGCCCGTGCTGTGGGGACGCTGGGACGGGCGACGGCTGACCGCCGAGCAGGTCGACACCGAGCTGATCCTGCTGGCGGTGAGCCCGTCCGGCCGGGACCTGCTGACGGTTGACGTCGGGCAGTGGACGCTCTCGCTGCACCGGGTGGAGGACGGCTCCGTCCTGCGTGAACTGGACGCCGAGGGAACGGTGCCGCCGCACCCGGGCAACACCGGCGGCGACCGCGTGTACTGGGACTACGAGGCGGCCTTCGTGGACGAGGACACCGTCGTCGCCGGAACCTCCGAGTGCGACGCCCCGTACGGCACGGCCCGCCACTGGCTCGTCGACGTGCGCGGGATGACGCTGCGCGGCGAGATCTCCTACCCCTTCCCCGTCTCCGGTCGTCCCCGCACGGCGGACAACGGCACCTGGTACACCGTCTCCGCGGATCGGACCAGCCTGCAGCTGTGGCGGCTCGCCGACGAGCGCTGACTCCGCACGGCGGCCCGCGTCCCGGCCCCGGCCGGTGGGACTCATGGCAAGGGACCGTGGACGGCGGTGCACGCGTGATGCGTCCCGTTCACCGCCATCCCGGCACCGCAGGTCGTCAGACGTTCGCCGAGACGGTCTGGCGGCTCTGGAGGTGGGCGACCTCCTGGTGGAGGTGCTCGGCCAGGAGGGAGGCGATGTCCTGGCTGAAGCCGTTGCGGATGACCAGCCGCATCACCTCCACGTGCTCCAGGTCGGGCGGCAGCTGGTAGGTGGGGACCTGCCAGCCGTGCAGGCGGAGCCGTTCGGAGATGTCCCGCACCGTGAGGGGCTCGTGGCCGGGACGGACCCGGACCGTCAGCACCGGCAGGTGCGTCCCGTCGGAGACGACCTCCAGGCTGGGGATCTCCGCGATCCGTCCGGCCAGGTAGACGGCCACGTCCTGGCAGGTCTGCTGGACGGCGCGGTAGCCGTCGAACCCCAGGCGCAGGAAGTTGTAGTACTGCGCCACGACCGGCGCCCCGGACCGGGAGAAGTTCAGGGTGAAGGTGTCGATGTCGCCGCCCAGCAGGTCGCACTCCAGGACCATGTCCTGGGGCAGGGCCGCACGCTCCTGCCAGATGATCCAGCCGACCCCGGGGAACACCAGCCCGAACTTGTGGCCCGAGGCGTTGATCGACTGGACCCTCCGCAGCCGGAAGTCCCAGACGCGGTCGGGTTCCAGGAAGGGCGTGATGAATCCGCCCACGGCCGCGTCCACGTGCAGGGGAACGTCGATGCCGCGTTCGGCGTGCAGGCGGTCCAGCTCGGCGGCCAGCTCGTCGATCGGGTCGTACCTGCCGACCTGGGTCGATCCGAGCACGCCGACCACCCCGATGGTGTTCTCGTCGCAGTAGTCGGCCACGCGGGACGGGTCAAGAGTGAACGCCGGCTCCTGGATCGGCATGTAACGGGGCTCGACGTCCCAGTACTGGCAGAACTTGGGCCAGCAGGTGTGGACGGCGCTCCCCATCACCAGGTTGGGCCGCTCGGCGGGCCCGCCGGCAGCGCGCATCCGTTCCCGCCACCGGAACTTCATCGCCAGCCCGCCGAGCATCGCGGCCTCGCTGGACCCGGCGGTGGAACAGCCCACGCCCTGGCCGTCGGGGTCGTTCCAGAGATTGTCGAGCATGTTGACGCAGCGGCGCTCGAGCTCGGCCGTCCGGGGGTACTGGTCGTGGTCGATGAGGTTGCGGTCGAGCGTCTCGGCGATGAGGTCGCGCGCCTGCGGCTCCATCCAGGTCGTGCAGAACGTCGCCAGGTTGAGCCGGGCGTTGCCGTCCATGATGAGCTCGTCGCGGATGAGGGCGGCGGCCGCGTCGGCCGTCATCGGGCGGGCCGGCAGGTGCAGGCGGGGGACGCCGCCCTCGGGGACGATGTCGTGGTAGAGGGGGTTGACGTCCAGGGCCTCGTTCCAGCGGTCGGCGTCCACTTTACGCAGCACAGGCGTCTCCTTTGCGATGAGGGGCGGGGAAATCCTCTCTCCGGCGTCCGGTACGACGCCATGAACGCAACGGCAATACGTCCGCACCCGAACCTCAGTCACATATGGCGGAAGGGACACCCTCGCCCAGGAAATTTTTTCTACCCGCCAATTCCACGATATCCACGTACACGCCTTAATGACCTTATATGCCGGTATGGCGACGATGGCTCGTGTGGCCTACCCATACCGCGATTTCGCCGTTTCACCCGATGGACGCCTCGCCCGTCAAGGGAAAGGCGTCCGCCGGGGACGTTTGATCGCGAGGTCGTCCAGCCGGGCCGGCCGGTCGTGCAGGGGGATGGTTGGTCGTTCGGGCCGGTTCCACCGAGCCGTGTGGATGGGCGCGGGGAACGACCGGGATGGAGAAGGGGGCGGGCTCAGCCCGCGGCGGTGGCGCCGGTGTCGAAGTAGTGGCCCTGGCCGAGGTCGTCGACGAGACCGGGCTGGACAGGCGTCCAGCCCAGGAGGTCGCGGGTCAGCTTGCTTGAGGACGGGTTGTCGGCCTGGGCGTGGGCGCTCAGGAAGCCGAAGTGGGCCTCGGCCTCGGTCGGCGCGATGCTGACCACGGGCAGGTTCAGCCCGCGGCCGATGCCCTCGGCGATCTGGCGGAAGGTGATCCCTTCATCGTCGACGGCGTGCAGCCGTGACCCGGCCGGGGCGGATTCCAGCGCCAGCCGGTACAGGCGTGCCGCGTCGAGCGTGTGCACGGCGGGCCAGCGGTTGGCCCCGTCGCCGACGTAAGCCGAGACGCCCTTGGAGCGGGCGATGGAGATGAAGGTCGGGATGAAGCCGTGGTGGTCGAGAGAGCTGTGCACGGTCGGAGGGAGCCGGACGACGGACGACCGGATGCCGCGCTCGGCAAGTGCGACCACCGCGTTCTCGGCCTCGATCCGCGGTCCTGCGTCGAGCACGTCGGCCTCGGTGAGCAAGCCCTGCAGTCCCGCGAAGGCGAACAGCGCGGTTCCCGACGTGGCCACCAAAGGCTTGCCGGTGCCGGCGAGCGCGTTCCCGAGCGTGTCGATGGCGCGCAGATCCGCTGCGACCGCGCCGTCGAAGTCGCCGGCGAACATGGCGTCGTGCTTGAAGGCCAGGTGGATGACCCCGTCAGCCGCAGCGGCGGCCGCGGCGAGGCCGTCGAGACCATCGATGTCACCTCGGTGCACCTGGGCGCCGGCAGCCGTCAACGCGGCGGCGGACTTGTCCGAGCGTGCCAGCCCGACGACCTGGTGTCCCGCTTCGAGGAGCTCGGGGACGACGGCGGAGCCGAGATGTCCGGAGGCTCCGGTGACGAATACGCGCATGGTGTTGCCTTTGCTGCGGGCTCCCCACCAGGGGCGAAGAGCCGTGATGTCAGTTCGTGACATCACTATAGCGCCCATGTCAGCCTCTGTCATCACTCTGATGTCAGAATCTGTCATCGCTGTGTAGGATCGGAGCATGGGCCGATGGAAACCCGACGCACGAGGCCGCCTGGAGAAGGCGGCGATGGAGCTCTACAACGACAAGGGCTTCGACGCCACCACCGTGGCGGAGATCGCCGCCCGGGCCGGGGTCACCGAACGCACCTTCTACCGGCACTTCGCCGACAAACGGGAAGTCCTCTTCCAGACCAACGCCCTGGCCGACGTCCTCGCGCACGCCACGGCCACCGCCGCCGACCCTCTGGCGCCACTGGAGGTGATCACACACGCCCTCACCGAAGCCGCTCCCGTCTTCGAAGAACGCGCAGAACTGGTACGGCAGCGCCAAGCCGTCATCGCCGCCAATCCCGAACTGCAGGAACGCGAACTGGCCAAACAGGCCTCACTCGTCTCCACCCTCGCCCACGCGCTCCGGGAACGGGGTCTGGAGGCCACCACCGCGGCACTCGCGGCCGAAATCGGGATCGCCGCCTTCAAGGTCGCCTTCGAACGCTGGATCGACGACCCCGACCAGCACACCCTCGCCCGACACATTCGGGAAACCCTGCACGCCACCAGGCACCTCACCGCACCGGCCGAACACGCCGCCGCGACCGACGACGCGAGCTTCCAAGGCCAGGAGAACGTGGCATGAATGCGGTGGGCACCCCGAGCAAGGGGCCCGCAGCCATCCGTCCTCGTCGTTGTCGGTCTCGTCGTCGCTGTACGGGTCGCGTAGCCGCCGCAGGCCCGGCGCCAGCGGCCGGGTGAACGCGTAGCGGCCGAGGAAGTCGATGTGGTCGTACTGGAGCGGGGACAGCCGGCCGAGCAGCTCGTCGGTGACGGGGAAGCCGTCGGCGGCCAACTGCTTGACGGCGGCGTCGATGTAGAGGCTGTTGAACAGCACAACAGCGTTGAGCGCCTGGGCCTCCCCCTCAGGTGAGGAGGTCGGCGAGGTTCAGCGGGTGGCCCTTCACCTCGGCCAGCCACGGGTCGTGGATGTATTCGAAGGCGTAGGTGTCGGTGTCGAGCAGGCCGATGCTGCCCGGCATCACCTGCTGGGCGGGGTTGAGCGGGGTGGCGTCCCTGGCGAACCTCGGGTAGACGAGCTGGGACAGGGCGTAGGAGGTCGTCGCGCCGTAGTGGCGGGGCCCGTTCTCGTGGTGGTAGTGGCCGCTGACGTGCAGACGCGGCTGCAGGTGCTCGATGAGCCGGGTCATTTTCGCGGAGCCTTGGACGGCGCCGCGGTACTCGGACATGGCATAGGGCCCGTCGTGGGTGACCAGCACGTCCACGCTGCCGGGCTCGGCGGCCAGCAGCGCGGCGTAGGCGTCCGGGTCGAAGTCCATCGATTCGCTCTCGATCAGCCCGAGGAAGGCCATGCGCCGTCCGGCGACCTGGACGACGCTTCCGCAGGCGACGTGCCGGAAGGCGCCGAGCGGATCGATCGGCGCGACCACGGGGGCGCCGGCCGCCTCGTGGACGGCGGCGAGCCAGTCGTGGTCCTCGTGGTTGCCGCTGACGAAGTGGAACGCGGGGATCTCTTCGAGGGCCCGGCGGACGGCGGCGGCGAGGGACGGCGGCGGGTCGAGCAGGCGGAGGAGGTCGCCCTGGGCGGGGTCGCTTTCGGCGAACCTGCGGCTGGACTCGTCCATGCGGTCCGGAGAGGGGAAGGCGCCCAGGTCCCCCACCTGGACGACGGCGTCGAGCCGCAGCCCGCGGCGCCTTTGCAGCATGACCGCCGCGCCGAGCGCATGCAGCACGCAGCCGTGCACGTCCCCGAAAAACGCGATCTTCATAGATCCCCTCGCGCCGATTCCGTCGCCCTCTCCGCCTCCGCCCCGTCACCTGCGGCATTCCGAAGATCAGGCGAGACGGTTCAGGCCGGTACTCGTTCAGGATGATGCACGCCGCCCGGACTTGTCGGCGAATTGCGCACTGGGTTGTCCCGAGGCGAGGCGGCCGCCGCAAAAGCGGCAAAAACGGATGGCTGCACGTCTGTCCATGCGGGCCGATCACCCTTCCGAATCGATCGCTCACGCACAGTTTAGGTGCCAGGTCAGCGCCTGTCCGCGCGGTTATGTCAGAAAGGAATGCCGATCAAGGAGAGGTCGGGTGGTCCGGCCCATTGCCCGATCACACGCTGGTCACCCCCCGCCCCGAGGAACACGCGAACGGCGCCGGCAGGAGGGGGCTTGCCGGTCGCCTCATACGGAAGGGCCGACATGGTGGCGAGTGTCCCCCTGGACTCCCGGGTCACGCGTCAGCCCTGCGATCAATCGTCCCGCACGCAGGGAATGGCGCCAATGAACGAGTGGCCGCACCGGAGGCAAGTCACGCTGGTCGCACTGCCGAACGCGTCGTATTGGGCACGGCGGCACACCGAGGCGATCCTGACTGAATGGCATGCGGGCGGATTGGTGGCCAATGCCAATCTGGTCGTGACGGAACTGGTCACCAATGCCGTGAAGGCGACGGGAATTCTGGACGCGCAGGCGTACCGCGACTACACCGACTGCCCGCGATCGGTGCCGTACGCCAAGCTGATCGAGGTCGGTGTCATCCGGCTGCGCCTGTCGCACGCGTACCGGCACCTGCTCGTCGAGGTGTGGGACGGGTGTGACGCGCCGCCGGACGAACAGTTGCCCGACTTCGACTCCGAGGGCGGCCGGGGGCTGTTCATCGTCGGCGCCCTGTGCGAGCAGTGGGGGTGGTGCCCGGCGGAGGGCGGCGGGAAGGTCGTGTGGGCGGAGTTGAAGGCGCCGTGAGCAGTCGACCTGCCGTGTTCGACCGGCTGGTCCGGATCGTCATGGCGCCTCGCGTCCGCTACGTGCGGCGGCAGGCCCGCATGTGGCAGGAGGTGCTCGCCGCCTACGGGCTGGAGGATCCGGGGGCCTCGGCCGCCGCTCGTCGTGTCCGCGAGCGGTACCCCGTCACGTCCAGGCTGCTGGACAGGCGGTGATGAGTTGGGGCCGGGTGCCGTACTCGTCCTCTGGCACGATCCCCCAGCGCTGCCGCCGGGCGGCATTCCCACGGAGGGCGTCCGCGATGAGCGAGGAGCCGACGGCGGTGGCATGCCGGGCGAGGCCCGAGAGGCGTCCGTCGATCCGCCGCTGACCAGCCGTGATCGTGGTGGCGGGCCGCTCCCAGCGTGAGCCTCCAAGGATTGCCCTCAAGGGGGCCGGGTTACCGTCGCCCGCCGAACTCCCAGGCGTGGATCTCGATGTCGGCGTACCGGTCCGGGGTCAGGACGGCGCGTGCCGTCTCCGGGTCCGGTGCCCGGACCAGCGCCGCCGTGCCCAGCCAGGTGGTGCCGTCGTCGGACAGCAGCGGCCCGTAGGCGATCAGATCGTCCCGGCCGGGCGGCACCGCCAGGTCGGCGGCCTCCCCCGAGCCGAGGCCGAGCACCAGGTACCGGTCGCCGCCGGTCCGGCCGCCGGGAAAGTCCCACATCGTGCGTCCCAGCATGTTGCGCCACCGGCGCAGCAGCACGTCCCGGTACGCGCCGGCCTGGTAGCACGGCTCGTCGAAGGCGAACGCGCGGGCGGCGGCGGGATCCGGCAGGTCGACGATGTGCACGCTGCCGGTGAGCGTGGCGCCGTCGCCGCCGAAGGTCGGGCCGCGGGCGATCATCTCCTTGTCGAACCGGTCCATGTAGGCCCAATGCGCTTCCAGCAGTTCGTGGCGCAGCGCCATCGAGCCGGGCCGGTCGCGGTGGTAGCAGAAGAACTCCATCGGCACAGTCTTCATCACCGCCCGGAGGAGACCCACGAGAGCCCGCCCTGGAGACCGCCATCCTGCACGCTCTCCGCGGCGACCCCGGCCCGTCGTGACTTCGCACGCGACGTCCAAGGCCCTTGCGGGCGTGGCGGCGGCGGCTTCCAGCGGCGGGGGCGGCTGACACAATCGCCCCGTGACCAGCCATGACCCCCTCCACATGCGCCACCCCGCCTACCGTGGCCGCGGTGTCGGGGCCACGCTCATGCGCCACGCCCGCCACGTGGCCCGGGACGAGATGGGCCTGGAACAGCTCCATCTCGCCGCCCGATCCGGCATGGGGCTGGAAGAGTTCTACGGCCGGCTCGGCTACAAGGAGATCGGCCGCCGCCAAGGCGCCCTCCGGCTGGCCCCCGGCGATGACCGCGACGAGATCCTCATGGCCCTCGCCCCACTATGACCACGGGCCGGGGCCGATCAGCCGACGTTGGTGTAGTAGGAGGCGGTGTCGAGGCGGCCGCCGCCGGTGAAGACCTCGGTGCCCGCCTGGACGCTGGTGAGGTACTTCGATGAGCTGAGGCCCCGGCTGGAGCGCAGGTGGTTCAGGAAGTCCCTGATGTTGAAGTTCGCGGACGTGGTGTTGGAGGTGCGGACGAACGAGTACACCTCCCAGCCGATGTTGCCCTGGTAGAGGTCCCAGGTGGCGCCCGCGAGGGAGACGGTCGCCACCTTGTTGCCCAGCGGGCCGGCGCCGCCCGCCCGGTACAGCCAGATCATGACCTCGTCGGTGGGGTTGTTGCTCCAGTCGGGGTTGGGGATGGTGTGCAGCCACAGGTCGTAGGCCACGTTGTAGGTGCCGGACGCGTTCGGCTGGAAGGTCCAGCCGGTGTTGACGTTGCGGTTCGCCGACAGCTGCACGGGCAGGCCGGTGCCGGACGTCTTCCAGCCCCAGTGCCAGCCCAGCACGGAACTGACGTACGACTTCACCGAGTTCTGCTGGCCCGTCCAGTTCCAGTTGGTGCTCCAGCCGATGGTGGTGCCCGACTGGTAGGAGTCCGAGACGCACTGCGTCCCCGACCCGGTGCCGGCGCCCCACAGGTTGTTGTTGAGCCAGTACTTGCCCATGGTGATGCTGCCGCCTGAGTCGCACGTGGTGGCGGCCGCGCCGACGGGACCAGTGGCCGGGTGCGCGGCGGGGGCGGCGACCAGGCCGAGAGTCGCCGTCAGGACGACGCTGGTCAGTGCCGAACGGATGCGCATGGCGGGGGGCTCCTTTCGTGAGGGCCTTTCGGGGGGTGGGCCCTCACGCCCGTGGTCGTCCAGCGCACGCGCGAGGTTGCCGTCCGGGGCGTGTCAGCGGAATCTTTCACGCGGGAGGGGCCGTGGCCGCCGGAAGGCGGGGCCGGATGTACCTTCCGGCGGCCACGGGGCGGGGGTGGCCGGGGATGAAAGTCAGGTGAGGTCGTAGACGTCGAGGCGGCCGCACATGCCCAGGCGGCGGTCGTCGGGGGCGGGGGCGGGGTGGTGGTGCAGTTCGGCGTCGCGGAGATGGGTGAAATCTCCCGCGCGCAGGGCGGCGAGGTTGTCGCCGGTGCGTTCGGCCGACGCCAGGGCGCCCGAGCGCCAGCGGCGTTCCCACTCGTCGAACCGGTCGGACTTGAGGCGGACGGCGGCGGTGTAGAAGTCGTCCAGGGCCGCCTGGTCGCCGGACTCGAACCGGCGGCGCAGGTCGAGGAACCCCTCGATGGCCAGGTCGCGGCGGCGCCGCGCCGACTCCTCGTTGGTCGCGTGCACGTGGGCGCCGTCGGCGAGCGCGGCGGCCCGGTCGTAGGCGGAGCGGTCGGCGAGCACCTCGGCGGGGAAGGTGAACACCGCGTCGCCCGCCTCGGGCAGGCCGCTGTTCTGCATGACGACGACGATGCGCAGGTCGCCGTCGTTGACGGCCCGGTGGACGGTGCCGGGGGTGAACCACACGACGGTGCCGGGGGTCAGGGGCGTCTCGGTGAAACCCTTGTGGTTGAGGGTCTGCACGCGTCCGGCGCCGCCGACCACGACGTACGACTCGGCGCACGTCAGGTGGACGTGCGGGGAGCCGCCGCACAGCCCGTCCGCCGTGGGCCAGTCGTAGACGCTCAGCCCGGAGACCCCGACGCCGCCGGGGAAGGTGCTCACCATGTCTGTTCCTTCGCGTGTGCCTCGATGCGGTCGCGGTCCCATGCAGTGTCGGCGATCACGATCCGATGTGCGAGGTCCAGGGTGTCACCCGCGTCGAGGACCACTTCGTCGTGGAAGGCGAAGGACGGGTTGACGGCGGCGAACGGGCCGGACCGCACGAACCAGCGGGTGCGCGCCCCGGGCGGGTCCACGAACAGCAGCGTGGAGGCGCGGTCGACCTCGTCGTGCCGGCCGACGAAGGCCAGCCACGGGCCCGGTTCGCCCATCACCGCCTCGCCGCCCCGGCCGTCGGACGCGACGATCTCGCCGCCGGTGAACGGGCGGGGGCCGCGCCAGAACAGCCCGGTGTATCCGGCCAGTTCGCGTCCGTTGGTGGTGGGGCTGCCGAAGGTGAGGGGGGCGTCGCGGACGTTGCGCAGTGAGGTGGTGAAGGTGAGCGACCACGCGCCGTCGGCCACGTCGTGGATCGTGAGGGTGCGGTTCTCGTCGATCCAGTGCCGGCCGCTCTGGGTGTGCCAGGTGAGGCGTTCGGCGATGAGCACGCGGTCGTCGTCGGCGGCGATCTCGGTGAACTCCTCGTGCCGCATGGTGCCGACGTTGGGCAGGTCCACGTAGCCCTTGCCGCGGACGTAGCTGCCGCCGCCCCAGAAGTTCTCCCCCGACACGTGGGACGCGGTCATCTGGATGCCCTTGTGCCAGCGGTGGTCGTGGGGGCGGTACGCGGTGACCACGTCCCCGGCGAGGGTGCGCACCGGGTGCAGGTAGGGCTTGGGCCCCTCGAACGGGTCCATGTCGGGCCGGAAGACGTAGCGGAGGAGTTCCACGCCTCCGGCCAGGACGGACAGGGCGTCGGCCGAGTGCTCCAGTTTCACGACACCGCCTCCGCCGCGGCCTGGGGCGCCCAGCCCGGTACGTCGCCGTGCAGGTGGTGGTAGAAGGGGTCGTCGGGGGTGAGTTCGGCGCGGGTGACGGGGCGTGCGGTGAACGCCGACTTGTAGAGGCCGGTGACGAACTCCAGGGCCCGGCGGCCGCCGGCGCCGCTGGTGGGCGGGCGTTCGCCGCGTTCGTGGCAGTCGAGCAGGGCGCTGAGCTGGGCCAGGTGCGAGCTGGGGATCTCGGCGCCGGGGGCCGTCCAGGCGGCGGCGGTCTCGGCGGGCACGTGCGGTGCGGGGGTGTAGACCCAGTCGCCGTCGCCGTACCCGTACAGGTGCCGCAGTTCGACGCTCGCGTCGGTGAAGTCGAAGCGCAGGTAGCTCTCCTCGCGTGGCGACAGGACGCTGTTGAGCACCGTCGCCATGGCGCCCGACGCGAACCGCACCGAGGCCATGGACACGTCCTCGGTCTCCACGCGGCGGTCCAGGCGGCCGGCCATCGCGCGTATCTCGGCCCAGTCGCCGAGGAGCGCGAGCATGAGGTCCATCTGGTGGACGCCGTGGCCGAGGGTGGGGCCGCCGCCCTCGGTGTCCCACCGGCCGCGCCACGGGACGTCGAAGTAGTCCTGGTCGCGGTACCAGGTGGTGACGCACTGGGCGACGAGGGGGCGGCCCAGCGCGCCGACGTCGACGAGCGCGCCCAGCCGCCGCGCACCCGAGCCGAACCGGTGCTGGTAGACGATGGCCGCGTACGGGCCGTCCGGCCCCTCCGCCGCCGTGATCGTGTCGTACTCGGCCAGCGACAGGCACGGCGGTTTCTCGCACAGCACCCACGCGCCGGCGCGCAGGCAGGTGATCACCTGGGCGGCGTGCGCGGCGGGCGGGGTGCAGATGTGCACGAGGTCGGGGCGGGTCTCCTCCAGCATGCGGTCGAGGTCGGTGTAGCCGGCGGGGATGTCGTGTTCGGCGCAGAAGGTGCCGACCTGGGCGGCGTCCACGTCCATGGCCGCGACGACCTCGGCGCGGCCGCGTTCGGCGCGCAGTGCGGGCATGTGGCAGATGCGCGCGATGCCGCCCGTCCCGACGATCGCGACCCTGACCCTGCGTCCGCCGCTCACCGGATCACCACGGTGGTGAGGGAGCGCGGGGCCAGGTCGACCGACAGGCGGCCGCCCTTGGCGGTGGCGACGTCGGCGGGGGTCAGCGAGCGGGCCGAGTCGGTGACGTAGCCGGCGGGGCGGCGGACGGCCTGGTCGAGGGCGAGGTCGGCGCGGGTGGCTGCGCCGGTGTTGAGGAGTTCCACCACGCGTGAGCCGTCGGCGTTGCGGAACGCGGTGATCTTCACCGCCGGGTCGGTCGCCGTGGCCCGGACCCGGTGCGCGCCGGGACGGACGAACCGGCTGTAGGCGGCCATCGCCCACAGCCGCTTGGACACCCGGTAGGAGTCGCCGGGGTCGGCGAGCTGGATGAAAGCGCGGGTCGCGCCGAGCGAGGCGCCGAGCCAGTACACGTAGCCGTTGCCGTTGCCGCTGGTCAGGGTGTGGTGGATGTCCTCGGCGACGGTCATGCCGTCATAGCCGCTGCCGTCGTCCCAGTTCTCGTTCCAGGTGCCTCCGTTGGGCGACCACTCCGACATCCAGGTGCGCTTCGTGGTGGGCATCGGCGCGTCGGCCGCGCTGGAGTAGCGGTGGCCGGTGTACGTGCTGATCCACCTGCGCGCCTGCGGGTCGGCCTCGATCGCCTTGGTGTAGTCGATCTGCCCCATCCATCCGGTGTGCTCGCAGCAGATCACGCCGAGCCCGGCCTTCCTGGCGATCGGGCCGAGGATCTTGGTGAACTCGACCGCCTGGGCGGGGGTGAACCGCATGGACGCGTAGGTGGCCGTGTAGTCGGGCTCGTTGGTGAAGGCCAGGTCGCTGATGCGGATGCCTTCCCGCTTGTAGAACCTGGCGTACTGGACGAGGTAGTTCGCGTACGCCGTGCGCCAGTCGCCGCTGGCGCAGTCGGTCCCGGACAGGCCGCACAGGGCGCCGCCGTTGGCGTCGTCGCCGTTGTCCTTCATGTAGGCGGGGGCGCTCCAGGCGTTGGCGTAGAACCGCTTCACGCCGTACTTGGCGGCCTCCTTGGCGAGCCACACCTGCCCGCCGTCGTCGCCGTCCCACACGTACCTGGGCGGCGCGTCGGGACCGCCGGGGTCGACCGGCTGGATCGACTTCATGTGGTCGTAGACGTCGTCGGCCGACGAGCCGATGCCCAGCCGCAGGATCGACAGGCCGGCGCCCTTGTCCTTGCTGAGCAGCAGGTCCAGCACCTCGCGGCTCTTGGCCGGCGACAGGCCGCGGGCGCCGCGTATCAGGGACGCCCGCTGGAACGCCTGGGAGATGCCGAACCCGTCGATCGGCTGCAGCCGCGCCGAGAAGCGGACGCTGCCGGTGATGTCGGCGGCGCGGGCGGGGACGGCGGTCAGGGCGCCCAGGCAGGCGGCGGCCGTGACCAGGGTGACGATCCGGCGCGCACGCCCGGTCGGGCGGCGCCCGCCGGGCATGGCGGCCGGGTCCGTTCGCTTGGCCATCGTGGTTCAGCCTTTCGTCGCGCCGGCGGTCAGACCGCCGATCAGCTGGCGTTCGGCAACGGCGTAGAAGGCCAGCGCGGGCGCCATGGCGAGCACCACGTAGGCCAGGATGCGGGCGGTGTCCTGGGCGTACTGCCCCTTGAACTGCTGGACGCCGACGGGGATCGTCCACCAGTCCTGCTCGGTGAACACCAGCAGCGGGAGGAAGAAGTTGTTCCAGCTCGTCACGATCGCCAGCACCGAGACGGTGGCGAGCGCGGGCCGGGCCATCGGCAGCAGGATCCGCCAGAAGAACCCGAACGCGGTGCAGCCGTCGATGATGGCGGCCTCCTCCAGCTCCCCGGGCACGTTCCGGAAGAAGCCGCGCAGAATGATGATCGTCATCGGCAGGCCGAAGGCGGCCTGCGGCAGGATCACGCCGAGCGGGTTGTCCAGCAGCCCGAAGGTGCGCAGCATGATGAACAGCGGCAGGATCGCCACCGCGAACGGGAACATCAGCCCGATCGTGAACAGCGTGAACACCAGTTCCCGGCCGCGGAAGGCGAAGCGCGCGAACACGTACGCCGCCAGCGCCGACGCCGCGACGGTCACCAGCGCCGTGGCCAGCGCGATCACCGTGCTGTTGAAGATCTGCCGCCAGAACGAACCGGAGGCCAGCAGCCCGGTGTAGTTCGCGGTGACCCATTCCCTGGGCAGGCCGAACGGGTTGCTCGACAGCTCGCTGGTGTTCTTGAAGCCCGACACCAGCCCGTACAGCAGCGGGACGACGATCATCGCCCCGACCACCCAGATGATCGCGTGCATGGACAGCCCGCGCATCCGGGACCACAGCCGGGGGGCGCGGGACGGTGCGGTCGGGGTCATCGGCGGCCTCGCATGCTGGTGACGGCGCCCTCCAGGTCGCGGCGCAGGACGTAGCGCTGGTAGAAGAGGGCGAAGACGAAGCTGATCAGGAACATCACGACGCTGATCGCGCTGGCGTAGCCGACCTGGTAGCGCTTGAAGCCGAACTGGAACATCGTCACCGCCATGGTCTCCGAGGAGTGCACCGGCCCGCCCGCGGTGATCACCCAGACCAGGTCGAACAGCTGGATCGCGCCGATCACCGACAGGAACACGCTGATCCGGATGGTGGGGCCGAGCAGCGGCAGGGTGACGTGCCGGAACCGCTGCCAGGCGCCCGCGCCGTCGATCGAGGCGGCCTCCAGCACGTCCTTGGGGATGCTCTGCAGGCCCGCCAGGTACAGGATCATGTGGAAGCCGAAGTACTTCCACGTCATCACCAGGAACACGGTGAACAGCACGGTGGAGGACGAGGCGAACCAGGTGATGCCGAGCCCGCCCAGCCCGACCGCGTCCATGATGTGGTCGGCCAGCCCGGTGTCCGGGGAGAAGATCATGGTGAACAGCACACCCGTGATCACCTCCGACAGGACGTAGGGCGCGAAGAACAGCAGCCGGTAGAACGCCCGGCCGCGCAGCCGCTGGTTGAGCAGCACGGCCATGGACAGCGCGAACGGCAGCTGGACGCAGATCGACAGCGCGATGAGGACGAACCCGCGCCACAGGTCGCCGAGGAACACCTCGTCCTGGAACAGCTTGGTGAAGTTCTCCAGGCCGACGAACTCGTCCGGCCAGCCGAACCCGCCCCAGCGGAACAGGCTGGTGTAGAGGGCGAAGACGATCGGCACCATGACCAGCGCGGCGAACAGCGCCAGCGCGGGCAGCAGGAACGCCGTGATCGTCGCCCGCTCGCGCAGGCGCCGCCGGTCGCGCCGGACGCGGCGGTGCCGGGCGGGCAGCGCCGCCGCGTCCTGGCCGGGCGGGGACTTGCGGACCGATACGGCCATCGGCTCGCTCACTGCCCCTTGGCGGCCTGGGTGACGGCCTGTGCGACCTGCTCGGGCGTGGCCTTGCCGGCGATGAGGGCGGCGACCTGGTCGTTGACCTCCTGTCCGACGGCGGGCGGGAACGCCTGGTCGAAGAACTGCTGGAAGCCGGTCGCCTTGTTCAGCGTCTCCCACACCGTCCGCAGGTTGGGGTCCTTCAGCGCGGTCTCGGCGCCCTTGGTGATCGGCAGGTAGCCGCCGGAGGCGACGCGCTTGCGGTCGTTCTCGACCGAGGCGAAGAACTTCAGGAAGTCGATGGCGGTGTCGGACCCGTCGCGGCCGACGGCGTTGCCGCCCCCGCCGCCGAACACCTCGGTCACCGCGCCGCTGCCGCCCTCCACGGCGGGGAACGGGAAGAAGCCGAGGTCGTCGCCGAGGCCCTTGCCCATGTCCTTCTGCACGCTGGGCGCCCACTGGCCCATCAGCTCCATGGCCGTCTTGCCGTTGGCCATGTGCGCGGCCTGCCCGTCGGTCGACGGGTAGCTGGCGCCGAGGAAGCCGGTCTGGAACGGCTGCAGGTCGACCAGTTCCTTCAGGTGCCGTCCGGCCTGCACGAACGGGTCGCTCCCGAAGTCGTTGGTCTTGGCGGCCTGCTGTACGGCGGCCACTCCCCCGACGCGGATGGCCAGGTAGGCCCAGTAGTAGTGGCCGGGCCACTTCTCCTTGCCGGCCAGCGCGATCGGGGCCACGCCGGCCGCCTTGAGCTTGCGGACGGCCTCCAGGAACTCGGCCCAGGTGGCGGGGGGCGCCTCGATCTTGGCCTTCTCGAAGTGCGCCTTGTTGTACCAGAACCCCACCATGCCGACGTCGTAGGGAATGGCGTAGGTCTTGCCGTCGAACTGGTACGCCTGCCGCGCGACCGGCGACAGGTTGTTGATCCAGGGCGCCACGTCGTCGGTGATGTCCCGCACCAGCCCCGCGTCGACCTGCTGCTTGAGCACGCCGCCGCCCCAGGTGTGGAAGATGTCGGGCAGCTTCCCGGAGGCGGTCTGCGCGGTCATCTTCGACTTGTAGGCGTCGTTCTCCATCGAGTTCTGCTTGATGGTCACGCCCTGGTGAGCGGCCTGGTACTCCTTCACGGCCTGCGGCCACAGCGTCCTGCCGGGATCGGTGGTGGCGATGTTCCACCACTCGATGGTCTTGTCGGACGAGCCGCCGGAGCCGCCGCCGCAGGCGCTGAGGAGGGGGGCGGACAGTCCGGCCAGTCCGGCTGCGGCCAGGAACGTGCGGCGCGAGAGGGGTGCGGTGCCCATCGGAGTCCTCCTGGGCTCGGGGTGGGTTGGGGGTGTCGTCAGGGGATCGAGACGGACGGATCGAGACGGACGGATCGGCGGGTCGCCGCCGGCCGCCTTCGAAACTTTTCGAAATGCTGCGGAAGGTGGTGTTGCCGAGGAACTCTAAGAAAGCCCCTTCTTATGGTCAAGACCTCATTCCGGCGAAAGGGAAAGGCGGGCAAATGGGGCTATCCGGCCCCGAAAGATTGCGATACTGTTCGCAATCGTCCATCGGGGAGGAGCGTCCATGTCCGACCAGCCGTCCCGTCCCACCCTCGCGCTGATCGCGTCGGAGGCCGGGGTGTCCCCCGCCACGGTCTCCAAGGTGCTCAACGGCCGCACCGACGTGGCCCCGGCGACCCGCGAGCGGGTCGAGGAGCTGCTGCGCTCGCACAACTACGCCGGGCCGGGCGGCGGGCGGCGCGCCCGCCGGTCCGGGCTGATCGACCTGGTGCTGGCCGGGCTGGACAGCCCGTGGGCGGTGGAGATCCTGCGCGGGGTGGAGGCCGAGTGCGCCGAGCGCGGCATCGGCGTGGTGGTCTCCCTGGTCCGCGAGGACGACGCCCGCCCGCCGAGCTGGCAGAACCTGCCCGCCCTGCACCACAGCGACGGGGTGATCCTGGTGACCTCCCGGATGACCCGCCAGCAGCGCCGCCAGCTCGAACGCGCCGGGGTCGGGCTGGTGCTGGTCGACCCGGTCAACCTGCCCGACGCCGACATCGCCAGCGTCGGCGCCACCAACTGGGCGGGCGGCCTGGCCGCGACCGAGCACCTGCTGGAGCTCGGCCACCGCCGGATCGCGATGATCGGCGGCCCGGCCGACATGCTGTGCACCCAGGCCCGGGTGGACGGCTACCGCACCGCGCTGGAACGCGCGGGCGTCGCGGTCGACCGGCAGCTGATCCGCTACGGCGACTTCCGGCACCGCGGCGGCTTCGCCCGCACCCGCGAGCTGCTGGCGCTGCCGGACCGGCCGACCGCCATCTTCGCGGGCAGCGACGAGCAGGCCATGGGCGCCTACGAGGCCGCCCGCCAGGCCGGGCTGCGCGTGCCCGAGGACCTCAGCGTGGTCGGTTTCGACGACCTGCCGACGTGCGAGTGGATGTCGCCGCCGCTGACCACCGTCCGCCAGCCGCTGGAGGAGATGGGCCGCACCGCCGCCAGCAAGCTGCTGCAGCTGCTGGACGGCCGCCCGCTGCTCAGCCCGCGCGTGGAGCTGGCCACGGAGCTGCGCGTGCGGCACTCCACCGCCCCGCCCCCGACCGCCTGACCGCGCAGTCCGGATCCGGCCATCCGCCCGCCGCCTCCGCGGCTCCCGTCCCTGCCCGTCCGACGCGTTCGACCGCCGCCGTTCGAGCGCTCGTCCCCTGCCGCCCGCCCCCGACCGCCGCAGCCCGCCCCGTCCCGCCGTGTCGCGCCCGCGGGCGCCGGCGCGCCCCTGCATTCCTGGAGGACTCATGACCGAAGCGCTGCCGCAGCACGCGCCCGTGGCCAGCCCCCCGTGGCGCGACCCCCGGCTGCCGGTCGCCGAACGCGTCACCGACCTGCTGGCCCGGATGACCGTGGAGGAGAAGGCCGGTCAGCTCGGCTCGTTCTGGGCGCTGCCCGCCGAGCCCGGGGAGCCGGTGTCGCCGCGCGAGGACGACGCCGACGAGCCCATGCCCGGCGACCGGGCCCTGACGCTGGACGAGCAGGCCCGCTGGGGCCTGGGGCACCTGACCCGGGTGTTCGGCACCGCCCCGGTCGCCCCGGCCGAGGGCGCCGCCCGGCTGCGCGAACTGCAGCGCGTGGTCGTCTCCGCCAACCGGTTCGGGCTGCCCGCCATCGCGCACGAGGAGTGCCTGACCGGCTTCATGACCTGGCAGGCCACCGTGTTCCCCAGCCCGCCGGCGTGGGGTGCGAGCTTCGACCCCGGGCTGGTCGGCGAGATGGCCGCCGCCATCGCGGCGTCCATGCGGCGCGTCGGCGTCCACCAGGGGTTCGCGCCGGTGCTGGACGTGGTGCGCGACGCCCGCTGGGGCCGGACGGAGGAGTGCATCGGCGAGGACCCGTATCTCGTCGGCACCCTCGGCACCGCCTACGTCAAGGGCCTGGAGAGCGGCGGCGTCGTCGCCACGCTCAAGCACTTCGCCGGGTACTCGGCGTCGCGGGACGCGCGCAACATGGCGCCGACCGCCGCCGGGCCGCGCGAGGTCGCCGACGTGCTGCTGGAACCGTTCGTCATGGCGCTGCGGGAGGGCCGGCCCCGGTCGGTCATGCCCTCCTACACCGATATCGACGGGGTTCCCGCGTCGGGCAGCGAATGGCTGCTGACCCGGTTGCTGCGCGAGGAGCTCGGCTTCACCGGCGTGGTGGTGTCCGACTACTTCGCGGTCTCGTTCCTGCAGTCGCGGCATGGGGTGGCCGGGTCCCGGGAGGAGGCGGCGGCGCGCGCGCTGGCGGCCGGCATCGACGTGGAGCTGCCGTCGGTGCGCTGCTACGGCGAGCCGCTGGTGGAGGCGGTGCGCAAGGGCGAGATCCCCGAGGAGCTGCTCGACCGGGCCGCGTCGCGCGTCCTCACGCTCAAGGCGGAGCTCGGCCTGCTGGACGGGCCCGGTGACGGTGAGCCCGCGGACGGGGTGCCGGTCTTCGTCCCGGCCGCGGACGGGGCGCCGGTGTTCGACCCGCCCGCGCACCGCGAGCTGGCGCGGCGGCTGGCCGAGGAGTCGGTCGTCCTGCTGGCCGACGACGGGACGCTGCCGCTGCGCCCGGACGCGCGGGTCGCCCTGGTCGGGCCGCTGGCCGACGAGCGGTACGGGATGATGGGCTGCTACGCCTTCCCCAACCACGTCGGCCGGTCGGACCCGGACCTGCCGCTGGGCGTGGAGTTCCCGACGCTGGCCGACGCGCTGCGCGGCGAGTTCGCCGAGCTGCGGGTCGTGCCGGGCGGCGACGTGCTGGGGGCCGACGACACCGAGATCGCCGCCGCCGTCGCCGCCGCCCGGGAGGCCGAGGTGTGCGTGCTGGCGCTCGGCGACCGGGCCGGGCTGTTCGGGCGCGGCACCTCCGGCGAGGGCTGCGACGTCGAGACGCTGGCGCTGCCGGGCCGTCAGGCCGAACTCGCCGAAGCCGTCCTGGCCACGGGAACGCCCACCGTCGTGGTGATGCTGTCGGGACGCCCGTACGCGCTGGGCGCCATCGCGGAACGGGCGGCGGCGGTCGTGCAGGCGTTCTTCCCCGGGGAGGAGGGCGGCGCGGCCCTGGCGGCGGTCCTGACCGGGCGCGCCGAGCCCCGGGGGCGGCTCCCGGTGAGCATGCCGCGCAGGCCGTACGGCGCCCCGGTGGTGTACCTGCGCTCCCGCCTGGACTCCCCGCACCAGTGGAGCACGGTGGACTCCACGCCGCTGTTCCCGTTCGGGCACGGGCTGAGCTGGACGACGTTCGCCTACGAGGAGCTGACCGTCGACCCCGTCGCGGCGACCGACGGGTCGGTACGGGTGAGCGCGGTGGTCCGCAACGTAGGGGAACGGGCCGGCACGGAGGTCGTCCAGCTGTACCTGGCCGACCCGGTGTCGTCCGTGGTCCGGCCCACGCGCTGGCTGGCCGGATGGGCGAAGACGCGCATCGAACCGGGGCGGGCCGTACGGGTGGAGTTCACGGTGCACGCCGACCGCACCTCGTTCACCGGGTGCGACCTGACGCGCGTCGTGGAGCCGGGAGTCGTGGAGGTGCTGGTGGGGCGGTCCAGTGAGGACCTTCCGCTGCGGGGCTCGTTCACCCTGGAGGGGCCGCGTCGCGTGCTCGGCGCCGATCGCGTGATGACCGTCCCGGTGGAGGTGACCCCGCTGTGAGCGCGCCGAAGAGGTTTCGCAACCCGATCCTGCCGGGGATGAACCCCGACCCGTCGATCTGCCGCGTGGGCGGCGACTTCTACCTGGTGACGTCCACGTTCGAGTGGTTTCCCGGCCTGCCGGTGTTCCACAGCCGCGACCTGGTGCACTGGCGGCAGCTCGGGCACGTCCTGGACCGGCCGTCGCAGCTCTACCTGGACGGCATCCGGCCCTCGGCCGGGCTGTACGCGCCGACGATCCGTCACCACGACGGCACGTTCTACGTGGTGTGCACGCTCGTCGACGGGCCGGGCCACTTCGTGGTGACCGCGACCGACCCGGCCGGGCCGTGGTCGGAGCCCACCTGGCTGGAGGGCAAGGGGATCGACCCGTCGCTGTTCTTCGACGACGACGGACGGGTGTGGTTCACCGAGACCCGGCCGAAGACGACCGGGGAGCTCAACGACGAGTGCCAGATCCTGCTGCGGGAGTTCGACCCCGCCGCGCTGCGGCCGACCGGGCCCGAGCACGTGATCTGGGAGGGCGCGGTCAGGCAGGCGATCTGGCCGGAGGCGCCCCACCTCTACAAGGTCGACGGCCGGTACATGCTGGTGACGGCCGAGGGCGGCACCTTCCACGACCATGCGGTGGTGGTCGCCCGCTCCGACGCCGTCACCGGCCCCTACGAGGGGAACCCGCGCAACCCCGTGCTGACGCACCGGCACCTCGGGCGGGGCCACCCGATCGTGGGGACGGGCCATGCCGACCTGGTCGACACCCCCGACGGGGAATGGTGGATGGTGCTGCTGGCCTGGCGTCCCTACGGGGGCTACTACTGCAACCTGGGCCGCGAGACGTTCCTGACGCCCGTCCGCTGGGAGGACGGCTGGCCCGTGGCGGGGCCGGTGGAGGCCGTCCACGACGCGCCGTCGCTCCCCGAGCACCGCTGGCCCGCCGCCCCGGCATGCGACCACTTCGACGCCCCGGACCTGGCGCCGTACTGGAACATGCTGCGCACCCCGCGCGAACAGTGGTGGAGCCTGACCGACCGCCCCGGGCACCTGCGGTTGCGGCTGCGCCGCCACACTTTGGCCGATCTGGCCAATCCGTCGTTCGTCGGACGGCGGCAGCAGCACATGGACTTCGCCGCGTACGCGGCCATGCAGTTCACGCCTGAGCACGAAGAGGAACAGGCGGGGCTCGCGCTCGTGCTCAACCACGAGTTCCATGTGGTCCTGGCGTCCACCGCGCAGGGGCTGCGGCTCGTGCGCCGCGAGCAGGGCCGGGACACGGTGCTGGCCGAGCACACCTCCGTCCCGCACCGGCTCTGGCTGGGGTTCGAGGCGCACGGGCAGGAGTACCAGGCGCGCTTCGCCACCCGGCCCGGGGCCTGGGAGCCCCTGGGCGAACCGTTCGACGGGCGGTTCCTCAACACCCAGACGGCGGGCGGGTTCACCGGCGTCTACGTCGGCATGTTCGCGTCCGGTCCCGACCCCGAACGGTTCGCCGACTTCGACTGGTTCGAGTACTCGCCCCTCGACGGCGAGCCCTGAGCGGCCCTTTCCTGTGGTCGCCGGGCGGTCGCCCGGCGACCTGCGGGATCGCGCGGCGGCCGGGTGAAAGTTGCCGCCCGGCGGGCGCTTTCCTTGACCGTGTCGAAACGCTTCGACCACCCTCCGGGGGCAACCGCGTCACGAGGAGGCCCCCCGATGCGAGGAGACCGTCGCAAACCCCGCAGCCCCCGCCGCACGGTGACACTGCTGGCCGCGCTCGCGCTGAGCGCCGCGCCGCTGGCCGTCCCCGCCCCCGCCGTCGCCCTCCCCGCGACGGCCGCCGCCGAGACCTACACGTGGCGGAACGTGCAGATCGCGGGCGGCGGGTTCGTCCCGGGGATCGTCTTCAGCCGCAAGGAGCGCAACCTGATCTACGCCCGGACCGACATCGGCGGCGCCTACCGCTGGGACCAGTCGTCCCGGCGCTGGATCCCGCTGCTGGACTGGGTCGGCTGGGACCGGTGGGGCTACAACGGCGTGGTCAGCCTGGCCGCCGACCCCGTGGACGCCGGCCGCGTCTACGTCGCCGCCGGGATGTACACCAACAGCTGGGACCCCGACAACGGCGCCGTCCTGCGCTCGTCCGACCGGGGCACCACCTGGCAGGTCACGCGACTGCCGTTCAAGCTCGGCGGCAACATGCCCGGACGCGGCATGGGCGAACGGCTCGTCGTCGACCCCAACGACAACCGCGTGCTCTACCTCGGCGCCCCCGAGGGCAACGGGCTGTGGCGCAGCACCGACCGGGGCGTGACCTGGTCGAAGGTGTCGAGCTTCCCCAACCCCGGCAACTACAGCGACGACCCGTCCGACCCCAACGGGTACGGCAGCCACCGGCCCGGCGTGGTGTGGGTGACGTTCGACGAGAGCACCGGCACGTCCGGCAGCCCCACCCGCACCATCTACGCCGGCGTGGCCGACAAGGACAACACCGTCTACCGCAGCACCGACGCGGGCGCCACCTGGCAGCGCGTCCCCGGGCAGCCGACCGGCTACATCGCGCACAAGGGAGTGCTGGACACGGCCGGCCACGCCCTCTACATCGCCACGTCCGACACCGCGGGCCCCTACAGCGGCGGCAAGGGCGACGTGTGGAAGCTCGACACCCGGACGTCGGCGTGGACCCGCATCAGCCCCGTCCCGTCGACCAGCTCGGACGCCTACTTCGGCTACAGCGGCCTGACCGTCGACCGGCAGCGCCCCGGCACCCTCATGGTCGCCACGCAGATCTCCTGGTGGCCGGACGTCATCTTCTTCCGCAGCACCGACGGCGGACAGACCTGGACGCGGATCTGGGACTGGACGAGCTACCCCAACCGCAGCTTCCGCTACCGGATGGACATCTCGTCCGTGCCGTGGCTGACGTTCGGCACCAACCCGTCGCCGCCCGAGGTCACGCCGAAGCTCGGCTGGATGACCGAGTCGGTGGAGATCGACCCGTTCAACTCGAACCGGATGATGTACGGGACGGGCGCCACCGTCTACGGCACCGAGGACCTGACCCAGTGGGACTCCGGCGGCCAGTTCACCATCCGGCCCATGGTGGCGGGGCTGGAGGAGACCGCCGTCCTGGACCTGGCCAGCCCGCCGTCCGGGGCGCCGCTGGTCAGCGCCCTCGGCGACATCGGCGGCTTCCGGCACGACAACCTGGGCACCGTCCCGTCGACGATGTTCGTGCGGCCGTCCTTCACCAGCACCACCAGCCTGGACTACGCCGAGAACAACCCGTCGGTGATGGTGCGGGCGGGCAACTTCACCGACTCCGAGCGGCCGAACGACTCCCATGTCGCCTTCTCCACCGACGGCGGCGCGAACTGGTGGCAGGCCTCGGAGCCCGGTGGGATCAACAACGGCGGCACGGTCGCGGCGGCCGCCGACGGCAGCCGGTTCGTGTGGGCGCCGGGCGACAGCGGCCAGCCGGTGGTGTACTCGGTCGGGTTCGGCAACTCGTGGTCGCAGTCGTCGGGCGTGCCCGCCAACGCGACGGTCGAGTCCGACCGCGTCAACCCGCAGAAGTTCTACGCGTTCTCGGGCGGCCGCTTCTACGTGAGCACCAACGGCGGCCAGTCGTTCACCGCCACCGCCGCGTCCGGGCTGCCGTCGTCGGCGAAGTTCAAGGCCGTCCCCGGCCGCGAAGGCGACATCTGGCTGGCGGGTGACGGCGGTCTGTTCCACTCCACCGACTCGGGCGCCTCGTTCACCAAGGTCTCGGCGGTGACCAAGGCCGTGAACGTCGGCTTCGGCAAGGCCGCGCCCGGCCGCTCGTACCAGGCCCTGTACCTGGTCGGGACGGTCGGCGGCGTCACGGGCGTCTTCCGCTCCGACGACACCGGCGCGACCTGGGTCCGCGTCAACGACGACCAGCACCAGTACGGGAACATGGGCGAGGCACTGACCGGCGACCCGCGCGTCTACGGCCGCGTCTACCTGGGCACCAACGGCCGCGGCATCGTCTACGGCGACACCTCCGGCTGATCCACGGCGGCCCGGCGCCGCCCCCGGCCGCGCTGGACCGGGGGCGGCGCCGGGCCGTTACAGCGCCAGGAGGGTGCTGATGGGCAGGCGCGTGTCGGCCAGCGGCCGGACGGCCATGCGGATCAGGGCGAGGGCGTTGTCGTCACCGGCGATGCGGTTGGCGCTGAGCCGTCCGCACGCCAGGCACTCGTGGATGATCATCCACTCGCCGTCCCGGCGGGCCGTGACGCTGAGCGCCGCCATCCGCCCGCCGCAGCCCGCGCGCCGGTCGCCGGGGATCCGGTCGTCGACGTGCAGGCTGGTCAGGCAGTGCGGGCAGTGGTTGCGGTGCGCGGTGCCCGGCGCGGACAGCGGCACGTCCAGGCGGCAGCCCACGCAGCGGAACGACCCGGAGCGGAACGACCCGGAGCGGCCCTGCCGCCGCCCGTCCGGCCGCTTCGGTTTGCGGCGCGGCATGTCACAGCCCGCCGAACGGTTCGAGCGGGAACGGCGGTTCGGCCAGCGGCCGCACGGCCATCCGCATGAGGATGAGCTGGTTGTCGTCCTGCCGCACGGGGTTGGACGTCAGCTCTCCGCACCCGGCGCACCGGTGGATGAGCATCCAGTCGCCCTCGCGCAGCACCGCGATGGCGATCGGCGCCATGCGGGACCGGCACTCGGACGGCCCGCCCTCGGCGTGGTCGAGGACGTGCAGCGAGTGCAGGCAGCTCGGGCAGTGGTTGCGGCGTGCGCCGTCGGGCGCGAACGCGGACACGGTCAGGCCGCAGCGCACGCAGGTGAAGGTATCGGTTCTGAGGGTGGACACCCGGAAACTCCTTGCCGGAACGCCGACGGACCCCGGGTCCGTCGGAGAACGGTGGGGCACATGACAGCAAGGAAGCGCCGAGCGGCCTCGCCGGAGCGTGGATCGTGCTCGTCAGCGACGGTGGAGAGGCGCGCTCGGCGCCGGCCGGGTCGTCAAAAATCACCTGCGCGAAGTCTGGTCGGACGGGACGGAGCCGAGGTTAGCGGCCGCCTCCGGCACATCGCGAACGATTTTCCGGGCGGGCGCTCCGGCGGTCAGGGGGCGAGGAAGTCGGAGTCGCGGGCGTCGGTGACGGCCATGTGTCCGGGGGCGTGGCCGATCGCGAGCGGGGGCTTGGAGACCATCACGGCCGCCTGCGGGGTGACCCCGCAGGCCCAGAAGACGGGGACCTCGCCGGGACGCACGTCCACCGCGTCGCCGAAGTCGGGGGCGTCCAGGTCGGTGATGCCCAGGGCGGCGGGGTCGCCGACGTGGACGGGCGCGCCGTGCACGGCCGGGTACCGCGAGGTCACCCGGACGGCGTCGGCGACCTGGTTCGCCGGGACGGGACGCATCGACACCACCAGCGGGCCGCCGATGGCCCCGGCCGGGCGGCACGGGCGGTTCGTCCGGTACATGGGGACGTTGCGGCCCTGCTCGATGTGCCGGACGGGCACCCCGGCGGCCAGCAGCGCGTCCTCGAAGGTGAAGCTGCAGCCGATCAGGAAGGCCACCAGGTCGTCGCGCCACGCCTCGGACGCGTCGGTCACCTCGGCCACCGGCTCGCCGTCCCGGTAGACGACGTAGGCGGGCAGGTCGGTGCGCAGGTCGCCGCGGAACAGCGCGCAGGAGGTCTCCCCCGGCTCGGTCACGTCCAGCACGGGGCACGGCTTGGGGTTGCGCTGGGCGAACAGCAGGAAGTCGTAGGCGTGCTCGCGAGGGACGGCGATGAGGTTGGCCTGCGTCCAGCCCGCGCACCAGCCCGCGGTGGGGGTGCGCAGGCCGCCCCGGAACAGGGCGCGGGCCTCGTCGGGCGTCAGCATGGCCGAATCCTTCATCGGTGCCTCCGTGTGAAGTGGACCTGCACACCCGGCCGCAGCGCGCCGGGCAGAAGGGTCGGATCGGTACGTCCTATGAGCCGCCGGCCGCCCGGCGCCTCCATGGGGCAGAGGCCGCTGAACGGCCCGGCCGGCCCGACCGCCCCCGCGGGCACGCGGGGGCGGGGGTGGTGCGGCGGGGGATGCGCGGCCGCGGGTCTCCCCCGGTCAGGTACCCGAATCCGGGCGGTCAGCTCCACAGGTCGGCGATCCCGGTCAGGGAGTTGTAGCCCAGGTAGAGGGTGAGGACCCAGGCCACGGCGCCGAGGGCCAGCAGCCAGGCCGGGTAGCGGTAGCCGCCGAGCAGGTCGCGGCGGCGGGCCGCCGCCCACAGCAGCACGCCCAGCCCCACCGGCAGGATCAGGCCATTCAGCGCGCCCGCCAGGATCAGCAGCGTCACCGGGGTCTTGCCGAGGGCCAGGTAGATCAGCGTGGACACGACGATGAACGCGACCACCAGGCGGCTGCGGTTGCGTTCGATCCACGGCGCGAAGGACACCAGGAACGACACCGAGGTGTAGGAGGCGCCGATGACCGAGGTGATGGCGGCCGACCACATGATCACGCCGAAGACCCGCATGCCGGTGTCCCCGGCGGCGTGCTCGAAGGCCGACGCGGCCGGGTTGTCGGCGGCGAGCTTCGCGCCGCCCGCCACGACCCCGAGCACGGCCAGGAACAGCAGGGTCCGCATCAGCGCGGTGATCAGGATGCCGGTGATCGAGCTGCGGGTGATGCCGCGGATGTTCTCGGGGCCGCTCAGCCCGGACTCGATCATGCGGTGCGCGCCCGCGTAGACGATGTAGCCGCCGACGGTGCCGCCGATCAGCGTGGTGATCGTCAGGAACCGGACCTCCTCGGGCAGCACGGTCTGCCGCAGCGCGTCGCCCAGCGGCGGCCCGGACACCACCGCGACGTACAGCGTCATGAGGATCATGACGGCGCCCAGCACCACCACGATCCGGTCCATGGCGACCCCGGCGCGGCGGATCAGGAAGATGGCCACGGCCAGCGCCGCCGACACCGCCCCGCCGATCTTGACGTCCAGGCCGAACAGCGCGTTCAGGCCGAGCGCGCATCCGGCCACGTTGCCGATGTTGAACACCAGGCCGCCGAAGACGTCCAGCGCGGCCAGCAGGTATCCGGCGCCGGGGGCGACGTCGTTGGCCAGGTCCTGGGCGCGCCGTCCGGACACGCCGACGACGCGCCAGACGTTCAGCTGGATCGCGATGTCGACCAGCACCGACACCAGGATCGCGAAGGCGAAGGCGGCGCCGAGCTGGGCGGTGAAGGTGGTGGTCTGGGTGATGAACCCCGGACCGATGGCGCTGGTGGCCATCAGGAACATGGCGCCGACGAGCGCGCCGCGCGCCGGCGCCCGGGAGACGGGAGCGTTCGGCGACCGTGTGGTGCTCGGGTCCGTCATGGCTTCCCCTTGCGACGATCCGACTTTCCCGCAGCGTACGGATTGTTCAACAATCGAGCAATCCCCTAATCCTCGTATCCTTCAATTCACCACGTCCGGGCTACCCTGGCCGTGCATGGTTTCGGGTCGGTCACGGCGATGTTTCGTCCGGGGAAGGGAGCGCGATGCCCGTGCGGGAGCAGGTCGGGGAGCAGGCGGAGGGCCGCGGCGGGGACCGGGCACGGGACGGCGGATGGATCGCCAACATCGAGGCGGCGCGCGCGGACCTCGCCCGTTCCAGCACCGCCGCCCGCGTCGCCGGGCTGCTGCGCGAACAGATCATCGACGGCCTGCTCAAGCCCGGGGAGCGGCTGCCCGAGGGCAAGCTGCAGAAGGCCGCCGACGTGTCCCGCAACACCCTGCGCGAGGCGTTCCGGATGCTCGTCGAGGAACGGCTGCTGGTGTACCAGTTCAACCGGGGCGTGTTCGTGCGCCGCGTCACCCCGGGCGACGTCACCGACCTGTACCTGGTGCGGCGGATCCTGGAGTGCGAGGGCGTGCGGGCCGCCCCCGCGGCCGCGCCCGAGGCCCTCGCCCGCCTGGACGCAGCGGTGTCGCGGGGCGAGCGGGCCGCCGAACAGGGCCGCTGGCCCGAGGTCGGCGCCGCCGACATCCGCTTCCACGAGGCCGTCGGCGCGCTGGTCGGCAGCCGCCGGGTGGACGAGATGCTGTACCGCACGCTGACCGAGCTGCGCCTGGCCTTCCACGAGATGGTCTCGCCCCGCGAGTTCCACGAGCCCTACCTGCGGCGCAACCGGCTGCTCACCGAGCTGATCACGCACGGGCGGATCGAGGCGGCCGAACGCGAGCTGCGCGCCTACCTCGACGACGCCGAGGCCCAGTTGCTGCAGGCCTACGAGGCCGCCGACCGGTCCACCGCCGGCTGAGCCGGCGCCCCCCGCCGCCGGGGGGTGGAGCGGCCCCAACGTGGGAAGGCTGGATCTCGTACCACGCGATCGCGCAAATCTGGGGAGATCCATGAACACGGCAACGGGCGGGGGCGGCGGGGCCGTCCTGGAGGAGCTGGACCGCGAGGAGTGCCTGCGGCTGATCGCGCCGGGCGGCGTCGGCCGGGTCGCCTTCAACGACGGCGAGGGGCCCGCCGTGATCCCGGTGAACTACGTCGTCGACGACGGCACGGTGGTGTTCCGCACCGACCTGACCGGCCGTCTCAGCCAGGCGCTGCGCACCGCGTTGAAGGGCGCGCAGGTGCGGATCGCCTTCGAGGTCGACCGGATCGACGAGGTGCGGCACGAAGGCTGGAGCGTGATGCTGCGCGGGGGCGCCCGGCAGCTGTCGGACGACGAGTGCGTGACCGCCGCGCCCGTGGAGCCGTGGCCGGGCGGCGAGCGCGGCGCGCACATCCGCATGGTCCCGTCGGAGATCAGCGGCCGCCGCATCCACCACTGAGCCGCGTCACCACCGAACCGCCTCGGCCACCGAGCAGCCTCGGCCGCCGAGCCGCATCGAGCGCCGGACGCGACGCGACGGGCGGGGGCCGCGCGGCCCCCGCCCGTCATTCCCTCGGGTGGTTCAGGGCGTCACTCGTTGAACAGGCTGCCGTAGTCGGCCATCGCCATCGCCACGTCGGCCTGGGCCCAGAAGCGGTGGTAGTTGAACACCGGCGCCGTGGAGCTGGCGCCCGTGGCGTACGCCCACACGCGCTGGTAGTCGGGGTCGTTCTTGTAGAACGACCGGATGGACATGAACGTGGAGCTGGAGTTGATCGGGTCGCCGTTGGGCATCTTGCCGGTCCAGCCCGGGGGCACGTACACCGGGTCGGTGACGCGCTTGTAGTCGGCCTTGGTCTCCGGCACCGACACGCCCTTGGCGTCCTGGTGCCGCCACAGCGCGTCCAGCAGGTTCTTGGCGGTCTGCTTGGCCTGCGCGTGGTTCGCCTTGGCCGCGTAGTAGGTCAGCGTCCTGGCCAGCGCGGCGGTCACGCCGACGTCCTGGGTGTGGTCGACGACGGTGACGTGCAGCCCGGTGTTGGCGGGCGGCATGCCGCTGGTGCTGGACCAGTTGGCGTCCGGCTGTCCCTCCCAGCGCAGCGTGGAGGGAATCTGGTACTCGCCGGTCGACGCGTTGACCGTGGTGTTGTCCAGCACCCAGGCGACCCACTTGTCCATGATGGTCTTGGCGTCGGCGCTGCCGGTGGCGTAGTAGTACTCGGCGACGCGCTCCATCGACCACGCCTGGAACCCGAACCACTGGTTGCTGGGCGGGTCGTGGTAGACGGGCTGCCAGTCGTAGGCCATCCCGAAGAACTTGGTCAGGCCGGACGGCGGGGTGCTGTAGCTGCCGTCCCAGCTGTTGGTCACGCCTCCGGCGATGCCGCCCTCGGCCGACTGCAGCCACTTGTACAGCTGCATCTGCCGGGTGAGGCTGGTCGACCAGTCCGTCTTGGCCGTCGCGCCCTTGGGCGCCAGGGCCGAGTTGTTGACCAGGGCGTAGGCCGCCATCGGGTTCTGGTAGCCGAAGTGGGACGCGCCGTCGCCGATGCGCCAGGCCCAGCCCGCGCTGGTGTCCAGCGCGCCGCCCCAGGCGTAGTACCACGACAGCAGGTAGTGCGAGCTGTCCTTGCCGGAGCCGGCCGGGCAGGACGACGCCGGGTAGCAGTTGCCGATCTTCTTGAAGTACTTGTCGAAGAACGAGTACCGCAGGTAGTCGCCCAGCTTCCCGGCCTTGGCCACCGTGGCGGACACGTCGGCGCCCTTGTTCTGCGCCTTGGCCCACACGTCGGCCCAGTACGCGGCCTGGACCGCGCGCGCGTCGGCGTCGGGGGCGTTGGTGAACTTCCACTGCTTGGCGTAGCCGGCGTCCTTGGTGAACAGGTCCAGGTAGCCGTTGGTACCGCCGTACTTGAACGCGTCGCAGGTGGGCTGCGGGATCGTCTCGAACACCGACTCCTGCGAGCCGCGCTGGTAGGTGTTGATGTAGGACGGGCCGTCGGCGGACGGTCCGTTCTCGCAGCCGCCGCCCGGGGTGTTGCCGTAGCCGTAGACGTTGTCCACGTCCTGCAGCCAGTGCATGCCGTAGATGTCGTCGGTGCCGTACGCCGACTTCAGCTCACCGGCGATCGGGTCCTGCCCGACCGGGATGTTGCCGTCCAGTTGGGACGGGTAGTTGCTGGGGTCGGAGTGCTCCGGCGCGTAGGTGGCGGGCTTGTTCGCCTGGTAGAAGGAGTTGGTCGGCTGGTCGGCGTGGGTGGGGATCATGTACTTCTCCATCAACGCCCACGAGGCGTTGAACGGCGCCCAGTTCTGGGTCACCTTGCCGTACATGGCCTCCAGCCAGATCAGGTAGCTGTACGCCTCGGAGGTCGTCTCGTGCCCGTGGTCGGGGGCCTCCACCATGAAGGTCTCCACCGAGTGGTACGGGATGCCCTCGGGGCTGAAGTACCCGTTCGCCGGGTCCTTGATCTTGTTGTACTGGTCGAGGAACCGCTGCTGGTAGACACCGCCGCTGGTGTCGGCCTGGGCGACGGTGACCCGGGCCGCGGCGTAGCCGGTGGCCGTCGAGGTGAACGTGGCCGTGCCGGTGCCGCTCGCGGCGGCGCTGATCTCCACGTTCTGCGCGGTGGACCAGTTCTGCGGGGTGAAGGTGAGCTGGCCTCCGGCGCTGACGGTCAGCGCGGTGTTGCCGGACGTGCGGGCCGTGCTGACCGTGACGTTGGACGCCGGCGCCTTGGACAGCTTGACACCGTAGGTGACCTTGCCGCCCTGCGTGACCGTGAGCGTGGTCGGGCTGGCGACGATGCTCGCCTCCTCGGTCACCGTGATCCCGACCGGTGCCGACTCGGCGGTCGCGCCGGTGCTGTCGGTGACCTTGGCGTAGAGCGAGTAGTTGCCCGCCTGGGTCGGCGTCCAGTTCAGCGTGTACGGCGCGGTGGTGTCACCGGCCGCCAGCAGGCCGTCCTGGCTGTAGAACTCGACCTTGCTGACCGTGGCACCGGTCCCGGCCGTGGCGGTGGCCGCCAGCGGCACGGCGGCGCCCACCGAGTAGGTGGCGCCGGCGGCAGGACTGGTCAGCGTGACGGTCGGCGCGGCGGCCGTGTCGTTGCAGCGGGTGCCGTTGAGGAAGAACGCGGTCGGGTCGGCGTTGCCGCCGGAGTAGGTGAACTGCGCGCCCACGTTGACCGTCGCGCCGGACGCCAGCGCGCCGTTCCACCCGGCGTTCTTCACGCTGACCTGCTGCCCGGTCTGGGACCAGGTGCCGTTCCAGCCGTTGGTCAGCCGCTGGTTGCCGCCGTAGGAGTACGTCAGCTCCCAGCCGGACAGGGCGTCACCGGTGTTGGTGATGTCGAGGCTGGCGGTGAAGCCGTTGCCCCAGTCGTTCTTCTTGTAGACCACCTTGCAGCCCGCGGCGGCCTGCGCCGGTGCCGCCACGGCGGTGAACAGGCCGCCGAGCAGCACCAGCGCCGCGCTCACCGCGGTGAACGAGCGCCTTCGGTCGCGCCATCGCAATCGTCGTCTCACAGGGTTTCCTTTCGGGCAGGGCGGAGCCCGCCGCCGGCGCGGTGGAAGCGCCGGCGGCGTGCGCACTCGGGGTGAGCGGGGTCGGTCGGGCGCCTCTCCGGCGCCGGTGGGGCGGGCTCCGCCGGGCCCGGGCGGGGACGGCGGGGCGTCCCCCCGCTAGGCGGAATCTCGGACGATCAGCTTGGTCTTGAGCACGACGCCGCGGTCGGTCAGGCCCTTGCCGCCCATGCATGCGCGCAGCTCGCGCACGATGCGGGCGCCGAGGTCCTCGATCGGCTGGCGGACGGTGGTGAGCCGGGGCCGCACGCGCTGGGCGATCGGGGCGTCGTCGAACCCGACGACCGCGACGTCGTCGGGCACCCGGCGGCCGGCGCGGCGCAGCGCCCGCAGCGCGCCCACCGCCATCGGGTCGGACGCGCACAGCACGGCGTCCAGGTCGGGACGGCGGTCCAGCAGCCGGTTCATGGCGTGCTCGCCGGACAGCTGGCCGAAGTCGCCGCGGCCGATCAGGCCGGTGACGTCCAGGCCCGCCTCCTCGGCGGCGGCCCGGTACCCGGCGAGCCGGTCCACGCCCGCGGCCATGTCGGACGGCCCCGCGATGGTGGCCACCGCGCGCCGCCCGGAGGCGGCCAGGTGCCGCACGGCCGCGCGGGCGCCGCCGCGGTTGTCGGCGTCCACGTACGGCAGCGGCACGTCGCTGAGCGGCCGCCCGGCCAGCACCACCGGGGCCCCGGCGGCGGCGTGCACCAGCGCCGCCGGGTGGTCCCGGTGCGAGCTGATCAGCAGCACCCCGGCGGCGTGCCCGCCGCGCAGGTACTCGGCGGTGGTGCGCCACTCCTCCGGCCGTCCGGCCATGAGGATCACCAGCGGGGCGCGGCCGTCCAGCTCGCGTTTGACGCCCCACAGCACCCGGGCGAAGAACGGGTCGGCGAAGACGCGGGCGCTGTCCTCGCAGAACACCGCGGCGACGGCGCCGGAGGTGCGGGGCTCACGGGAGGCGGGGCGGCGGCGCACGTAGCCGAGCCGCTGCACCGCCTCCTCGACCTGCATGCGCGCGGTGCGGCTGACCCGGGTGGAGCCGCTGAGCACGCGGGAGGCGGTGGCCGGGGAGACACCGGCGAGCTCGGCGACGTGGGCCAGGGTCGGGGTTCGGCCGTCGGCCGGGGGACAGGCCGGACCGGCGGACGGTTCGGTGATCGTCACGCGTGCACTCCCTTCGGGTTCCCGGCCCGCGGGGGTGGCGGCCGGGAGGGGCGGGGGGTGTAGTGGGAGCGCTCCCAAGAATCCGTTCGCCGGTCAGCGCTGTCAAGAGAAATGTGGCAATCAGGTTAAGGCCCGGTTTCGGGCCGTTCCCCGATCACGATGACCGCCCCGCGAATCGGTGTTGATCAGCGAAAACGCACCGCACACCCGTTCGGGGACGACGTGAAAACCGTGAAAGAACGTGGAAGAACGCTTCTCGCCGCGCCGCGGCCGGTTTAGGTTCGGCCTCGAAATCGAGAGTGTGGGAGCGCTCCCATCAATCGGACGAGGAGGTCGGATGCGGGCACGGGCGACGAGCCCCGCGACGGGCCCCGCGAGGGGCCGCGTGCTGAAGGCGCTCGCGGCGCTGGCCGGGGCGTCGGCGGTCGCGCTGGCGCTCGTCGCCGCCTGCGCCGGCGGCGACGGCCACCGGCACCACGGCCGGCACGGCGCGGCCGCGGCGCGCTTCCCGCACGACGCGGCCACGCTGCTGGCCGCCGGCACCGGCAACCTGGAGGGCTCGGCGTCGTTCCGGCTCACCATGCGGGTCGCCATGCCCGGCGGCGACGGCCGTCCCGCCCACCGGATGGACATGACCGGCGTGTGGGACGCGCGGCGGCCCGCGGGCCGCATGGACGGCGTCCTCAGGGACGCCCGCGCCACCGTGCTGTCGATCGACGGCACCGAGTACGTCTCGCTGCCGCCCGCGCTGCAGCGCCGGACCGGCCGCAGCTGGCTGCGCGCGGCCCGCGGCACCCGCACCTTCGCCGGGTTCTCCGACCCGCACCGCGTCGCGATGGTCCTGCGCGCCGCGACGCGTCCCGCCGCGTCCGGCACGCCGGGCGGCATCTGGCACGTGCGGGGCGAGATCGACCGGGACGCGGCGCTCAAGGCGAGCCCCGACCCGGCGCTGAAGGAGTTCGTGCGGCTGCTGCCGTCCCGGACCGGCTTCGACCTGTGGACCGACGACGCCGGACGGCCCGGCCGGGTGCGGCTCACCCTGCCCGCCGGAGGGCAGGCCGGGGCCGGGTCCGGCGGGACGTCGGGGAAGAAGGCGTCCCAGGCCAAGACCGTCCAGGGAACGGTCGAGCTGTCGGCGTTCGGCGCCCGGCCCCAGGTCGCCGAGCCGACGGCCGCGCAGATCCTCACCTCCCCTCCCGAGGGGACCAGGTGACGGCGCCCGCGACCGGTCCGGGGACCGGGCCGCGCGCACCGCGCTCGGCGGCCCGCCCGGGCGCGCCGGGCGGACCGCCAGGCCAGCGTCCACCCGAGCCGCGTCGCTCCCACTACGGACGGCCGGCGGCGGCCGTGGCCTTTGACTCTCTGTCGTCCCACCCACCCAGAAAGGTTGCCGAACACCGATGACCCGCCCCTGTCCGCCCATCCCCCACCCCCGAGGAGGACCCCGATGAGAAGGATCGCGCGCCGCGGCGTCGCCTCCGGAGCCGCAGCGCTGCTGCTGGCCTCCGGTGCGGTCGCCGTGGCCAACACCCAGGCGGCCGCCGCCGCGGGCTGCAAGGTGAGCTACACGGTCAACCAGTGGGGCACCGGCTTCACCGCGAACGTGGCGATCACCAACCTGGGCGACGCGCTGAGCAACTGGACGCTGGAGTGGGACTTCTCCGGCGACCAGCGGATCACCGGCAGCTGGAACAGCTCCTACACCCAGTCCGGGCAGCACGCCACGCTGAAGAACGCCTCCTACAACGCCGCGCTGGCGACCGGCGCCACGGTCACGCCCGGCTTCCAGGCGACCTACTCGGGCACCAACGCGATCCCGACCACGTTCAAGCTGAACGGCACCACCTGCACCGGCACCACCACCCCGACCGACCCGCCGACGGATCCGCCCACCGACCCGCCGGCCGGCAGCCGCGTCGACAACCCGTACGCGGGCGCCAAGGTCTACGTCAACCCCGACTGGGCGGCCAAGGCCAACGCCGAGCCCGGCGGCAACCGCATCTCCAACCAGCCCACCGGCGTGTGGATGGACCGCCGGGCCGCGATCGCCGGCACCTCCGGCGCCCGCGGCCTGCGCGCCCACCTCGACACCGCGCTGCAGCAGGGCGCCAACGTCATCCAGGTCGTCGTCTACAACCTGCCCGGCCGTGACTGCTCCGCGCTGGCGTCCAACGGCGAGCTGGGGCCCAACGACCTGGCCACCTACCAGACCGAGTTCATCGACCCGATCGCGGCGATCTTCAAGGATCCCAAGTACGCCAATCTGCGGATCGTCACGGTCGTCGAGATCGACTCGCTGCCCAACCTGATCACCAACGTGTCGCCGCGGCCGACCGCCACCGCCAACTGCGACACGATGAAGGCCAACGGCAACTACCAGAAGGGCATCGCCTACGCCCTGAAGACGCTCGGCGCCATTCCGAACGTCTACAACTACATCGACATCGGCCACCACGGCTGGATCGGCTGGGACGACAACTTCGGCCCGACCGCCGACCTGCTCGCCCAGGTCGGCCGCGACTCGGGCGCGATGTCGAACGTGCACGGATTCATCACCAACACCGCCAACTACGGCGCGACGACCGAGCCCTACTTCTCCATCAACGACAACATCGCCGGCAAGTCGGTGCGCGAGTCCAAGTGGGTGGACTGGAACCGCTACACCGACGAGCAGTCCTACGCCCTGGCCATGCGGCAGCGGCTCATCCAGGCCGGCTTCGACAGCGGCATCGGCATGCTGATCGACACCTCCCGCAACGGCTGGGGCGGCTCCGCCCGCCCGACCGGACCGGGCCCGCAGACCAGCGTGGACGCCTACGTCGACGGCGGACGCCTGGACCGCCGCATCCACCTGGGCAACTGGTGCAACCAGAAGGGCGCCGGCCTCGGCGAGCGCCCGAAGGCCGCCCCGGTGGCCGGCATCGACGCCTACGTGTGGATGAAGCCGCCGGGCGAGTCCGACGGCGCCAGCAAGGAGATCCCCAACGACGAGGGCAAGGGCTTCGACCGGATGTGCGACCCCACGTACACCGGCAACCCGCGCAACAACAACAACATGTCCGGCGCGCTGCCCGACGCGCCCCTGTCCGGGCACTGGTTCTCCGCCCAGTTCCAGGAACTGATGCGCAACGCCTACCCGCCGCTCCCCTGACCCGGTGAGCGCATGACCAAGGGCCCGACGCGTCCCCCGCGTCGGGCCCTTCCGTCCGTTGATACGGTCGTCGTATGAGCGACCGGGGGGCCGACGCACCGATCGCCGGACGGCAGAACGCGCCGAGCGCGCACCAGCTCCACCTGTTCCTCACGCTCGCCGAGGAGCTGCACTTCCGCCGCTCCGCCCAGCGGGTCTTCATGTCGCAGGGCGCCTTCTCCCAGCAGATCAGCGCGCTGGAGCGCCGGCTGGGCGTGCCGCTGGTCGAGCGGACGACGCGGCGGGTGTCCCTCACCCGCGCGGGCGCCGAGCTGGTGCCCTACGCCCGCGCGGTGCTCACCGCGTTCGACGAGCTGCGGCAGGCCGCCGAACGGCACCGGGACGCCGCCGCCGGACGCGCGGTCATCGGCGCGTCGGAGGCGGTCACCGCGGTGCCGCCCGTACCGGCGGTGCTGAACGGGCTGCGCGAGCGGCTTCCCGGCCTGGACATCCGCGTGCTGCGGACGGGGTTCGCCGAGTCGCCGCAGGCGGTGCTGAAGGGGGAGGTCGACGCGGCGCTGGTGTTCCTGCCGGTGCCCGCCGGGATCCGCGCGCTGCCGCTGGCCACCGGGCCGCGGTGCGCGGCGATGCCCTCCGACGACCCGCTGGCCGGCAAGGACGCGGTGTCGCTGGCGGATCTGGCCGACCGCCCCGTCGTCGGCCTGTCCCCCGGCGTGCCCAGGGTGTGCCGGGACTACTGGTCGGCCGATCCGCGGCCCGAAGGCGGGCCCGTCCGCCGCACCTCCCACCGCGTCACCGACCTGGAGTCCCTGCTGTCGCTGGTCGCGCTGGGCGAGGGCATCGGGTTCGTCCCGTCCCTGGCCCGCGAGATGTATCCGCGGCCGGGCGTGTCGTACGTCGACGTGACCGACCTGCCGCCGTGGACGAGCGCGCTGGCGTGGCTGCCCGAGAACGGCGACCGTCCCGCCGTCGCGGCCCTGCGCCAGGCCGCCCGCGCCGCCCTGCGGGAGTCCGGCGGCGCCCCGCTACACGCGTGACGGGAACAGCCATTCGAGCGCGTGCAGACTTTTGCGCAGGTACTTCTCGTCGCCGGTCTCGATCCCGAACGCCATGTCCTCCAGGACCCCGCACCGGGCGTAGAACACCGCGCGCTCCGCGGGCTCGCCGCTTCCGTACCCGCGCAGCGCCGCGTCGAGCGCCTCGGGCCCGAGGTCCCGGTACAGCTTGCCGAAGTCGACGGCCGGGTCGGTGATCGCCGCGTCGCTCCAGTCAATGACGCCGGTCACGCGCGCCCCGTCGGCGAGCACGTGCTCGATGCCCAGGTCGTTGTGGGAGAACACCAGATCCGTGCCGCCTTCGGGGGGCGGCGCCGCCAGGAACCTCTCCACGCCCGGACGGTGCTCCTCGGGCACTTCCTCGACGAGTTCCGCGTACGTCTCCGCGGCCTCCTGCAGCCATATGTCCGTCGGCTCGTCGTCCACCTCGGCGAATTCCGACACCCGGCTCACCGGCACGTCGTGCAGGGCGCGCAGGAATTCACCGAGCACTTCCGCGACGGCCGCTGCCGGCCTTTCCACGTTGATCAATGGAACGCCGGGGAGTTTGGCGTACGCCAGGCATCCCAGTTCCGCGGCGACGAATTTCGGCTCGGGAACGGGCAGCGGTGAGATCCCGGCGACGAAGCCGAGCAGCGCGGCCTCCCGCCGCACCTTCCCGGCCCGGCTCTCCGGGTCGTCGTCCTTGGCGAACCGCACGATCAGCTCGCCGTTGACCTCGTAGGCGACGTTGTCCTCGCCCTCGCCGAGCGCCGCCACCGATTCGACCGGATATCCGGGCAGGTGCTCGCCCAGCACGTCACGAACGTCCACGCCGCCCATTGTGTCGTTTCCGGTCAGCGGGGTGCGCCGAGGCCGTGCAGGAGGGTGTCGACGATCCGGGTGGCGAGGGCGTCGATGTCGCCGTCGGGGGCGGTGCCGCCGTGGGTCACCTCGCCGATGAGCGCGTAGTAGCAGCGGCGGGCCCACTCCAGGTCGACGTCGGCGCGCAGCAGGCCCTCGGCGCGGGCGCGCCGGAAGAAGCGGTCGCAGCGGTCGATCACGTCGGCGTGCACGCGGGCGATCTCGGGGTTGGCCGAGGCGGCGGCCCGGGCCATCGCGTAGTTCCAGTCGAGCTTGACGCGCAGCACGCTGGCGGTGACCCGGTGCAGCACGACCAGCGGCGGCGCCGTGTCGGAGATCTCGACGGCTGCGGCGAACTGCTCGGTGGCCCACGCGGTGAGCGCCTCGATCAGCGCCTCGCGGGTGGCGAAGCGCCGGTGCACGGTGGTGCGGGCGACCCCGGCGGCCTCGGCGATCTGCTCCATGGTCGCCGCGGGGTCGGCGGACAGCACCCGCTCGGCCGCCTCCAGGATCGCCCGCACGGTCCGCTCGGCGTCGGCGCGCAGCGGCTTGCGAAGGTGCTGTGACGTCACGCGACCAAGACTAGCGCGTGGCCGTTGCGACCCGACTTGCATCATCAGTGTTGCAAGTTCTACGGTGATGGCGTCTTCAGTGATGCGGATGGGAGCGAGTCATGGATTTGCGGCTGGACGGCAGGACCGCGGTGGTCACCGGCGCGAGCAAGGGGATCGGCCTGGCCACGGTCGAGCGGCTGACCGAGGAGGGCATGCGGGTGGTGGCCGCCGCGCGCACCGTCACACCCGAGCTGGAGAAGACCGACGCGATCACCGTCACCGTCGACCTGTCCACCCCGGACGGGCCGCGGCGGCTGATCGAGCGGGCGCTGGACGAGCTGGGCGACCTGGACCTGCTGGTCAACAACGTCGGCGGCGGCGACGGCGGCAGCGGCATGACCGCGGGCTTCCTCGACCTGGACGATGACCTCTGGCAGGCCACCTTCGAGCTGAACCTGTTCGCGGCGGTGCGGGCGACCCGGGCCGCGCTGCCGAGCCTGCTGCGTCGGCGCGGCGTCATCGTCAACGTCTCGTCCGTCGGCGCGCGCCTGCCGCACACCGGGCCGATGCCGTACACGACGGCGAAGGCGGCGCTGACGGCGTTCGGCAAGGCGCTGGACGAGGAGTTCGGGCCGCAGGGGGTGCGCGTCGCCACCGTCTCCCCCGGCCCGGTGCGCACCGCCATGTGGGAGTCGCCGGACGGCTACGGCGCCGAGCTCGCCAAGGCGTACGGGATGGAACGCGAGCAACTCGTGGCCGGGATGCCACAGGTCATGGGCATGACCACCGGCAGGATCACCGAACCCGGGGAGGTCGGCGCGCTCATCGCCTACCTCGCCTCGCCGCTGGCGGCGAGCATCGCCGGCGCCGACGTGGCCATCGACGGCGGCGCCCGCAAGACCGCCTGACCCGGCCGGCGTCGCACGCCCCGGACATGACCGCGCCCCCTCGCCGCGACGGCGAGGGGGCGTTCCCGGACGTGGATCAGGACGGGGATCAGATCTTGCCGACGCCGGCGCCCGCCGTGACCGTGGCCTTGACGTTGGCCGCGTTCTCACGGGTGTAGGAGTACGGGATCGCCGCCACCGAACCGGGGTTGCGGGTGACGATCGCACCCGAGTTCACGAAGTGGTTGCCGGCCTCGCGGATGTTGCCCTCGTCGGAGTCGCCCTCCTGGATGGAGGTGGGACGGCGGACGTTCTCGAAGTAGTTCCCCTCGACGAACACGCCCGCGCCCATGGTGGACGCGGCGCCGTAACTGCCGATGTTGCTGTAGTAGTTGTTCAGCACGTGCACCGGGTTGGCGAAGCGCACGCGCGGGTGGCGCTGGTTGGTGCCCTGGAACCAGTTGTGCACGTAGGTGACCCGCAGGTGGCCCCGGTCCTGGGAGGCGTTGTCGTCGGAGTGGCCGACCAGCGAGGTCTTGTCGTGGTCGTGGAAGCGGTTCCACGACACGGTGACGAAGTCCGAGCCGCGCTTGATGTCGAGCAGGCCGTCATTGGCGCCCGACAGGTCGTTGTGGTCGATCCACACGTTGGTCGAGCCGTCCTGCAGGTTGATGGCGTCGTCGCCGGCGCCGGTGAAGGTCAGGTTGCGGATGATGACGTTGCGGACGCCGTCGATGTCCAGGCCGCCGCCGGTGATGCGGCCGTTGGTGCCCACACCGACGATCGTCTTGTCGGAGGCCACGTCCTGCATGCCAGACAGCGAGATGGTGCCGTTCACCTGGATGACGTACCGGCCGGACGCCTTGGCGTACTGCAGGAACTGCGAGGCGTTGCTGACCGTCACCGTGGTGCCGCCGGCGCCGCCGGTGGTGCCGCCGTTCTGGGCCGCGTAGCCGACGGGGCTGTTCTCCGCGGCGGCGGCGACGGGACCGGCGTTCAGTTGGGCCTCGGCCGAGCCGTAGGAGCCGGCGGCCACGGTGACGCCCGAGGCGACGACGGATGCGGCGGCGAGTCCGAGCACGGTCCTTCTCATGGGGATTCCTCCTCGTGGCGGGATGCTCAGCGGACGTAGACCGACGGCTGAGCAGGGGCGGACATGCGGTCGCCGATGAAGAAACTGGGGTGGGGCGGCTGGTTGTAGGCGGTGTTCTGCCAGGCCAGCGCGACGCGGTACTGCGTGTCGTGCTGCAGGGTGTAGATCTTGCGGTCGGTGACGTCCCGGGTGGTGTGGATCCGCAGCCGCGTGTTGTCGCTGGTGCGCCAGACGACCTCCTCGCGCCAGTCGCCGAGCAGGTCGCCGGACAGCGCCGGGGTGGACTTGGTGCCGTTGTTGGACGCCACGCCCGACCCGGTGAGCAGGCGGGTGTCGCCGTTGGGGCCGTACTTGTCGACGTGGGTGCCGTCCAGCAGCTCGCGCACCGGGTCGGCGTCCCACCACACCAGGAAGTTGATCGACGAGGGCTTGCGCCCGGCGTTGTTGCCGGTGACGCTGCGCAGGTTCGCGTCGGAGGCCGACCAGAACTCCGCGCCGACCCGCCCGTTCCAGATGTCGCCGGCGACGCCGCGGCCGTTGTCGCAGCACGCGGGCGTCGACCAGAGGATCTGGCCGGTGCGTGCGTCGGCGTACCAGGAGGAGGGCTTGGCGGAGTCCTCGTCGACCTTGAAGTACTCCAGGCCCGGACGCGCCGGGTCGAAGTCGCCCAGGTGGGCGGCGTCGCCGTGGCCGTTCCTGGTGGTCCACAGGCCGTTGCCGTTGTCGTCGACCGCCATCGCGCCGTAGACGATCTCGTCGCGGCCGTCGCCGTCGACGTCCCCGACGGTGAGCGCGTGGTTGCCCTGGCCGTCGTAGCCCTTGCCCGCGTTGGTGGAGCTGTTGGTGTCGAACGTCCAGCGGCGGGTGAAGCGCCCGTCGCGCCAGTCCCAGGCGGCGATGACCGTTCGGGTGTAGTAGCCGCGGGCCATGATGAGGCTGGGCCGGGAGCCGTCCAGGTAGGCGGTGCCCGCCAGGAAGCGGTCCACGCGGTTGCCGTACGAGTCGCCCCACGACGCGACGCTGCCGCGCGGCGGGACGTAGTCGACGGTCTGCATGGCCGCGCCGGTCTGCCCGTTGAACATGGTGAGGTACTCGGGCCCGGTCAGGATGTAGCCGCTGGAGTTGCGGTGGTCGGCGGACGCGTCGCCGATGACGCGGCCGGTGCCGTCCACGGTGCCGTCGGCGGTCTTCATCGCCACCTCGGCCCTGCCGTCGCCGTCGTAGTCGTACACCTGGAACTGGGTGTAGTGCGCGCCCGCCCGGATGTTGCGGCCCAGGTTGACCCGCCACAGGCGGGTGCCGTTGAGGCGGTAGGCGTCGATGTAGACCGGGTCGGTGACACCGGACTGGGAGTTGTCCTTGGCGTTGGCGGGGTCCCACTTGAGCACGATCTCCTGCCGCCCGTCGCCGTCCAGGTCGCCCACGCTGGCGTCGTTGGCGCTGTAGGCGGACGAGGGCGGCTGGATCGGCACGTCGAGATAACCGTCGCCGAACCGCAGCGACGCCTCGGACGCCGCCCCCTCGGCCCCGTTCACCACCGGCCGCACCGTGTAGGTCGCGTCGGCGGCGGCGCCCGCGTCGTAGTAGTTGGTCGAGCCGGTGACCGACGCGATCCGCGCGGAGCCGCGGTACAGGTTGAACGTGGTCTCCGCCGGGTCGGTGCCGAGCAGCCGCCACCCGACGTAGTTCCCGTTACCGGACCGGACGCTGATCAGCCCCCGGTCGAGATCCTCCACCTGCCGCGCCACGGCGGCACGTCTGTCGAGGTGGATCGCGGGCTCGCCGGGCACCGCCACGGCGGTGGCGGCGACCGCGGCGGCGGCCAGGGCGACCGATGTCAGCGGGGTGGCGACGCGGCTGCGGGCGTAACGTCCGCGGGGTGGACGAGTCACGGCTCCTCCCTTGCGGTGGCCCCGGGCGGCGTTCGCACCACCCTTTCGGAAAGGGCTTTCCCGACCGTAGTCCCCCCACCCCCGCGCGGCCTCGCCGCTTTCACACTTCTTTCACGCCCACCCCGACGACCTGCCAATACGCCCGAAAACTTTTCGAGACGCGCCCCGCCTGTCACGGGACATGCGCGACCGCGGGAAAGCCATTCGGACGTGTGGTGGCGGCGGCTGCTCGGCCACCGGGCCGGGGGCTGCCTCGTATCCTGAACCGTGTGCTGCCGAAAGTGGATATCGAGGGCGAGAAACTGAGCAGGCTTGTCCCGGCCGCCGCGACCGAGCCGGACGCAACGGTGCCGCAGCTCCCCGGCGGCCCGCGACGGCACTGAGCCGGCGATGACGAAAGCGGGTGGCGGTGGCCCGCGACCACGCGGCACGTGGTGGCGGGAGGGAGCGATCACGGCGACGGCGTTCGTGGTCTGTCTGCTCGGCGGGGTGGTGCAGGTCGACGACACGCTGGCACCGCCGTCTGCCGCCGCCTACCTCGTCGCCGTGGTGTCCTGTGCCGTGCTGCCGGTGCGGCACCGGGCGCCCCTGGCCGTCATGGCGGCCACGACCGCGATCGGCATGCTGGTGCCGCTCCTGGGCCTCGTGCTGACCCCGCTCATCGTGGCCCCCGCCGTGATCAGCGCCTACTCGCTCGCCGTGCGCACCGAAGGGCGCGTGGCGAGCGCGGTGTCGCTCGCCTCCGCGACGCTGCTGGTCGCCTCCATCCCCTTGTTCGAGGCCCTCTCGTGGCGGGACGCGAGCAGGATGGGAGCGGTGGCGGCGTTCCCGCTGGTGGCCGGCATCCTCGGTCACTCGACGCAGAACCGGCGGGCCTACCTGGCGGCCGTGGAGGAGCGGGCCCAGCGGGCCGAGGAGAGCCGGGACAGTGAGGCGCGCCGGAGGGTGGCCGAGGAACGGGTGCGCATCGCCCGGGAACTGCACGACCTCGTGGCCCATCAGATCACCCTGGCCAACGCGCAGGCCACGGTCGCCGTCCACCTCTTCGACACCCGCCCGGAGCAGGCCCGCAAGAGCCTGAAGGAGCTCGTCGAGACCACCGGCAACGCGCTCGACGAACTGCGGGCCACGGTCGGTCTGCTGCGTCAGTCCGGGGACGCGGCCGCGCCCGCCGAACCGGCGCCCGGGCTGTCCCGGCTTCCCACGCTCCTCGAGTCCTTCCGCCGCGCGGGTCTGGAGGTGTCGGTGCACCAGGAGGGCACGGCCAGGCCGCTGCCGCCGGGAGTGGACCTCACCGCCTACCGCATCGTCCAGGAGGCCCTGACCAACGTGACCAAACACGCCGGTACCGGTAGCGCCCGGGTGCGCCTCGTCTGGAACCGCGACCGCGTGACCATCACCGTCGCCGACGACGGAGGGGGCGGACCGGGTGCGTCCACGGTGCCGGACCGTCCGCCCGGTTACGGTCTGATCGGGATGCGTGAACGTGCCACCGCGGTCGGGGGGCACCTCTCCGCGGGCAGGCGCCCGGAGGGCGGCTTCCTCGTCTCCGCCCAGCTGCCCCTCCGGCCCGCCAAGGACACGACGCGGACGACTGACGGAGCAACGACCGTCGACGGACGGACGGGCGACGGTGAGGCCGGGGGGGCGCCGTGACGCTCCGGGTGCTGCTCGCCGACGACCAGGCCCTGCTGCGCGGCGCCTTCCGGCTGCTTCTCGACTCCGCCGACGACATCACCGTGGTCGGCGAGGCCGCCGACGGCGGGGAGGCGGTGCGGCTCACCCGGGAGCTGCGCCCGGACGTGGTGATCATGGACATCCGTATGCCCGAGGTGGACGGTCTCACCGCCACGGCGGAGATCTGCGCGGACCCGGAACTGCGTGCCAGCCGCATCCTGATCCTCACCACGTACGAGACCGACGAGTACGTCGCCCAGGCGCTGCGCGCGGGGGCCAGCGGCTTCATCGGCAAGGGCATCGGAGCCGAGGACCTGCTGGACGCCGTGCGTACGATCGCCAACGGCGACACTCTCCTGTCCCCCGCCGCGACCCGCTCCCTGGTCGCCCGTTTCCTGGCCACTCCGGACGGCGCCCCGGCGCAGCACCACGAACAGCTCGCCCTGCTCACCCCGCGCGAACGCGAGATGGTGGCTCTGGTCGCGACCGGTCTGTCCAACCAGGAGATCGCCGAGCGGATGTTCCTCAGCCCCTTCACCGTCCGCGCCCACGTGCAGCGCGCCATGACGAAGCTGGAGGCCCGCGACCGGGCGCAACTCGTCGTCATCGCCTACCGGACGGGCCTGGCCCGCGCCGCCCCCGACGGCGGCACCGACCGGCTGTCGTAGTCCGATCGGCCCTTCGGCTGGACGAGGCCGCGGCCCCGGACGGCCGCCAGGCTCGGAGAACCGCCGCCTGGCGACCGCCCGTGGGCCGTGTCCTCTCGACCGGCGGAGCGTACGCACCGCCCGAGCTGAGCCGGCAGCCGTATCAGGTCAGGGCGCCGGGGCGAATTCGGGCAGCGTAAGGGCCGAATGGGCCGGTCGTGCCGTCGCGGAGGGCATGGTGACGAGGTCACGCAGCATGGTGTTGCGTTGCTCCAGGGCCCGCGCCGTGGTGGGGAAGAGTGTGGCCTCACCGTTGTCGACCAGTGCCTGATTCATGGCCACGAACCCGCGGACGTCGCGTTCGTAGGCGGCGAAGGCCGCGGTGTGGTCCCGGTTCGCGGCCAGGGCGTTGGCGAGCATGTAGGCGCCGACCAGAGCAAGGCTCGAGCCTTGTCCGGTGAGGAACGAGGGCGCGTACGCGGCGTCGCCGACGAGCGCGACGCGGCCGCGGGACCAGTGGGGCATGCGGATCTGACCGGCCATGTCGACGAACAGGTCGTCCGCGTCGCGCATGGCGTTGACCATGCGGGAAATCTCCCATCCCGCGCCTTCGAAGGTCGTGGCGACCAGGTCCCGCTGGGCGTCGGGGTCCCGGAGGGCATCGAACGGCGGTTCTGGTTGGTGGAAGTTAAGGAAGGCGTGCAGTTCGTCATTGTCCCCGACGGCGTAGAGGGCCGCGGCTTTCCCCGGGGTGTTCCACAACATGAGCTCGTGGGAGAGCCCGAAGGTGTTCGGCATGGTGAATATGGCGAAGCAGTACCCGAGGTAGCGGTGGAACTGTTCTTCGGGGCCGAACAGGGACTCCCGGGTATGTGAGTGCATACCGTCGGCGCCGACCACCAGGTCGAACGTGCGCCGTCGCCCACTGTGGAAAGTGACGTCGACCCCTCGTTCCGACTGGTCGAGGGTGTCGATGGAGTCGTTGAACAGGAATTCCACGTCGTCGCGGACCTTCGCGTAGAGGATCGCGGCCAGATCCCCACGACGCACCTCGAGGTCCTGTCCCTCGACACTGCCGGCAACGGCGTGCGGGTTGAGCGAGGCCACTACACCGCCCTCGGCGTCGAGGAAAGTGCAGCGACGCGAGTCGATGTGCGCGTCCCGCAGTCGCGGCAGTATCCCCATCCGCCGGACCACCTCTATCGCGGTACCGCGGACGTCGATCGGATAACCGCCGTCGCGCAGTGCGCCTGCCTTCTCCACCACTGTGACCGCGAATCCGGACCGGTGCAGCCAGTACGCCAGCGCGGGTCCGGAGATACCGGCCCCGGAGATCAGAACTTCGCGCTCGGCGGTGGTGCTCACCGTCATCGGCAGACCGGTGGGTGTCATTTCTGGGTTCCTTTCTTCGCGACACGAACAACGAGCAGTGACAGTGCGGCGACGAGGCCGGCGACTGTGAAACCCGTGACGAAGGCCGATTCGGCCGGCCGGCCCGTCATCGGGTCGGCCCCGGCGGCGAGGATCGCGCCGCCGATCTGGACGCCCAGGGCGACGCCGATCACGCGTGTCACCACGAGCAGGCTGGTGGCGATGCCGGTCTCCCTGGCCTCGACGGCGGTGGCGGTGCCGGCGAGCAACGCCGTGGTGCCGACGCCCGCGGCGAACGCGGTCAGGACCTTCGCGAGGGCGAGCTGCCATGCCGCGGTGTGCAGCGACGCCAGGGCGATCATCGTGGCCGCCGTGACGACGGAGCCCACGATGACCACGGCCCGCGGCCCGAACCGCCGCACCGCGATCCCGCCGACCGAATCGCTCACCGCCCCGGCGACGGCACCGGGCATCAGGAACAGCCCGATGTCGGTGGTGCTGATTCCGAAGCCGTATCCGTCGGCCGACACCGCGAACATCTGCGGGATCAGAAAGACCACCATCCCGAAACTCGTGGTGATGACGAAGGTGAGCACGCTCGCACTCCACATCGCGGGCTTCGCCAGCATCCGCAGATCGACCATCGGCGAGGCCGCCCGGCGCTCGACGGCCACCCATCCGGTCGCGAGGGCGGCCACGACCACCGCGATGGCCCCGACCGCGTATGGCGGCAGGTCGGCGCTCGTCACCGTCACGAGCCCGAGCATGACCGCGAGCAGCGTGCCGCTCAGCAGGACCACGCCGGGCCAGTCGATCCTGTCGTCCGATGGGATCGGTGGGTCATGCGGCATCAGCCGGGTCACGGCCACCGTGGTCGCGATGATCGCGATCGTCGGCAGCGCGAACATCCAATGCCACGACAGTCTTTCCGCGATCGGCCCGGCGACCAGCGTTCCCACCATGCCGCCGCCCGTGAACAGCGCCATGACCAGCCCGATCGCCACCTGTGACCGTCCGGGCGGGAGGTGTTTGCGCACCAGGATGAACGAGAGGGGCAGCGCACCCACCATGACGCCCTGCAATACCTGACCGAGCAGCAGCACCGGCAGGTTCGGCGCCAGCCCGGCCAGCAGACCACCGGCCGAGACCACGGCCATCAGCCGGACGAGCACCCGCTTTCCGCCGTAGCGGTCGCCGAGTTTGCCTGCGATGGGTGTGACGACCGCGCCGGTGATGAGCAGCGTGTTGGCGACCAATGCCCCTTCGGCGGGACCGACCCCCAGCTCACGTTGCAGCAGCGGGAGCGCGGGCTCCACCACCGACTGCAGGGCGCCGAGGGCGAGTGCCAGGATGCCGAGGACGCCGATCGACGGTCTCCCGATGCGGACCGGAGGGGAGAGCACAGTTTCGGACATGCATGTCCTTTTCATCGGAGGTTGCCAGCAAGCGCGTGGACCTGCTTGATGCGTGCGCTGCCCTCTCGTGGCGCAGCGCGAGATTCACGCGCCTCCCACACTCCCCTCCGGCACCCCCGCCGGGCATCGTCCCCCGCCACCGTCTAGATCTGGTGCACCCGGACCAGCCACTCACGTGTCCTGGTGCCTATGCACTACAGGCCGACTGGGGCCTCACATGATCGGCCCCCGAGATCATTCCGCGGTGGGTTCCGGGCCGGAGACGGACCGGAAGCGTCCCACCATCGCAAGGACCGCCCGCCAGGTCGACGTACACGAGGCCGTCGCTCATGGGAGCCGGCATCTCAGCCTCAGCCGACGCTCCGGAGAGCCGTAGGATCCCGGGATGAGTGACGATGAGTGGAATCACATCATCCGTTCGGCGAAGCAGGGCGAGCCCGGCCCTTGGACGTGCCCTGAGTGCGACGAGTACGCCGTCGAGTTGGGTCAGCGGTTCGAGCAGGGCCACGTGGTGGAGCACACACTGATGTGCCTCGCCTGCGAAGCAGAGGTCGTTAAACCTGCCTGAACTCGACGTACAAGGACACGGCGTCTGCCACGGGCATCGAAAGGCGAGGTGCCGCGGCTTCAGAGCTGCGGCGGTCCGGCGTGGCGCCGGGCCGCCGCAGAGACACCCCGTCCTCCCCGGGCACCGGCCGCCGGATTCCCGCAGGCTGGTCTACACGGCCAAGGGCCGTCGCCCCGCGCGGAACGGCGTCTCATCGGCCTGCCGGTTACAGCGGGCGGGGGCGGGTGGTGAGGCCGCCGCAGCCGATTTCGCTGGCGGTGGCCGGGGTGTTGCCGGACGCCGCCAGGGCCTCCAGGCGGATGTGGCGGGCGGTGGAGGGGCGGAAGGTGATCTGTTTCAGGGTGTGGTCGGCCGGCCAGTCGCCTTGGGCGACGGGGCGGAAGGTGCTGCCGTTGGTGCTTACCGTGATCCGGTAGGACGTGATGTTGCCGTCGGTGTGGAAGTCCTCCAGGACGAAGTCCGTGCGGGTGTCCTGGCGGGGCAGGTAGGTGAGGACGTCGATGCCGGAGTAGACGCGCCCCAGGTCGAGGGTGACGGATTGCGGGGACGTCTTGGTGGGGGCGGTGTCGGACGTCCACAGTGTTTGGTCGGCTTGGCCGTTCCAGCCGAAGTCGCTGTGGCCGTCCACGGCCCGGGTGGCGTCACCGCTGGTGGCGGTGGCCGCTGCCGGGGTGAGCGGGTGCATGATCGCGTCGGGTTGGGGTGGGAGCGGCGGGCGGGTCCGGTCGGGGCTCCAGCGTCGTCCCACGTCGCGGAGGGTCTGGACGACGGTGTCGTCCAGCAGGCCCTGCGGGTTGGGCGGGCAGTTGAGGATGAAGGTGCAGTACCGGGCTTCGAGTGTTCTGAGGTGACCGTCGACGATCTGCTCGACGCCGAGGAGGTTCGTCGGCGTCGACGGGTGCCAGAACCAGCCCGCCGGGGCGATCGTCTGCCCCTGGGAGGCGGCGTAGAGGTTGCCGGGCGGGCAGAACACCCCGCCCTTGGTCTCCTCGATGAACAGCAGTTCCGAGTGCCAGGGGACGCTCAGCCCGTTCAGGTCGAGGACCAGGCAGTCGGGCTGCAGTGACGCCACGTGCTCGCGGATCTCGTGGAACGGCAGCGACTGGTGGCCGAACGCCCAGTGCCAGGCCCAGCCGTCGAAGATCAGCAGCGGGATGGGCCCGTAGCCGGTGAGCAGCTCGGTGAGCTGGTTCCTGACGAACGCGATCGCCTCGGGGGTGATGGGCGGACGGTCGTCGAAGCCGGTGGGGCCGACGCCGTTCGTCCGGTCCCAGATCGAGAAGTACAGGCAGGGTGCCAGGCCGCGCGAGCGGAATGCCTGGACGTACTCACGCACGATGTCGCGTCCCCGTGCCGGGCTGGACGCCACCGAGTAGGAGGTGTGCTTGGACGGCCATAGGCAGAAGCCGTCGTGGTGTTTCGCGGTCAGCACCCCGAACTTCATGCCTGCGGACTTGGCCGCGTCCGCCCACTGGCCGCAGTCGAGGCGGGTGGGGTTGAAGGACTGCGGGTCCTGTTCGGGCTCCACCCATTCGGCGTCGTGGTAGGTGCCCATGTTGTAGTGCAGGAACATGCCGAAGCGCCAGTCGACGAAACGCTTCTGCAGGGCGTAGCGGTTGCCCCGCGACCCGATCGTCGCCTGGGCGGGGGCGGGCGCGCCGAGGAGCGTGGCGGCTCCGGCGGTGGCGGTGGCCGCGCCGAGGAAGGTGCGGCGGTTGAGCTGCGTCATGAGGTCCTCCCGGGTGAGGGGACGTCGTTGACGGGGACGCCGCCGCGATGGGCGGCCACGGCGTTCAGGCTGATCGGGCCGACCGTGGCCTGACCTTCGGCGACCACGGCGAGGGCGAGGGTGTTGGCGCCGCGCTGCCGCAGGATGCCGGCGGGCAGGGTGAAGTCGCGCTGCGGTCCCCCGGTGACGTACTCGCCGAGGTTCCAGCCGTTGACGTAGATCAGCACGCGGTGTTTCGCGCCGTTTCCGCCGCCGAAACGCAGGGTCAGCGGGACGTCGTGGCCCTTGGGCAGGTCGAGCCGGAAGCCGCTGCGGAACCACGTCACGCCCGGGCCGACCTGGCGCGCGGCCGGGGACGCCGGCGTCCACGAACGGTCGGCGAAGCCGGGCAGGTGCCGGCCGGTGCGCTCGCCGTACAGGCCGCCGTTGTTGAGCGGGCCGCGGACGCGGTCGGTCTTCGCCGTGCCCTGGATCTTCCAGGCGATCGGGCCGGCGCCGGCGACGGACGCGCCGACCAGGCCGCGCGGCTGCTTTTGCCGGGTGTCCTCGGCCGTCCAGTCGTCGTTGTGGCCCATGTTCTCGACCAGGACGGACAGTACGGCTGTTTCGCCCTTCCTCAGCAGCCCGGACGGGACGGTGAAGTTCCCGGGGCCGGGGTCGGGGTTGATGGGGGCGTCGGAGTCCTTCTGCTCGCCGCCCGCGGCCGAGCCCAGGTAGCGGCCGTTGAGCCACACCTGGTAGATGCCGCCCTTGCCGGTGATGGCGTTCAGCCGCACCTCGCTCTCCTCGCCGGTGGCGGTGAAGCGGCCCCGGTACCAGACGTGGCCGTGGTGGTAGCCGTAGTCGTCGGCGTACAGGACGGGCAGGGTCTTCGGCTTGATGGGGCTGACGGTGGTGGTGCGGTCGGCGACGGTCCAGGTCCGGTCGTCGAAGCCGGGGGCGGCCTCGGGCGCCTCGGAGGCCGTGCGCCAGCCGGTGAGCTCGGGCAGCCGGACCTTGGCGGGCCCTGGCACGCGGCCGATCACCGTGCTGTCGGAGGTGTTTCGGGTCGGGACGGGGGCGCCGTTCACGGTCATGCGGGACGCGTTCGTGAACACCTCGATGTCGGCGGCCCTGTCGGTGTCGGCGCGCAGGTGGACGGTGTCGCCCGTGACGCGGGCGGATCGCACCAGCGAACCGCCGCGCACCAGGACGTCTCCCGACTTCCAGAACTTCGCGGCCTCGGCCTCGGTGCCGAGCAAGAGCAGCAGCGGCCGCCGTCCCCCGCCCGTGACCAGCACGCGGGCCAGCCCCTTGTGGGTGTAGTCGAGCCGCAGGTCTCCCCTGGCGTCGTAGGTGGCGCGGACGTCGCCGTCCAGCACCTTGACGGTCGGCTTGGACGCGTAGCGCAGCACCGTCATGCCAGGAACGTCCTCAGTGCCGTAGAGCACGGCGACGTCGCGTCCGTCGGCGGTGGTGTGGGTGAGCAGTTCGGAGCTGGAGACCGCCAGGCGCTGGCCGCCCATGTCGTACCCGGCGACCAGCACCTTGGCGTCACGTCCCTTCACCCGCACCGGGACGAGGTAGGTGCCGTCCGGCGCGTTCCACGTGAGGGTGGCGGACGCGTCGGCGTCGGTCTTGCGGTCGGGATGCCGGACGAGCACGAACTGCGTGCGCGTGTCGGGGTTGGCGCGGGCCTCGGTGTGCACGGCGGCGTCGTCGGACGACGGCGCGGCCGCCGGGTCGGTCTTGGTCAGCGGCGCGACCGTGGTGGTGAACAGCCCCTGCCGCTTGAACTCGTCGTACTTGCCGGTGAGCTGCCGGTTCTCGGTGATGGCGGCGCCGTAGTCGTAGGAGGTGTAGACGTCGTTGGGCTGGGCGAGGCGGCCCCAGTTGGTGCCGCCGAACGACATGTAGTAGCCGAACATCGTCGCGCCCGAGGTGATCAGGTTCGACTTGTAGTACACCTTCATGAAGCTCGGGCCGGTCAGCTCGCGGCAGCCCTCGTACCCGGCCTTGTTGCCGTCGATCGCCCCGGCCTGGTACTCGGCCGCGTACACGGGGGCGTCGTCGCTGAGCCGTTCGGTGACGCCCTCGCCCCAGGTGCCCCACACGTCCGGCTCGCGGCACTCGAACGCCTGCGGGTAGTCGTCCACGCCGGGGATCTGCACCGCTCCCTGCCCGGACGCCCACGTCGGCGTCCACGACGCGTCGCAGCACTGGTTGTGGGTGATGGGCACGTCGATGCCGGCGGCCCGCGCCTGCTTCTGGACGTCCTCCATGTAGGCGGCGTCGGTGTTGGCGGCGTACTCGTTCTCGGCGTTGTAGGCGATCACCGAGCCGCCGCGCGTGAGCTGGTGCCGGGCGATGATCGGGTTGATGTGCGACAGCCACTCGCGGTAGGCGCGGGTGTAGCCGGGGTCGCTGGAGCGGGCGCGTCCCGGCACGTTCTTCAGCCAGGCGGGGAAGCCGCCGCCGGTGGTCTCGGCGTTGATGTACGGGCCGGGACGCGCGACGACGTACAGGCCCGCCTCCTCGGTCATCCGCAGGAGCCGGTCGACGTCGCGGACGCCGGTGAAGTCGTACACGCCGGGCGCGGGCGAGTGGTAGCCCCAGTGGAAGTACAGCGACACGCCGTTGAACCCGGCGGCCTTGATCTTCTCCAGCACGTCCCGCCACAGGTCGGGGCTGGGCAGGCGGAAGTAGTGGAACTCGCCGCTCCACAGCAGCACGCGCCTGCCGTCGACCATCATCGAGTACCGGTCGTAGGTGACGCGGTGCGCGGGTTTCCCGGCGGTCACTGTTTCGGCTGTCTTCTCGGTGGCGGCGGCGCCGGTGGGCGCCCAGAGGCCGCCCGCCGCCGCGAACGCGGCGAGCAGGACGGTGAGCTTCGTTCGGGGACTTCCTGGCATGTCGGCGTCCTTCCAGGAGGGGGTGGAGCCGGAGGAGACGGACGGCGCCCCGCCCCGCGCGAGGCGGCGGGGCGCCGTCCGTGGATCGGCGGATTACCTGGTGAAGGAGAAGGAGCTCAGCCGCACGTCGCCGCGGAACACCAGGTACACGTCCTGGCGTCCGGTGGCGCCGGAGATCGACGCGGTGAGGTCCCGGTAGGCGTACCTGTCGCCGGTGGACGGGACGGTGATCGTCCCGGCGCGGCGGCCGTCCGGCCCGCCGAGCCGGACCTCGATCGTCGCGTCGCCCACGTCCGCGCGGGACGCCCGCGCCGTGATCCCCGTCACGCCGCGGCCGAGGACGGCGCCGGCGAAGGAGATCCAGTCGCCGGAGCCCGCGCCGACCGCGTCGCCGCGCACCTTGGACTCGTCGACCAGCTCGGCGCCCTGCTGGTCGTCGAAGTCGGCGGCGCGGGTGGACTTGGCCAGGTCGCGGGCGGGGATCGTCTCGCCGCGGACCTTCAGCGCGGCGCGCTGCCGGATGTCGGCCGACGACGCCCCGATCAGCACGTCGTGCGCGGCCTTGTCGACCGTCCACTTGTTACGGGTGACGTCCCAGTGGCCGAGGTCGGCGGCGCGCAGGGTGAGCGTCACGGTCTTCGTCTGGCCGGGCGCCAGCCGCACCTTCTCGAACGCGCGCAGCTGCTTGACCGGCTGCTTCACCCGCGAGGACTTCTGGTGGGTGTAGAGCTGGACGACCTCGTCGGCGGTGCGCTTGCCGGTGTTGGTGACGGGGACGGCGACCTTCACCGTGCCGTTCGCCGCGACCGAGTGCGCGCTGAGCTTCGGCGTGCCGTACCGGAACGAGGAGTACGACAGCCCGTACCCGAACGGGTACAGCGGCTTGCCCTTGAAGTACAGGTACGTGCGGTCGTTCTTGATGATGTCGTAGTCGAGGATGTCGGGCAGGTCCTTGTCCGACCGGTACCAGGTCTGCGGCAGCCGCCCGGACGGGCCGGCGTCACCGAACAGCACCGAGGCCAGGGCGTTGCCGGTCTCGGCGCCCGCGTGGCTGGTCCACAGCAGGGCCGGGACGTTGTCCTGCTCCCAGTTGAGGGTGGTCGGGTAGCTGTTCTCCACCACCACGACCGTGTTGGGGTTGGCCTTGCGCACGGCCTTGACCAGCTCGGACTGGGCCCCGGCCAGCGCCATGGAGGTGCGGTCGTGGGCCTCCCGGCCGTTGATGAACGGCATGCTGCCGACGACCACGACGGCGGCGTCCGCGCCGGTGGCGGCCTTGACCGCCTCGTCCACGCCGCTGCGCAGCACCTCGCGGGTGAAGCGGGCGGCCTCGGCCTTGGTGCCCAGCGCCAGCCGCCCGTCGGCGGCGGCCTTCAGGTAGTTCTTGTCGGGCTCGCCCCAGCTCTCGTCCTTCTCGTAGCCGGTGTAGCGGACCAGGTAGGACCCGTCGTCCTGCTTCTCCAGGTCGAACATCTGCTGGACGAACCAGCCGTTCGGCTGCGCCTGGTCGTTCTTGAAGTTGTCGCCCGACCGGCCCACGATCTTCCCGTTGGCGACGTTGCGCAGGGTGAGCTTGCCCTGCCCCCAGTCGAACACGTCGAACTGGGTGGTGGCGTCGGCGGTGGTGGCGCCCAGCCTGAGGAAGTCTCCCTCGGCCGTGCCGCCGCCGGTGATGTAGCGGCCGGTGGCGGCGTCCTTGAGCGCGACGCGGTCGGCGGCCTCGGTGCCCGCGACGGTGCCCCTGCTGCCCAGGCGGTTCTTGATGCCGTCCAGCGGCGTCACCCGGTACGGCAGGGCGCCGGAGTACCAGTCGGTGTAGAGCGTGTCGGCGAGCGGGCCGACGACGGCGACCTTCTTGGTCCGGCCCGCGTCGAGCGGCAGCGTCCTGCCCTGGTTCTTCAGCAGGACCATCTGCTCGGTGGCCGCCTGCCGGGCCAGGGCGCGGTGCGCGGGGCTGTCGACGACGTTCTTGCCGATCCGGCCGTACGGGCCGCCGTCCGGGTCGAACTCGCCGAGCCGCACCCGCAGGTTCAGGATGTGCCGCACGGCCCGGTCGACGTCGGACTCGGCCAGCAGGCCCTTGGACAGCGCCTCCTTGACGGCGTTGATCGTGATGGACGAGTTGGTGTCGTCTACGGTGAAGCTGTCCACGCCCGCCTTGATGGTGGCGGCGTCGGCCTCGGCCAGCGTGCCGTAGTACCGCTGGGAGTTGACCAGGTTGTTGGGGCCGCCCGCGTCGGTGACGTTGAACAGCGGCTTGGTGGCCCACTTGCGCACCAGGTCGTTGACGTCGGAGTGCGCCGTGGCGGGACGCCCGTTGACGAGGTTGTAGGCCGTCATGACGCCGGTCGCCGCGTCGGCCTGCAACGGCAGCTTGAACGGGACCTCGTCGTACTCCTTCTTCACCCGGGGGCGCAGGCTGGAGTTGGTCTGGTCGCGGCGGACCTCGTTGTTGTTGGCCATGTAGTGCTTGAGCACCGGCGCGGCCTTGAGGTACCTGCCGTCCTCGCCCTGGACGCCCTTGCCGTACGCGGTGGCCAGGGCGCCGGTGAGCAGGGCGTCCTCGGAGTAGCCCTCCTCGTTGCGGCCCCAGCGCGGGTCGCGCAGCAGGTTCACCACCGGCGCCCACAGCTGCAGGCCCCAGACGTCGGAGTTCTCCTTGTTGTAGCCGCGGGCCTCGTCGCCGACCGCCGACCCGACCTTCTTCAGCAGGTCCGGGTTCCAGGTGGCGCCCAGGCCCACCGACTGCGGGAAGACGGTCGCGGTGGCGGTGCGCACCGCGCCGCCCGCGTTGACGTCGGTGGACCAGGCCAGGCCGTGCAGGGCCTCGGTGCCGGTCTTGAACCGCTTGATGCCCAGCCGCGGGATGGCCGGCTGGTACTGGTGCAGCAGCGACACCTTCTCGTCGAGCGTCAGCCGCTTGAGCAGGTCCTCGACCCGCGCGTCCACCGGCAGGCGGGGATCGCGGAACGGCAGGGTGTCGCGCGCGGCCGCCGGTGCGGCGGTCAGCCCCACCGAGGCGACCCCGGTGACGGCGGTCAGGGCCGCGGCGACCACGGGGATCAGCGGCCGCCGGAAGCGGCCGGGCGAACGGGTACGTCTGGACGACCATGGACGGGTGATCGGCACCACGCCTCCTCGACTCGTGCGACGATCAGGAAATTCGGCCCCATCCCCCGAGGTGTGCGGTTGTGTGCGGTTGTGTTCGGTTACGTGCGGTTGTGTTCGGTTACGTGCGGTTGTGTTCGGTTACGTGCGGTTGTGTTCGGTCGTGTCGGCGTTCGACGTCCGGGTCCGGCGGCGCCGCCCGCGCCGTCCGCACCGGCGAAATCGAAGCGCTTCGATTAGCCGACGGGATCGCTTGTCCCAGGTCCTCCTAGCGGTGAGCGGATCGAGCGGTGAGCGAGCGGGAGATCGGTCAGGACGGGACAGGCGCGGGCGCGCTGCTGGCCCGCGCGGTCAGCCGGGGCGGCACCAGGGTGGCGGCGGGCACCCGGTCGCCCTCCAGCTTGGCCATGAGCAGCTCGACCGCCTGCCGCCCCACCTCCTCGGCCGGGACGGCGACGGACGTCAGCGGCTGCTCGGCGTGCTCGGCCACCTCGTCGGGGCAGATCGCGACCACCGACAGGTCGTCGGGGACGCGCCGGCCGGCGGCGCGGAACGCCCGCACCAGCGGGTCGACGATCGGCTCGTTGTGCACCACCACCGCGGTCGGCCCGTGGGCGTCGGCCAGCAGCCGGGCGGCCAGCGCGCGGGCCGCGTCGGCGGTGGCCTCGCAGGGGTGCAGCGCGCCGGTCATGCCGCGCTCGGCCACCGCCGCGTGGAAGCCCTCGGCGACGCGTTCGGCGTAGCCGCTGCGCCTCCGGTAGACCTCCGGCGGCGAGCCGACCAGCGCCACCGAGCGGTGCCCCAGCTCGGCCAGGTGCCGCACGCACGCCTCGGCGGCGGCGCGGAAGTCCAGGTCGATGCAGGTCAGGCCGGACGCGTCGGCCGGGAACCCGATGAGCACGCTGGGCCGGTCCAGGGTGCGCAGCAGCGGGACGCGCGGGTCGTCCATCTGCACGTCCATCACGATCAGCGCGTCCACCAGCGCACTGTCGGCCACCCGGCGCAGCCCGTCCACGCCCTCCTCCTGGGTGAGCAGCAGCACGTCGTGGTCGTGCCGCCGGGCGGTGGTGACGGCGGCGACGGCGAACTGCATGACCACGGGCACGTGGATGCCGCTGCGCAGCGGGATCATCAGCGCCACCACGTTGGACCGGCTGCTGGCCAGCGCGCGGGCGCCCGCGTGCGGCCGGTAGCCGAGCTGGCGGATGCTGGCCAGCACCCGCTCGCGGGTCTCGGCCGAGATCGAGCGCTTTCCGCTCAGCACGTAGGAGACCGTGCTCGGGGACACCCCGGCATGGCGCGCCACGTCAGTGATCTTTACCACGTGCCGTCCTCGTCTGCGGATATGTGAAGCGATTCGATTCTGGAGAGGATAGCGGCCGGTTCACGGCGGCTCCCGGCCGCGCGGCAGCGGCCCGGCCGCCGGCGCCGCCACCGCCCCGAGCGCCCGCCGGGGCACCCGCGCGGCGGCGACGGCGTCGGCCGTGGTCACGGGGTGCCGGCGGGGGCGCCGCCCGCCGCGATGAGGTCCCGGTACCAGCGGGCGCTGTCCTTCCAGGTCCGGCGGCCGGTGGGGTAGTCGACGTGGATGAGGCCGAACCGCTTGGAGTAGCCGTAGGCCCACTCGAAGTTGTCCAGCAGCGACCAGGCGAAGTAGCCGCGCACGTCGGCCCCGGCGTCCATCGCGGCGCGCACCGCGGCGATGTGGTCGCGCAGGTAGGCGACGCGGCGGTCGTCGTGGACGCGGCCGTCCCGGTCGACCTCGTCGTCGAACGCGGCGCCGTTCTCGGTGACCACCAACGGCACCCCGGGATGGTCGCGGTGCAGCCGCAGCAGCATCTCGGTCAGTCCGGTGGCGTCGATCGGCCAGCCCATCGCGGTGTACGGGCCGGGCTGGCGCGGGAACTCCACGTCCTCGCAGCCGACGAAGGGGGTGGCGGCGCCGTCGCGGTGGCCGTCGTCGGTCTCGCGCGGGGACGTGCCGTCCCACCGCCGCACCCGGGTGGGGTTGTAGTAGTTGACGCCGAGCATGTCCAGCGGCGCCGCGGCGGTCTTCTCGTCGCCGTCGCGGACGAACGACCAGTCGGTGAGCGCGGCGGTGTCGTCCAGCAGGTCGCCCGGGTAGCCGCCGCCGAGCATCGGGCCGAGGAAGATCCGGTTGGCGACCGCGTCCACCTTGCGCACCGCCTCCGGCTCGCCGCGCAGGTGGTGCAGGTTGAGGGTGACCGAATGCCGCGCCGACGGCGCCACCACGTCGCGCAGCGCCCGGTTGGCCAGGCCGTGCGCCAGGTTGAGGTGGTGCGCCGCGGCCAGCGCGGCCACCGGTTCCGTCCGGCCCGGCGCGTGCACGCCCGAGGCGTAGCCGAGGAACGCCGAGCACCACGGCTCGTTCAGCGTCGTCCAGGTGTGGACGCGGTCGCCGAGCGCCTGGCCGACGCGGGCGGCGTACTCGGCGAAACGGTACGCGGTGTCGCGCCGGGGCCAGCCGCCCGCGTCCTCCAGCTCCTGGGGCAGGTCCCAGTGGTAGAGGGTGACGACGGGGGCGATGCCGTGTTCGAGCAGCGCGTCAACCAGGCGCGAGTAGAAGCCGATGCCGAGCGGGTTGAGCCGCCCCTCGGGCAGCACCCGCGACCAGGAGACGGAGAAGCGGTACGCCTTCAGGCCCAGCTCGGCCATGGCCGCCACGTCCTCGCGCCACCGGTGGTAGTGGTCGGTGGCCACGTCGCCGGTGTCGCCGTCGAGCACGCGGCCCGGGGTGTGGCTGAAGGTGTCCCAGATGGACGGGGTGCGGCCGTCCTCGGCGGCGGCGCCCTCGATCTGGTACGACGCGGTCGCCGCGCCCCACAGGAAGTCGTCGGGGAAGGTCATCGGTCCTCCAGGGTGATGGCGATCTGCGGGCCGGCGGCGTGCACGAGCGTGCCCTGCTCGTGCTCGGCCGCCGTGCCGCCCTCCACGCGGGCGACGGACCGCACACCGGCCAGCAGCACGTTCCACGACACGTCCGCGCCGCCGGTGAACTCGGCCGTCACCCGGACCGCCGCGCCGTCCCGGGAGGTGACGAACGACGCGGCGGTCCCCCCGCCGGCCGGGGCGGGGATCTCGGTGGTGACGCGGGCGCCGTCGGGGAGCTCGTACACCCGCAGCGTCACGCCGTCGGCGTGGTCGTAGTCGGGCCGGTCGTCCACGGCGCCCTCGGGGATCACGGCGCCGGGCCGCACCAGCAGCGGCAGGCTGTCGAAGCCGTGCCGCTCGCGCACCCAGCGCCCGCCCTGCACCTTCTCGCCCGTCAGGTAGTGCGTCCACACGCCGTCGGGCACGTAGTAGGCGACCTGGCCGTCGGCGGAGAAGACCGGCGCGACGAGCAGGTCGTCGCCCAGCATGTACTGCCGTTCCAGGTGCGTGCAGGCCGGGTCGCCGGGGAACTCCAGCACCATCGCGCGCATCATCGGCAGTCCCTCGCCGTACGCCTGCCGCGCCGCGCCCGCCAGGTAGGGCATCAGCCGCATCTTCAGCCGGGTGAAGTCGCGCAGGACGTCCACCGACTCCTCGTCGAACAGCCACGGCACCCGGTAGGAGTGGCTGCCGTGCAGGCGGCTGTGCGACGACAGCAGACCGAACGCGATCCACCGTTTGAACAGGGCGGGGTCGGGCGTCCCCTCGAAGCCCCCGATGTCGTGGCTCCAGTACCCGAACCCGGACAGGCCCAGCGACAGGCCGCCGCGCAGGCTCTCCCCCATCGCCTCGAACGTCGACTCGCAGTCGCCGCCCCAGTGCACCGGGAAACGCTGCCCGCCCACCGTGGCGGACCGGGCGAACACCACCGCCTCGGCCTCGCCCCGCCGCTTGCGCAGCAACTCGAAAACCGTCTGGTTATAGAGGTAGGTGTAGTAGTTGTGGGCGCGCTCGGGGTCGGAGCCGTCGAAGAACACCGCGTCGGTGGGGATGCGCTCGCCGAAGTCGGTCTTGAAGCAGTCCACGCCCATGTCCAGCAGCGCGTCCAGCTTGGCGGCGTACCACTCGCGGGCCTCCGGGTTGGTGAAGTCGACGACCGCGCAGCCCGGCTGCCACTTGTCCCACTGCCACACGTCCCCGTTCGGCCGCGTCAGCAGGTAGCCGCGCGCCCTGCCCTCCTCGAACAGCGGGGACCGCTGCCCGATGTAGGGGTTGATCCACACGCAGATCCGCAGCCCGCGGTCCTTCAGGCGGCGCAGCATGCCCGGCGGGTCGGGGAACACCCGCGGATCCCACTCGAAGTCGCACCACTGGAACTCGCGCATCCAGAAGCAGTCGAAATGGAAGACGCTGAGCGGCAGGTCCCGCCGCGCCATGCCCTCGATGAACGAGGTGACGGTCTCCTCGTCGTAGGAGGTGGTGAACGAGGTGGACAGCCACAGCCCGTACGACCAGTCCGGCACGCGCGCCGGACGGCCCGTCAGCGCCGTGTACTTGCGCAGGATCTCCCGGGGCGTCGGCCCGTAGATCAGGTAGTAGCGCATCGACTGGCCCTCGACGCTGAACTGCGCGCGGGCCACGGCCTCCGACGCCACCTCGAACGACACCCGGCCCGGATGGTCGACGAACACCCCGTACCCGGCGTTGGTCAGGAAGAACGGCACGTTCTTGTACGCCTGCTCGCTGGCGGTGCCGCCGTCGGCGTTCCAGATGTCGACCGACTGGCCGTTCTTGACCAGCGGCCCGAACCGCTCCCCGAGCCCGTAGACGAAGTGGTCGACGCCCAGGTCGAGCTGTTCGCGCACGTAGTGGCGGCCGTCGTCGGTGTCGATGAACGCCATGGCCTTGGAGCCGCTGCCGGTCAGCCGCCGTCCCCCGGCCAGGAACTCCACCCGCCACTCCTCGCCGCGCGCCACCCGCACCGTCAGGTCGCCGGAGGTGAGGGCGACCGCGTCGTCGTCCACGGCCACCGTCGCGGCGACGTCGGGGTCGGCGGCCACCTCGAACTCCGGACGCGGCGCCCGCTCCCCGGCGAAGTGGGTGACGGTGACGCCGACGACGTCCCGCATGGGCGAGGAGCAGGTCAGCGTCACCACCGGGCCCTTGAGCAGATCGCCGCGGTGCCGGATGCGCTGCACGGGCGCGTGCACCACGAACGAGCCCGTCCCGGCGTCGACGTCGAGCACCTCCGCCGGGTAGGACGCGCGCACGCCCTCGCGCATCATCCAGTAGCCGTCGGTGAACTTCATTTGATGGCTCCAGCCGTGAGCCCGCGCGACAACGTGCGCTGGAAGATCAGGAAGAAGACGACGGTCGGGATCAGCCCGAGCAGCGCCGCGGCGCTGGACATGGTGGCGTCCATCAGCCGCTGCCCGTGCAGCACGCCGAGCGCGACCGAGACCGTCTGATTGTCGTTGGACTGCAGGAAGACCATGGGGATGAGGAACTCGTTCCAGGTCCAGATGAAGAAGAACACCAGCAGGACCGACAGGGTGGGCCGCACCACCGGCACCACCACCCGCCACAGGATCTGCCGGCGGCCCGCGCCGTCGATCCGCGCCGCCTCCAGCAGCGGCCGCGGGAACGTCGACAGCACCGACGACAGCAGGTAGGTGCCGAACGCGCTCTGGATGACGGTGAACACGATGATCACGCCGAGCCGGGTGTCGTACAGCCCGAACTGCTTGGACAGGTAGAACAGCGGGTAGACCAGCGCCTCCTGCGGCAGCGTGTTGGCCATCAGCAGCGCCACCAGCACCCACATGCGGCCCTTGACCCGGCCGATGCCCAGCGCGTAGGCGTTCAGCACCGACAGCAGCACCGCGCCGACCGCGACCGACCCGCTGATCAGTGCGCTGTTGAGCAGCACCCGGCCGAAGTCCACGCGTTCCCAGAAGTCCCGCACGCCCTGCAGGTGCACGCCCTCGGGCGGCGCCAGCGGTCCGTTGGCCGTGTACTCGGCCGGCGACTTCAGCGCGTTGAACACCACCACCACGAACGGGATCAGCATGATCGCGGCCAGCGCGGTCATGCCGATCAGCACCGCGTACGCCGACGGCCCGCGCCGGCGCCGCCGCCGGGTCCGCCGCGCGGGGCCGCGCTCCTCGCCGGCCGGCGCCCCGGCCGTGCTCGTGGTCAGCGTCGTCACCGCTCCTCCCCCAGGTCACGGCTCTGCATCCGCAGGAACACCACGGTCAGGGCCAGGATGATCAGCGTCAGCACGGTGGAGATGGCCGAGCCGTAGCCGACGTCGGTGCGTTCGAAGAAGCTGACGTAGGAGTAGTAGGACGGCACGTTCGTCGCGCCGCCCGGCCCGCCCTTGGTGAGCACGAAGATGTGCGCGAACGCCTTGAGCGCGGCGATCGTCGTCCACAGCAGCACCACGAAGATCTCCGGGCGGATCTGCGGCACGGTGACGTGCCGGAACCGCCGCGCCCAGGACGCGCCGTCGATCTCGGCCGCCTCGTACAGGGACGGGTCCACCCGCTGCAGCCCGGACATGAACACCACCAGCGGGAACCCGATCTGCACCCACACCATCACGGCCATGACCGTCCACAGGGCGGTGCCCGGGTCGCCGAGCCAGTCGTGCGCCAGCGAGCCCAGGCCGACCGCGTCCAGCAGCTCGTTCACCGCGCCGTTCTCGGGGTTGAGCAGCCAGCTCCACACGATCCCGGCGATGACGACCGGCAGCACCTGCGGCAGGTAGACGCAGGCGCGCAGCACGCTGGCGGTGCGCGGCCCGAAGTGCCGGTCGATCAGGTCGGTGAGCACGGCGGCCAGCACCAGCCCGACCGCGGTCGGCGCGATCGCCATGCCCACGATGACCAGGACGTTGTTGCGGAACGACGACCAGAACTCGCCGTCCCCGGCCAGCTCGGTGTAGTTGTCCAGGCCGATCCAGCGCGGCGTGCCGATGCCCTCCCACTCGGTGAAGCTGGTGTAGAGGTTCATCAGGAACGGCACGCCGATGACGCCTGCGAACAGCAGCACCCCGGGGACGAGGTACGGCAGGTAGGCCAGGCGGCTGTCGCGGTGACGGGCAGCCGCCTGCTTCGGGGCCCGCTCGGTCACTTCGGCACGCCGCTGTCGTAGTCCTTCTGCAGGTCACCCAGGACGGAGCCGGGCGAGCTGCCGTTCATCAGCTTCTGCCCGGCCGACACCCACTTGTCGTAGAAGCCCGGCACGGGCCAGTCCGGGTAGAACGCCAGCGCGTTGTTCCTGGCCAGGTCGTCGAAGTTCTCGATGAGCTTCTTGGCCTTCGGCTCGGTGATCGCCGCCGGGTCGGCCGCGACCGGCACGCCGCCCGCGTTGCCCAGGGCGTTCTGGATGTTCTTCTTCATCGTGATGTCGATGAAGTCGTAGGCCAGCTTCTTGTTCTTGGAGCCCTTGGGGACCACCCACAGGTTCCCGCCGGAGCCGGCCGTCATCTTCCCGCCCGGCCACACCATGGTGTCCCAGTCGAACTTGGCCTCCTTGACCACCCGGCCGAACCACCAGGTGCCGGAGAACATCATCGGGAACTTGCCCTGCATGAACGCCACCCCGGCGTCCTCGGCCTTCAGGCTGACCGAGCTCTTGGCGACGTAGCCCTTCTTCACCCAGTCGGCGAACGTGGTGGCCCCGGCCGTCCACGCCGGATCGGTCAGGTCGGCCTTGCCGGTGTAGCGCTGGTAGGCCTCCACCCAGCTCTGGTCGGCCTTGTCGAGGGCGAGCTGGTAGATGAAGTGCTGCGCCATGACCTCGGCGCCCGCGTTGGTGAACGGCGTGACGCCCTTGGCGACGAACTGGTCCATCGCCCGCACCAGCTCGTCGTAGCTGGTCGGAACCTTGACACCGTGCTTGTCGAACAGGTCCTTGTTGTAGTAGATCAGCGTGTACTCGGCGTAGTTGGGGATGCCGAACCACTTGTCGCCACCCATGGTGCCCTTGGCGTCGTACTTGGACGTGGCGGCGATGTTCGGGCTGAGCATCTTGTCCCAGCCGCGCTTGGCGACCTCGGCGGACATGTCGTCCAGCAGCCCCTGCTTGGACAGCAGCCCGGCCGTGGCGTTGCCCTTGTTGTACTCCAGGATGTCGGGCGCGTCGTTGGAGTTGAGCACCATCGGCGCCGTCTTCTGGATCTGCTCGAAGCCCTTCTCCTCGAACTTGACCTTCACCCCGGGGTGGGTCTGCTCGAACTCCTTGATGGCCTGGTTCCAGGCCACGCCCATGGCGCTGTCGGGCGCCTCGTAGTGCCACAGCCGCAGCTCGTTGGGGTTGGACTGGTCGTCTCCGCCGCCGCACGCGGTCAGCGCCAGCGAGCCCGCGGCGAGCGCGGCCAGCAGCGCCGTGCCCCTGCCTGGTCTGTTCATCGGTGCTCCTCCGGGGGTGGGAACTCGCGGCCCCCGCGCCGGGCGACGCGAACGTTCCGGTCGCGGACGGGCCGGTGGACGCTCGGTCGTGAACGCGGGTGTCGAAAGGGGTGTCGAAGCGCTTCGATTGTGGGATCGTAGACCCGCGTGACCTGGGACACAATAGGAGAGTTACCGAAAGATCCCTTGTACCCGAGCTGACCAGGGGTTTTCTATGGGAGCGCTCCCAGCATCGGCGGCCCGGCCCCGTTCCGGCGGCCGCGGCGGCACGCCGCTGTTACCCTCGGACGCCCGGAAGCCAGGGATGATCAGGACAAGTCGACCCGAAGGCGGTGGCGGCCGTGCCGCAGCAAGCGCGGGAGTGCTCCTCATGAGGTCCACCGACGACACGTTCGACCCGGCGTCCGACGACATGGCGTCCGGCGACCGGACGCACGACGAGGAGGCCGCACAGCCGGGCGGGATGCCGGGGGAGGCGGGCGGGGCGGCGGCGGAGGAGGAGCGCGACGAGGAGGCGTTCCGCCTGGAGTTCCGGCGGTTCTTCGAGCGGCACCACCGCGACCTGGCCCGGCTGGCGCACCTGATGCTCGGCGACCCCGACTCGGCCGACGACCTGGCCGCCGACGCCCTGGCCGCCGCCTGGCACCGCTGGGACCGGGTGCGCAGCTCCGAGCATCCGCTGGCCTACGTCCGCCGGATCGTGCTGAACATGTGCCACAGCCGCATCCGCGCCCTGGTGCGCGAGCGGGACCGGCTGGCGGCGCTCGGCGCGACCGTGCAGGAGCACGCCGACGGGCCGGACGTGCCCGCCGTGCTGGACGTGCGCGCCGCCCTGCAGCGGCTGCCCGAGCGCAAGCGCGCCTGCGTGGTGCTGCGGTTCGCCTTCGACCTGTCGGAGAAGGAGACCGCGCGGGTGCTGGGCATCACGGTCGGCACCGTCAAGAGCCAGACCTCCAAGGGCATCGCCGAGTTGCAGCGGGCGCTCGGCGACCCGGAGTCGCCGCGTGCGGAGCGGCCGGGCGGGGAGGGCCGCGGCGCCGGGCCGCAGCCGAGCGCGAACGCCCATCAGGAGGACAGGCGGCTCGCGGACGTGCATGCTAAGGAGAACGGGCCCGCGGACGCGGGCGGTGACGGCGGGCGGTCCGGCGACGACGGCGGACGCTCCGGGAACCGGCGGCCGGGGGCGATGCTCACCGGTTCGGCACGGCCGGAGGAGACCGCCTCGGGTGGCAGGCGGCCGGGCGGCGGGCGGCCCGGCGGGGCACAGTGGCGGCGCGGCGCGGTCGGCGTCCTGTTGGGTGCGGTCCGGGCGGGTGAACGGCCGCAGGAGGGCGCGTGATGGGGGGCCGAGGGAACGATCCGGAGCGCACCGAGGAGTCCCTGGCCCGGCTGCGGGACTGGCTGCACGCCGAGGCCGAGCGGCACGAGCCCGACCGCGAACGCATCTGGGCGCGGATCGAGGCGGCCATGGACCGTCCCGCCGAGACGATCACGGCGGGCGGCACGCACCCCGGCGACCCCGCCGGAAACGGGCACGCGGACGGCGCCGAGGGCGGCCACGAGGGCGCGCGCGGCGGCCGCGAAGGGGTGCGCGTGGGCGGCCACGAGGGTGGACGGCGCGGCGGCCGTCACGCGGCCGAGCCGCCGCACGACTCCAGGCGGCGCTGGCTGCGCGCGGGCGTGGCGTCCCTGGCCACGGCGGGCGTCGTCGGCCTGACCTCAGGGGTGTTCTGGGGATTCAACGAAGGGGACACCGGCCCCGCGCTGCCATTGGCCGGGCGGAGCGGCAACCAGCCCGAGTCGCCCGCCGGCACCGATTCCTCCACGCCGGCCGGCAGCCCGCTGACCGGCAGGACCGCACCGGCGGCACCGTCCTCACGGGGCGAGAGCGAGTCCTCGCCACCGCCCCGGCGCTCCGCGTCCGGCGAGGGCAGGCGCACGGAGCGTCCCGAGAAGTCGCCGTTCGCGGCGCGCGGCGCCCTGGACTCCGGGAGCAACGAGTACTGGGCGCAGAACAACGTCGTGCTGCGGGTGCACGAGCCGCTGCACGCGCTGACGGTCACCATCCGGGTGCGGCGCGGCGAACGCGTGTCGTCCACGGGCTCGTGGCTGTCGCTGCCCAACGGCGACTTCCGTTCGTCCATCGAGACGACGCCGGACGTCATCGTCTACAAGTGGACGCTGCTGCCCGGACGTACCGTGTCGCCGGGCTCGTACACCTTGGCGGCCCAGTACAGCCGGACCGCCGCCCACGATCCGGGCAAGGACGTCTACTCGGTGCGGGCGGCCGTGCGGGACGGCCCGTCCGACCCAGCCGAAGGCCACTTCTGACCCAGGCGACGAGCGGAGACGCTTGCGTTCCCTCGTTGCGGTGCGCGCATCACCTCCCAGAAGGAAAGCGCTTGCCGCCGACGTTAAACACTCCGCGCGTCCGCGTCAACACACTCGAGAAGTTCTGGGGAACCGCGGCAACCTCTTGGGGCGCCCCAGACGACTATGGCGATGAAGGCTCCCCGCACCGGCGCCCCTACCCTGCCCCGGTGCGGGGGGTCTGCCAACGTTCAGGCCCCCGCGAGACGGGCCGCGTACAGGATGCCGCCCAGCAGGTGGGCGCGGAACTCCGGCTCGGCGAACGACTCGACGGTGTGGCCGAGCGCGGTGTAGAAGCAACGGCCGTCATCGATGTCGTGGCACCAGGCGAGCGGATGCGGCTCCCCCATGCGGGCGCCCTCGTAGCTGGACTCGTCCACGGTCAGCAGCACCCGGACGCGCGCGCTTGGAGCGGACGCGAAGTCGTACCACTCGTCGGTGCGCGTCCACGTCCGTCCCAGGTGGGCCGTGGCGGGATGGTCGTGGTGCTGGACGAGCATCGTGGCGGGCTGCACGTGCGGGTGGTGCGCGAACCGCGCCCCCACCAGCTCGCCGTAGAAGGGCCAGTCGTACTCGGCGTCGGCGGCGGCGTGCACGCCCGCGAAACCGCCCCCGCCCCGCACGTAGGACTCCAGCGCCCGCCGGTGCGCGTCGGCGAACAGCTCCCCCGTGGTGCTGAGGAACACCAGCGCCCGGTAGCGGGCCAGGATGTCGGGTGAGAACAGCACGGTGTCGTCGGTGACGTCCACCGTGAAGCCGTTGCGGGCGCCCAGTTCGCGGACGGCCTCGGCCCCCGCGGGGATCGAGTCGTGACGGTAGCCGGTGGTCTTGGCGAACACGAGCACCCTGGGCATGGCGCCTCCCGTCACTGCGCGGACCGGCAGTCCCGGCCGTTGAGCGTGAACCGGCCGGGACGTCCGTTCCCGCCGTCCTGGCGGCCGATGAACCCGAACTCCACGACGCCGCGCGGCGGGATGGTGCGGTTCCAGCCGGCCGCGGTCACCTCCACGTCGGAGCCCTGCTGGCGCTGCGCGCCGTTCCACAGCTGGGCGACCTGCTGCCCGTCGGGAAACGACCAGGCCAGCCGCCATCCGTCCAGCGGCGCGTCCGCCAGGTTGGTGACGCGCACCCGCGCCTGGAAGCCGTCCGGCCACTCGCCGACGACGTCGTACGACACGGCGCACTCGCCGGCCCCGGACGACGACGTGCCGCGACCGGGCGCCGGCCCCGCCGCCCCTCCGCCGGAGGACTCGGGGGACAGCGCGACGAGCAGCAGGGCGAGCAGGCCGAGCGCGCCCACCACGCCGCCGACGACCAGCAGCAGCGGCCTGCGGGCGCCGCCGCCGGGAGACGGCGCCGGCGGGGGGTCGGGGTCGTCCAGGACACGCGTGTGGTGGTCGCGCGCCGGGCCGTGCGGCGGCGGCGCGGTGGTCGCCCCGACGACGGCGTCCTGCGGGATCCCGGCGGCCGCGCGCAGCACCGCGGCGACCTCGGCCGCCGACGGCCGCGCCTCGGGCCGCTCGTCCACGCACCGCCGCCACAAACGCTCGACCTGCTCCGGCGCGCCCTGCGCAGGCTCGTCGCCGGCCAGGGACTCGCGGAGCAGAACGCCCAGGGAGTACACGTCGGCGGCGGGGGTCGGCGCGGCGCCGCCCAGCAGCTCGGGCGCGACGTAGGCGGGGGTGCCGAGCACCGGGCCGGCGCCGTCCGGCCGCCCGCCGGCCGGGGCGGTGAACGCGATGCCGAAGTCGAGGATCTTCGCGCCGGTCGCGGTCAGCAGCACGTTGCCGGGCTTGACGTCCCGGTGGACCACGCCCGCGGCGTGCGCGGCGGCCAGCGCGTCCGCCAGCTGCGCGCCCAGCACCGCGGCCTCCCGCCACGGCAGCGGGCCGCGGGCCAGCCGCGTCGCCAGGCTCTCGCCGTCCAGCAGCTCCATCACCACGTACGGCAGGCGTTCGCCGTCCGGCAGGTCCGCCTCGCCGTAGTCGTAGACGCCGGTGATGTGCGGGTGGGTCAGGCTCGCGGCGGCCTTGGCCTCCTCGTGCAGCCGCGGGGTCAGCTCCCGCGGCCAGCCGTCGCGCGGCAGCTTGACCGCCACCGGCCGGTCGAGGACCAGGTCGACGGCGCGCCACACCGTCGCCATGCCACCCGAGCCGACGGGCGCCACCAGCTGGTAGCGCCCGCCCAGACGGCCCCCGGGGATCTGCGACATGCCTGGCAGCTTATTCGGCCGGTCCCCGGGGGCGCCTGTCCGCTCTTGCAGGGGTCATGGTCCAGGGGTCATGGTCCAGGGGTCATGGGCTAGGAGGTCATGCAGTGGGTGTCCAGGCCGCTGACGGCGCTGGACGTCTTGGCGGTGAAGCCGAACGTGGTGGACGCGCCGGCCGCCAGCGAGCCGTTCCAGGAGGCGTTGGCGACCTCCACGTCCGCCCCGGTCTGGGTGTAGGAGCCGCTCCACAGGCCGTCGACGGTGCCGCCGTTGGCGAACGTCCAGTGCACCCGCCAGCCGTTGATCGGGACGGTGCCGGAGTTGGTGACCTTCACCTCGCCCTGGAACCCGCCGTTCCACGAGCTCACCGTGCGGAACGAGGCGGTGCACACCGCGCCGGGCTGCTGCGTGGGCGGGTCGGTCGGCGTGGTCGGCGGGGTCGTGGGACCGCCGTTGCCCGAGCCGATTCCGGTGACCTCGCCGTTGCCGCCGTCGAACACCACGTCGGAGCAGTTGTAGAACGTCTCCTGGCTGTCGGAGCGCTGCCACACCGAGTAGATCAGGTGCCGGCCGCTCTTGCCCGACGGCAGCCGCGCGTTCCAGTAGTAGTACGCGCTCTCGCTGCCCGGCGACCCGACGCTCGGCGGGTCGGTGACCGAGTCGAACGGCTGCTCCTCAAGGTCGTCCCAGGTCAGCGGGCGCGTGGGGCTCCAGCTGTCCTTGGTGATGTACGACCGGAAGGTGCCCGGGTGCGCGGCCCACTTGTTGTAGCGCATCTGGATCTGCGCGCCGGACGTCAGGTGCGTGACCGGCCAGTCGTTGCGCGGCAGGTCGAAGCCGCTGAAGTCGTACACCTTCGCGTCGCCGCTGCACAGCTTGCCGTCGGGGATGAAGCCGCGCATGCGCCCGGCGCCGTCCGAGCGCAGCACCGCGAACCAGTTGTAGAGGGAGTTGGTGCCGCTCTGCGCGACCGCGGCGGCGCAGGCGGGGTTCTTGGGCTGGATCGCGCCGGTCGAGGTCAGCCCGTCCTTCCAGCACAGGTACGTGCGGCTCCCCGGAACCATCATCGCGCCGTGCGCCGACGCCGGGGCGGCCGTCAACACGGATCCGAACACGGCCGCCGCCGCTCCGAGCGCTCCTCCGGCGAGCACCGCCCGCCGCCGCTGACTCATCGAAACGCCTCCGTTCTCCGCCCCTGATGGTGGCCTCTGGCCGTCGCCGGACGGCGACGTCCGTCGCGCTGGAACGTAACCGGCGCCGACGGGTCGGGTGAACGGCTCTTTCACGCTTTCATGGGTTCACTAGACTGGTCGAAAGCGCTTTCCACCTGGCGGGGGGTCAGATGGTCACTCTGGAGGACGTGGCGCGGCACGCGGGGGTCTCCCTCGCCACCGCCTCGCGGGTGCTCAACGGCAGCAACCGGCGGGTGGGGGCGGCCCTCCGGCAGCGCGTGGAGCTGGCGGCGGCCGAGCTCGGCTACGAGCCGGACGTCACCGCGCAGGCGCTGGCCCGGGGGTCCAGCAACGTCATCGGACTGGTCGTGCACGCGCTGACCGACCCCTACTTCGCGGCGCTGGCCGAGGGCGCCATGCGCGCCGCCGACCGGCACGGGCTGACGGTGATGGTCGGCACCACGCACCGCGACCCGGAGCGCGAGATCGCGGTGGTGTCCACGCTGCGGGTGCAGCGGGTCCGCGCGATCGTGCTGGCGGGCTCGCGCACCAGCGACGACACGATCACCAAGCGGCTGGCGGCCGAGCTGGCCCGCTACCGCGACTCCGGCGGGCGGGTGGCGTGCGTCGGCCAGGACCTGCTCGGCGTCGACACCGTCGCCCCCGCCAACCGGGAGGGCGCGGCGGCCCTGGCCCGGTCGCTGGCCGGACTGGGCCACCGCCGCTTCGCCGTGCTGGCCGGTCCGCCCGGCCTGCTCACCGCCGCCGACCGCACCGCCGGATTCACGGCGGCGCTGGCCGACCTCGGCCTCCCCGCCCCCCGCGTGCTCCACGGCGACTTCGACCGCGACGGCGGCTACGCGGCCGCGGCGGAGCTGGCCGGCTCCGGCCTCGGCGACGTGTCCTGCGTGTTCGCCGTCAACGACGTCATGGCCCTGGGCGCCCTGGCCGCCCTGCGCGACCGCGACGTCGACGTTCCCGGCGACGTCTCGGTGGCCGGCTTCGACGACATCGCCACCCTCCGCGACCTGGTGCCCGCCCTGACCACCGTGCGCCTGCCCCTGACGGAGATGGGAGAGCGGGCGCTCGACCTGGCCCTCTCCGACACCCCCGAACCCACCACCGAGCAGATCACCGCCGAGGTCATCCTCCGCACCAGCACCCGCCGGGTCTGAACGGGCCCGGCGCCTTGGAGGGCTCGTCTCCCGCCGCCGCGGGATCGTGCCCCGATACGGGACGCGAACGCCTCGGGCTCGGAACCGGACGGGTTCCGAGCCCTGGGATCGAGGCGGCGCTCCGGCCTGCGGGAGGTGCGGCCGGGGGCGGGGTGCTTGCTGCGGCCTTGAGGCCGCAGGGGGTGGGTCAGGGGTAGTTGGGGTTGTTGGCGTCGGGGATCTCGATGCTGATCGGCAGGTCCCCGCCGGACAGGACGAGCAGGGCCGCCAGGCGGAGGATCTCGTCGAAGGCCCAGTAGAACTTCTGCAGGGCCCCCGGCGCCTGCTCCATCGAGAGCAGTCCCTCGCGGACGGCGACGAAGGGCTCCCAGAGGGTCTCGAAGACGCCGTCCCACAGCGGTTCCCTGGGGATCTTCAGCCAGTTGGCGATCTCGTCACCGAGCACGTAGCGGGTGAGCGAACCGAGGATGGGCTTGGTGACGTACCTGAGGGGGCCGCCCGGGACGATCGTGGCGAGGTTGAGCAGGATGTCGGCCAGCTTGATGCCCTCGGGCGTCGGGGCCAGGATCGGGTTCAGGACCTGCCTGGCCTGGGCGTTGGCCTCGTCCCACGAGCTGGGGATGTACTCGTCCCTGATGCCGAGCATGTGCGCGCACAGCTGCCACGAGTGCAGGAACGCCTCGGACTCGGCGGCGGGGATCGGCACCTTCCACTTGACCAGGTTCTGCATGACGGTCGTGGGCAGGCTGTGCCAGGTGACCATCATGTCCGCCTGGCTGATCGGGATCGTCTCCTCGGCGACCTTGTTCCAGTGCGGGGACTTCGGCAGCAGGTGGCGTACGCCGGCGTGCGCCAGCCGGGTCTTGACGCAGGTCACGATCATCTCGCCGTCGGGCCTGTAGGCGTTCGACGACCCGATGTCGTATCCGAGCTTGGCGGTCTTGGTGATGCGGTCGCGCATGTCCGCGCCGCCCTTGGAGTAGTAGACCGCGCGCGCCTCCCTGGGGATGACCGTGCTCATCATCCCGCTGGCGAAGCCGTAGGTGACGCCGAGGTAGAGGCCCCGCTTCTCGTTGAAGTCGACCGCGGTGGCGAGCTTGCCCTGGTCGGCCCAGGCCGGCATCCGGCGGGCGCGTTCCATGAAGTCCCGCAGGTCCGCCGGCAGGTCGCTGGGCAGCGGCTGGCCGTTCTTGGTCCACTTGCGCAGTGCCCTGTTGGCCTTGGCGACGTCCCCCCGGTCGATGATCGAGGCGACGAGTTCATCGGCCTCCGGGTCCCACACCCACCGCGGGTCGGCGCCTTCTCCGGCGCCCGCCACCGAGCCCTTGGGCGACCACGTCCACAGTGAGCCCGCCTGCGCGGGCGCGGCGACGCTGAGCGCGCCGACTGCGCCCAGCGTCCCGCCCGCCATCAACACGTTGCGCCTGCTGGGATTCTCCATGCCTTGCTCCTCCTCGGGGCCGAGAGCCGTTCTGATACGGTGATACGTGGTTCGTATCTGCGTATCATCGACGGCATGTCCAATACAGCACACTGTGGCGGCCGCCACAAGACCCGAACGTGAGGGAGGCTGTCGGAGGGTGAGGCAGAATCAGGCGACTCAGGAGGAGCCCATGGAACCTGCGTTGTCCGCCCTCATGACGGCCTCGGGCGCGGAGTCGTTGCTCGAACGCGCGTACATCGACGCCGTCGAACAGGTCGACGACATGGACGAGACCCGCGCACAGATACTGGACGCCGCGTACGAGCAGTTCTGCCGGATGGGCGTCCAGCGCTCCACCATGGAGGACGTGGCCCGGCGGGCGGGGGTCTCGCGGATCACGGTCTACCGGCGGTTCGCCACGAAGAACGCGCTGGTCGAACATGTCGTGCGGCGGGAGTTCCGCCGGTACTTCGACCAGTTCCTGCGCGACATCCAGCAGGCCGAGACCGCCGCCGACCGGGTGGTGCTGGGCTTTGTGAGCTCGTTGCGCGCCATCCGGAGCAACCCGCTGATCGGCGGTCTGATCGCCACGGAACCGGACCTGCTCGTGCCCTCCATGATCAATGACGGGGGGCGCACCCTCGCCACCGTGCGGCAGTTCGTCGCGGGCCAGCTCCGCCAGGAGCAACGCGCGGGCAACGTGTCGAGCGACCTGGACGCCGACCTCGTGGCGGAGATGATGGTCCGGATCTCCGCCTCGTTCCTGGGGATCCCCAGCCACCTCGTCGACCTCGACGACGACGAGCAGCTGGCCATGGTGGCCCGGCGGTTCCTCGTGCCCATGCTGGAACCGCCGGCTCCCCTGGCCGATCGCGAATAGCCCGTCGCCCTCTCAGCCTTTCGGCGTCAGGGCGACGGGCGGGAGACCGTGGGTCAGGGCGCGTCGACGACGACGGCGCCGGCGGTGCTCCGGGTCGCGGCCAGGCTCGCGTAGTTGGATTCGACGGCGGCGCGCTCGGAGGCGTTGGGGGTGGCGTTGGTGCAGGTCACGCCGCCGGTCGAGCCGGACATGAGGGACGAGCACGGGCCGGGCTTGCGGTCGGGCAGGCCGAGGCTGTGGCCGAGCTCGTGGGCGGCGATGCGGGTGGTGTTGTAGCCCTCGTTCACCGCCTGCCGTCCGAACCACACGGTGACCTGGCCGCCGGGGCGGACGGGGCCGAGCGTGGCGCGGGGCCATCCGTCGTCGGCGATGACGCGGATCTGGGCGCGGGTGCCCGCGGGGGCCTTGACCAGGCGGACGTTCTGGACGCTGGAGTTCCACGACTGGGCGCCGGCGGCGACCGCGCTCTTGAACTCCGCGGCCTGGCTGTCGTCGTAGTACAGCGTGGTCACGGCGAGGGACGGGGCGGCGCCGGCCGCGGGGGCGAGGGTGAGGGACAGGGCGATCGCGCCGGCACCGACGAGGGTGCGCGCGACGGTGCGATGCAGCATGGCGGGGGCCTTCCTGTGTCGGAACGGTGCTGCCGCAAGGTCGGCCCGAGCGTATTTGCCATGCCTTTACTCAACAAGTGGCGTCATTTACTGAAAAGTCCGGAGTCGTCTGGCAGCTGTTCGAGAACGCCGTAACGGGACCGGAGATGACGCCGGAAGGCGGCCGGTGCCACGGAGGGGTGCGGCACCGGCCGCCGGGGTTCAGGCGAGGGCGGGGGCGATCAGGGTGGCGAAGCGTTCCTTCATCGTCGCCAGCACCGTGTCCGGGTCGGCGGCCCAGACGTCGGCATTGAAGATCTCGACTTCGATGTCGCCGTCGTAGCCGGTGGCGGTGACGGCCTCCGTCAGCGGGGTGAAGCCGATGACGCCGTCGCCCATCATGGCGCGGCCCAGCAGCACGTCCTGCGGGAGCGGGTGCAGCTGGTCGCACACCTGGTAGCTGGCGACGCGGCCCTCCGCGCCCGCACGGGCGATCTGGTCGTAGACCTCGGGGTCCCACCAGATGTGGAAGGTGTCGACCACGACCCCGACCTGGTCGGCCGGGTGGGGGGACGCCAGGTCGAGCGCCTGCTTCAGCGTGGACAGCACCGCGCGGTCGGCGCAGTACATCGGGTGCAGCGGCTCCAGCGCCAGGCGGACGCCGCGTTCGGCGGCGTAGGGCGCCAGCTCCTCCAGCGCTTCGGCCACGCGCGCGCGGGCGGCCCCCAGGTCGCGGGAGACGCCGTCGCCCAGCGGCTCCCCCGGGACGACGCCCGGCAGGCCGCCGACCACCAGCACCAGGCAGGCCGCGTCGAGTTCGGCCGCCTCGTCGATGGCGCGGCGGTTGTCGTCCAGCCCGGAGCCCCCGGTCAGGAAGCCGCCCCGGCACAGCGACGAGACGCGCAGGCCCGCGTCGCGGACGAGCTTGGCGGTGGCGGCGAGGCCGTGCTCGGCGACGGGCTCGCGCCACAGGCCGATGGCCTCGATGCCGTGGCGCCGGCAGCCGTCCACGGCATCGGGCACCGACCAGCGCCGGGTCGTCCACTGGTTCAGCGACAGCCGGCTCATGCGTCCACCCCGTGGACGGCCAGCAGCGCGCGCATGCGGCGGACGGCCAGGTCGGGGTCGGGCAGCAGGCCCGCGGCGTCGGCCAGGCGGAACACCTCGGCCAGGTGGACGACGGAGCGGGCGCTCTGCGCGCCGTTCACCATTGTGAACGCCTCCTGGTGCCCGGCGAGCCAGGCCAGGAACACGATGCCGGTCTTGTAGTTGTAGGTGGGCGTCTCGAAGATCTTGCGCGACAGCGGCACCGTCGGCCCGAAGATCTCGGCGTAGGCGGCGGTGTCGCCCGCGTCCAGCGCGTGCAGGGCGGCGGCGGCCGCGGGCGCGATCGCGTCGAAGATGCCCAGCAGCGCGTCGCTGCCGGACGCGATGAGGTCGGGGTAGTTGAAGTCGTCGCCGGTGTAGAGGCGGACGCCGTCGGGCAGCCCGGCGCGGATCTCGATCTCCCGGTCGGCGTCCAGCAGGGACACCTTGACGCCGTCGACACGGGACGCGTGCTCGCGCACCAGGTCGAGGAAGTGGCCGATGGCCTTGTCCAGGTCGTCCGAACCCCAGTAGCCCGCCAGGTTCGGGTCGAACATCTCCCCCAGCCAGTGCAGGATCACCGGGCGGTCGGCCTGCTCCAGCAGGCGGCCGTAGACGGCGCGGTAGTCCTCGGGACGGCCGGCGGCGATCCGGGCGAGCTGACGGCTCGCCATGATGATCACTCCGGCGCCGGCGTCCCGGACGACCTCGATCTGCTCCTCGTAGGCGGCGACGACGTCGTCCAGCGTGGCCGCGTCGGGCCGGTGGTCGGTGCCCGCGCCGCAGGCCACCAGCTCGGCCGGGTCGCCGTGCGCCCCGGCCTCGGCGGCGCTGCGGCGGATCAGCTGGCGGGTGGCGTCCCAGTCCAGGCCCATGTTGCGCTGGGCGGTGTCCATCGCGTCGGCCACGCGCAGCCCGAGCGACCACAGGTGACGGCGGAAGCGCAGCGTGGCGTCCCAGTCCACGGTCGCGGGGACGCCGGGGCCGTTGTCGGCGCGCGGGTCCGCCACGACGTGCCCGGCGGCATAGGCGATGCGGGACGACGGCGGCCCGGACGGCGTCCGCCAGGCGCGCGGCTCGCCCGGGGAGTACGGCTCCAGACGGCCGTCCGCGGTCGGCAGTTTCAACGTGTTCGGCGTGATCATGAGGCTCACTCCTCGCCGAGGTCGATCGGGTCCAGCTCGACGCGGCGTCCCTCGGCGGACGACAGCAGGCCCGCCTCGGCGAGCTGCACGCCGCGCGCGCCGGCCGCGAAGTCGTGCGGGAACGGGGCGTCCTCGACGACGTGCCGGACGAACATCTCCCACTGCACCTTGAAGCCGTTGTCGAAGTCCTCGTTGTCGGGGACCTCCTGCCACTGCTCGCGGAACCTCTCGGTGGCGGGCAGGTCGGGGTTCCACACCGGCTTGGGCGTCATCGCGCGGTGCTGGACGCGGCAGCGGCGCAGCCCCGCGATGGCGCTGCCCTCGGTGCCGTCCACCTGGAACTCCACCAGCTCGTCGCGGAACACCCGTGTGGTCCACGACGAGTTGATCTGCGCGACGACGCCGCCGGCGAGTTCGAAGATGCCGTAGGCGGCGTCGTCGGCGGTGGCGTCGTAGGGCGAGCGGCTCTCGTCCCAGCGGCGCGGCACGTGGGTGACCGCGCGGGCCGTCACCGCCTCCACCCGCCCGAACAGGTTCTCCATCACGTAGTGCCAGTGCGGGAACATGTCGAGCACGATGCCGCCGCCGTCCTCGACGCGGTAGTTCCAGCTGGGCCGCTGGGCGTCCTGCCAGTCGCCCTCGAACACCCAGTAGCCGAACTCGCCGCGCACCGACAGCACGCGGCCGAAGAAGCCGCCGTCGATGAGCCGCTTGAGCTTGCGCAGGCCCGGCAGGAACAGCTTGTCCTGGACGACGCCGTTCTTGACGCCGGCCGCCTGCGCCGTCTTGGCCAGCGTGATGGCGTCCTCGAGGGACTCGGCGGTGGGCTTCTCGGCGTAGACGTGCTTGCCCGCCTCGATCGCCCGGGTGACCGCGCCGACGCGGGCGGAGGTGACCTGGGCGTCGAAGTAGATCTCGGTGTCGGGGTCGGCGAGGGCGGCGTCCAGGTCGGTGGTCCAGTCGGCGATGTCGTGCCGTCCGGCCAGCTCGCGCAGCTTGCCGGCGTTGCGGCCGACAAGGATCGGCCGCAGCCGGACGCGGCCGCCGCCGGTGAGCGGGACGCCGCCCGCCTCGTTGATCGCCAGAACGGAACGCAGCAGGTGCTGGCGGTAGCCCATGCGGCCGGTCACGCCGTTCATCACCACGCCGAGGGTGCGTACGGTCATCGTTCTCCTTGGGGCCGGAGGAAAAATGAAGTAAGCGCTTTCCCGCACCCTAGGCCGGAAAGCGCTTACTCTCAAGTGCCCTGGTCAGCGCACCCCGTAGAGGTGCTCGAGCGCGAGCTGGTCCAGCCGCTCGAACGCCGCGCCGCGCGCCGCCAGGGCCTCGACGTCCGGGGTGAACTCGCGCACCGACCGCCAGTCCTCGCCCTCGGCCAGCGTCGGGGTGCCCAGCTCGTCCACACGGGCCGCGCGCAGCGCCTCCCCCACCTCGGGGTCGGCCCGGAACGCCCGGACCTTCTCCCGCAGGATCAGCCAGTTGCGCATGCAGCCGCGCGCCGACTCCCACACGCCCTCGTCGTCCTCGGTGCGCGGCGGCTTGAAGTCGAAGTGGATCGGCCCGTCGTAGTCGCTGCCCTCGATCAGGTCGACGACCCAGAACGCGCCGCGCGCGTTGCCGGCCCCGAACCGCAGGTCCTGGTCGTAGCGCGGGCCGTTCTGCCCGTTCAGGTCGATGTGGAACAGCTTGCCGTGCCACAGCGCCTGGGCCAGCCCGTGCGCGTAGTTCAGCCCGGCCATCTCCTCGTGCCCGACCTCGGGGTTGAGGCCGACCAGCTCGGAGTGCTCCAGCTCCTCGATGAACGCCAGCGCGTGCCCGACGGTCGGCAGCAGGATGTCGCCGCGCGGCTCGTTGGGCTTGGGCTCGATCGCGAACCGCAGGTCGTAGCCCTTGTCCAGGACGTAGGCGCCGAGGATGTCGAACGCCTCCTTGTAACGGTCCAGCGCGGCCCGCACGTCCTTGGCCGCCCCGGACTCGGCGCCCTCCCGGCCGCCCCAGCACACGTACACCCGGGCGCCCAGCTCGGCGGCCAGGTCGATGTTGTCCATCACCTTGCGCAGCGCGAACCGGCGCACGTCGCGGTCGTTGGCGGTGAACGCCCCGTCCTTGAAGATCGGGTGGCCGAACAGGTTCGTCGTCGCCGTCGTCACGACCAGGCCGGTCTCGTCCAGCGCCTTGCGGAACGCGCCGATCCGCTCGTCGCGCTCGGCCGCGGTCGCCTCGAACGCGAACACGTCGTTGTCGTGGAAGTTGACGCCGTACGCGCCGATCTCGGCCAGCTTGCGCACGGCCCGCTCGGCGGGCATCGGCGGCCGCGTGCCGGGGCCGAACACGTCGACGCCCTGCCAGCCCACCGTCCAGATCCCGAACGAGAACTTGTCCTCCGGGCGCGGGGTGAAGCGCTCCTCGGTCACGAATTCCTCCTCATGCGTTGCCGTTGCGGTGGGATCACCAGGTCGCGGTGGCGTCGCGCAGCACGCCGTAGCGGGCCCGGACGGACTCGGCCGCCGCCGCGTCGCCGGGGGCGGCCTCGTGCTCGCTGGCGGGACGGTCGGGCCAGGCGGGCGGTTCGGGCGTCCCGGCCAGCGCCCAGGCGGCCTGCCGGGCGGCGCCGAGCGCCACGTACTCGGCCGGTTCGGGGACGGTGACGGGCGTGCCGAGGATCGCGGGCGCCAGCGCCCGCACGGCCGCCGACCGCGCGCCGCCGCCGATCAGCAGCGTGCGCCGCGGCCGCACGCCCTGCGCGGCCAGGTGGTCGACGGCGTCGGCCAGCGAGCACAGCAGCGCCTCGACGGCCGCCCGCGCGATGTTCTCGCGGGTGGCGTTGGACGTGGTCAGCCCGGACAGCACGCCGGTGGCGTCCGGGCGGTCGGGGGTGCGCTCGCCGTCCAGGTACGGCAGCAGCGTCAGCCCGCCCGCCCCCGGCTCGGCCGCCAGCGCCAGGCGCGACAGCTCGTCCAGGTCGGCGCCCACCATGGCGGCGGCCGAGGTCAGGACGCGCGCGGCGTTCAGCGTGCACACCAGTGGCAGGAACCGTCCGGTCGCGTCGGCGAATCCGGCGACCAGCCCGGACGGGTCCCCGGCGGGACGGTCGGCGACCGCGTACGCCGTGCCGGACGTGCCGATCGACAGCACGACGTCGCCCGTGCGCAGGCCGAGGCCGAGCGCGGCGCCCATGTTGTCGCCGGTGCCGGGGCCGATGCGCGCGCCCCAGGCCGTCTCGCCGACCGTCTCCCCCGGCGCCGCCACGCGGGGCAGGCCGGGCTCGTGGCCGAGCGCCGCCGCCGCGATCTCCGGCAGGTAGCGGCCCTCGGCGGGCGACCAGTACCCGGTGCCGGACGCGTCGCCGCGGTCGGTGACGTGCCCGGCGGCGCCGAGCCTCCAGGTCAGCCAGTCGTGCGGGAGCAGCACGGCGGCGGTGCGGGCGGCGTTGTCCGGCTCCCGCTCGGCCATCCAGCGCAGCTTGGTGACGGTGAACGAGGCGACCGGCACCAAGCCCGTCCGCTCGGCCCAGGTCTTGGCGCCGCCCAGCTCGTCGACCAGCGCGCGGGCCTGCGGCGCCGAGCGGGTGTCGTTCCACAGCAGGGCGGGGCGGACCACCTCGCCGCCCTCGTCCAGCGCCACCATGCCGTGCTGCTGCGCGGCCACCGCCACGGCGTCGGCGCGTTCCAGCAGCTCGCGGGCCTGGTCGAGGGCATGGCTCCAGTGCCGCGGGTGGCATTCGGTACCGTCGGGGTGGGGCGCGGAGATCTGGTCGACGATCCGGCCGTCCTCCGCCCGGCAGAGCACGACCTTCGTGGACTGTGTGGAGGAGTCGATCCCGGCGACGAGCATGGTCCTCCTCGGAGGGGTTCGCGAAAGCTTTCGGCGATGACCCCGAAGAACTTTCGAAACGCTTCGACTGCGTGCAGCCTACGACGCCTGTGACCCCCGGCACAACGGACGCCCGCCCCCGCCGGACACCGCGCGACGCACCCGGCCGCAACCGGCCCGGTCAACCCGTACCCCGGAGGTGGACGATCGAAGCGGACGACGAACCGGCCGCGGATCTGTCACGGGGCGGAAGGGGCGTGCCGCCATACGGGCCACCCGAGGAGATGGCGTCCCCCGGCCGGACGCCGTGACGCGCGGGATCCCACCGGCGATTCAGCCGAGGACGATGTCCGCGACGGTCTCCTCGCCCGGCCGGACGGTCACGCGGGTGACCCGGCCGCTCCCGCGGGCGTCCGGGCACCGCGCGGTGAGGTCGTAGGTGGCGCGCGGCAGCGGCCAGCGGTAACGGCCGTCGGCGTCCGACAGGACGGCCATCTCGGGAACGGGCGGACGCGGCCGGGACGTCGCCTCCGGCACCACAGCACAACCGGCCACCGGTGCACCGGACCGTGTCAGCACACGCCCCGTGACCACCCCTGACCGCGGGGAGGCCGGACCCGTGTCCGGCGGTGGATCGTCACTGGAACGCGAGGCGTCCGCTCCGATCGGCGCGCCGGTCATGCAGGCCGCCGTCAGCGTCACGGCCGTCAGCAGCCGATGTCGTCTCATGGCCTCGATTCAACGACGTGAGCCGGGGCTCCGGCGTCGCCCGACACCGAAGCCCCGACGTCCTCACGGGAAGATGACCGCGTCATGCACTCCAGCTGACGTAGTTGTTGAACGCGGGTTCGGTGATGCGGGTGCCGCGGTTGTAGGCCGAGCCGCCATAGACGCCGTAGGCGTGGACGGCGATCCCGCAGTTGGCACCGCAACCCGGAATGGTCACCGCCGAGCCGCTCTGCCCGCCGGCGGTGTCGATGGAGTAGAACAGCTGCCGCGTCGCCGACGAGGCGATCGGACCCGACATCTGCCACATGGTGTTGGCCGGCTTGTCGCCCGGGTACCCGGTGATGTTGGCCTGCGTTCCGTCGTAGGAGGCGGCCTGCCAGCGCAGCCCGTGCCAGCCGGTGGTGTTGCCGATGCTGCAGTTCAGCTTGATCGCGCCGTAGTCGTACTCCGGGTTCTGGTCGTTGATCCAGCCGTTCACCGAGTAGGCAGTAGCCCAGCCGCACGAGCCGTAGGGCGTCGACGAGCCGTTGCGTCCCGGCCAGAACACGAAGTTGCTGCTCCAGCCGTGCGTGCTCCCCTCATGGAAGTACACGCAGTGCCCCGCGGTGGCGACGGTGTCGGCGTCGTAGAGCCACGCGGTGCAGCCGTAGGTGAGGCCGTTGGGCGCGGTGAACGTCAGCTTCCCGGCGACCGTGTAGGGATAGGTGGTGGTCGCCGTCACCTGCGTCCGCTCATCGGTGCCGATGACGCTCTGGGTGGTGAAGTCCCCGCCGAGCATCTTCACATTCTTGGGGAACTTGCGCGAGAAGCTGACGCCGTCGGCGTCGGCGAGATCTCCCGTGCCGCGGAAGCCGCTGGACGAGTTCGCGGTCGCCTTGGCCACGGGCGCCTGGCCGACGGACGTCCTGCCGCTGCTGGACCTGGCCACCGGCGTGTCGGCACTCGCCGCGGCCACCTTACGGTCCGGCGTCGCCGTGGCCGCGGCGCCGGCCGCGGGCAGCCCGAACGTCACCGTGCCGAGCGAAGCCGCGGCAGCGGCCACGACCACGGTTCTTCTCCAGCGCCGCACGGCGCCGCCGAGGGGGTTGTTCATGCGCAATTCGCCTTTCACCAGTACGGCCATTCATGGCCGCACCGAGGGGTAAGACCAGGTCACGGCACAATTCACGAATCCGCCGCGCTGGTCACTGGCCGTCTCCGGGAGATGGTCGGACAGCCGGACGGGAACTGCTGTGGCACCACAAGAGGGATTCGAAGATGGACTCTGTTTCCCGGCGACGTCGACGCCCCTATATATAGGCACCTTTAAAGAGACGAGTCATCTCCCTGACCTGATGTGGTCAACAGCCCCCACCCCGTCCGACACCCCCAGCGGAACCTGCGCCAAGCCCCTGAACTGGCCCTACAGCACCCCACCGAACCACCCCCCGAGACCACCACACCGCCAGTCAGCGCAATCCGAATATCCACGACGCGCCCATGACAAGAAGCGGACGTTGACAACGACAACAACGACCGCAAGAATCCTTCACCCCCGAAATTGGATCCCGCCCCCATATAACGCCGACACAAACCCAAACAACCGCCCCAACACCCCGACCACCCATAAATGTTCAGCCCCACCCACCCCCACCTTCCGCACCACCCACCAAACACACCGCCCCACACCCCCCAACCAGCCGACCCCAACCAGCCAGAAACACACCCCGCCACAAAACCTCAACACCGCGTGACAATCCCAAAACCAGCACGCCACTCAACCCCCCGCCAAAACCACCCATCCGCCGCACCACCAACCTCCACGCCGAACAGCGGATTCAAATCCCGCCAACTCCCACCAACCAGACACACACCCCGCCACAGAACCCCGGCAGCGCGTGACGGTGCCGGGGGACTGTACGGTTTTCGGTGTAACTCCTGATCAAGGAGTGACACCTGATGACGACAACTGAAGCGAAGGCGGACGCCGCAGTGGCCAAGTCCGA